>CAYYNC010000084.1:0-20344 GCA_964472745.1 uncultured Solibacteraceae bacterium
CTACGAGATCGGAAACGCCATCACTGTTTGGTTGCGGCTACGCCGCGCTGTGATCCAGCTTCCCGAATCTGGAGTGGGTGGCGCCCGACCTGGCGAGCGCCGATACGGCCTCGCGCATCCGGGCGCAATACGGGTTTCGCACGCCCGGCGCTTTGCAGGCCGCGACCGCAATCCGAGGCGGCGCTACCGCCGTCATGAGCGACGATGCCGGCATCGCGCGGTTATCCGAGATCGAAATCGGGGTGCTGGCAAGGTTGCGATTGCTCGAATGTGCGGCGCAGAAGTCTCCACTTACCGCAGCCAGGCTTGCTTGATGTCCGGGTTGCCGGCCGTGTCGAGCCTTGCGACTTGATCGGGCGAGAGGGTCAAGTCCAGGGCCGCGAGGATCTCGTTGAGCTGTTCGAGGCGGCTGGCGGCGATGATGGGGAGGACGGGCGGGTCGCTTTGGCGCAGCCAGGCGATGATGACCTGGTTGAGCGTTGCGCCGGCTTCGGCGGCGACCTGGCGGAGGACTTCGAGGCGGGCTTGCGCGTCGGGGCCGGCGTATTGAGCGGGGACGGGGCGGTCCTCTCTCGTGTAAGCGCCCTGGAGGAGGACGGAGTAGCCGATCAGCGTCATGCCTTTCGCGCGGCAGTAGGATTTCAGATCGTCGTTGATGCAGATCTGCGGGCCGAAGTCCGCTCCGTGGCGCGGGCGGAAGTAGGTGTAGCGCTGCTGGACGGCGCAATAGCCGGCCAAGCCCTGGAGGCGGCTGAAGGCGTTGGCTTCGGCGATACGCCAGACGGGGAGGTTGCTCGCTGCGATGGCGCGGACCTTTCCGGCGCGGATGAGGCGGTCGAACGCTCTCATGGTCTCTTCGAGCGGCGTGGCGGGGTCGTCGCGGTGGGCATAGTAAAGATCGAGCCGGTCTGTTTGGAGGCGGCGCAGGCTCTTCTCGCACTCGCGCTCGATTTCGGCGGCGGTGAGGCCGCCGTCGCAGCCGGGGTAGTCGAATCCGAGCTTCGAGGCGATCGCCATTTCGCTGCGGCAACCGCGGTCCTTCATCCAATGGCCGATCGTGGTTTCGGCTTCTCCTCCCACGCAGCCGGGCGCCCAGGCCGAATAGAAGTTGGCCGTGTCGATGAAGGCGCCTCCAGCCTCGCGGAAGCGGTCGAAGAGGCGGAACGATGTCTCGCGATCGACCTTGCTGCCGATGGCGTCCGATCCGATGCACAGCGCGCTGACTTCGACTTCCGATGAGCCCAGCTTCAGTTTCTTCATGAGAGGTTCCTACTTCTTGAACGTCGCGAGGACGACTCCGGCGATCATGATCGCTACACCGGCGAGCTTGGTGAACGTGATGCGCTCCACCGGCGAGCCGAGCCAGCCGTAGTGGGACATCACGAGTCCTCCGATGACCTGGCCGGCGAGCAGCGTGATCATGACAGGGCCGGCTCCGACGATTGGAATCAGCCAGGCGATGGCGAAGACGAGCGAGGCGCCCAACAATCCCGCAGTGAGGAGCAGCGGATTCACCTGGGCCAGTGGCGCGAGGGCTCCACTGCGCCAGCCGGTGAGTCCGATGATCGCGGCGCCCGCCGCGCCGATCAGCCAGAACACGGCGTTCGCGACGCGCGGGTTACTCATGACCGCGCCCACTTTTCCGTTCATCGCGAGGTGCACGGCGAGCACCACGCCGAGGAATATGGTCAGCAGATAGAGATGGAGTTTCACTGGAGTTCCTTTCGTAGGCGTCTTGTGCGGGATGCGATGTGACAACCGGCGCGGGGCGGACTGAGAGTCCGCCGCAGGACACGGTCCTGCCCCGCTTCGGTGCAGGTTAACATTGTCATTCCTTTGCCGGGACAGGACGGAGCGGCTTGATTCTGATGTTGCGATACCACACGGGCGTGCCGTGATCCTGCAAGCCGACGAAGCCGGTGCGCGCGAAATCCTTCATCGCCCGCGTGAATTTATTGGGTGTGCCGTCGGGGTTGATCCGCGGTTGCGTCCATTGATCGAGATCCGCTTCGCTCACGAGCTGCCCGTTCAACACGACGGAGATCTTCGGCCCCTGGCAGGTGATCGTGTAGCGGTTCCAGTCGTCGGGCTTCAGCGCATTCACTCGCGGCGGGACGAGGTCGTAGATGCCGCCGACGCTACCCCTGGCGAGCGGGCGGCCTGGCGGGAGAGTCGCGACTTGAATCTCGAGGCCGGTTTGCACGGGATCCTTCGTGTCCGACGTGCGCAGGAAGACTCCGCTGTTGGTTCCCTGCGTGACCTTGAATTCGAGGTCGAGGATGAAGTCGCCGTACTGGCGGTCGGTCCAGAGGTAATTGTCGTTGTGCTCCTGGCGGTCCGTGCGGTCCTTCAAGGTGAGGACGCCGTCTTCCACGGCCCAGTTCGTTCCACGTTGCCAGCCGGTGAGGTCCCTCCCGTTGAACAGCGTAATGAAGCCTTGCGCGTCGGGTTGCGCGGCGGCGCGCGGGGCGTCCCAGACGACGTTGCCGGGATAGCTGTTGCGATCGGGGAGCGGATTGCGGCCGCGCGAGCGCCCGGTGTAGCCCTTGTTGAAGAAGACGTAGAGGCCGCTGCGGCATGCGACGACGATATCCTGGCGGCCGTTTCCGTCGAGGTCGGCGACGCTGAGCCTCATGCCGACGCCGATGACGAAGTCCGGCGGCGGGCCCTTGTAGCCAGGATCGAAATAGGGCTCAAGGTGGCTGTATGAAAGGATGTGGCGCTGGAAGCGGCCTTTGTTGATCGTGTAGTAGAACACGAACGAGGGCTCGAGCGCTCCGACATCTCCGCCGTTGTGCGCAAGCAGTTGTTTGCCGGTGATGAGCTCGGCCTTGCCGTCGCCGTCGAGATCGGCGAGCGCCATCGTGTGGAAGGTCGGGTAGTTGGTTTCGATCCAGTGCAGTTGGAAGGTGCGCTGGCCGCTCACGAGTTTCTGCTCGTACCAGGCGAGGCCGTAGCCGTGATCGGAGCCGATGATGATGTCGTTCAGGCCGTCCTCGTTGGCGTCGGTGACGAGGATGGGGAGTCCAGCGCCGCCTGGCCTTCCGCCCGCGCCGTATGCGGAGAACTGGTAGTCGGGATGCCAGATCCACTTGTCCTGGGTGGGGCGCGGCGGCGACTCGAACCAGCCGCTCGTGGTCACGACGTCGTCGCGGCCGTCGCCGTTGATATCGCCGATGCCGCCGCCGTGGCTGACTCCGACATTCTCCGGTCCGAGGACGTGCTCTCTGAACCACGGCGCCTGGTCGAGGTGTTCATACCAGATGAGCCCGCGGCCGGGGCGGCGCGCGAAGTAGTTGATGAGGACGTCTTTGCCGTCGCGCCCGGCGAGGTTGCCGATCACCATCCCTTCGAGACCTTCGGCGAGGTGGATGGTGTGGGACTTCCACTTTTCGCCCACTTTGCCGGGGTTTTCGTACCAGAAGACGCCTTGCTTCAGCATCCAGCCCGAGCTGAGGACGTCCGGGCGGCCGTCGTTGTTGACGTCCATCGTGCCCTCGTAGTTGTCGTCGACGTCGGGGCCGTTCGTCGCCGCGCCGTCGCGGTAGTCCGCGTACTTCTTCCAATCGGGCGCGAGGTAGTAGTTGCGGCCTGCGGCGATGTCGAGCTTGCCGTCGCCGTTGATGTCGAGGACTGAGGAGCATTCGGCGAAGGGGCCGAACCAGAAGGTGTGGCGGGCGGGGTCGTGGACGGGGCCGTCGATTTTGACGGGGGTGAACAGCAGTTCTTTGGGGGCATTCGCGGCGGGGTCTTGCGCCGTCATAGTGTTGAAGGCGATCAAGAGACCGCCCGCGGCCGCGAGAACCGCGGCGGAATAACGAAACCGCTTCTTCATGTCTCTCGCCTCCTCGACGGCTGCGGGCGGCGCTTACTTCCATGGCAGTGTGACGGCCCGGCCAGTCTTGACGGACATCTTAGCCGCTTCGAGCGCTTCCTGCACGGCGACATTGAGGTCAAGGTCTGATGGCCCGTCGAGCGGCTGGTTGTTGCGAAGGCGGCCGACCATGCAGGCGATGGGCTCGGATCGCTCCGGCGGCAGCGGCGTGGCGGCGATCGGATCGCCGGTTTGCTGAGCGCCGCGAGCTCCGCCGCCAACGCTACCTGTTTTCCGAATGGTGTTGCCGACAATGCCGCCCTGCGTGCCGTAGATTTCGTCGCCGAGGCGCCGGGCGGGCGGGAGATCCCAGCTTGCCTCGAGCAGCGCCATGCCGTCCTCGTAGTTGAGAACGATCAATGCGTGATCGCCGACCTTGGGGAAGATTTCAAGCTTGAGATGCTGCACGGCCGCGCAGACGCTTTCGGGCATTCCTTTCAAGAAGAGGCTCCACAAGACCTGATAGCAGCCGAAGTCCATCAATGCTCCGCCGCCGCTCTGCGCCGGATCGGCAAGCCACGCGGCGAATGAGGACTATTTGGGATCGCCCGGGCCGTTGCGCCCGGTCATGCCGCGAAGACGCCAGGCTGAGCCGATCGCGCCGGAGGCGATTGTGTCTTTGACTGCATCTTGCGCCGGCCTCCACGTGGAGCCATAGTGGTCCGTCCCCCGCCCATGCCGATCATGCCGAGACGAATGCGGTCATTCGCTCCCACAACCTGCGAGGCGGAGCGTGCTGTCAATCCCGGCCGGATCGATTTCTGCGCGGCGGCCGCGGGGAGCCCGGCGGCCGCTGTTATTGTTGAGGCGCGGCCCCAAAAGCCGCGGCGTGACGTCATCGGTGAGTTCTCGGGCATGGCGGCTGTTGCTCGCTCTATCAGAACGAGATCCTTGCTCCGAGCTGAACGTTGCGAGGGCTGTTGCCCTGCCCGGTGATTCTGCCGAAGTCGGCGCTGTTGCGCGTCGTGCTGGGAGAGCCGAACTGGACACGATTCGGCGCGTTCGACGCGGATGTCCTGATCTCCAGGCCGACCTTCTCCGCCAGCGAAAAGTTCTTCACGAGCGCCAGGTCCTCGTTCGCCGTCCACGGCGCGCGCAGGCTGGACATCTGGCGCAGGGTGTCGCCGAAGGACATGTTCGGGGGTGGACAAATGCGGCCGGGTTCAGGTACGGAATCCTGCCCAGAGCGGCGGTCCCGATGTTGTCGTGACTCCAGGTCCAGGCCGTGTTGACCGGCGGAATCCCGCCCGTCGAGACGCCGGGGTCGAAGTTCCACCGGGTGTTTTGTCCCGCGCCGTACACCGTCTGGTTGCAGCTCATCCACAAGGGGGCGCCGGAGCCGGCGAGCGGGTGCGTTTTGCGGCAGGCGGCGGAAAAGGCTCTGAAACCGTTGCTGGCGCTCCATGATCGCCCCTGCCTCCTCACCCACAACCTGAGCGTCCCGGCCGATTCCTGCGCAGATCTCGATGAGTCTCTTCATGACGAATCTGTCTCAGCGGTCTGGCTGACACCGTACGCGGTTCGCTTCCGGCGCCCTGGAGGTCCGGAAGAGCCGAGCCAGGAGGATGCTCGCCGAGCAACGGCCGCCGGGAAGCGGGTCGATGACATGATCGTTCGCGAGGTGGCTGGGGACGCGCACGTTTGAGCTGCTGCGCTGATAGAATTGGGCGCGCACGGCCTGAAGGCTATGCTACGGCTGTGCAACGGAGCTAAAGATGAAGGCTACGCGGCGGGCGTTTCTTGGGACGAGTGCGGGTGCGGCAGTGGGAATGCAGGGCGGTTCGGCGGGGCTCGATGCGTTGACGATTGCGCGGCGGCACGGGATTGTGAAGACACAGCCGACTCCCGATTTTTTCGAGGGGATGCTGCTGGGGAACGGGGACATCGGGGTCTGCGTCACTGTCCGGCCGGATGCGCTGGGGCTGCACATCGGGAAAAACGATTCGTGGGACATTCGTGTGAGTGAGGAGCATGTCGCGCACTTGAAGCCGTTCCGCGAGGTGCTGGCTCTGTGGGAACGCGCGGGCGAGGAGGCCAAGCGGAGCGGGCAGCCCTTGATGACGCATCTCGAATCGAACATCGAGTTTTTTCGCGAGTATTCGGTGGCGGTGCAGTCGTCGTATCGCAAGCCGTGGCCGCGGCCTTGGCCTTGCGGGATTGTTTGGCTGCATTGGGATTCGCGGATGGTGCGCTTGGTGTCGCAGGAGCTGGACATCGCCACGGGCGTTCTGACAGTGCGGCTGGAGTGGGATGATTTGCGGGGCAGGGTGCGGCCGGTAGTGTTGACATGCTTTGTCAGCAGGGAGCACGGGCATATTTCGGTGAGCAGCGACGGGCCGGCCCCGATTGTGTCGGTTGGGTATTACCCGAACTTTGAAGCGGAGGCCCAGTTGCCGGAGCCTGAGCTGTCGAGCGAGGGCAACACGTTCACGTGCCGCCAGGCCTTTCCGGCGACTGCTCCGACGGCGGCACAGCCCAAGCCTCCGCGGACGGACAAAGACGGCGACTTCACTCTGCACGGCGTCCTCGCGGGGTCCTGGAAGGCCGAGCCATCTGACGCGCGCCGCCGGCGCGTGTTCTTCAGGAGCGGCGTTGAGCAGAAGCTGAGGTTGGATGTTCTGCTGTACACGAAGCGCGAGGCCGGGGACTCGGACCTGATGGCGAAGCGCGAGGCGGCGCGAATCAAGGCGTTCCCGCCGGAGGAGTTCAGGCGGGAGTCCGAGCAGGAGTGGGCGCGGTTCTGGGCGGCGTCGGCGGTGGAGCTGGAAGACAGGGAACTGGAGGCGATCTGGTATCACAACCAGTATTTCCTGGCGTGCTGTCTGAAGCCGGGCGTGGTGGCGCCGGGGTTGTTCGGCAACTGGACGAGCGGGCGGATCGGGACGGCGTGGCACGGCGACTACCACATGAACTACAACACGCAGCAGGTGTGGTGGGGCGTGCTGGCGAGCAATCACGTGGAGCAGCACGAGCCGTACACGCGGCTGGTGGAGAACCTGATGCCGATGGCGGAGTGGAACGCGCGTGTGCAGTTCGGGCTGCCGGGGGCGTATTTCCCGCACACGGCGTATCCGGTTCCCAGCAACGTCAATCCGTATCCGGCGCCGCCGTGGGGATACGAGATCTGTGAGACGCCCTGGACGGTGCAGAGTTTGTGGTGGCAGTATCTCTACACGCTCGACAAAGAGTATCTGCGGCGCGTGTATCCGATGCTGCGCGCGGCGGCGGAGTTCCTGACGGCATTCGTGAAGAAGGGCGCGGACGGGAAGTATCACATCGTCCCGACGGTGTCGCCGGAGAACTGGGGCGCGACGGTGGACTACCGGTTGAATCGCGACTGCATCATCGATCTCGCGCTGACGGAGTTTTTGCTGGACGCGATGCTGGAGGGATCGCGCGTGCTGGGCGTGGACGCCGAGCGGCGCGCGCATTGGGAGGAGGTGCGGCGGAACCTGGCGCCGTATCCGGAGGCGGAGGGGCCGTTCGGCAAGGTTTGGCTGGATGTTCTGGACGCTCCGGCGGAGCATGTGTACAACGTGCCCGTGACGCTGGCGCCGGTGTGGCCGGCCGAGCAGGTGGGTCTGGACCGCGGGCGCGAGATGCTGGAGATCGCGCGGCGGACTGCGCGGACGGTGCGGCTGGAAGGCGGCAACGATCTCGTGTGGCAGCCGCTGGCGCGGGCGCGCCTTGGAATGCTCGATCTCGAGTGGTTCAAGCGCGAGGTCCGCTACTGCCGCACGGGGTTGGGGAATGCGAACGATCGCGTGAGGCAGATTGACGGGCGGTATCGCGACGAGACGAACTTCGATTTCATGATGCGCATGGGCGTTTGGACGGAGAACCTGTCGCTGCCGGCGGTGCTGAACGAGTGCATGATGCAGAGTTATGCGGGGGTGATCCGGCTGTTTCCGAACACGCGGAATCTGGGAATGGCTTCGTTTCGCAATCTGAGGGCGGCGGGGGCGTTTCTGGTTTCGGCGTCGTGGGATGGGAGGACGGTGAGCGGGGTTGAGTTGCGCAGCGAGAAGGGCGCGGCGGCGAAGATTGTGAATCCGTGGGCGGGGCGGCGCGTGGCGGTGCGGGCGACGCCTGGAGGTACGGCAGTGAAGTCCACGGAGCGGGACGGTCTGGTGGAATTCGAGACAATGCCGCGCGGGGCGTACGCTGTTGAGGCCGCGGGGTGAGGCGTATCAGGATTGAAGGTGATGGTGCGGATCCTCATATTCACAGCGGCGATGACGGCGGCGGGCGGCGAGCAATTGTATGTGGCGCGGCCTTTCACGGAGAAGGGGAGTTTTACGGCCGAGATCGAGGGCCCGGCGGTGGACCGCGATGGGAACATTTACGCGGTGAGCTTCGCGCGGAAGCCGACGATCGGGCGGGTGACCCCGGACGGGCGGGGCGAGGTGTTTCTGGAAATGCCGGCGGGGAGTACGGGCAACGGGATCAGGTTCGACCGCGCGGGAATGATGTACGTCGCCGATTACACGGGGCACAATGTGCTGCTGGTGAATCCGAAGACGAAGGCCCTCACCGTGTATGCTCACGAGCCGAGGATGAACCAGCCGAACGACCTGGCGATCATGCGCGACGGGACGTTGTGGGCGAGCGACCCGAACTGGAAGGCGGGGACGGGTCAGATCTGGCGGATCGACCTGTCGCGGAAGGCGGTGCTTGCGGCGGAAGAGATGGGGACGACGAATGGGATCGAGGTGAGTCCGGACGAGAAGACGCTGTATGTGAACGAGAGCGCTCAGCGGAATGTGTGGGCGTTCGACATCGCGCGCGGCCGGCGCCTGAAGAACAAGCGGCTGTTGAAGCAGTTCCCCGACTTCGGATTCGACGGCATGCGGTGCGATGCCGATGGCAACCTGTACATCACGCGGCACGGCAAGGGCGTGGTGGCGGTGCTGACGCCGAAGGGCGAGGTGCTGCGCGAGATCGATGTGTTAGGGAAGCGGCCGAGCAATTTGTGTTTCGGCGGGCCGGACGGGCGGACGGTGTACGTGACGGAGATGGAGCACGGGCGAATTGTCAGTTTCAGGGTGGAGCGGCCGGGGCGGGAGTGGAAGATGATCAGGTAGAGGGATGATGGCCGAATTGTCCCGCCACTCGCGGATGATCGATGCGCTCCCTTGTGGGACCGTTGTCGAGATCGTTTTCCAGGTTAGGCAGGAATGCTCCCATGGGGACCCGCTTAAGAATTACACCCGGCATGCGGTGGGGGAGGTGCGACCCGCCGCCGTGACCGTCAACCTGCTCGACCGCCTTTGTGAGCGGGACAACAACACAGTGGGACTTTTCGTCGGTCTCCCGGCGTTTGGAGAGACACTCCAGCAGAGATTCTGAGGGTGTCTCTAAAAGGGGGAAGCGCGGCGGCGCCAGCGTCCGCGGAATTGCCTTCGCTGCGCCGGCTGGGAGAAGCTGGAGTAATCGAGGAGGGCTCGGTCAGAATGAAGACAGTCGTGCTGCTGTTGATGGCGGGTCTGGGGATGATGGCCTCCGCCGCGGACTGCGCGGGGCTGGCGAAGGCTGCGCTGCCGTACACGGAGATTGCGGTGGCGGAGGAGGTGACGGCGGGGTCGTTCAAGCCTCCGCTGGGCGGGGCGTTGAGCAAGCTGCCTCCGTTCTGCCGGGTGGCGGGGTCGATCAAGCCCTCCAGCGATTCGGATATCCGGTTTGAGGTCTGGATGCCGGTGAGCGGGTGGAATGGGAAGTTCCAGGGCATCGGGAACGGCGGGTTCGCGGGGACCATCAGTTTCGGCGGCTTGGCCGATGCGGTGCGAAATGGATATGCAGCGGCCTCCACCGATACAGGGCACCAATCAACGAACGGCACCGATGCGAGCTGGGCTCTGGGGCATCCGGAGAAGGTGATCGACTTCGGGCACCGCGCGATCCACGAGATGACGGTGAAGGGAAAGGTGCTCGTGGAGGCCTACTATGGGGCGAAGCCGAAGCGGTCCTATTTCAACTCGTGCTCGAACGGCGGGCGGCAGGCTCTGATGGAGGCGCAGCGGTATCCGGAGGATTACGACGGGATCATCGCGGGAGCGCCGGCGAACTATTGGACGAAGCTGTTGACGATGGCGGCCTCGAACATGAAGGCGACGGCGGGGGACCCGGCGAGCTACATTCCGCAGTCGAAGCTGCCGGCGATTCAGGCGGCTGCGCTTCAGGCTTGCGACAGCGCGGACGGGGTGGGCGACGGCGTGATCGAGAATCCGGGGACGTGCCGGTTCAATGTTGGTTCGCTGCTGTGCAAGGGAGCGGAGAACGACCAGTGCCTGACCGGTTCGCAGTTGGCGGCCCTGCGTGAACTCTACGACGGATTGCGCGATTCCAAGGGCAAGCTGATCTATGCGGGCTACGCGATGGGCGGCGAGGCGGAGCAGGGAGGCTGGGGACCCTGGATTACGGGCGCCGCGCCGGAGAAGAGCCTGCTGTTTGCGTTCGGGACAAATTTCTTCAAGTACATTGTCTACGGCGATAAGGAATGGGACTACAAGAGATTCAGCGTGGATCGCGAATATAAGGCTGCCGCCGCGAAGGCGGCGGCGATACTCGACTCCACCGATCCCGATCTGCGGCGATTCAAGGCGCGGGGCGGAAAGCTGATCCTCTATCACGGGTGGTGCGATGCGGCGATTCCGGCTCAGGGCGCAATCGACTACTACCAAAGCGTGGTGAAAAAGATGGGGGCGAAACAGGCCGCCGAGTTCGTGCGGCTGTTCATGGCCCCGGGGGTGCAACACTGCGCAGGTGGGGCGGGGCCGAGCCTGTTCGGACAGGGCGGCGTTGCGCAGGGCGATCCGCGCTCGAATATTGCGGCGGCCCTGGAGCGCTGGGTGGAGCAGGGTGTCGCGCCGGAAGAGATCGTCGCCACGAAGTTCAAGAAAGGCATGGATGCGGCGAGCGGCGTGGAGCGGACGCGGCCGCTGTGCGCCTATCCGAAGGTGGCGAAGTACAAAGAGTCAGGCAGCACGGACGACGCGGCGAACTTCGAATGCGCGTTCCCGGGAAAGAGGAAGTAAGGGGATCGTGCGCTGGGGATTGTTGATACTGGGGCTGGCCGCCGCCGCGGCGGCCGCGGAGGGGCCGTGTTTCCGCGATGTCGCCGAGGAGGCGGGGTTGAGGTTCACGCTGGAACATCATCCGACTCCGCAGAAGCACATGATCGAGACGATGGCGGGCGGCGTCGCGGCTTTCGATTACGACGGCGACGGACGGACCGATATCTTCTTCACCAACGGCGCGGTGATCCCGTCGATGAAGAAAGAGAGCGAGCGGTATTGGAACCGGCTGTTCCGCAACGAAGGCAACTGGAAATTCCGCGAAGTGACGGCGGCGGGTCTGGCGGGTGAAGGGTATTCGATGGGCGCGGCGGCGGCGGATTTCGACAACGACGGCGACACGGACCTCTTCATCGCGGGTGTGCATCACAACCTGCTGTATCGCAACCTGGGGAATGGCAAGTTCGAGGACATCACGGCGAAGTCGGGCATCAGGAGCGATGAGTGGAGCGTGGCGGCAGGGTGGTTCGATTACGACAACGACGGGCTGCCGGACCTGCTGGTCGTGAATTACGGCAAGTGGTGGCCAGGCTACGATCGCTTCTGCGGAGACCAGGCCAGGAACATCCGCATCTATTGCCACCCGAAGTATTTCGAGCCGCGGCCGAATCAGCTTTACCGCAACAAGGGCGACGGCACGTTCGAAGATGTGACGGCGTCGTCGGGCATCGGCGCGCACAAGGGGCGGGGGATGGGCGTCGCGTTCAACGACGCCGACGGAGACGGGCGCATCGACGCGTTCGTGACCAACGACAACATGCCGAATTCTCTGTTCCGCAATCTGGGAAACGGGAAATTCGAGGAGCAGGCGCTGATGGCCGGCGTGGCGCTGCTCGATCATGGGAAGCCGGTGGCTTCGATGGGCGCGGATTTCCGCGATTATGACAACGACGGTTTACCGGATATCAGTGTTGTCGCATTAAGCGGCGAGACGTTTCCTCTCTTCCGCAACCTGGGGAAAGATTCATTCGCCGACGCCACCCATGCCAGCCGCGTGGGGCCGCTGTCGGTGAGGTGGGCCGGGTGGGGGACGGCGTTCGCCGATTTCGACAACGACGGGTGGAAGGACCTTTTCGTCACCAACGGGCACGTGAACGACCTGGTGGAGCAGTTCGAGCCTTATCCTTATCGCCAGCCGAACACGGTGTTCGTGAATCGCAAGGGGAAGTTCGAGGATTCGGGGTGCGCAACGCTGGCAGGGAAGTTGAAGCCGCATCGCGGGCTGGCTGTCGCGGATTTCGATGGCGACGGGCGGATGGACGCCGTTGTGACTTCATTGGGAGAGACGGCGGAGTTGTGGCGGAACACCAGCGCCGGCGCGAATCATTGGATCATGCTCACGCTCCGCGGGACGAAGAGCAACCGGGACGGGATCGGCGCTCGCGTGCGGATTGAGAACCAGTGGAATATCATGACGACTTCTTCGGGCTATGCGTCTTCAAGCCACACTCCGGTGCACTTCGGGTTGGGGGGGCGTGGCGCGCCGTCCCGGATTGAGATTCTATGGCCTTCGGGGAAGAGGCAGGTTATGGAGAAGGTGGCGGCGGATCAAGTGGTGTTGGCGAGAGAACCGGAGTGAAAACGGGCCCGATCGGAGATCGGGAGGCAGATCGAGGATCCACCGCACAAAGTCAGGGCTCGGTGATTTTGACTTTTTCTTCGAGGCGGGCGGCGTCGGCTTCGAGCTTGCGGCGGATTTCCTGGTATTTGCCTAGGGTTTGGCGGGCTTTTTCGGGTTGGCCCGCGGACTGATACGCGCGGGAGAGCTGATAGTGGGTGCTGCCGTCTTCGTCGATCGGGAGGGCTGCTTCGAGGTGAGGGATGGCTTCGGCGGCGCGGCCTGCGCCGGCAAACGCCTGGCCGAGAGAAGCTCGCGCGGGGAGGAGTTTTGTATCGTTTTTGGCGGCTTTTTCGAGATAGGGGATAGCTTCTTCGGGCTTGCCGGTGCGCAGGAGGCAGTCGCCCAGGAAGAAGTTGAGGTCGGCGTCGTTTGGGGCGCGCTGAAGTTGCTCGCGAACCATCGGCATCACTTTTTCGTAGTCGCGGGCGAGGAAGAGCGAAACGGTCAGTTCGCGGGTGAGGCGAGGGTCGCCGGGCGCGAGTTTGAGGGCCGCTTGCCACTCTTCGGCGGCCTCGGTGTGGCGGCCGCGTCCGGCGGCGATGTCGGCTTTCAGGGCGTGGAGATCGACTGAAGGCGGCAGCGTGCCGAGGACGGCGAAGGCGCGGATGGCGAGCTCGTTGTAGGCCTTGGCGCGCCAGTAAGGGGATTTCGATGAGGCGGCTTCAAGAAAGCGGCCGGCGGCGAAGTCGCACTCGGCTTTGGCGGTGATGCAGTCCGGTGGAGGAATCGCCTGTTCGCGACTGATTTCGATTGCGGCCCAATCGGCGCGTCCCGTGGCTTCGTAGACACGCGCCAGCCCGGCGCGGGCGGCGCGGAAGTTCGGCTTGGCATCGCGGGCCTGGCGGTAGAAGTAGAAGGCGGCGCGGTACTGGCGGCGGGCCAGGCGCGAGTCGGCGACCAGGACGGACCATTCGGCGGAGCCGCGGGCGGTGCGGTCGAGCTCTTCGAAGGCTTTGCCGGCGAGGGCTTCGTAGCAGCGGCCGAGGCCGCTCCAGGCGCGCGGGTCGCGCGGGGTCAACGTGGCGAGGCGGCGGAAGTGAGGGGCGGCTTCGGCGGGGCGTCCGGTGGAGAGGAGAGCGTTGGCGAGCAGGCCGCGAGGTTCGGGGTTGTCGGGCTCGAGCGCGGCGACCTTGCGCAACGGGGCGATGGCCAGTGCGGGCTGGCCGAGTTGGATGCGGGCCAGGCCGAGAGAGACGAGCGCGGGGATGCTCGAGGGCTGGACCTTGAGAACGGCTTCGAGGTGCGGGATGGCGTCTTTGTCGCGGCCGGCCATGTGGAGGGCGAGTCCGAGATTGAGCCGCAGGCCGGGGTTTGCGGGCAGCGCTTTAACGAGCTGCTCGTAAATGGAGACTGCGTCGGCGAAGCGCCCTTGCGCCATGAGCGAGTTGGCTTCGCGCGACTTGAGGGCGAGCGCGCCTTCGTCCTGCGCCGCCGCGAGGGCGCAGAAGAAAAGGGCGGCCCGCATGAAGGGCCGCCCCAATCCGAAGTTCATGCTTTCATTCTAGAAATTCAACCTGAGGCCGAGCCGGATCTGCCGCTCGTTGCCCGCCCCGCGGACGGAGAGGAAGTTCGGGCTCGTGACGTCGGCGGAGGCAAAGCCGGTGGACTGGCGGTTATTGATGAAATTGAAGGCTTCACCGCGGAACTGGAGTTTGACGCGCTCCCAGAAGTCGAACTGTTTCGCGATGGCGAGGTCGGTGTTGAAGACTCCGGGGTTGCGCATGGTATTGCGGCCAGTGGTGCCGAAGCGCCCGCGCTCGCCGGCCGCCAGGACCGGAGCCCGGAAGGCCGAGGTGTCGTAGTAGGTCGTGCCCGGTCCGATGCCGCCGAGCTTCAAGACCGTGGTGTTGACCTGGTCGGCCGTCTGGGCGTTGCCGGGCAAGTTCAACGTGCCGCCCGGAGCGCTGACAGTGAAGGGCGTACCGGTGTAGGCGGCGACGACGCCGCTGATGCTCCAGCCGCCGACGATATGAGCGGCGGGGCCGCTGGAAGCCCACTTCTTGCCCTTACCCATGGGCAGCTCATACAGGTAACCCAACTGGAAGATGTGGGTGCGGTCATAACCGGCGGGGGCGCGATTGCGCCTGAAGACAGGCTCCCAATTCCAGCTCACGCCGGCCCAACCTTCGTCGTCGGTCATGTTGATGGCCTTCGACCAGGTGTAAGCGCCCTGGATCATCAGGCCGTGAGAGAACGACTTGCGAATGCTCGACTGAAGCGCGTGATAGTTGGAGCTTAGGTAGCCATCCCACATGAGCGTGGAGATGCTGCGGCCGAACCGGGAGAAGTATGGCCGGCCGGGGTTGCCGGCGCCGATGATCTGGCCGGAGTTGATGTCGCGGTCGGCGAGCTGGTGAGTGGTCTGTGTGCCGACGTAGGCGATGGAGCCCGTCATGTCGCCCGGCAGGCGCCGCTCAACGGTGAAGTTCCAGCTCTGAATGTATCCGCGGGTGATCTCACCGGCATATGGGCTGCGCATGTCGGCGACTGCCGGCAGCGTGACGACGCCCGAAGAGATGTCCGGGCCCTGGACGTCGGGGATGCCCTGGGCCAGAGTGCGAACAGCGAGCGCCTCGACCGGCGCTACGAAGTTGAAGTTGACCGTGAGAGGATAGAAGCCGCGCAGAGGCCGCGACCAGGGCAGCGGGCTGTAGTTCAGCCCGTAGCCGGAGCGGATGACCGTCTTCTCGTCCAAACGCCAGGCGATGCCGATGCGCGGTGCAAACAGCTTCTTGCTGACAGTGAACCCGTTGTTGCGCGGGACGTTGCCGCGGCCGCCGAGGTAGACCAGGTTGGCCTCGGGGTCGAGCCGCTCGATGCCTTTGCCGTGGGAACGGCCCATGAGCGGGTAATACTCATAGCGCAGACCGAGGTTCAGCGTGAGGTGGCGGTTCACCTGCCAGCGATCCTGCGCATACCAGCCGAACTGATACTCGCGGCCGGTCTGAAGGATGTGCTGGATGCTCTTCTGCATCTGGTAGGGCAGGCCGAGCAGGAATGAGGCGTAGCCGTTGAAGTTGTTGAACGACGAGCCTGCCAGAGCAGTAGTGCCGCCAGTGAAGTTGATCGCCCCGCGGGGGCCCGCGCCGAGCTCGGGCTGCCAGTGATTGAGCCGATGCAGGACGCCGTCGAAGCCGAAGCGGAAGTTGTGGGAGCCCTTTATCCAGGAGACGTTGTGGCTGGTGGTGAAGCTCTCTTCGATACGCTCCAGAGGCATCCAACCCGGGACGCCGAAGCCGTTGTAGCCGTTGATGGAGATATTGGGGAAGCCCTGCTGGCGCGGATCGGGTCCGCCGATTCCGGGAATGCCGAGGATGCTGCTGAAGTCCTTGCCGAAGTCGGTTCCTTTCACCGTCTGGTCCTGGCGCTGGAAGCCGAATACGCCGTCGAGCAGCACGGTGGGGGAGATGGTGTAGTTGTGCCCGACCGACGTGTTCTGGACCTGAGTGTCGCCGAGACCTGGGTCGGAGCCCGGCGCCGGCCCCACGCCGTCGCCGAAGATACCCGTGCCTCCAACCAAGGCGTTCATGATGCCGTAGTGGCCCCAGATGTGGTGACTCGAGGTCCGCGACCAGTTGATCTTGACATCGTTGTAGCGGCGATTGAACTGCGGCGTCGCGCCGACGGCGTAGTTGGAGTTCTGCTGGCCGGGGATGTTCGGGAGCGGGTAGTAGCTCTGCACCTTCTGGGCGATGGGGCTGATCCGGTTGCCCGGAATGACGTTGCCGCCGAAGGGCTGGCGGCCGGCGCCGGTGTTCGGATCGCCGGTGGCGGGGTCGTAAATGACGGTGCTGATTCCGCTGAAGTTGCCCGAGCGGAGCGGCTCGGTGGGCACTGAGTAAGTGCCGAACGCTCCCTGGCGCTGCTTCGTGTTGTCGTAGCTGTAGAAGAAGAACAGCTTGTTGCGCTTGATGGGCCCGCCGATGGTCCCGCCGAAATTGTTGTAGATGCTGACCGGCTTCCGCTGGCCGGGGAGCATGAAGAAGTTGCGGGCGCGCAGGCGCTGGTTGTCGTGGAACTCGAAGAGGCTGCCCTTGAAGTCGTTGGTGCCGGATTTCGTGACGACCGTGATGGCGGCGCCTCCGGCGAAGCCCTGCTCGGCATCGCCGGCGGTGGTCGTGATGTTGACGTTCTCCACCATTTCGGCGGGCATGACGTAGCCGGCGTGATGCGGCAGCCAGAGGTTGACGCTGGCCGCGCCGTCGATGCGGGTGATGTTGTTGTTGCGGTTGGTCCCGTTCACGTTGGTGCTCAACGAGCGTCCCGGAGTATCGGTGACCGAATTCTGGAAGACGGCCGGAGTGGCTCCGGGGACGAGGTTGATCAGACTCTGGTAATTCCGGTAGCCGGGGAGCGGAAGTGTAGAGACCTGCCGCGCGTTCAACTCGACGTGGGTGTCGGACTTGTCGGTTTGGAGAACCGCAGCGTCGGCAGAAACGGTCACTTGTTCCGCCAGCGAGCCGACTTCAAGCCGGAAATTGGTGCGGGTGACAGTGTTGGGCGTGATGACGAGGTCGACGCGTGTCTGGGTTTTGAAGCCCTCGGCGCTGACCTTGAGATCGTAGGTTCCGGGCAGCACGTTCAGGATCGAGTATTGACCGCTGGAATCAGCCGCGGACTCGTAGGTCTGACCGGTTCCCTTGTTGGTGAGGACTACTTTTGCGTTTGGAATCACGGAGCCGGACGGGTCTTCGACCAGGCCGACTGCGGATCCATAGAGAACTTGAGCATTCGCCGGCAAGCTGAATCCGGCGAAGAGGAGCAGGCAGACCGCGACACAGCAGGCCAATCTGGATTGGTGTTGGCTCATTGCATCCCCCAAAGTCGATTTGCCCCCTTTAGGGACATATGGCCCCAGGCTAACCGATTCGTACTAGAAGAGTCAAGCTACGCGGCGGGCGGGCGAGGCCGCGGACTGGAACCAATCGCGGGCGGAAGGATTCTCGCTCCGGATCGAGCCGGCTTGGCTTGATGATCCTCTGGCGTCCGGCGCGCACGCGCTGTGAAAATGCCCGCGGCTGGGAAGACACGGTGCGCCGGGGCCGCGGACCCGCGACGCCCCAAAGCCCTCGAAGGAGTATCCTGCTCGATCTCGATGGCCCGGCATTGCGCGCGCTTCAGCCGTCCCGCGCCTCCGGCCCCGGAACCTGCCGCCCGCAACGCAATCTCCGCGCCTGCCGCCGCGTGTGGTACTCTGGAGGGGTACAAAGATCGAACGAACGTAAGACGAGGAGTGTGTTTGTAGCATGGCATTGGCGGCTGAAGCCAAATCCCCGGTGATCAACAAGTACCGGCAGCATAAGACGGATACCGGATCGCCCGAAGTCCAGATCGCCCTTCTCAGCCAGCGGATCTTGATGCTCACCGAGCATTTCAAGACCCACAAGAAGGATCACCATTCCCGCCGCGGGCTGCTGTCGCTCGTGGCGCGGCGCCGCCGGCTGCTCGACTACCTGAAGAGCCGCAGCCCGGAGCGCTATCAAAAAGTGATCCAGAGCGTCGGCATCCGCCGCTAGTCAACGGAGGGCCGGCCGCAACGGGCGGCAGGCCCGGACCAACGCCGGCCCAAATCCCCGAAATGGCACGCGACTTCCTGCGGAACCGCCACGGGGCGGACGGCTGCGCCTGCATTCCCGCACCTTCCCCCGCCATCGTTCTTTCGAAAGATCTATGACTGACGCAAGCCGCCGGCAATGATGCCGGCTGGCACTGGGAGAAAAATGATGGCACATTCAATCGACATCGACCTCGGTGGAGGCCGGGTCCTTACCCTCGAAACGGGTAAACTCGCAAAGCAAGCCCACGGCGCCGTGACGGTCCGCTCGGGCGACACCGTGGTGCTCTGCACCGCATGTTCAAACTCGCAGCCGAAGCCCGGCGCGAGTTTCTTCCCCCTCACGGTCGATTACCGTGAGTACACCTACGCCGCCGGGCGCATCCCGGGCGGCTACCTCAAGCGCGAAGGACGCCCGAGCGACCGCGAAATTCTTTGCGCCCGCATGATCGACCGGCCCATCCGGCCGCTGTTCCCCGAAGGCTACTCCTGCGAAACGCAGGTCGTGGGCATGGTGCTGTCCGCCGCGCCCGACACCGACCCCGCCACGATGGCGATCACCGGCGCCGCCGCCGCGCTCGCCGTCTCCGACATCCCGTTTGATCACGTCCTCGCCGGCGTCCGCGTCGGCAAGATCGACGGCGTGCTGCTCGCCGAGCCGAGCTACGCGCAGCAAAAGCAGTCCACGCTCAACATCGTGGTCGCGGGCACGGAGACCGGCATCGTGATGGTCGAGGCCGGCGCGCAGCAAGCGACCGAAGATGAAGTCCTCGAAGCCATCGACTTCGGCCACGAGTGCTGCAAGAAGATCATCGCCGGCATCCGCGAGCTCATGGCGCGAGTGAACAAGCCCCGCCGCACGTTCACGCCGCCGGCGCGCAACGAGGAGATCTACAAGAAGGTGGAGGATCTCGTCCGCGAGCGCCTCTCCGACGCGCTCAACACGCAGAAGTACGGCAAGACCGAGAGCTACGCGAAGATCGACGCGCTGAAAGCCGAAGCCCTCGCGCTGTTCACCGAAGAGGCCGATCAGCTCGAAGCGCACATCTGCTTCGAAGCCCTGCGCGAAAAGATCTTCCGCTATGAGATGCTCGATCTGCGCCGGCGGCCCGACCGCCGCGCGTTCAACGAAATCCGCAACATCGACATCGAGATCGGCGTCCTGCCCCGCGTGCACGGCTCCGCGCTGTTCACGCGCGGCGAGACGCAGGCGCTCGTCACCGTCACGCTCGGCACCAAGGAAGACGAGCAGCGCATCGAGACGCTCAACCTGGAGGAGACCTCCAAGCGCCTCATGCTGCACTACAACTTCCCGCCGTTCAGCGTCGGCGAGGTCGGCTTCATGCGCGGACCCGGCCGCCGCGAAGTGGGCCACGGCGCGCTCGCCGAGAGATCGGTCTCCGCGGTCATCCCGCCCGAGACCGACTTCCCCTACACGATGCGCATCGTGAGCGACATCCTCGAGTCCAACGGATCGAGCTCGATGGCCACCGTCTGCGGCGCCACGCTCGCGATGATGGACGCCGGCGTCAAAATCAAGGCGCCGGTCGCCGGCATCGCCATGGGCCTGGTGAAGGAGGGCGACAAGTACGCCATCCTCACCGACATCGCGGGCGCCGAAGACCACTACGGCGACATGGACTTCAAGGTCGCCGGCACGCGCGCCGGCATCACCGGCCTCCAGATGGACATCAAGGTCCCCAACGTGTCCGTCGACATCATGCGCGAGGCCCTCGCGCAGGCCAAGGAAGCACGACTGTTCATCCTCGACAAGATGGAGGCCGTCATCGACAAGCCGCGCGAAGAGCTATCCCCGTACGCGCCGCGCATCTACACCCTGACCATCCCCACCGACAAGATCCGCGAGGTGATTGGGCCGGGCGGCAAGGTGATCCGCGGCATCATCGACCAGACGGGCGTCAAGATCGACGTCCACGACGACGGCACGGTAAACATCTTCGCCGTCGACGGCGAGAGCGCCCGCAAAGCGGTGCAGATGGTCTCCGACATCGCCGCCGTCGCCGAGGTCGGCAAGACCTATCTCGGCAAGGTGGTCCGCATCGCCGACTTCGGCGCGTTCGTCGAGATCTTCCCCGGCACAGACGGGCTGCTGCACATCAGCGAGATCTCGGAGAACCGCGTCCGCGAAGTGCGCGACGAGTTGAACGAGGGCGACCAGATCCTGGTGAAGGTGCTGGCGCTCGAAGGCAACAAGATCAAGC
>CAYYNC010000085.1:0-19557 GCA_964472745.1 uncultured Solibacteraceae bacterium
AGCAACTACAATCTGCGGCCGCGGAAGCGGCAGCGGACCCGCCGCGTCGATGTTTGCCGGCGGATCAGGATTGTTAAGTGAACAGTAAGAGTATTGAGTCTAATCGAACCCGCGCCGCCGTTCCCGGCCCCCGGCGCGCACGCGCAAGAGCGTATTGCCAAGAGCCCGACAAACTACATCCGGGACACCGGCCTGCCCCACATCCTTGCCGGCTTGCGCGCCGGCCGATCTGGCGGCCCGGCCGCGCCGCGGAGCCTCCTTCGAAGGACCCGTCATCGAAGAGATCATCGGCCTCGCCTCGCAGCGTCTTGCGCGCCCCGAGTTTTTCTTCCGGCGCAGCCAAGCCGGAGCCGCGGTCGACCTGCTCGTTGTCGAAGGCCGCCGCATTATCCCTATCGAGATCAGAGCCGGCGCCGCCGTTGATCATCGCGTTCTCGCCGGCCTCCGCCGGTGCATGGCCGGTCTCAGCCTCGCCCGCGCCTACATCATCACCACCCGCAACGAGCGCCGCGCCGCCGCCCCAGGCATCGAAATCATCCCCTGGTCCGGCCTCTCCACCAGCCAAATCGGCGTTTGGTTTGTCTGAATGTCTGCGTTGTAGCATTTTAACATTTTGCTAATTACCTATATTCCAATGAAATTAAAATTCCGCCATCTGAGCCCAGCTCCTGCCCCGAGCAAGCGCGACCGCCGCTCCAACCACAATCGTCAACGGAGTTGATCGACTATGCGAATCGCGACAAGAAGAGAATCCGAGCCCAAGCCATTGTCCAATTCAAAAATAAAGTGCGGCATTTCACCAAGCCTAAAGAATAAAAGTACAATAAATCATTCCCCATCAACAAAATTCGATGCTTATTTGGCGTTGGCCGCGAAAGCCGCCACGCGAATCCCCAGCCCCCTCCGCCCCAAACCCGCCACGCTACAATGCAAAGTGAACCCCATGCCTGCATCGAACTCATTCGGCTCCGCGTCCGTCCTGCGCGCCGGCGGCCGCGACTACCTCATCCACAAGCTCGGCGCCCTCGCCTCGGCGGGCTTCAACCTCGCGCGCATCCCCTACTCCATCAAGGTCCTGCTGGAAAACCTCCTCCGCCACGAGGACGGCGTCGTCGTCCGCAAGTCCGACATCGAATATGTCGCCAAATGGGACCCCGCCGGCGCCCAGCAGGAAATCCAGTTCATGCCCGCCCGCGTCCTCCTTCAGGACTTCACCGGCGTCCCCTGCGTCGTCGACCTCGCCGCCATGCGCGACGCCCTCGCCAAGATGGGCCAGGACCCCCGCAAGGCCAACCCCCTCATCCCCGTCGACCTCGTCATCGACCACTCCGTCCAGGTCGACGAGTTCGGCCACCCCAAGGCATTCGACCAAAACGTTCTGCTCGAATACCAGCGCAACTCCGAACGCTACGCCCTCCTCCGCTGGGCCCAGAACGCCTTCCGCAACTTCCGCGCCGTCCCGCCCGGCACCGGCATCGTTCACCAGGTCAACCTCGAATACCTCGCCTCCGTCGTCTTCACCAAAATTGGGGAAGACGCCACCCTCGCCTACCCCGACACCCTCGTCGGCACCGACTCGCACACCACCATGATCAACGGACTCGGCGTCGTCGGCTGGGGCGTCGGCGGCATCGAGGCCGAGGCCTGCATGTTGGGCCAGCCCGTCTCCATGCTCCTGCCGCAGGTGGTCGGCTTCAAGCTCCACGGCCGCCTCCCCGAAGGCGCCACCGCCACCGACCTCGTCCTCACCGTGACGCAGATGCTCCGCAAAAAGGGCGTCGTCGGCAAGTTCGTCGAGTTCTTCGGCCCCGGCGTCGAGTCGCTCCCGCTCGCCGACCGCGCCACCATCGCCAACATGGCCCCCGAATACGGAGCCACCATCGGCGTCTTCCCCGTCGACGCGCAGACCCTCGCCTACCTGCGCATGACCAACCGGCCCAAGCACCTCATCGACCTCGTCGAGGCCTACTACAAAGAGCAGGGCATGTTCCTCGAAGCCGGCTCCCCCGAGCCCGTCTTCACCGATACCCTGGAGCTCGACCTCGCCTCCGTCGTCCCCTCCATGGCCGGCCCCAAGCGCCCGCAGGACCGCCTCAACCTGCCCGAGGTCAAGGCCAACTTCGAAGCCACCCTCACCGGCCCCAAAAAGCGGACGACGGTCGTCGACGACGGCGCCGTCGTCATCGCCGCCATCACGAGCTGCACCAACACCTCCAACCCGTCCGTGCTCGTCGGCGCCGGCCTCCTCGCCAAGAAGGCCGTCGAAAAGGGCCTCGAAGTGAAACCCTGGGTGAAGACCTCGCTCGCGCCCGGCTCCAAAGTCGTCACCGATTACTTGATCGACTCCGGCCTCATGCCGTACCTCGAAGCCCTCCGCTTCCACCTCGTCGGATACGGCTGCACCACCTGCATCGGCAACAGCGGTCCGCTCCCCGAGCCCGTCGCCGCCGCCGTCGCCGAAAACAAGCTCGTCGTCGCCAGCGTCCTCAGCGGCAACCGCAACTTCGAGGGCCGCGTCAATCCGCAGGTCCGCGCCAACTACCTCGCCTCGCCGCCGCTCGTCGTCGCTTACGCCCTCGCCGGCCGCGTCGACATGGACCTCACCGCCGAGCCCCTCGGCACGGGCAAAGACGGCTCGCCCGTCTTCCTCAAGGACATCTGGCCCACGAGCGAAGAAATCGGCGCAATCGTCGAAAAACACGTTCGCGCCGAAATGTTTGAAAAGGAATACGCCAAGGTCTTCGAGGGCGACGCCATGTGGCGCTCAATGAAAACGCCCGAGGGCGAAACCTTCGCCTGGGACCCGAGCTCCACCTACATCAAGCGCCCGCCCTACTTCGACGCGATGCGCGACCCCAACGCGCCCATCGGGGACTTCGCCGGCCTGCGCGTCCTCGCCATGCTCGGCGACTCCATCACCACCGATCACATTTCGCCCGCCGGCTCCTTCAAGCCCGACACGCCCGCCGGCCGCTTCCTCGTCGAGCGCGGCGTCCAGCCCCGCGATTTCAACAGCTACGGCTCGCGCCGCGGCAACGACGACGTCATGGTGCGCGGCACGCTCGCCAACATCCGCCTGAAAAACGAGCTCGTCCCCGGCGTCGAAGGCGGCTTCACCGCAATGTCGCCCGGCGGCGAGAAGATGAGCATCTACGACGCCAGCGTTGAATACCGCAAGCGGAATACGCCGCTGCTCATCATCGCCGGCAAAGAGTACGGCTCCGGCTCCTCGCGCGACTGGGCCGCCAAAGGCGTCGCCCTGCTCGGGGTCAAAGCCGTCATCGCCGAAAGCTACGAGCGCATCCACCGCTCCAATCTGGTCGGCATGGGAGTCCTCCCGCTCGAGTTCATGAACGGCGAAACCCGCCAGTCCTTAGGCCTCACGGGCTTCGAAACATACGTTATCGAAAATGTTCTAGGCCCCGTAGCCACCGTTCGGGCTGATTCCAGGTCCTTCCAGGTGAAGGTCCGCATAGACACCCCGCGCGAGCTCGACTACTACCGCAGCGGAGGCATCCTCCCCTACGTCCTCCGCCAGCTAGTAACATAGCCTTCAGCCACATCACGCGGCACGTGCCGCGAATCATTGCACCCGAAAGTCGGCGGCGGCAGACTTTGTCGAAAACATTGGGGTCGTTCGCCGACTTTCTGGAGAGCCTGTGGCGTTCGGTAGCACGGCCTTCAGGCTGCGCCGTCTTCGGACTGCGGCCAATGTCCTCTGACGCGGCTGAGGTTCACCACCTCCCGCCAGCGCGCATCAAACCGCTCCGCAATCTCCGGGTGCTTCCGTAGCAGAGGCTCCAACCCCAACCGCACATGAGGCCGCTTGATGGCCTCTTCCCGCGCCAGGTGTTTCTCTATCTCCTCCCACCTGTCCGTGAGCCCGCCGGGATCAAGCAGCACGACGCGATCCCCGATCACCCCGAAGTTCTTCAGGTGCGCATCGAGTGAGAACAGCCCGCGCCGCCAACCGCTCTGCCGCAGGTCCAGCAGCCGCCCCAGCCAGTGCTCGAAGCCCTCGTAGTCCCGCCGCGCCGCCAGCTCGTGCAAGCGGTGATAGAGCGTCGTCTCCACGCGCTCCGTCGCTTCGGTCACCGTCAGCCACCCCGGCCAGCCGCTCACCCGCGCCTGAACCGGCGGAAACGTCACCGTCTCCGGAATCAGGTCCGTGCCGCCGAGGTACTCGCGCGCCAGGCTTTCCCCGCGCCGGTCCCTGCGCCGGTAAGTGGCCAGCGTCTTGCGCACCTGGTTGGTGAGCCACAGCCCTTTCGGGAGCACCGCCATCACGCCCTGCATCACCAGGCGCAGCACGCGGATCTGAGGAGACGGCTTCGACAGCAGCTTCTTTCCGACCGGCGCCGGCAGCATCCGCTCCAGCCTGCGCACCAGCCTCCACACCCAGATCAGCGCGATGATCTCGAAGGGCGACCGTTCGCGCTTCACCACCCAGTGCGGCGACGCGTACACGACTTTGCCTATCCCCTCGCCGATGCGCTTCAGCTTCGTCGAGGTAATCTCCGCCGGCGCGTGCCGCACCGCGTGCACGGCGCGCTCGGTTCCGTTGGTCGCCTGCACACCTTCAGCCTATAATGTGCGCAGGCTCCATGGTGTTGCTGCTGGCCACCCTCGCGCTCGCCGCCCCGCCTCTCGCAGTGCGGTTCGCCGCATGCCGCGAGAGGTTCGAGGCGCACGACGACAGCGGCGAGTCGATGCGCGACTCCGCCGCCTGCTTCCGCAAGCTGCTCGACGCCAATCCGCGGCACGCCGCCTCGATCGCTTACCTCGGCCTGATCGCCGCCGAAGAGCAGCGCTACTGCGAAGCCGAGTCGCACTACCGCCGCGCGCTCGACGTCGACGCGAAGTGCGCCGAAGCGCGCGTCGGCCTTGCCAACCTCCGCATCCTCGAAGGCCGCAAAGACGAGGCGCGCGCGCTCCTGCGCGAAGCCGTCGCCCGCGGCCCGAAGAACCGCCTCGCGCTGCACACCCTTGCGGGCGTGCTGACCGGCGAAAACTTCCGCCCCACTGACGAAACCTGGAAGGAGGCGATGCGCTGCTGGCGCGCGCTCATCTCCATCGATCGCGACGACCGCGACGCGCACCACATGCTCGCCCAAGCGTATCGCCGCTTCGGCCAGTGGGCCGCGGCCGAGCGCCACTTCCGCGAGGTCCTTCGCATCGGCCGGACTGACGACGACGTCGACGTCTGGGTCTACTCCGTGAACATCGGCGTCGCCGAGATGTGCGAGAAGCAGGGCAAGTGGAAGGAAGCCGCGCGCCACTGGCAAGCCGTCATCGACTTCGGCCGCGCCGGCGAGGAAGAGATCGCCCGTGCCCGCGCGGCGCTCGCCCGCCTGAGCGAGCGCCGCTGACTTCGCGCTACCGGCGGCCGCGCCCGGCCCGCGTCCCCGCGCCCGTCCCGCCGCCGGCGCCCGGCGTGTGAATCGGCCCGCTGCCGTCGCGCGGTCCGGCCTTCTTGCCGCCTCGGTCGCCCATCTTCTGCCCGGAGCCGTCGCGCGGTCCGGCCTTCGCCTGGGCCTTGTTGCCGTTGCCGTACTGGTACGGCGGGTCGATTGCCATCGCAGGGAGCGCCGCGAACGCCAGCGCCGCCGTGAGCGTCATCCAGTATCTCGTGAGCTTCATCTTCTTTCTCCTATCCGCTGTTGCGGTCGCTCTACTGCTCTGCATGGCGAGTGCCAGCGATCACGGAGCGGAGAATCAAGGATTTGCGAATCGCGATCGCGCAAGCGCTGCACAACTGCGGTTGCGCGTCATGCAAGTAAAACATGGTCGGCCGGTGAACGATGCGCTCTTCTGCTGCGTCTGAAGATATGAGAGTCGTTACGGAGGCGCCAGGTGAGCGAGCTGATCTTCCTCACGGTAGTGATGGCAACCCCCGTACTCTACCTCCTCGTCGAGTTGTTCTGGGACACGCTGCGCGACGACAGGCCGGCGCGAGGCAAATCAGATCCGGCCCTTCTTGTGCGGCGTCTTCCGCTCCAGCCACAGCCTGAGAGAAACGGGCATCAGGTCCGCGAACATCACAGCGAGCTTGTACTGCCAGCCCGGCACGACGAAGAGCTTGCGGTCCGGCAGCGCCTCGAGTGACTCTTCCACCACGTCCTCCGCTCTCATCCACAGCCACTTGGGAATGAGCCCGCGATCCACGCCCATCACGTCGTGGAACTCCGTGTAGGTGAAGCCCGGGCACAGCGACTGCACGCACACGCCGCGCGCGCCCGTCGCGTCGAGCTCCACGCGCAGCCCCTCGCTGAAGTGGTTGATCCAGCCCTTCGTCGCGCAGTAGCTGACATTGCCCGGGCTGCGGAAGAAGGCGGCGACCGACGAGACGTTGATGATGGCGCCGTCGTTGCGCGCGATCATCGACGGCAGCACCGCGCGCGTCAGCCGCAGCGTGGCCATGACGTGCAGCTTGTGCATGGCGACCTGGCGCTCGTAGTCGGTCGTCGCCAACGTGCCGATGGTGCCGAACCCGGCGTTGTTCACCAGCATTCGCAGCGCCGGCGCCCCTTCGAGCCAACCCGCGAACGCCTCGAGCTGCGCGTCGTCGGCGAGGTCCGCCGCATGCGCTTCCACGCGCGCGCCGCTTCGCGCCGTGATGTCGCGCGCAATCTCTTCGAGACGCTCGCGCCGGCGCGCGGCGAGGATGAGGTCGTATCCCTTCTCTGCCAGCCTGCGCGCGAAGACCGCGCCAAGCCCGCTCGACGCTCCGGTGATGGCGGCCAGGGGACGTTGGTTGTTCATTCGTGGTTGTGCTCCGCTCGGTATAATCCTATGCGATGGAAGCGCGTGCCCTACACCTGCACACCTACTTCCTGTTCCCGTTCTCGGTGGACAAGGAAGGCGTGATGCAGGACCACCAGAAAGTGTGGGGCAACGTCGACCACTGGATCGAAGGGCTGGACGCGTGGATCGCCGACCACGGCCACGCCGCGGGCTCGCCCGTCGCCGGCAAGCTCGGCCGCTGGCAGCGCGACAGCTACCGCCGCTTCGACATGGACTCCTACGCCTACCAGGACATGGTCTTTTTCCATCCCTTCGTGCGGCGCGTCTTCTTCGATGTCGGCGACGCGTTCAAGACCGAACAGGGCGAAGGCGAGACGCTGCTGCGCTGCTACGTGATCCCGCTGACCGCGCTCCAGGAGACCGGCCGCAAGCTCATGCTCGATGCCGAGGACGCGCGCGGGCGGGTCGCCGCAGTGCGGATCACCGACCTGCGCATGTTCCTGTTCGCCAACGGCCTCGGCATCCTGACGCTCGGCGTCGAAGCCACGCACCTCCCCGTGAGCCAGGCGCTGTGGATCAACGAGATGATGCGCAAGGTCTACCCCTCGAGCGGGCGCCAGATCCGCGAGGGGCGCATCCCGAACCGCACGACGCTGCGGCTCGAGGGCGGCGGCGAGCCGCAGGTTCTCGCCGAAGAGCGCTTCGAAACCTGCGGGATGCACGGCTACCTGCCGCCGCTGTCGAAGGTCATCACCGAGCTGCTCTACTTCGCCAACTACTCGCGGCAGGAGTTCGAGCCGGTCCTCGACGAGCGCATGATCGTCTACACCTACCTCTCGGTGGACCCTGCGAGCGTCGACGAGGACTTCGACCAGACAGAGGACTACGAGATCCTCATGAGCCGGCTGCTGTGGGTGGACCGCTGGGGCGAGGGCTACCGCTATGAGAGTGAGTTCACGCGCGAAGAGATGCGCAATTGGGTTTACCGCCGCTGGGCGCACCAGGGTACGCTCTACGGCTTCACCAGTTACTCGAACGTGACGCTGACGATGGGACGCTTCGACTGCGACGAGCACGAGTTGCGCGAGGGTTTCCTCGTCCACCGCATGTTCATGTCGCGCTACTACCTTACGGTGGTCGTCGCGCTCTTCTATCGCGCGACGCTGCTCGATTTCAGCGAGCGCACGGCGCTCGTTTCGCGACTGCTTTACCGGCGTACCTGGACGCAAGCGATCACCGACCGCGACATCCGCCTTGTGTCGCGCCTGATGGCGGAGTTCCAACACTTCTCGAATTACTGGTATTTCAGCGAGCTCGCCAACAAGGACGAAGAGATCGAGCACTTCCAGCTTCAGTGCGAAGCGTACCGGCTCGGGCCGATGAAGTTGGAGATCGAACAGGAGATCGAGAAGCTGAACAACTACCTGGAGCGCATTTTCCAGTTGCGCAACACGGAGTCGATCAACCGCTTGGCGATGTTGAGCATGATTCTCGGAGCGGGCGCCATGATCACCGGCTTCTTCGGTATGAACTTCGGCCGCGGCTTCGCGGACTGGCTTTTCGAACCGAAGGCCGGCCGCGAGTGGGCGCACTGGGGCGCGGTGTCGGGCGTCTCGCTGATCGTGCTGGGCTCGATGTTCTTCGCGCTGTTCCTGGTATTTTCGAACTGGCACGATTACCGCAACATCCTTCTGCCGCCCGGCCGCGGCAAGGGGTTGCAGAGCCTGCGACGCACCACCGAGGCGGAGGATCTGTCGGAAAAGCGCATGGAGTAGGCGGGGACGGCGGCCGCACGATTTGCGTGGAGATCTGCGAGGACCGGATCGGGCGGCGGGGCTCCTGTGGCATAATCTGTGGATCGTGCGACTTGTAGTTGTCCTTTTGACCGCCGCTTGTTCGTTGAGCGCTCAGTTCACTCTCGAACAGGTGAAAAGCCATCCCTTCTCCAATGAGCTCGCTGTCTCCGCGACCGGCGCGCGCATTGCGTGGGCGTTCAATGAACAGGGGCGGCGCAATATCTGGGTGGCGGAAGGTCCGGAGTTCAAGGCCCGCCGTCTCACCTCCCACATGAACGACGACGGACAGGAGCTGACGAGCGTCTCGCTCTCGCGCGACGGCAAGTACGTTGTGTATGTGCGCGGCGGCGAGCATGGGTCGAACTGGGAGAGGTCCGCGCCCGTGAACCCGCTCTCGATGCCGGCGCCGGCGCCGGTGCAGATCTGGAGCGCGCCGTTCGAAGGCGGCGAGCCTAAACTGCTCGGCGCCGGCGATTCGCCGGTTGTCTCGCCGAGGTCCGATCGCGTCGTCTTTGAGCGCGAGCGCGCACTGTGGCTTGCGCCCGCCGACGGTTCGAGCGCGGCGAAGCGCATGCTCTCGGCTCGCGGAGATGTCGAGGATGCAGTGTGGTCGCCGGACGGATCGCGTTTGGCCTTTGTGGCCGATCGCGGCGATCACGCGTTTATCGGCGTGTGGTCGGGGGATGACAAGCCGATTCTCTGGCTTGCTCCGTCGACGAATCGCGACTCGTCGCCGCGGTGGTCGCCCGATGGGAGTCGCATAGCGTTTACCCGACGCGCGGGTTCGGGCGGAGCGCCTGAGCCGATTCTTGAACCGCGTCCGATTCCGTGGAGCATCTGGACGGCCGATGCGGCCACGGGCGCGGGCCGCGAGGTCTGGAAGAGCGGCACGACGCTGCGCGACTCGCCTTCAACGACGCATGGAGGCACGAATCTTCACTGGGCCGCGGGCGGACGCATCGTCTTCCTTTCGTATGCCGATGGCTGGCCGCATCTCTATTCAATCCCCGAGAGCGGCGGCCGCGCGACGCTGCTCACTCCGGGCAACTTCATGTGCGAGATGATCTCGCTCAGCCCCGATGGTTCGTACCTGCTGGCGTCGGCAAATACGGGGCCGGATCAGGATGACATCGATCGCCGGCATGTGCTGAAGATTCCTGTCGATCGCGCCGCGGCGGCAGTGTTGACGCCAGGGCAGGGAAACGAGTGGTCGCCATACGCGACGGGCGACGGCAGGTGGATCGTCTTCCTCGGGGCGACTGCGCAGAGGCCGCCGCTGCCGATGGTGATGCCCGCGGCGGGCGGCGCGGCGCGCGCCATCGCCGAAGACGCGATTCCGCGCGATTTTCCGAGCGCGCGTCTGGTTGTTCCCAAGAAGGTGATTCTCCGCTCCGCCGACGGGCTCAATGTTCATGCGCAGTTGTTCGAGCCGCCGGGCGGCGCCGCGAAGAAGCCGGCGATCGTCTACATTCACGGCGGGCCGCCGCGCCAGATGCTGCTCGGATGGCATTACTCGGACTACTACGCGAACGCCTACGCGAGCAATCAATACCTGGCGAGCCGCGGTTTCATCGTGCTTTCGGTGAACTACCGGCTTGGCATCGGGTATGGCTTCGACTTCCATCGCCCGCGGGCGGCGGGCGCGCAGGGCGCTTCCGAGTATCAGGACATCCTTGCGGCCGGACACTACTTGCGGTCGCTCGCGAACGTCGATCCCAAACGCATCGGCGTGTATGGCGGGTCCTATGGCGGGTATCTCACGGCGCTCGCTCTGGCGCGCAATTCGGATGTCTTTGCCGCGGGTGTGGACATCCACGGAGTACACGACTTCACGGCGGAGCGGGCGCGGGCGATGCTCGCTCCGGACTATGAGAAGCCTCCCGATGTTCAAAAGGCGCTTGACATCGCATGGGCTTCGTCGCCCGTGTCGTCGATTGCGACCTGGAGGTCGCCGGTGCTGTTGATTCACGCGGACGACGATCGCAATGTGCGGTTCAGCCAGACCGTGGATCTTGTTCAGCGGCTCACCAAGGCCGGTGTTTCATTCGAGGAGATCGTCATTCCTGACGACACACACCACTTCCTGCGCCACTCGAACTGGCTGCGGGTGAATGCGGCGACGGCGGAGTTCTTTGAGCGGAAGTTGCGCTGAGGCGCTCGCCGGGGTGCGCGGCGCCGCGCTCTTCGCCCCGGCTGGGCGGGCGGCCCGCGGACGAAGTTACCGGGAACCGCTCGCTTTCGCCCGCGGTTCAGAGCCGATCGGAGATCGGCCGGCAGATCTGGAGATCTGCCCCGCACAGCAGCCGAGCCCCAACTAAATCCTCCGGCAAGGAGCCGGGAGCGAGGCGCCAGCGGGCGAAGTTCTTTGCAACCTGAGAAGAATCGGAGCGAGAGTAATACAAGGGTGAACGAATGAGTGGTGTGGAGAGCAACGGGTTTTCGTGTATGATGGTCTGAAAACCAAGCGGACTCTGTAGTCCGAAAAGCGGCGGGGCGCAGTGTACGCCGAGCCGGGAGAAGGAGACCGAGCTTATGGGTCTAAGCCAGATCGCGAAGTCCATCAAAGAGTCGCCGACTCTGAAGTTGAACGAGACGGCGGCGGTCTTGCGTGAGAAGGGCGAGCCTGTCATCCACCTGGGAGGCGGCGAGCCGAAGAGCAAGACGCCGATCGACGCAATCCTGCAATGCACGTCGCTGCTGAACACCGGCGAGATCCGCTACACTCCCGCCGACGGCATTCCGCAGCTCAAGAAGGCGATCATCCGCTACACCGAAGAGCACTACGCGCGGCTGGTGGCGCCGGATAACGTGATCGTGTCGAGCGGCGCGAAGCAGTCGATCATGGTGGCGCTGCACGCGATCCTCGATCCCAATGACGAAGTCGTCTTCCCCGTGCCGTATTGGGTGAGCTATCCCGACATGGTGAAGATCGCGGGCGGCGTGCCGGTGCCGTGCGCGGCGAGCGACGGCAGCTTCCAGCCGTCGTTCGAGGACTTCCGCCAGATGGTGGGCTCGCAGACGAAGGCCGTGATCCTCAACAGCCCGAATAATCCGAGCGGCGTGATGTACTCAAAGGAGTTCGTCGCGCAGGTGGTGCGGTTCTGCGAGGAGAAAGATCTCTGGCTGATCATGGACGACACGTACAACCGCCTGGTGTTCGACGGGCGGCAGCCGGTGAACTGCTATGAGTTCGCAACGGACTTCACCGAGCGCTCGAAGCTGCTGGTGGTGAACTGCGTGTCGAAGATGTACGCGATGACGGGGTTCCGCATCGGCTGGGCGGTGGGCAACAAAGAGCTGGTGCGCGCGATGGCGAACATCCAGAGCCAGCAGACGTCGGGTCCGGCGGCGCCGTCGCAGTGGGCGGCGATCGGCGCGTTGAACGGAGTCCAGTCGTCCATCGAGAGCCTGCGCATGACGCTCGAGAACAACCGCAACGTGATGATCGCGCGGTTGAAGATGATTCCGGGCGTGCACGTCACCGTGCCTGACGGGACGTTCTACTGCTTCCCGGACTTCAGCGCGTATGAGAAGAACTCGCAGAAACTGTCGCAGTTCCTGCTCGATAAAGTGCGCGTGGTGACTGTGCCGGGCAAGGAGTTCGGCATGGAGGGCCGCCTGCGGATGAGTTACTGCGGCACGCTGAAGGAGATCAAGGAAGGATTGGAGCGCGTGCAGTGGGCGCTCGATCCGGAGTCGGCCAACGAGCTGTATCTGGGCACGCGCAAGCTGGTGAGGGACTGGGTATGACGAACTGGATGGCGATCCCGACCCCGGCGTCGAAAGAGGCCGGGCTGACCGCGAGCGTATACGGGCTGGAGCATCACGGGCTGAAGCGGCTGAACCGCGTTTACTGGAACCTGCCGGCGCCGGCGCTGTATGAAGAAGCAGTCTGGCGCGGCGAGGGCAGGATCTCGCACATGGGGCCGCTGATCGTGAGCACGGGCAAGCACACCGGGCGCAGCGCGGCCGACAAGTTCATTGTGCGCGAGCAGACGACGGAAGACCGCGTGTGGTGGGGCGAGTACAACCGGCCGTTCAATCCGGAACAGTTCAACGTGCTGCTGGCGCGGCTGGCCGGGTATTTGCAGCAGCGCGACGTCTTTGTGCAGGATTGCTACGCGGGCGCCGATCCCGAGTACCGGCTGCCGGTGCGGATCATAACCGAATCGGCGTGGGCGAGTTTGTTCGCGCGCACGATGTTCTTAAAGCCGGAGTCGTCGGACGCTTACAAGAAGCACGTGCCGGAGTTCACTGTGATCTGCGCGCCGGGATTTCAGGCCGACCCGAAGACAGACGGGACGCGGACGGAGACGTTCATCATCGCCAACTTCGCGTCGCGCATCGCGATCATCGGCGGCACGATGTACGCGGGCGAGATCAAGAAGACGATCTTCACGGTGCTGAACTACGTGCTGCCGCTCGACGGGGTGATGTCGATGCACTGTTCGGCGAACGTCGGGCCGGAGGGCGACGCGGCGCTGTTCTTCGGCCTTTCGGGCACGGGCAAGACGACGCTGTCGGCGGATCCGTCGCGGCGGCTGATCGGCGACGACGAGCACGGCTGGAGCGACAACGGGATCTTCAACATCGAGGACGGCTGCTATGCGAAGGTGATCCGGCTGTCGCCGTCGGCCGAGCCGCAGATCCACGCGTGCACAAGACGCTTCGGGACGATTCTGGAGAATGTGACGCTGGACGCGCAGTCGCGGATGCTGGATTTGAACGACGACCGCGTAACGGAGAACACGCGCGGGGCGTATCCTCTGGATTACATCGACAACGCGCTGCCGGAGAAGATGGCGGGGCATCCGAAGAACATCATCTTCCTGACGTGCGACGCGACGGGGGTGCTGCCGCCGATCGCGCGGCTGACGCCGGACCAGGCGCTGTATCACTTCCTCTCCGGCTACACGAGCAAGCTGGCCGGGACCGAGGCGGGGCTGGGGACGGAGCCCGAGATCACGTTCTCGACCTGTTTCGGGGCGCCGTTCATGGTGCACAAGCCGCACGTGTACGCGGAACTGCTGAAGGCGAAGGTGCTGAAGCACAAGGTGTCGTGCTGGCTGGTGAACACGGGCTGGACGGGCGGTCCGTTCGGGGTCGGGAAGCGGTTTTCGATCCAGCACACGCGGCGGTTGTTGAACGACGCACTGAGCGGATCGCTGCACGATGTGAAGTTCAGAGTGGATCCGGTGTTCGGGTTCGAGGTTCCGCTGGAGTGCGAGGGCGTGCCGAGCGAGGTCCTGGAGCCGTCGGCGACGTGGCCGAGCAAGGCGGAGTACGACCGCAAGTACGACGCGCTGGCGGCGCGGTTCATGGAGAATTTCAAGCTGTTCGCGGCGGAGTGCCCGGCGGAGGTGAAGGCGGCGGGACCGAAGCGGCGGGGGTAGGGGCGGTCCTGTCGCTGCCGGAATAGACATGGTGGCTGCCTTTGATCCGCCGGAGAGACCACCCGCTTTTCTCCAGCAAGCGGCGCATCTCCTGGCCGGTGACAGGTCTCAAACCGCCATGTCGAGAATCTGAATGCGAGTATGATGCTCCCGCCCCTCCTCCTTCAAGACTTCAAGTACGCAGGCGGTGGCTTCGCGGATGTTCTCCAAGCGCTCATCCACTGAATCGCCCTGGGATGAATCGCCCTGGGAATAGCAGCCGGGTAGAGCGGGAACCTCGCCCCAGAATCCGCCGTCAGGATCCTGATGGATAACCACGGCGTACTTTTGCACGACTCGATTTTCTCACTGGCTTCCTGACGTGCGGCGCGACGGGCGTGCTGCCGCCGATCGCGCGGCTGACGCCGGACCAGGCGCTGTATCACTTCCTTTCCGGCTGCACGAGCAAGCTGGCCGGGACCTTCGGCGCTCGCGAGAAACGACCCGCCAGTGCTCGCCAACAACGATCCGCCGCACCTGCCCGCCACGCCCGGCCTATGGGGAGATTTGACCGCCCGCGCCGCATGGCTTTTGCCTCAGACGATGCAGTTGGCGCAGGCAACGACGGCAAGCATGAGACTTGCGCGCCTTCGGCGCGGATGATGTCGAACGCTCTCGCTCCGCGCCACGTGGCAGAGCCTGTTTCTGGTGTGGGCAGATCTATCTGAGCAGAAGTGGATCAGTTCTAGCGAGCGCCGAGGGGGACGGAGGCGGATCTGAGCACGCAGCCCGAGATCACGTTCTCGACGTGCTTCGGCGCGCCGTTCATGGTGCACAAGCCGCATCTGCACGCGGAACTCCTGAAGGCGAAGGTGCAAGAGCACAAGGTGTCGTGCTGGCTGGTGAACACGGGCTGGACGGGTGGTCCGTTCGGAGTCGGGGAGCGGTTTTCGATCCAGCCTGCGCGGCGGCTGTTGAACGGCGCGCTGGACGGGTCGCTGCACGATGTGCAGTTCCGTGCTGATCCGGTGTTCGGGTTCCAGGTTCCGCTGGAGTGCGAGGGAGTGCCGAACGAAGTCCTGGAGACGTCGGCGACGTGGCCGAGCAAGGCGGAGTATGAGAGGAAGCATGACGCGCTGGCGGCGCGGTTCATTAAGAACTTCAAGCTGTTCGCGGCGGAGCGCCCGGCGGAGGTGAAGGCCGCGGGTTCGAGGCGGCGGATTAGGGGTAATTAGAGGCGCGGTCAAGGCGGGCCGGATTCCCGTTCGCGCGTCGGGATTCGCCGGAGCCAATCACGGCGAGGCTTAGAACGTCGATCGTCCTGCTCGCTGTTCGAAACACATTGTCGTTCAGCGGCGCCGCTCCCCAGCCCGACCGGAGTGAAATCCATAGTCGATCAAATCACTTGGGATTATCGCGGACGCCAGTGGTGAGAAAAGAATCGGTGAAAAAAAATTTGCAGCGTGAGCCAGCTCGGTTTAGACTGGACTGGTTTCAAGTCGCAGCACGCTCTTTCTAGTACCCCCCAAGGAGAGGGGCGAAACTACGCTCAGCGTGGATGGCTGCCCCAGTGGCTGAATTCAGCCCCGGTCTTCAGCACGATCACGCACGTCTAATGGCGCCCTTGAACTCAGACTATGGAAGGAGAAGCTTGAAATGACACAATCCCAAATGAAGCGCTTGACAGTCCTTGCTCTGGTGACGGCCGTGACGGCGAGCGCTGCAATCCATTGGGTCAATGACGATGCGTCCAGCTTTACGCCGCCCGGCACTGGCTGTACGGTCGCGGGTTACGCCACTATCCAGGCCGCTGTCAATGCCGCCAGCACGGGCGACACGATCAATGTTTGTCCCGGCCTCTACACGGAGAACGTCACGATCGACAAGAGCAATCTGACGGTTGTCTCCGCCGGCGGTGCGTCTGCTGCGACAATCAATGCGGCGCTTAGCTACTACGTCGTCTACATCACCAAACCGAACGTGACCCTCGACGGCTTTAAGATCCTGCCGGCCGGGTCTGCCGACCCAGACCTCGGGGTGTTTGTCGCCATCGAAGGCGATGCCGGCGCAGTGATCGTTCACAACACCATCCTCGGCGGCCGCCTTGGCATTAACCTGGGTTGTTCGAGCTCCGGCAGCACGGTCGCCCACAATACCGTCAACGGAGCATTCGAGGCTGGCATCAACGTGGATCTTTGCGAAGCCCCGCCGTTCCCCGCCAGCGACAACAACTCGGTCCACCACAACACTGTTTGCGGCGGCACTTTCCCATACTCGATCGCCGTAGGCGGCGGCAGCAGCAACCAGATCCATCACAATGCGGCAAGGTGGATTTCCGTTGGCGCAGGCAGCAACAACGTGCACCACAACACCGCTGAAGCTTTCTTGATTGCGCCTGGCAACAAGACGAACGACAACGTTGTCGCGGATGTTTGTCCATAACCTGGATCGCCGCTCGACCACCTCCACCAGACACGGGACAATGACGTTCCTGATGTCGATGCACTCCCCGGCCGCTGACCGGCTTACTTGCGGGCGATAGTGGCCAGGGACTGGGGGTAGGCGAGAGCGTGCAGCTCGAGGTGGCGGAAGCCGGCCTGCATTGGGTGGGTCCAGTAATCGGCTCCGTATTCTGTGACGACGCGGAGGTCGGGGCGGGGCTCGGCGGGGTCGCCGTGATAGCTCGGGGGGAGGGCGTCGCGGCGGCGGGTGAGGCGGCCGACAATCACGGGGACGGTGTAGGCCAGGAAGCCTCGCGGCGTGAGGATGCGGCGGCACTCTTCGAGCGCGCGGACGGGGTCCTGCAAGTGTTCCAATGTGTCGGAGTGGACGACGATGTCGACGCTTTCGCCGGCGATCTCGCTCATGTTTTGCATGTCGAGCGCGGGGTATTCGGCGAGGCGGTAGTTGCGGAACTGTGAAAGGTGCGGTGTCAGCGCGCCGGCCCGGTTGACCTCCAGCAGGGCCCACTCCTGTGCCTGCTGGGATTCGCGGCAGAACACCTCGAATAAGCCCGCGAAGTTGCACGCGCGCATGATCGCTTGGGCCAGCGTCATGCTGCGGAGATTCGAGCCGCAGGCGGCGCAGAGGTAACCCTGCTGCTGATCGATGTAGGCTGCCTCTTCCGCACTCAGCCCCCATTCGGCGATCAGTTCGGGCCAGAGGATTTGGACCTGCCTGAACTCCCTGGCTCCGCAGACAGTGCAGTTTTCGAGACTCACTCAGTAGCCCTTTTGCTTGTCGACGACATTCAGGAGCGGCTCTCCGCGGGAGAAGCGGCGGAGGTTCTCCTTGAAGAGATCGATGTAGCGGCGGTGCTCGCCGTCGGAGCGGCCGGCGATGTGCGGGCTGATGATGACGTTCTCGTGCTTCCAGAGCGCGTGACCCTTGGGCAGGGGCTCAGGGTCGGTGACGTCGAGGCCGGCGCCGGCGATCTGCCTGTTGGCGATGGCCGCGGCGAGGGCTTCGTTGTCGTAGAGCGTGCCTCTCGAGACGGCGATGAAGTATGCGGTCTTCTTCATCAGCGCGAACTGCTTTGCGCTGAACATGCGATAGGTCTGCGGCGTCGCCGGCGCGGCGATGAAGACGGCGTCGGCTTCGGGGAGCATCTCATCGAGACGGTCGGGCGGGGCGGACTTCTGAATGTATGGAGTGTAGGGCAGCTCGCGTAGGTCGATCCCGATCACCTTCATTCCGAAGGCGTGGGCGCGGATGGCGATCTGTGTGCCGATGCCGCCCATGCCGACGATCAGCGCGGTCTTGCCTTGAAGCTCGATGGGAGAGTAGGCGCGCGTCAGCCACTCTTCGCTGGTGCGGCGCGGGATGATGCGGTGGAGCTCGCGCGTCAGGGCGAGCAGGAAGGCGAAGGCGTGGTCGGCGATTTCGGGGCCTTGCAGGATCTTGCAGTTGGTGAGGACGACATCGGAAGCTTTCAACTCCGGCGTGAGGAAGCGCTCGATGCCGGCGACTCCCACTTGCGCCCACTTCAGCCTTTTCGCTTCGCGGAGGATCTCGGGGGTGATGGTTCCGATCACTCCGTCGGCGTCGGCGACTTCGGCGAGCAGTCGTTCCTTGTTGTAGGGGACCAGGTTGATTTCGGGCGCGGCGGCGCGGAGCTCGGCGAGCTCGGCGTCTCCCAGCGGCGAGTAGTACGTGCCCGGGCTGGTGATGACGACCTTCTTCGACTGAGCGCAGAGAAGGACCGGGAGCAGGAAAATCGCAGCGAATCGCATTTGATAGCAGCGTACAGGAAGCGCGGATGCAAATGGGGAAGCGGAGGTGATACTCTCAGCGCCGGAGGTGGTCGTGCGGAGAAGGACCTTCCTGTTTGGTGCTGCTTCAGCGCTGGCGGCCGCGGCGCGGTTGAAGATCACGGACGTGCGCGTTGTGCCGCTGCGCATCGTGCGGGAGACGGGGTCGATCGAGCCAGCATGGAATCCGGGCGGGCGGATGAGTTTCCGAGTGGGGGGCGGCTCGTTCACCGAGATTCTCACCGACCAGGGGCTGCGCGGGATTGGTCCGGGGATGGACCCGGGGCTGGTGGGAGCAGTGAAGGCGCAGCTCGTGGGGAAAGATCCGTTTGACATCGAGACGCATTCGGCGCGGCTGCGGTATTACGCGGCGGGGTCGTCGTACCGGGGCAGCTCTTGCGTGGACATCGCGCTTTGGGATTTGATTGGGAAGGCTTCGGGTCAGCCGCTGTACAAGCTCTGGGGTGGGGGTAGAGACAAGGTGCCGGCGTATGCAAGCATGATCCGGCTTTCGACTCCGGAGGAGAGGGCGGAGCTGGCGAAGCGGCTTGCGGGGGAGGGGTGGAAGGCGATCAAGCTGCGGTTGCACTACGAGACGATGAAAGAGGATCTGCGGGTGGTGGAAGCGGTGCGGAATGCGGTCGGGGACCGCATGGAGATTCTGACCGACGCCAACCAGGCGCAGTCGAGCGGGAACTGGCAGCCGGGGGTGCTGTGGGATTTCCGGCGGGCGGTGGAGACGGCGCGGGCGTTGCAGAATCTGGGGTGCGGGTGGCTGGAGGAGCCTCTGCCTCGATACGCGTTTGGGCAGCTTGCGGAGCTGAACCGGCTGGTGGAGATTCCGATTGCCGGCGGGGAGAACAACCGCGGGGTCCACGAGTTTATGGCGATGCTGCGGGAGGGGGTCTACGACATTTTGCAGCCGGAGAGCATGGTGACGGAGGGGGTGACGGGGTTGCGCAAGATCGGGGTGATGGCGGAGGCGTTTGGGAAGAAGGTTGTGCCTCACCATGGCGGAGGGAATTTGGGGACGATTGCGCATTTGCACCTGGTGGCTTCGTGGCCTCACGCGCCCTGGCTGGAGTTGTTGCATGATCCTCCGGTGGGGGACTATCGGCACGGGTTTTCGATCTTGAAAGAGGCGCCGGTGGTGGATCGGGAGGGGATGATCGCTGTGCCGCAGGGTGCGGGGTTGGGGGTGGAGATTGATGCGGGGTTGATTCAGGGGTGAGAGTGGGAGCTATTGCGGCCAGAGGCGACGGTTCGAGAAGGCTCTTCCGCCGGATTTCAGGTAGCGCTCAAATGCGGCTGCTTGCTCCCGGCTGGCAAAAGCGGTATACGTCTTCAGCTCCCACGGACGGAATTTCGCGGTGTGCGGGACTCCTCCTTCGTTAG
>CAYYNC010000086.1:0-19185 GCA_964472745.1 uncultured Solibacteraceae bacterium
TGCACTGCTCGGTGCGGCGGAAGTCGTAGTTGAACAGATCCTGGAACCACATGCCGGCGATAAACAGGAAGTTCCAGCGGTCGCGTCGGCGCTTCTCGATGTCGGTCAGCGTGCGGTCGCCGCCCACCTTGCCGTAGTTGCGGCCGGTGGCGCCGAAGGTCTTGTCGAACTTCTTCAGCAGGTCGACGATCTTGAAGTGAGTGGGCGACTTGAAGGGATCGTAGTTGCGCATCAGCGCGAGCGCCATGCCGGCGATGGAGAGCCACTTGCCGCGCGCGGCGTCATTGATGCGCGCGATGTCGCGCGCCAGGCGGTCGCCGTTGAGGAAAGAGGTGACGGGCGCGGATTCGCCGGTCTCCTTGTCGATCATGACGGCCATGCCGACGCCGCAGTTGGGGTGGCAGCCGCAACTCAGGTTGCCCCAAGCGGCCTGCGGCCCATGAACGAGGTCGGCCCAATCGGAGAACGTGCTCATGAACGAGATGGGATACCAGTCGCGGGCGGGCTCGCCGAGCCCGGTCTGGTTCTTCACGTCGTGCGCGAGGTGCGAAAGCGTGTAGCGCTGGGCCGCGCGACGCTCGTCGGTGACGGCCTCGTCGCGGCCGGTGAACGAAACCGGCTGGAAGCTGAGGAAGCTGATCTTCTTCGGGTTGTCGAGCGCGAACTGGATGATGCGGCCCACCTGCTCGTTGTTGATGCCGTTGACGATGGTGGTCACCGGGACGATGTCGACGCCGGCGGAATGCAGGTTCTCGATCGCGCGCAGCTTCACGTCGAACAGGTTGCCGACGGCGCGGTGCGAGTTGGCGGCGTTGCCGATGCCGTCAAATTGCAGGTAGGCGTAGCGCAGGCCCGCTTCGGCGGCCTGGCGCGCGAAATCCTTGGACTTCGCGAACTCGATGCCGTTGGTGGCGGCCTGGACGGAGTTGTAGCCGACTTTCTTGCAGTAGCGCACGGCGTCCAGGAAGTACGGCGACAGCGTGGGCTCACCGCCCGAGAACTGCACCGACATCTGGCGGCGCGGCTTGATCTTCAGGGCGTTGTCGAGCATCGTTTTGATGTCGTCCCAAGTCAGCTCATGGACGAAGCCCACCTGGTTGGCGTCCATGAAGCAGGGGTCGCACATCATGTTGCAGCGGTTGGTGAGGTCGATGGTCAGCACGGAGCCGCGGCCGTGGGTGATGGTCGAGGAGCCGTGACGGTGAAGGTCTTTGTCGTTGTGGGCGCGGATGTCGCGGCCGGGGAAGACCTCCTCGAGATGCTTGAAGAACGTGGTGTCGATGGCCATGACGTCTTCGAAATGCCCGTGCACGGGGCAGTCCTTGACCATCACGATCTTGCCGTCCTTCTCGACGATCTGGGCCTTGATCTCGCCGGGCCGCTCGTTGATGAGGACGGAGACGTCCTTCTTGCCGTCGAGGATCTGCTGGCGGATTTCAGGGATGCACTTAGGGCACAGTGAGTCCGTCGTCCGGGGCCAGCCCAGCTTCGGTTTCATCTTCTCGTACGATTTGAGGAGCGGCTTATCGGACCACTTCGGCGTGAACCCGGGGTTCGGGTTGATCTGGTTCAGGGAGTCGAAGACCTGCCAGATGACGTTCGCCGCGAGGGACGCAGCCTTCTCGACATACTTGATCGGCTTGGGCATTTTTTGAATGAGCTCCTGGTCGATGTGAAGAGACTACACTGCTTCGCCCTATAGTCTAAGGCCATGCAGGGTAAGCGACTATCGATCTCCAGCGAACGGCGACCAACAGGGGTCGATTGGGGATATTCGGGGTCGAACGGTGGCCATCGGAGGACAGGGGTACCCACCCGCAGGCCGCGGACGCATAGTAGCATGATTCCAGGGCGGTTATATCCGATGCAGGAATCTCCGTCGAGCGAGCGCTTTCATGCGGCGGCGCGGGCGGATGGCTTTGTTTTGTCGGGAGTCGCTCCGGCCGTTCAGCTTGCGGACTATTCCATTTATCTTCAATGGGTTAGGGACGGTATGGCGGGGCCGATGGGATACCTGGCAGACCATCGGGCCGAGGTGAGGGCGGAGCCGCAGCGGCTGATGGCTTCGGCCCGGAGTGTCCTCTGCCTGGGTAAGTTATACAAAACAAGGGATGTGGATCAGGGCGAGGGGCTTGGAAAGGTCTCCCGGTACGCCTGGGGAGGGGCCGATTACCACGAAATCCTGCGCCGGGACCTGGAAGGGCTGGCAAAGACCCTCCTTGAGTATTGGGGGCCGTTCGAATACAGGATCCTGGTGGACACGGCGCCGCTGCTGGAGCGTTCCTATGCGCGGGCGGCGGGGCTGGGCTGGATCGGGAAGAATACCTGCCTGATCAACGAGCCGCTGGGGTCCTGGTTTTTCCTTGGGGAGATTCTGGTGTCGGTCGAGTTGCCCGCGGGGGCGCCGCCGCCGGATCGCTGCGGGAGCTGCACCCGGTGCATCGACGCTTGTCCGACGGGCGCGCTCATTCCAGGTCCTGGAGCGCCCGGGCCAGACTGGCAGCTTGACGCGCGGCTCTGCATCTCGACGCTTACGATCGAGCAGCGGGGCCTGCTGCCGGAGCCGTTGCGGGCGCAATCGGGGACGCACCTATTCGGCTGCGACATCTGCCAGGAAGTGTGCCCGTGGAACCGCAGGGCGCCGTCGTCGATCGAGATGGAGTTCCACCCGGCGAATGCCGCGCTCGAGCTGGGCGAGATGGCCGGCCTGTCACGGGAGGAGTTCCGGGCGCGGTTCCGGGCGACGCCGCTGTGGCGGACGAAGTATGAGGGCTTCCTGCGCAATGTCGCGACCGCGATGGGCAATACGCGCGATCCGCGCCACAGGCCCGCGCTGGAGCGGCTGGCAGCGCACGCCGATCCAGCCATCGCAGAGCACGCCCGCTGGGCCTTGGATAGGCTGGAAGTGGAGTGATGAAAACCATCGCCGCCATTCTGCTGACGGCCGCTCTGCTTCCCGCTCAACCGCTCGATCCGCTTGTTCGCGAGGGCTTCGATCATTTCTACAACGTCGAGTACCCCGAGGCCATCGCGACGTTCAAGAAGGCGATCGAAGCGGCGCCCTCCGATCCAGACAGACATAACCATCTCGCCCAGGCGGTCCTGTTCGGCATGATGTTCCGCGTGGGGGCGCTCGAGAGCGAGATGGTCACCGGCGGGAATCCATTCCTGCGGCGGCCGAAGATGGAGCCTACCGAGAAAGAGGAATCGCTCTTCAAGGCCGCCATCGAAACCTGCCTTCGCATCACGTCCGAGCGCCTTCAGAAGAATGCGAACGACGCCGATGCCATGTACGCCCAGGGCGTGGCGCTGGGGTTGCGCGGGACTTACAACTTCCTGGTTCGAAAGGCATGGCTGGACGCACTGCGGGACGTGACCGCCGGACGAAAGTTGCACAACAAGGTCTTGCAGCTTCAGCCAGAGCGGATCGACGCGCGGATGATGCAGGGCGTGCACGATTACATCGTGGGTTCGTTGCCGTTCGCCTACAAGCTGCTGGGCTTCCTGGCAGGGTTCCGGGGCGATCGCGTGGCGGGCATCAGGACGCTCAAGCTGGTGGCGGAAAAAGGCGTCTACACCAAGGTGGATGCGGAGATCCTGTTGGGGGTTGTCTACCGGCGGGAGCGGCGGCCGGGAGAAGCGATCCCGCTGCTTGAAGACCTGCGGCGGCGCTTCCCGCGCAACTTCCTGGTGCTATTCGAGCTGTCCCAGATGTACGCCGACGCGGGCGAGAAAGAAAAAGCGCTGGAGCAGCTCGAGCGGATTCAGGAGCTGAAGGAGCGAGGATACCCTGGTTTCAAAAGCCTGCCCATTGAGCGGATCGAGTACGCCAGGGGCAACCTGCTGTTCTGGTACAACGAGTTCGACCGCGCGATCGGGCACTTGCGGAATGCTGTGGCCAACGCGCAAGTGCTCGATCCGAACGCGGCGACGTATTCATGGCTGCGGCTCGGCCAGTGCTACGACTTGAAAGGCAAGCGCGAGGAGGCCATCGCCGCTTACCGCTCCGCGGCCGCCATCGCCCCGACGTCGGACCCCGGGAAGGAAGCAAAGCGGTATTCGTCGAAACCCTTCACGCTGGCGCTCAAGAAGGAGATCGACGAACGGACGCGCATCATGTAGCCGCGCGCGCCGGCGCGGCCAGCTCGATTTGCTCCGCCAGATAATCCACGACCCGTTCGAACGGATCGAATCCGAAGGCGAGCCCGATGGGCAGACGGAGGTTGGAGTTCGCGTTCACGTCGTAGAAGATGCGCCGGCCATCGGCCGATTCCAGATACTCGATGCCTCCCACATCAAGACCGCCGGCTTGCATGATCCTCCGGCCCGTCTGCACTGCCTCGCGAGGCACGTCGGGATACGGGTAGAACTCGGCAGGCCGCGCAGCCGGCGCTTCGGGCGCAGCGCAGTGCGACCCGCCGCCATCGGCCGGATTACACGCCTCGGACGGGCAGAGGTTGAAGGAGCCGCGGGAGACTACGCGCATGGCGTAAAGGAAATCTCCGCCGAGGAATTCCATGCGCACGACGCCCTTGGCGCGGTCCACTGGAAAGTACTCCTGAAGCAGAAGCAGATGATCGGGGAGCCAAAGGTGAGGCTGATCGTGCAGCAGGCGCAGCAACTCTTGCGCCGAGTTGAGGAGGAACATGCGCGCTCCGCTGCCGCCCTGCTCGGGCTTGAGCAGCGCCGGCCAGCCGCCGCGCCAGCGCTCCGCCGCGAGCTCGGGGTCGTTGAAGACGAGCGAGTGCGGATGGGGCACGCCGAGGTTCCGCATCAGGCCGGCCTGCGCGGATTTGCTCAGCTCGAGCAGGAAAGCGCGCGATCCATTCAGTACGCGCGCGCCGCCGAGCTCGAGGGAGCGCATGAGGGACAGCGCGAGAGGAACAGCGCGAGTGTTGCCGCGCACGTACGCGCTCGGGCTGGCCTGGTTGAAATAGAGCGGCGCCTCGGGCGGCGCGTCAGGATCGAACGCCGCGCGCTTCAGGTCGAAGGGCCTGTAGTTCACGCCCCGCCGGTCGAGCGCCGCGAAGAGGGGCTTCTGCCACTCCGGATGTTCGTAGAGGACGACCAGATCGCATCCCATGCTTCTTTCACTATAGAGGCAGCGGCAGCGGGCAGGTCTCGCTGCTGGCGGAGCGTAGCCGGCTCGAGCGGGCATGCGGCGGGCGCGGTCCGCGTGGCGCCGGCTGCTTGCTGTTCGAGGCAGTCTCCCGCTTAAGTGAAGGAGGGAAGACTGGCCCCGGCCCTTGCTCCAAGGCTTGATGCTCAAGCAGGATGCCAGCCAGTGGCAGGCCGCCGCTCATGGCGAGGAATGGAAGCGGCCATGGTCCTCGATATCCAACAGGAACGCCAGCGGGCTCACGCGTTGGCGGATCTTCTGCCGTCCGAGAAGCTGCGCGCGATCCGCAAACTACTCGAAGTGATCGATGACGATGACGACGAGGCGCTGACCGGGGAAGACCGCCGTGCGTTGCGCGCCTCCCGCGAGTACATTCGCAGAGGCGGTGGCCGAGCCTGGCTTGACGATGGAGCAGATTCGCGGCGCGAAGCGCGAGTCGCGAAGAAGATCCTCTTCGAGCCCGATCTCCCGGCTGAGATCCGCGCAATCAACCGGCGGGGGCGGCGTCAAAACCCTTTCCTGGGAGTTTGAAGGCTTCCTGCGGCTCCGCGCCGGCAACTATCGCGTCTGCTTCGCAGAGACGGCCGGCGCCGTCACCATCCATCGCATCAAAGACCGCCGCGATGCCTGCCGGTGGATTTCCGCGAGAGCTTTGGCGGGGCGGTGTGACTTCCGCTGCCTCCGCTTGACCCGGGTTCCTTGCAGCGGCGCGCCGGTATCCGGGATGTGCCCGCCCTGATGAGAGGGAGAAGCCAGGTTCGCAGGACAGTCGCTCAGCCCTCGATGACGAGGCTCGGATACGAGGGGCGCCGGGCGCACCGGACACGAGAATGCGCAGATGCGCCGCGCCGGGCGGATGGTGGATGCTGGTAGCTGTTCATGTTGAACAAGACGATCTTCCGGGAATATGACATTCGGGGCGTGGCCGATCGCGATCTGCCGAGCGACGGCGTTCGGGAATTGGGCCGGGCTCTGGGGACTTACTTGCGGCGGAACGCGGGCAGCAAGGTGAACCTCGGCCGCGACGTCCGGCTGAGCTCGCCACGGCTGCGGGATGCTCTTCTCGAGGGCCTGCTCGCCGCCGGGTGCGAGGTCCGCGACCTCGGGCCCGTGCCGACGCCGCTGCTGTATCACTCCGTGCACCAGCTTGGGGCCGACGGCGGCGTCGTGATCACCGGCAGCCACAATCCGCCGGAGTACAACGGCTTCAAGACGATGATGGGGCAGGGGACGATTCACGGCGAGCAGATCCAGGCGGTCTACCGGATCATCAGCCAGGGCGATTACGAATCGGGCGCGGGATCGGTCTCGGCGTACGACGCGCTGACCCCATACGTCGAGGACATCGCCTCGCGGGTTCGTTTCGAGCGGCGGATCAAGGTGGTTTTCGACACGGGCAACGGCGCGGCGGGCCCGGCTTTGAAGGCTCTGCTTGAGCGGCTGAATGTGGATGCCGTGCCTTTGTACTTCGAGCCGGACGGCAATTTCCCCAATCACCATCCCGATCCAACGCTCGAGGAGAACCTGATCGATCTGAAACGCAAGGTGGCCGAGACGGGGGCTGAGTTCGGCGTCGCGTTCGACGGCGACGGGGACCGGCTGGGCGCAGTCGACGAAAAGGGCAACGTCGTCTGGGGCGACATCCTGCTGCTGATCTTCGGGCGCGAGATTCTCACACGCAAGCCGGGCGCGACATTCATCGGCGAGGTGAAGTGCTCGCAAGTGATGTACGACGAGCTGCGGCGGCTGGGCGGCAACGCGGTGATGTACAAGACCGGGCACTCGCTGATCAAGGCGTACATGAAACAGATCCACGCCGAGCTGGCGGGCGAGATGAGCGGTCACATGTTCTTCGCGGATCGCTATTACGGCTTCGACGACGCGATCTATTCGGCGTGCCGGCTGATCGAGATCGTGGCCGCGAGCGGCAAACCGCTTTCGGCGCAGACCGAGGGTCTCCCGCGGATGGTTGTAACGCCTGAGATCCGCGTGGACTGCCCCGACGAGCAGAAGTTCGTCGTGGCGGAAACAGTGAAGCGGCGCCTTGCGGCGCGCTACCCCATCGTCGACATCGACGGCGTGCGCGTCCAGTTCCCCCGGGGCTGGGGACTCGTGCGGGCGTCGAACACTCAGCCCGTACTGGTTCTGCGCTTCGAAGCCACGGACGAGGAAACGCTGAACGAGTACCGCTCGCTGGTGGAGTCCGTGGTTGAAGAGACCCGCAAGTCGCTTTGAGCGGGCTCAGGGAGCGTCCACGCGGCCGGCGAGGGGACGGAAGGGCCCCGCGCCGCAAACGCCTACACCCGTTTTCTGAAGCGCGGTCAAGAAGTTCAACAGGACGCTGTAGACCATCTTTTCGCTCACGGGCTGCCGGCCGGGCAGCCGGAAGTGGGCGGGCAGCTCTTTCCTGATCTGGACCAGGATCGCTTTGGGCATGAGACGGCCTCGCGAATCGACGCGGTTGGCGACGGAGAACGGCGTTTGCAGCACCGCGCCGGAGAGCGCATCCACGTAGAACTGACAGCGTGAGAACCAGCCGGTGTTGGCCGGGTCCGACGCGTCGAACAGCAGCAGCGGGCCCTCGCGCGATGGCGCGTTCAGCGTGAGCAGGACGCTGCGGTCGCGGTCGTCCACCGAACAGGCGAATCCGGTTTCCTCGGCGCCCTGACGGACAGTGTCGGGGTCGAACTCGAGTAAGACCAGTTGATGTGTCCCAGCCGTGAGCAACTGCATCTTTTCCAGTTTAGCGGCTTGGCGAGGGCGGGGCGGAAGACGGCATGCGCATGCGGGCAAGGGCCCTCCGGTATCGAATATCCTGGGAAACGGATGGACCGGCGCCCGGCGAATGCTCTCGTTCTTTTCGACATTGACGGCACCCTGCTGCGACGAGCCGGGCCGCACCATCGTCAGGCGCTGGAGGAGGCCGTCTTCCGGGTGACCGGGCTGCGCGCGAGCACCGACTCCATTCCTGTGCAGGGGATGCTGGACCGCGACATCCTGCGCGAGATGCTGCTCAAGGCAGGCGCCAGCGCGGGCCAGGTTCGGCGATACATGCCGTCCATCGTCGAGCGCGCCCAGGAGCTGTACGTGCGCCGCTGCCCCGACCTCAGGCAGCGCGTCTGCCCCGGAGTCCGCGGTTTGCTCCGGGGGCTGGCGCGGCGCGGCGTTCCGATGGGGCTGGTGACCGGCAATCTGAGCCGCATCGGCTGGAAGAAGATGGAGCGCGCGGGACTGAAGGAGCACTTCCGGCTGGGAGCGTTTTCAGAGCAGGGGCTGACAAGGGCGATGCTGGCGGAGCGGGCGGCGCGCGAGGCCCGGCGCGCGGGCTGGATCGGGAACGGGGCGAGGGTAGTCCTGGTGGGAGACCATCAGAACGATATCCTCGCGGCGCGGGAAAACGGCTTCTTCAGTGTGGCCGTGGGGACGGGGCTCTCGCCGATGGAGGATTTGGCCTTGCACAACCCCGACGTGCTCGTGCCCGATTTGCGAAGCCTCAGCCTGGAGCGCATCCTCAACCCATGACAGTGAAGGCATTCGTCGCGCTGATCGCACTGCTGGCCGTGGGTTGCGGAGGGGGCTCGGCGCCCGTGCAGGCCATCGCCGGAGCGACGCTGATGGACGGAACGCCGAATCCGCCGGTGCTGAAATCGCTGGTCGTTGTGAAAAAAGCGCGGATCGCGGCCATGGGCGATGAAGCCACGACGCCCATTCCCCGCGGCGCCACGCGAATCAACGGCGCGGGACGCTTCATCTTTCCGCTCGACCCGGAAAAACCGCTGAGAGCCGGCGGGCCGGCGGATCTGTTGCTCCTTTCGGTGAATCCGGCATTGGACAACGATTACGAGAAGAAGGACGTGGGCCGGATGGTGAACGGGCTGTGGGTGAAGTTCCCGCAGTAACGGCGGCCTACTTCTGGCTGGGCGGTTTCTCTTTGACCTTGTCTTCCGGCAGCGGCTCGGGCACGTCGAAGGTGATCGTCGCCTCGGCGCCGAACTTGCGGTAGTTGCGGAACTCCACCTGGTTCTTTACGAGCAGCTTGCCCTCGCGCATGCGCACCTCCGCGCGCAGCGGGAGGAGGAACTCCTTGCCGGAGATGTCGGTGAAGTCGTAATCGAGCACGGTGCCCGCCTGCTGGATGGGGAAGCTGACCGGGATGCCGTCGGCCTCGAGCGTCACGCGCAGCACCATAGGCGCCTCGCGGTCGATGTAGATGAGTCCGTGATAGCCGGGAACGATCTCGAGCTGGCGCTGCCAGGAGATCCGCCACTTCGAGCGCTGCTGGAGCACCCGGTAGCGGAAGACATGCGCGATGCGGCCGCGGAGCTTCGCCCAGCGCTCCCACCGGAAATCCGCCTGCGTTGCGGGGTCGAAGATCTCTTTCAGCATGCTGCCGAATTCGCCGGTGGACGTAGCGCCTCCGAGCTTGTCGTAGGAGATGTCGGTGTAGGTCCCGTTGATCGAAACGACCTTGTAGTCTTCCTCCTGCTCGAAGTAGCTGAGGCGGGCGGCCACCGTGTCGAGCAGGCTGAAGACCTCCAGGCCCGAGGGATCGGCGTAGCGGCGCGTCACCTGGAGGCAGATGAAGTCGGGGAGCCGTTTGGTGTAGTTGAGCGCGATCTCGCGCGCCTCTTCGATGACGCGCTTTTGCTCGCTCAGAGGCGGCTCGGGCATGGGGCGCGGAGGGGGCGGCACGACAGTGGATTCGAGCCTGGGGGCCGAGAGCCCGCGCGAGGCTTCCTTCAGCGCGTTAAGCGCCTCCATCGTCTTCGGCCCAACCCCGTCGGCGGCCAATTCCATCAGGTCGCGGTCAGTGAGGCGCTCGGTGAGGCGAACCTTCTTGAGGTACTCAGCCACCTGCCTGTCCGGATGCCTGAGGTCCACCGAGGATTTCAGGAAGCTCTTGAGCTGGCCGACGGTCATCGCCACCTGCGCCAGGAGGCACAAGGCGCACATCAGAGCCAGAAGGACAACCCTCATGTCTTTAGAATAGACGCCGCTTGCGCTTGGCCGGTTGTGGCGGAGCGACACTTTTGTCGATGGCCGCGAGGACTACCGGCGCCATCAGGCGGTAGCCTTTGGGGTTGGGGTGGAGGCCGTCGTCCGCGAGGTCGCGGCCCAACTGTCCGCGCTCGTCAACCAGCGCCTGATAGTAGTCGGCGGTGGCGTAGCCTCGCTGTTTGGCGAAGGCCGCGATCCACTCGTTCATCGCGCGGATGATCTGCGGAGGCCGCAGCCTGGTGCGCTCGAACATCGGGTTCGAGCCCATGTGGTAGTCGCTGACGGGCAGCAGCGTGGCCAGCACGACCTTGATCTTGTGGAAGTCGGCCAGGTCGCACATCATCGTCAGGTTGTTTTGCACGGTGACGATATCGACGCCGCGGGCGATGTCGTTGGTTCCGGCGAGAATCACTACCGCCGAAGGCTTGAGCCGGGCGACATCGGCCAGAAACCGGCCGAGCATCTGTCCTGTGATCTGGCCGCTGATGCCGCGGTTGACGAAGTCGCGGTCCGGGAAGTACTCGTTAAGCGGCCAGCCATCGGTAATCGAGTCGCCGAGAAAGACGACGCGCGGTTTTATGGCGGCGGGCGGGGCGAGCCGCGCATTCGCCTCGGCGTAGCGCTTGAGGTTGTCGCGATCCGGATTGCCGGCGTCGCGCACGAGGCGCTCAACCTGCTCCTGGAAGTAGACCTCGATGGCCAGAAGCGCGTCGCGCAGCTCGTTCAACTGCTTCCGCGCCTGATCGGGGAACGGGGATGGTTTCGGGATTGCGTCGGAGACGAGCAGGTACGTCCGCAGGTTCGCCAGGAACTTGTAGTGAAGCTGGGGATTGCGAAAGCCGAGAAACTTCAGGCTGTCGAGCGTCTGCCGCATGTTCTCCGCCAGCGGCGCTCCGGCGCGGGCGAGCTCGGGGATGGCGATGCCGCTTGATTCGGCGAGCTGGACGGTGCGCTCGTAGAGCTCCTGGGCCTGGCGGTCGTTGAGCGGGCCGGCCTGCTGCGCGGCGCAGACGCATGCCAGAGAGAAAACGAAAGGGAGGATCCGTTCCCGCATCAGTTGCGCTCCACCTTTTCGAGCTGAAGGGTGACGTTGCCGACGTAGAAAGGCAGTTGAATTCTGATCTGCACAGGCAGGCGGCGCTCGTCGTCCGAGATCCAGACGAAGAGCCGCCCGTTGCGGCGGTACAGCACGCCATTGAAGAGAAACGCTTCGTACTTCGTCGAAGGGAACTGGCCCAGCGGGGTTCGCACGAGCTCCTTCTTCACCGAATCCACTCGCGCCGAGACCACTTTCTTGCCGTCCGAGATGGGGATCTCCCACGTCGTGCCGGGCGCAGGCCGTTTTGCGCGCAGCAGCTCGAGCGCGCCGGTGACGTCATGAACGCAGGCCGGGATGTCGATCTCCTTCGTTACCGCCGGTGTGTCCTTGCCGACGTCCTTTTCGTGGTAGATCGCTTTCAGCGTTTCGCGATCGAAAGTGACGCGCGTCTCCTTGTGGCGCTTCCCTTCACGGGATTCGAGCAGGCTGCTCAAGATGCAGTGCCCGGGGCCGAACTCCGCTTTGTAGGCGTTGTCCACCTTGTAGAGACGGCCGACGAGGCCGACGGTCTTCAGCTTGAGAGACGACGCGGTGGCGCCGTTCCATCCAAGTGCGACCTCGCCCGCTTTGACGAAACGCCATTCCGCGCTGTAGAAGAGTTGCTCCGATGAGGGCGCAGTCTCCTGAGCACCCAGCGGACGCAAGGCGAGGAGGAACAGGGCCGTCGCGGATGCAGTCCGCAATCGCATGCCTTCACCCAGAATCTCAGATGCCGTGCGGCGGCTGCAATCGGCGAAGCGGATTCAGGAGGATTTGCCCGTCTCCTCCCGCCTGAGCGAGGCGGGGAGACGGATGAGGAATTGCGCGACGCTCTCGGGCAGCACGAAGAGCAGCCGGAACCGCAGCGGCCCGGGCTCGACCCTGAGGTTGGCGACGAAGAACGATCCGGGGGGCGGCTTGCGAAAAGGCTGGTCTCCCACGGCGAAGGTGAGCGACCCAGCCGAGTGCAGGCCGTCTCGTGTGACGTACTCCGCCCGGAAGTCATTGGAAGGGATGGAGAGCCAGCCCGCGCGGACGGCTTCACCCTGGAATTCGACGAGGATCACGCGGCGTCCCTCCTCGCGCTGGATCTCGATGACGCCCTCGCGGAACTCTTCGAACGCCGTTGCGCGCACCACCTGATAAAGCCGCGATTCGATTCTGATCGAGAGCCCGCCTCCGCGGTACTCGGGCAGCGGCTTCACGGCGCCTTTCTTCTGGCGCTGTCCGAGCGCAAGCAGGGCGGCCGGCATTGCGAGCATCATGCGCCGGGTGTGTGACACTGCGGTCTCCGTACTCATGCATACACCGGAACGCGCCGCCACTCAAGAGGGAATGCGTCGATAGAGCTGAGCCATTTCACGCAGGCGCGCGGCTCGAGACGCCAGGTCCAGTCGCCCCCGATCGCCGGCGGCGTCCTCCGGCGTGCGGGTGGAACCGCCCGAGCCGCCGGTCCGCCAGCCGGCTGTCGTGTTGTTGTCGTGCGTTTCCGTGGAGGGGACCGGCTCGCGCGGGTAGTTGTGCGGTTTGAAATCGTCCGCCTGCGAATCTTTGCCGAAGGCGAATTGCAGGCCGGCCACGGCGGGGAACCCGAACTTGCTGATCGAGCATAGCCCGAGTTCTGATACGATCCGCGAGATGTCGAGAATCCGCGTTTGCGTTTTGGCGCTGGCCGCCGCCGTTTCGGCGCAACAGTTCAAGGATGTCCGGCCCAGCCCCCAGCAGCTCTGCTGGCAGGACCTGGAGATCGGCGTTCTCATCCACTTCGGCCCCAACACGTGGATGGACCGCGAGTGGGGCGACGGCACGGCAGATCCGAAGGTATTCAACCCGGAGAGCTTCGATCCGGAGCAATGGGTGAGAGCAGCCAAGTCCGGCGGGGCGAAATACCTTGTGATGGTGGCGAAACATCACGACGGCTTTTGCCTTTGGCCGTCGCGCTGGACCAGCTACAGCGTGAAGTCGAGCCCGTGGCGGGGAGGCAAAGGGGACGCCGTGGGCGAGGTTGCGGCGGCCTGCCGCAGACACGGGTTGAAGTTTGGCGTTTATCTTTCCCCGTGGGACCGGCACGAACCCTCTTACAAAGACAATGCGGCGTACGACAACTACTACGCACGCCAGATCACGGAGCTGGCGACGCGGTACGGCGAGCTGGTGGAGTTCTGGCTGGACGGGGCGGGCAGTGAAGGCCACGTCTACGATTTCCAGCGCTACATCCGCACTCTGCGCACCTATCAGCCGAACACGATGATCTTCGCCGATGTCGGACTGCTGCCGTGGGCCGACATCCGCTGGGTGGGCAACGAGAGCGGCTTCGCGCACGAAGAGAACTGGAATGTGGTCGACGCCTACCAAGCGCTGCGGTGGCGTCCGGCCGAGGCCGATACGCCGCTACGCGAAGGCCACTGGTTCTGGCATCCGAACGCCGAACGGCGATTGAAACCGCTCGACAAACTGATGGACACCTACACCAAGACGGTGGGGCGGGGGGCTCAGCTTGTGCTGGGTCTGGCGCCGGACAACCGCGGTTTGATGCCGGAGGGGGATGTGAAGCGCCTCGAAGAGTTCGGGGCGGAGGTGAAACGCATTTACGGCAAAAGGCTGCTCCCCGCGAGCGGAGCGGCGTTCGACGGCGATCCCGACACGTGGGCGCAGGCTACGGGAGCGGCGCCCCCGTATGTTTTCACGGCCCTGGCGCCCGCAGGCGTGAAGTTCGACCGCGCCTGGATGATGGAAGACCTCACCGAGGGGCAACGCGTGCGTTCCTACGAAGTGCAGGCGCGCACCGGCGGCATCTGGAGGACGGTGGCGTCCGGAACCACCATCGGCCACAAGAAGATCGATATCTTCGACCCCGTGACCGCGACCGGCGCGCGGCTGGTGGTGAAGAGCGCGCTCGACGCGCCGCGCATCCGCGAGTTTCAGGTGTTCAACGGGCGCTGACTCACTCGGTCTCCGCCGGGACGACGGTGGGATTCGACATGCCCGTCCACTCGGCGTAGAGGCGATTGGCGAAGCCGGCGCGCGCCAAAACGCGGCCGACGGTGGCGTTGACGATGTCGTCGATCGTCTTCGGCTCGCCGTAGAACGCGGGAACCGGCGGCATGATCACCGCGCCGTTTTCGGCGGCCTGCTGCATCAGGCGCAGATGTCCCTTGTGCAGCGGCGTTTCGCGGACCAGCAGGATCAGCGGGCGCCCCTCCTTGAGCTGTACGTCGGCGGCGCGCGAAAGCAGGTCGGAGGAAAAGCTGTTGGCGACGGCGGAGAGCGTTTTGATCGAGCATGGTGCGATGATCATCCCGGCCGTTTCGAAGCTGCCGCTGGCGATCGACGCGCCGATATTGGTGTTCGGGTGGACGACGGAGGCCAGCCGCTCGACATCCTGCGGGCGCCACGAGGTTTCCTGGACGATCGTCGCGCGGGCGGCGGGGGTCAGAATGAGGTGAGACTCGATGGCGGCGTCGCGCGCCAGGATCTCCAAGAGCCGGATGCCGTAAACGACGCCGGAAGCGCCGGTGATCCCGACGATCAAACGCTTGGGACCCGCCTCGTTCGCGGGCCTCATCACCGCTCCTGCGCCGCGGATCCCCCCAGCGCCGCCACGCCCGCCTGCTCATTGGCGTAGGACTTCAGCATGTCGGTGAGGCGGGTCATGCGCAGCAAGTCCTGAATCCGCGAAGGGACGGCGCACAGCCTCATCGATCCCCCGCGCCGCGTGACGATGGTGCAGCAACTCACCATCTCGCCCAGGCCGGCGCTGTCCATGAAATCGAGGCCGGAACAATTCACGAGGATCTTGTTCGATCCGGATTCCACCAGGCTCATCACCTCGTGCTTGAGCGCATCAGGTCCGGCGCCGAGAGTCAACCTGCCGCGCAAATCGACAACCGCGACTCCTTCAACCTGTCTCACAGTCACTTCGCAAGCCATAAACTCTCCTGACTATATCGCCGGGCAGTGTGATTGTAAAACTCGCGGCGCCTTCCCGTCCACCGGCCTCGCACCGTGAGCCGGCAATCGCCTCATCGCGGGGGCGCGATGCGCGTGATCCTGACCGCCGCCTGCCCGTTCGCGAAGCCGACATAGCGGAACTCCGCCTGCCGCCTTAGAACAAAGTCCTGAAACGCCTTGTACTCTCCATCCTGCCACCCCGGGTAGTTCATGTACTCGTCGAACTGGAGGAGCGTACCAGGGGCGATACGGTCTCCCAGCCGGTCGAGGACGTCCTTGGTGGCGGCGTAGAGGTCCGCATCGAGGCGGGCGAAAGAGAGAACCTCCGGCTGCTGCGCGCGAAACCGAGGGAGGCTGTCTTTGAACCAGCCTTTGCGCGGCCGCGCGTTTGAGCGCAGGGAGGGGAGACCCGGGAGCGAGAACAGGCCCTTTTCGAACATGCCTCACCATTTCTCGGGCGAACCCTCAAAGGAGTCGACACCGTGGACCTCGCCGGGGACGAGCGATGCGATGAAGTTCAAGGTCTCACCCTTGCAGACGCCGAACTCGCAATAGAGACCCTTCAGCCCGCGATCGTACCCGGCGATCGATGCCCGCAGCAGAGCGAGCTTGTACGGATAGCTCCGGACTCCCTTCATCTCTCGGAGGACGAGTCCGGCGGACTCGTCAGCCGCCTTGCGCAGCAACGCGAGATTGAGGCTGCGCGCCGTCTGCTTCTCGTGCTCGAGCGGTTCGCCGCGGACGAGATCCTTCATCCGGAAGGTGACGAAGATCTCCGTCTGGGGCACGGCAATGCGCGCGCCCTGGGCGGCCAGCCCAATGCATGCGATCCCGGCCGGCCCGAGGAGGACTCCAACGATCCATCTCTTCAGGCGAGTTGCCGCCACTCCTTTCTCAGACGCCGCCGCCGCTCCGCACGGACAAGACCGTGGGCAGCCGCCGGTCACGCCGCCGCCCCTCGAGCCTCGATAGAACTGGCGGAGGAAGAGGGATTCGAACCCCCGAGGGCCTTCCGACCCTTGCGGTTTTCAAGACCGCCGCCTTCGACCGCTCGGCCATTCCTCCACTTCTAACGTAACCGATTCCGAGCGCCGGTTCCATCCCGCACTTTTCTTTCACAGGCGTCCCGCCGCTCCCGCATGGGTGCGCTCAGAGCTCCAGTCTCCGACGCGCACGCCCTCCGGCTCCGGCCAGGGAGATGGCGCCTCGCGAGAGTCGGACAATGCAAAGCGCCCGGCGCCGCCTGATCGCGACACCGGGCGCCGAGGAAGACGTAGGAAGAGCCTGTTCAGGCGCGGCGGCGGGCCGCAGCCAGACCGAGCAGGCCCAGCCCGACCAGCGCCATGGTCCCCGGCTCAGGAATCGGCGTGTAATGAATATTGGCGGCCCCCAGCAAGCTTCTCGATGCTTCGCACGGGAAGCCGGCGCACGGGTCGCCCATGCCGGACGCCATGCTGCCGAGCAACGACCGGCCGAGGAGGCCGGAAGGGCTTGGCGAATTCATGTCCATACCTACGTTTTGGGGCTCGCCGCCCTCGAGCGGGTAGGTGTACTGCGAGCTGTCGGCGAACAGGAGTGTAATCTGATCCGGGTCGGTGCCGCCCCCCAGAGCGTTCATCAACAGGAACACCGCGTTGGCGTTCGGCGGATTCGTGGGGATCGTCATTGAGGCGGCGCCCGAGCCGCGGTCGGCCGCCTCATGGCCGCTCCAGGCGTCCAGGACGACATCGTCGGCCGGGTTAATCAGGTTCGAGTTGGCAGCGTTATTCGATTTCGAAAGGCCGAACGGAATGGCCGTGTATTGTGGCAATGTGAGACTCGAAAGAGCATCAAAGTCCACCACGTGTGACCCAGCATTGCCGTCCGGCATGTATCTGCCGCCATGAATGCCATACCACGTGCTGTTGCTGTCGCAGCAGCCGTCCTGGGTATCCGCGTTGGCTGAACCCAACTGCGGTAAGTGATACGTGGCGTAAACCGGCGCGCCCAACGCCGCTCCCGCCAGCAAGGTCAACAACCCCAGGACCAAGAGGGTCTTTTTCATACTCCTCCTCCTACAACTCCGCGCGGGGATCCCGGCCATAGCGGCATGGGCCACTCCCGAGGAGTTCTACCTCTTCGATTCTACATCCAACCTCGGGCAACGCAAACAGTTTTTCTTTTCGTCTGGGTGTTCCTTTCGCCAGGATTCGTACTAGCCCGTGGCCCTATCCACCGATCCGTGGTGCTATCCTGCGCTTCCCAATTGCACCGGGCACGCTCCCTGGTTTCGTAAGTTCCGGCGGCGGACGCCCGGGCAGTGGGGCTCATGTGATAGCCTCACTCGTGTGAATCCCCCCGGTCCTCAACCCTCGCTCGCCCTCCCAAGGCTTTCCATTGGCATGGGCGACCGCTTCGCGCATCAGGCGGAAGCTCAACTGAAGGCCTGCATCGCCGCTCTGGACGCCGGGGTGGAAGTGGTCCCGGTCTGGAACAAGTCCAACCGTGAGCATGACATCGTCGGCTCGGAACCCGCCAGCGTTCGCGCCGCGGCCGAAGCCGCAGTCGCCGCTTCGCGGTGGGACCGGCCCTACTTTGTGGACGCTGATCACATCGGTTTAGCGACGGTCGACCGGTTTGTCAAGTCTTGTGATTTCTTCACCATAGATGTGGCGGATTTCATCGGCGAGCCGGCCTCCGGCGCCGAGATCGATGCCTTCACGCTACGTCATCCGGAGCTTGCTGGCCGATTCGATTTCCCCGGACTGGTCGAGCCAATCGAAGTGGGCCGCGACAAGGTCCGCGCCGCGGCCGCAAAGTACCTGTACGCCGTTCAGCAGGCGGGCAGAGTCTACCGTCACATCGAGGCCGCCAGAGGGGCGGGCACGTTCATCACGGAAGTCTCCATGGATGAAACCGATCAGCCCCAGTCCCCGCCGGAGCTTCTCGTGATCCTGGCCGCCATCGCGGACGAAAGGATTCCGGCCCAGACGATCGCCCCGAGATTCTCCGGCCGGTTCAATAAAGGCGTCGACTATGTGGGAGATCCAGCCCAGTTCGAGGCTGAGTTTGGGGCCGACGTGGCGGTGATCGGGCAGGCGGTCGCCGCCTACGGGCTGCCGCCCGATCTCAAACTGAGCGTCCACTCGGGGAGCGACAAGTTCTCCATCTACCCGGCGATCCGGCGCTGTCTGGCGCGCACGGGCGCGGGAGTCCACGTAAAGACCGCGGGCACTACATGGCTCGAGGAAGTGATCGGGCTGGCCGAGGCGGGAGGAGAGGGGCTCGCGGTGGCCCGCGACATTTACAGGGCGGCGTGGAACCGCAGGGCCGAGCTCGAGAGGCCCTACGCGGCGGTGATCGGCATCCGCCCGGGCCTGCTGCCGGAGCCGTCTGAAGTGGAAAGGTGGACCTCCGAGCGCTTCGCCGCCGCGCTGCGCCATGAGCCGGGCCGCCCGGAGTTCAGCCCCGACATGCGCCAATTGCTGCACGTCGGCTACAAGGTGGCCGCGGAAATGGGAGAGCGCTATCTGAGTTTATTGCGCGAATATGCCGGTCTAATCGGCCGCAACGTGACGCACAATCTCCTGGAGCGGCACATCCGGCCGCTGTTTCTCGATCCTCCCCGGCCCGCCTGAGGCCTGTTGCGGTCTCCTTGCGGAATTCCTCGCGCAAAGCGGGAAAATGGGTTTAGACTGAATCTCTGGAATATGGACGGCAGGATTCGCAAGAAACTCCAGAACGGGGCAGTGATCCTGGAGCTCGACGGGCCGCTGCGGATGGGGCCCTACCTGAACGACGTCATGGCCGCATGTTACGCGTCGCTGGAACAGAACCCGCGCGCGCTGATCATCGACCTGACGAACGTGGGCAGCCTCGACACCGCCGCCATCGGCGAGCTGATTCAACTGAACACACGGGCCGCGTCGCGCAAGACCGCGCTGTGCCTCACCGGAGTCTCGGCCCGGATCCGCCACCTGCTCGAAGTCATGCGCCTGGACGTCGTGCTGGCATGCTACGCGGACTCCCAGGCGGCCCTCGAGGCCTCGCGGAAGTCCTA
>CAYYNC010000087.1:0-18942 GCA_964472745.1 uncultured Solibacteraceae bacterium
GAATTGACGATCAGACGCGCCACCTTCCGGCACACGTTGCCGATCTCGCGTTCGAGATTGCGGACGCCCGCCTCCCGCGTATAGCCCTGGATCAGCGACATCAGCCCGCTGTCCTGGAATTCAATGGAGTCGCCCTCAAGCCCGCAGGCCTTCATCTGCTTCGGCACCAGGAACCGCCGTGCGATCTCCATCTTCTCCATCTCGGTGTAGCCGGAGAGGCGGATCACTTCCATGCGGTCCTGCAAGGCGGGCGGAATCGTGTGCAGAACGTTCGCCGTGGCGATGAAAAACACCTCGGACAGGTCGTACTCGACATCGAGGTAGTGGTCCATGAACATGTAGTTCTGCTCCGGATCGAGCACCTCAAGCAGCGCCGCGGACGGGTCCCCGCGGAAGTCGGTGGACATCTTATCCACCTCGTCAAGCATGAAAACAGGGTTGCGCGTGCCGGCCTTCTTCATCATCTGGATGATCTGGCCCGGCAGAGCGCCGATGTAGGTCCGGCGATGTCCGCGGATCTCGGCCTCGTCGCGCACGCCGCCGAGAGAAAGCCGCACAAACTGCCGCCCGGTGGCTTTCGCAATCGACATGCCCAGCGAGGTCTTGCCCACGCCCGGAGGTCCGACGAAGCAGAGAATCGAGCCCTTGGGGCTTTTCACAAGCCGCCGCACCGCCAGGAACTCCAGGATGCGCTCCTTGATCTTCTCCAGGCCGTAGTGGTCGTTGTTCAGCACCTGCTCGGCAAAGCGCAGGTCGCGGATCTCTTTCGACTTCTTCTTCCACGGCACCGCCAGCATCCAGTCCAGATAGCTGCGCGACACCGTGCTTTCGGCCGACATCGGCGGCATTTGCTCGAGACGGCGCAGCTCCGCGAGCGCCTTCTCTTTCGCGTCGGCCGACATGCCCGCGCTTTCGATCTTCTTGCGCAGCTCGTCGTATTCCGACTTCTCGCCGCGGCCGAGCTCTTTCTGGATCGCCTTGATCTTCTCGTTGAGGTAATACTCTTTTTGCGCCTTCTCCATCTGGCGCTTGACGCGGCCCTGGATCGTGCGATCGACGCTCAGCTTCTCGATCTCGATGTCGAGCATGTCCGCCACGCGCTGGAGCCGGTCCACCGGATCGAAGATCTCGAGCAGTTCCTGGCGCTCCTCGATGGTGAGCTGGAGGTTGGCGCCCACCGTGTCCGCGAGCTTGCCCGGATCGTCCCCGCGAATGGCGGCGATCATCGTCTCGTAATTGACGTTCTGGCTGAGCTTGATGTACTGCTCAAACAGCGACGTCACGCGCTGGGTGAGGTTCTCGAGCGCCGGAGTGAATTCCACTGTCCGGGGATATGTGCGGACCGTCACCCGGTAAAAGCCGTCTTCGTCGGCGACCGACAAGATCTTGGCGCGCTCCAGGCCCTCCACCAGCACCTTGATGTTGCCGTCCGGCATGCGCACGCTCTGCACGATGTTGGCGATCGTCCCCACCTGGTAGATGTCATCGGGACGCGGCTCGTCGATGGAGGCGTCGTGCTGCGTGGACAGGAAAATCTTCTTGTCGCTGATGAGCGCCTCTTCGAGCGCACGGACGCTGGACTCCCGCCCGACCACGAACGGCGTCATCATGTGCGGGAAGATGACCACGTCCCGGATCGGCATCATCGGAAGCCGGCGTGTTTCGGACTTTTCTCGCGGATTGCTCATCGCTGTCCTTTAGATGGTTCTCGCCAACCCTGGTTCCCCGTCTTTGAACCCAGCCATCCAGAGTTTACCCCAGAACGATCCTGGCGGTGGGCCGGATGCCGCCCTCGGCGGATGGAACCTGGCTACTGCTGACAGCGCCGGAGGCGGCCGAGCCCTAGCCCGCCTTCTCCAGAACTGCCCAGTTGATCTTTTGCGACAGGACCATCTCCCGGGTGACCAGGAACTCGCGCACCTTCTTGTACGAGGGGAGATAGTACATCAGGTCCAGCATCAGCTCCTCCAGGATCATACGGAGGCCGCGTGCCCCGACCTTGCGCTGGAGCGCCTGTTCCGCGATGCTTTCCAGCGCCTCGTCGCTAAACCTTAGTTTAACATTCTCGTACTCGAAAAGTTTCTGGTACTGCTTGATGATCGCGTTCTTCGGCTTAGTCAGGATCTGCACCAGCGCCGACCGGTCGAGGTCCTCCAGCACGCCGCAGACCGGAAGCCGCCCGATGAACTCCGGAATGAAGCCGAACCGGATGAGGTCCTCCGGCTGCACTTGGGACAGCAGTCCGTAGTCGCGGTGCTGCACCGAGCGCATGGCGCCTTCCTGCGACGCGTCGTCGGGCTTGAATCCCATCGCCTTCTTCCCGACGCGCCGCGCGATAATCTTCTCCAGCCCGACGAAGGCTCCGCCGCAGATGAACAGGATGTTCGTCGTCTCCACCGGCGTGAATTCCTGGTGAGGGTGCTTGCGGCCGCCCTGCGGCGGAACGTTGGCGATCGTTCCCTCCAGAATCTTGAGCAGAGCCTGCTGTACGCCTTCCCCCGAGACATCGCGGGTGATGGAGGGATTCTCGTCCTTGCGGCTGATCTTGTCGATCTCGTCGATGTAGATGATGCCGGTCTGGCACCGCTGGACGTCCCAATCCGAGTTTTGAAGCAGGCGCAGAATAATGTTCTCGACGTCCTCGCCGACGTAGCCCGCCTCCGTCAGCGTCGTGGCATCCACAATGGCGAAGGGCACGTCGAGGAGTTTGGCCAGCGTCTGCGCGAGCAGCGTCTTGCCTGTGCCGGTGGGGCCGATCAGGAGGATGTTGGACTTGGCCACCTCGATGTCGCCAGTGCGCGTGCGGTTCATCTGCACGCGCTTATAGTGGTTGTAAACCGCGACAGCGAGCTTCTTCTTGACGGGGTCCTGGCCTATTACGTACTGCTCCAGGAATTCCCGGATTTCGAGCGGCTTGGGCAGCTTGCTGGGTGTTCCATACGGCCGCTCCGGACGGTCGTCCTCGAGGATCGAGTTGCAGACCGCGATGCACTCGTCGCAGATGTAGGCGCGCGGATAATCGCTCGGCGACGAGATCAGCTTGCCGACAACGTCTTGACTCTTATGACAAAAAGAACAGCGTAGCGTTTCGTCGTTTCCCGCGCGCTTCACGAAGGATCTCCCGGCAAGACCGGTCCCTGCCCGAGCATAAGGCAGCTCCTCTGTATGACAGTGCCGCTCCCGTCCCCATTATCTCCAAAAGCTCAAACCTGGGCAACGGAAGCAGCCAGACGCGAAAGATGGTACCGATTCAATGATTACTCTTACTGCTTGCGGTAGAGATCCACTACCCTGACAGTGTATATTCTTGGAGATATGTCTCGGGTTTGCACCTGCCTGGCTCGCATCTGCCTCTTTTTCATAGCGTTCCAGCCGATGGGGGCTCAGACCTCGCTGATCCCGGCGGGAGCGGTTTGGAAGTACCTGGACAACGGTTCGGATCAGGGAGCCGCCTGGAGAGGCCCGTCATTCAGCGACGCTGCCTGGGCCTCGGGGGCGGCCCAACTGGGCTACGGCGATGGAGATGAGGCCACCGTGGTCAGCTACGGGCCGAACTCGTCAGCCAAGTACATCACCACCTACTTCCGTCGCACCTTCTCCGTGGCGAATCCAGCGGCGTTTACTTCTCTCACGCTGCGGGTGAAACGCGACGACGGCGTCGTGGTGTATCTGAATGGGACCGAGGTCTACCGCAACAACATGCCGGCCGGCGACATCGCTTACACAACCCTCGCCTCCAGCGCGGCCGGCGATGACGGCGCCACGTGGCAGCAAGCCACCGTCGGCGCCGGAGGGCTGGTTGCGGGCGACAATCTGCTGGCAGCCGAGATTCACCAGTCGAGCGGGACCAGCAGCGACATCAGCTTCGACCTCGAGCTGATCGGCAACTCGGGCCTCACACTGACCCGAGGCCCTTACCTGCAAATGGGGACGCCCGGCAGCCTGATCGTGCGCTGGAGGACCGATGCCGCGTCCGACAGCCGCGTCAAGTATGGCCCGAGCCCGTCGGATCTCTCTTCGATCACCGATAACCCCACCCTGACGGCTGAGCACGTGGTGCAACTCACCGGCCTGACGCCGGGAACGACCTACTATTACTCCATCGGGTCCACCGCCACCACCCTCGCCGGCGGCGATCCGACGTACTTCTTCGTGATGGCGCCGGCGGCCAACTCGCAGCGCTCCACCCGGATCTGGGTCTTGGGCGACTCCGGGACCGCCGACGCTAACGCGGCCGCGGTGCGCGACGCCTACTACAGCTTCACTGGGACAAGGCACACCGACCTCTGGCTGATGCTCGGCGACAACGCCTACAACAGCGGCACCGACTCCGAGTATCAGGCGGCAGTCTACAACATGTACCCCGCCATGCTCCGCAAGAGCGTCCTGTGGCCAACGCTGGGCAATCACGATACCGCCGGTTCCACCAATCCCCCAGCCGACCTGCCGTACTTCAACATGTTCAGCCTGCCCACCGCCGCCGAGGCGGGCGGGCTCGCCTCGGGGACAGAGAAATACTATTCGTTCGATTTCGGCAACATTCACTTCGTCTGCCTGGATTCGATGTCGTCCTCGCGTTCAACTGCCGGCGCGATGTACACCTGGCTCCAGAACGACCTCGCTGCGAACACAAAGGACTGGCTGATCGCGTTTTGGCACCACCCGCCCTACAGCAAGGGCTCACACAACTCCGATTCGGAAACCGCCCTGATCGAAATGAGGACCAACTTCCTGCCGCTCCTCGAGCAGTACGGCGTGGATCTGGTGCTCGCCGGCCACAGTCATTCCTACGAGCGATCCTACTTGCTGGACGGTCACTACGGCTTGTCCAGCACGTTTTCCGCCAGCCACAAGAAAGACGGCGGCAGCGGCCGCGAGGATGGATCGGGCGCCTACCGCAAGCCCGTTCTCGGTCCTTCGCCGCATGACGGAGCGGTCTACGCCGTGGCGGGAAGCTCCGGCAAAACCAGCGGCGGAACGCTGAATCACCCCGCGATGTTCATCTCGCTGAACAATCTTGGATCGATGATCCTCGACATCAACGGCAACCGGCTGGATGCCAAATTCCTGCGCGAAACCGGCGCCATCGCCGACTATTTCACCATCATCAAGGGAACGGCTCCGAACAGCCCGCCCGCGGTCAGCATCACCAGCCCGGCCAACGGCGCCTCCTTCACAGCCCCGGCGAACATCACAATCAGCGCGGATGCCACGGATTCCGACGGTACGATCACGAAGGTCGATTTCTACCAGGGCTCTACGCTGCTCGGGACCGACACCGCCTCTCCCTACAGCTTCACCTGGACCGGCGCCGGAGCGGGCGCCTACACGCTGACAGCGAGGGCCACCGATAATCTCGGCGCAGAAACCACGTCCGCGGCGGTGAACATCACAGTGGCCGCGCCGCCTGCCGCGACGACGCTGGTCGCCGCCGGGAGTTTGTGGAAGTATCTGGACAATGGTTCCAATCAGGGAACCGCATGGACGGGGGCGGGCTTCAGCGACAGCGCCTGGAAGAGCGGCGCCGCTCAGCTCGGCTACGGCGACGGCGACGAGGCGACAGTCGTCGGCTTCGGCCCGAACTCGAAGAAGAAATACATCACCACCTACTTCCGCAAGCCGTTCAGCGTGACCAACCCCGGCGCGTTCACCAGCCTCAAGCTGCGCCTGCTGCGCGATGACGGCGCGGTGGTGTACATCAACGGCGTCGAAGTGGCGCGCAGCAACATGCCCGGCGGCGCTGTGAGCTACACGACAAAAGCCTCCAGCGAGGTGACGGGAGCCGCGGAGAACACCTTCTACGAGTTCACAGTCAGTCCCTCAACGCTCGTCGCGGGCTCGAACGTGATCGCCGTTGAAATCCATCAGGTGACCGGAAACAACCCGGACATCAGCTTCGACCTCGAGTTGCTTGGACTGCCCTGATGCGCGTCTTGCTTCTCGCCCTGGCTTTGTTGTGCGGGCTGGCCGCGCACGGCCCGCTTCACGAGCAGATCGCGGCGGTGACCAGCGAGATCGCCGGGCGGCCCCGCGACGCGCGCCTGTACCTGAAGCGCGCGGAGCTGCGCAGGCTGCACGAAGACTGGGACCTGGCGAAGTCCGACTATGACCGCGCGGAGGCGCTGGAACCCACGCTGATCGAGGTCGAGCTCGGGCGCGGCAGGTTGGCGCTCGATTCAGGCCGGCCCGCGGCCGCGCTGCCGCACTTGGACCGGTTCCTCGCCGCGCGCCCGGACCACGTCGATGCCCTCACGCAGCGCGCCGAAGCGCGGCTGGCCGCGGGGAATCCGCGTGGAGCGGCGGCGGACTCGACCCGCGCCATCTCTCTTTCCGCCAGGCCCGAGGTTGAACTGTACCTGCTGCGGGCCCGCGCTCAAAAAGCCGCCGCCGACCATGAAGCGGCCCTCGCGGGCCTTGACGAAGGAATGGCCCGGCTCGGCCCCCTCGTCACGCTCGAACAAGCGGCCATTGAGAGCGAGCTCGTTTTGAGCCGGTACGATCGCGCGCTGGCGCGCCTCGCCCGGATGGCGGCTCAATCTCCCCGCAAGGAGAGCTACCTGGTCCGGCGCGGAGAGATCCTCCAACAGGCCGGCAGGAACGACGAAGCCAGAGCCGCATTCGACGAGGCGCTGCGCCTCATCGACGCGCTGCCGCCGCATCTTAAGCGCACCAAGGCCGTCGCCGGACTCGCCGAACGCGCCCGGGCCGCGGCGGCCAGGTGAGCGCCGCGGCTACTCCGCCGGCGGCGCCTCCTTCACGGCGTGCTCGAACAGGAAGTTGAGAACCTTGTCGGTGCGAATACGGCTCGCAATGCGGCTGATCGTGCCGTCCTGCTCGAACTTCTTGCGCACCGCCGCCACAGGCTCGCGCAACTGCCGGGCGGCGCGCTGAATCTCGGCGTCCACTTCGTCCTTGGTCGCCCAGATCGACTCGCGCTCCGCGATCTTGCCCAGGATCAGCGAGGCCTTCACGTCGCGCACTGCGCGGTCGTAGTTGCTCTTGCGGAGCGCGTTCCAGTCGAGCTTCAGCTTCTTCAGGTCAACGCCCTGCTCGGCCAGCAGGCCGAGCTGGCCGCGCACGATTCCCTCCACCTGGTTGTCGATGTAGACCTCGGGCACCGGGAACTGATGCGCGTTCACTAGCTGCTCCACCAGGGCGTTCTTGGCTTCGATCTGCGCCTGCTGCTCGCGTTCGCGGAAGAGCGCTTTGCGGACCTCCTCGCGCACTTCATCCATATCCTTGAAGTCGCCCAGGTCCTGGGCGAACTCGTCGTTCAGCTCCGGCAGCTCGCGCAGCCGGATCTGTTTGAGGTGGATGCGGAAGCGCACGGTGCGCCCGGCGAGCTTCTCGGCCGCGTAGTTGTCCGGGTACGTCACTTCCGCTTCGACGGCGTCACCGGGCTGGGCGCCGCGCAGCGCGTCCGAAAACTCCTTGAATGTCTCCGCGCCGCCGATCTCGATGTTCACGTCGTCCTGCCGCACCGCCTCGCCTTCGACCCCGGCGATGGACTCCATCTGGCACAGGCAATGATCGCCGTCCTGCGCGGGCCGCGGATCGACATTGACGAACTCGGCCTTCGACTCGCGCAGTGCGGCGATCCGCTCGTCGACGTCGGTGTCGGTCACCACAGGCTCGGCGTAAGCGACCTTCAGCCCGCGCACCTCGCCCAGTTCAAAGTCCGGGTGCACCTCGAACTCGGCTTTGAAGCGCACGTCTTCGCCCTCGTGCACATGCAGGTCCTTTACCTCGGGCCGAGAGACGACTTTGAGACCCTCCTTCTCGCATGCCTTCTCGATGTACTCGGGAATGAGCTTGTCGAGCGCTTCCTGCGTGATGTCGGCGGCGAAACGGGCGCGGACGACGCCGGCGGGAACCTTACCGGGCCGGAAGCCCTTCAACTGCGCCCGCGACTGAATCTTAGCCAGCGCTTTCTCCTTCTCCGCATCGAACGCGCTCGCGGGAATCGTGATGTCGAGTGAGTGTTTCGAACCTTCAATCTGTGCCAATGCTAACAACCTCCGGCGCTCCCCGCCGCGGCAGGGCGCGACCACGGACATGGAAAAGCGGGCCGCGAGGCCCGCCATCCTTCTGACTTGAATTGCGGAAACGAACGCGGTCGCGGGATCAGGTCCCTTCCGACCAGCTCGCCAGATATGCCTTCTGCTCTTCGGTGAGGACGTCGATCTTGACGCCCATCGCGGCCAGCTTCATGCTCGCCACCTTCTCGTCGAGCTCCTTGGGAACGGCGTAAACCTTCTTCTCCAGTTTCGCATGGCTGGCCGCAAGGTACTCCACCGACAGCGCCTGGTTGGCGAAGCTCATGTCCATCACCGAGGCCGGATGGCCCTCCGCCGCGGCCAGGTTGATCAAGCGGCCCTCGCCCAGAACGAAGATCTTCTTGCCGGAGGGCATTGCGTATTCTTCGACGAACGCACGCACTTCGCGGCGCGAAGCGGCCATCGAGGCCAGCGTCTCCAGGTCCAGCTCCACGTTGAAGTGGCCGGAGTTGCAGATGATGGCGCCGTCCTTCAGCAGATCGAAGTGGCGGCCGTCGACCACCGACTTGCAGCCCGTCACCGTAATGAACACGTCGCCGATCGGAGCCGCTTCCACCATCGGCATAACACGGAAGCCGTCCATCATCGCTTCCAGCGCCTTGGTGGGGTCGATCTCGGTGACGATTACGTTGGCGCCCATTCCGCGAGCGCGCATCGCCGTGCCCCGGCCGCACCAGCCATAGCCGGCGACGACGACGTTCAAGCCCGCAAGCAGAACGTTGGTCGCGCGCACGACGCCGTCGAGGGTGGACTGCCCCGTGCCGTAGCGGTTATCGAACAGGTGCTTGGTCAGCGCGTCGTTGATCGCGATCACCGGGTAGCGCAGCACGCCATCCTTGGCCATCGCGTGCAGCCGGATGACGCCCGTGGTGGTCTCCTCGGTCCCGGCGATCACCTGGCTGAGGGCGTCCTGACGCTTGGTGTGCAGCACGGTGACCAGGTCGCAGCCGTCGTCCATCGTGATGTTCGGCTTGTGGTCGATCGCCGCCAGGATGTGGCTATAGTAGACGTCGTTGGACTCGCCCTTGATGGCGAACGTGGGGATGCCGTAGTCGCGCACCAGCGACGCGGCGACGTCGTCCTGCGTCGAAAGCGGATTGGATGCGCACACCACCGGGTCGGCGCCGCCGGCCTTCAGCGTGATCATCAGGTTGGCGGTTTCGGTGGTAACGTGCAGGCACGCCGCGATTTTCAAGCCCTTGAGCGGCTGGCGGCGTGCGAAGTCCTCGCGGATGATCTTCAGAACCGGCATCGAATTGCCGGCCCACTCGATGCGCTGCTTGCCCTGGCCGGCCAGGGCCATGTCCTTCACGTCGCAGGGAAGTGTGACTGTATGGGTGGCCATGGATTCTTAATCTCCTCCGGACGCGTCAGGCGCGGGCCGCGGTCGCCAGCCGGGCCTCTTCGCGCAGCACGGCCGCTTTGTCGGTTCGCTCCCACGTGAAGCCGTCGGCGTCGTCCCGGCCGAAATGGCCGAACGCGGCGCTGGCGCGGTAGATGGGACGGCGCAGTCGAAGGTGCTCGATCATGCCCTTGGGCGTGAGCGGGAAGTGCGCCCGCACCAGCTCGACGATGCGCTCTTCGTCGATCACGCCGGTCCCGAAGGTGTTCGCCAGCACTGAGACAGGCTCCGCCACGCCGATCGCGTAGGCAAGCTGTACTTCGCAGCGCGAGGCGAGCCCCGCGGCGACGAGGTTCTTGGCGATGTAGCGCGCCATGTAGCACGCCGAGCGGTCTACCTTCGTCGGGTCCTTGCCCGAGAAGGCGCCGCCGCCGTGGCGCCCCATCCCTCCATAGGTGTCGACGATGATCTTGCGGCCCGTCAGGCCGGTGTCTCCGTGCGGGCCGCCCACAACGAAGCGCCCCGTCGGATTGATGTGGATCTTGGTGCCGGCGTCCACCATCGAGGCCGGCACCACCGGATCGATGATGTGCTTCTTCACTTCCGCGCGCAGCTCTTCGATGTCCATCTCCTTGTGCTGCGTGGAGACGACGATCGCGTCGACGCGCGCCGGCTTGCCGTTGACATACTCCACCGAGACCTGGCTCTTGCCGTCGGGCCGCAGGAAGTCGACGATGCGGGCGCGCCGCACGTCGCTCAGCCGGCGCGTCAACTGGTGCGCCAGCATGATCGGCAGCGGCATCAGCTCGGGGGTTTCGTCGCAGGCGTAGCCGAACATCAGGCCCTGGTCGCCCGCGCCGCCGGTGTCGACGCCCATCGCGATGTCGCCCGACTGCGTATGCACGAAATTATGCACGTGGCACGTGGCAGCGTCGAAACCGATGGATGCGTCCGTGTAACCGATGTCGGCGATCGTCGCGCGCGCAACGGCCTCATAATCCACTATCGAGTTGGTCGTGATCTCGCCGGCGATGACGCAGGTGTCGGTGGTTACCAGCACCTCGCACGCAACCCGGCTCATGGGGTCGTTCTTCAGGCAGGCGTCGAGAACGGCATCGCTGATTTGGTCGGCCACCTTGTCGGGATGCCCCTCGGTCACCGATTCGGACGTGAAAATATGACGGCTGGCGTCGGGCAATGCAAACCTCCAGACTGACTTGGCTTCCAGTCCACCCGGACGTTACAGCGGCGGCTGTTCCGGTTCTGGGGTGATCCCACGGGTCGAGCGGGCAGGACAATACCTCCATCCAGTCTATCGGACCCATTTCAACAGCGTCAACGCTCGCCCGCCGAAGCGTCAGGGACGGGGTTTGAGATGCGATTCCCCCGGCCCGAACGGTTCCGTGGCCGTGTTGCGCCGATCCCAGCCTGGCGCGGAGAGGCGGCCCCCTCCGGGGTCCGTCATTTGATTTGATAGGGGAACGAGGAGTTCATGCCGAGCATCACCCGTCGAAGTTTGCTTCAGGCGTCCGGCGCCGCTGCCGCCGCTGCCGCCGGCCCGCGCCGCAATGTCATCTTCATCCTCACCGACGACCACCGCTACGACGCGCTGGGCTTCCTGAAAGGCCAGCCGTGGCTGCGCACTCCCAACCTGGACCGGCTGGCCCGCGAAGGCGCGCACTTTAAGAACGCCTTCGTCACCACGGCCCTGTGCAGCCCAAGCCGCGCCTCGATCCTCACCGGCCAGTACGCGCACCGCCACCGCATCGTGGACAACAACACGCCGATCCCGCGCGGCGCCACCTTCTTCCCCCAGCTCCTTCAGAAGGCCGGATACAAGACGGGATTCTTCGGCAAGTGGCACATGGGCAACGAGGACGACAATCCCCAGCCCGGCTTCGACCGCTGGGTGAGCTTTCTGGGCCAAGGCGCATACCTCCCGTCGAAAAACGGTTTGAACATCGACGGGAAGAAGACCCCCCAGAAAGGCTACATCACGGACGAGCTCACCGATTACGCTTTGCAATGGCTGAACGCGGTGCCGCAGAATCAGCCTTACTTCATGTACCTTTCACACAAGGCAGTACACGCCGAATTCGAGCCAGCCGCGCGGCACAAGGGGATGTACGCGAAGGAGAAGTTCGTCTACCCCAAGACCATGGCCCCGGAAGGCGACATGGCGCGCAACCGACCGATGTGGGTCCGCAACCAGCGCAACTCCTGGCACGGCGTCGAGTATCCCTATCACTCCGACCTCGACATCGGCGAATACTACAAGCGCTACGCCGAAACGCTGATGGCGGTCGACGACTCGCTGGGACGGTTGCTCGACGCTTTGCGCGACCGCGGCCAGCTTGACTCGACGCTGGTGATCTACATGGGCGACAACGGGTTCGCTTTTGGCGAGCACGGCCTCATCGACAAGCGCACCGCCTACGAGGAATCAATGCGCGTGCCCCTGCTGGCGCGTTGCCCGGAGCTGTTCTCCGGCGGCAGGACCGTCCAGCAGGTGGTCGCCAACCTCGACATCATGCCTACCGTGCTCGACTGCGCCGGGGCGCCCGCGCCGCCGGGGTTGCATGGCGCAAGCTGGATCCCCCTGGCCCAGGGCAGCAACGTCCCCTGGCGCGATGCGCTGCTGTATGAGTATTACTGGGAGCGCAACTTCCCGCACACGCCGACTATCCACGCGCTGCGCACCGAGCGCTACAAGTACATCCGCTGCCACGGCGTCTGGGATATCGACGAGTTGTACGACCTGGAGCGGGACCCGCTCGAGTCCAACAACCTCATCTTCAGCCCGGAACATCGGACGATCGTCACGCGCATGAACCGCCAGCTCTTCGAGATCCTCGAAGAGACCGACGGCCTCTCCATGCCCCTGTGGACGGACCGTGGCGGACAGCAGAATTTCCGCCATCCCGGCCGCTCCAAAGCCGCGGGCTTCCCGCCGGAGTTGGAGCGCGCCCCGGCCCGCTGAGAGAACCCCGCGAAAACAGCGCAGCCCCCGCTACGCGAAGCGTACCGGGGGCCGGCGCGTCCTCACGGCAGCGGCTTGGAGATGCCTCGCGCCGCCAAGCCTCGGGAATCGGCAGGCGGATTCCGTCAGTTGTTGGAGACGCTCACCTTAATCTGCTTCGGCTTGGCCATCTCCTTCTTGGGAAGGACGACTTGCAGCACGCCGTTCTGATAGGAAGCCTCCACCTTGTCGATGTCCACCGAATCCGGCAAGGAGAAGGCCCTCTGGAAGGAGCCGTAGGAGCGCTCGACGCGGTGCCAGGCGCCGTGCTTCTCATCGCCCTCGAACTTGCGCTCGCCGCTGATGGTCAGCGTGCCGTTCTCGAGCCGGATATCGATGTCCTCGAGCTTCAGGCCCGGGATGTCCGCGGTCAGGACCAGATCGTTCTCGGTCTCGGCGATGTCCACCGCCGGCACCCAAGGCCGCAGTCCGGCGGGCTCGTTGAACGCCCGGTTCATGATTTCGTCGAACAGGCGGAACGTGTTGGTGAAGTCGTCCAGCCCCGTGCTAAAGGGCCTACGCATCAAAGTGGTCATTGTCTCATTGCCTCCTGGATCAGTATCCTATAGCCAATATAGACCACTCTTCTGTTCTTGTCAAGTGGTTTGATAACTATACACTCAGATTTTATGATGCGCGCAAACTCCATTTCCCAGGGCATCCCAAAATGCAAATCGGCGGAGGCCCGAAGACCTCCGCCGATTTCAATCTAACTCTCTGAGTTTTAATCGATTAGCTCTTGGACTCGCCGCCCTCGGCCTCGTCCATTTCCCGCCCCTCGCGCATCGCTTTCAGGCGCTCCTCGCGGCGCTTCGCCCGTTCGGCGGCGCGCTTGACCAGTTCGGTCCCGACCAGCTCGAGCAGCGCCGTCTCGGCGCCGTCACCCCGGCGGAACCCGACCCGGACGATCCGGCTGTAGCCGCCGCTGCGCTGCGCAAACCGCGGCCCGAGCTTGTCGAACAACTTCTTCACGCTGGCCGGGGTGGTAAGGAAGGCCGCCGCCTGGCGCCGGGCGTGCAAATTGTCCGCCTTGCCCAGCGAAATGATCCGATCCACCAGCGGCTTGGCCGCCTTGGCCTTGGGCACCGTCGTAATCACACGCTCCCGCTCGATCACGCTGGTCACCAGCCCGCGCAGCAGAGCGCGCCGGGCGCTGGTGTCCCGTTTCAGTTTGTATCCGGCTCTCTTGTGTCTCATCTTGCGATCCTCTCACTCGGCGAAGCTGAACTGCGGCGCGCTCAGCCCTCGAAGTCCTCCTCGTCGCGCTCGTCCGCCCCGACCGGCACCGGCTGCCCGCTGGGCCCCACCAGCCGTCCCTGAGCATCCAGCTTCATGCCGAAGCTCAGCCCAAGGCTTTGGAGAATCTCCTTGATCTCGTTCAGCGACTTGCGGCCGAAGTTCTTGGTGCGCAGCATCTCGGCCTCGGACCTCTGCACCAGGTCGCCGATGGTCTGGATGTTGGCGTTCTTCAGGCAGTTGTAGCTGCGGACGCTGAGCTCCAGCTCCTCCACCGAGCGGTTGAGGACCTCGTTCACCTGCCCGGCGGCGCGCTCGGCCACCTCTTCCACCGCCTCCGGCGTCTCCTCGAAGTTGATGAAGATCGTCATGTGATCCTTCAGCAGCTTCGCCGCCATGCCGATGGTGTCTTGCGGGTACACCGCGCCGTTGGTCCACAGCTCGAGAATGAGCTTGTCGTAATCCGTCATCTGGCCGAGGCGCGCGGCCTCCACCGTGTATTTCACCTTCCGCACCGGCGAGTGCACCGAGTCGATCGGGATATAGCCCAGCGGCAGGTCTTCGTCGAAATTGCGGTCGCGGCTGACATAGCCGCGGCCCATCTTCAGCCGCATCTCGATGCTCAGCTTGCCGCCGGTCGAGATCGTGGCGATCTGAAGGTTGCGGTCGAGCACTTCGACGTCCGGCCCCGTCTGGATCATTCCGGAGGTGACCGGACCCGCCTGATCGGCAAACAGCGTCACGGTCTTGACGCTGTCGTCCATCATCTTGAACGGAATCTGCTTCAGGTTCAGAATGATGTCCGTCGCATCCTCGACCACGCCGGGGATCGGGCTGAACTCGTGCTCCACGCCCTCGATCCGGACCGCGGTGATCGCCGCGCCCTCGATGGAGCTCAGCAGGATGCGCCGCAGCGCGTTGCCGATCGTCGTCCCGAAACCGCGCTCGAACGGCTGCGCGGTGAACATGCCATACCGTTCGGTGAGAGTCTCGGTATTCGCGACCAGCCGCTTGGGTTTCTGGAATCCTTTGAACATCAATCGCTCCTATTTACTTTGAGTACAGCTCGACGATCTGCTGCTCTTCCAGCTTGATCTGCACCAGATCGGCGCGCTTCGGGCCGGAGAGGATCCGGGCCTTGAAGTTGTCCCGGTCCACTTCGATCCAGTTCGGCGACGGCAGGTGCGCCGTGGCCTCGAGCGAACTCTGGATGGCGGGATTCTGTTTGCTCTTCTCGCGGATCTCGATCACGTCGTTCGGCCGCACGAGGTAGGACGGGATGTCCACCTTCCTGCCGTTGACGGCGATGTGGCCGTGGCGGACAAGCTGGCGGCTCATCGCACGGCTCGCTCCGAAGCCGATCTTGTGCACCACCGTGTCCAGCCGCCGCTCGAGCATCGACAGCAGGTTCTCGCCGGTGACGCCCTTCATCCGCGCCGCCTTCTCAAACAAATTGCGAAATTGTGTTTCGCCCGTCCCGTAGTAACGCTTCGCGCGCTGCTTCTCGCGCAACTGCAAGCCGTAGCCGACGATCTTCGGCTTGCGGTCCTTGCCGTGCTGGCCGGGAGGGAAGTTGCGCTTTTCGATCGCGCACTTCTCGCTGTAGCAGCGGGATCCTTTGAGGAACAGTTTCATGCCCTCGCGCCGGCACAGCCGGCAAACGGGGCCATTGTAACGAGCCAAGTGACCTCCTTCAGTACTTTTGAACCGAGGTGCAGTTTACGCACGGCTTCTCTCGATCGTGCTTCGTCCTGCTTACCGGATACATTCGTTCAGGGGATGCGCGGCGCACGCCACGCTGCGAGGGCGCGGAGACCCTCTTCTAACTCTAGCACTTTGCGGGCCAGCTTCAAACCCGGCGCTTCTTGGGCGGGCGGCACCCATTGTGCGGGATGGGAGTGGCGTCCCGGATGGTCTTCACTTCGATTCCCGCGCTGGCCAGTGCGCGGATGGCCGACTCGCGCCCCGATCCGGGGCCCGAGACGCGCACATCCACTTGCCGCAGGCCGCAGATCTCCTTGGCCTTGTTGGCCGCGGTCAACGACGCCTGCTGCGCGGCGAACGGCGTCCCCTTGCGCGAGCCGCGAAAGCCGAGCGAGCCCGAGCTGGACCACGCCAGCGTGTTCCCCGCCTGGTCGGTGAACGTGACAATCGTGTTGTTGAACGTCGCCTGAATGTGGCACAGCCCCACCGGGACGCTCTTCTTCTCTTTCTTCTTGAAAGATTTCTTCTTGCTGCCTTTTGCGGGCGCCTTCGCCATGGTTCGCTGGTCCTCGCCTTTCGCTTACTTGCCGGCCTTCTTCTTGTTGGCCACCGTGCCGCGCCGCGGGCCCTTGCGGGTTCTCGCGTTGGTGTGGGTCCTCTGCCCGCGCAAGGGCAGCCCCCTGCGATGACGGAGCCCGCGGTAGGCGCCCATCTCGATCAGGCGCTTCACGTTCAACGACAGCTCCTTGCGCAGGTCGCCCTCCACCGCCCCTTCCTCTTCCAGGATCTGGCGGATGCGGTTCACCTCGTCTTCCGAAAGATCCGCGATCTTCCTGTTCGGGTCGATCCCCGCGCGGTACAAAATCGACTGCGCACGGGCCCGGCCGATGCCGTATATATATGTAAGGCCAATCTCCGCCCGCTTCCGGGCCGGCAGATCAACACCTGCAATACGCGCCATTGTTCTTTCTCCTCGCCTGTCGCCAGGCGGCTATCCTTGCCGCTGCTTGTGTTTCGGATTCGAGCAGATCACCCGCACCACGCCCTCGCGGTGGACGATCTTGCACTTGTCGCACATCTTCTTCACCGAAGCTCTGACCTTCATGCCTGCTGACTCCCGCTCATGTCTTCACTACTTCCACGATCCGGCCCCGGCCCGGGTCGCCGGCGGTGAGTTCCACCAGCACCTCGTCGCCCACGCGCAGCCGGACGAAATTCCGTTCCCTCGCCCGGGCCAGATGCGCGATGACTCCGGCCCGGCTCCCCTCCAGCTCGACCCTGTAGGTCAGGCTCGGGAGGATCTCCACTACCTTGGCCCGCCGGCCTTCCGCTCTCCCCGGCATCGTCTGCTCAGGGGCGGGTCAGGACCCACGGCCCGTTCGCCGTCACCGCCACGACGTGCTCGAAGTGCGCGGCGTAACTGCCGTCCTTCGTCACCGCCGTCCACCGGTCCGGCAGAACCTTCGTCTCCGGGCGGCCCGCGTTCACCATCGGCTCGATCGCCAGGACCATCCCTTCCTTCAACCGCGGATTCTCGTTCCTGCGGTCCACATAGTTCGGAACCTGCGGCTCCTCGTGGAGCTGCGTCCCGATGCCGTGCCCGACATACTCGCGCACGACCGAAAAACCGTTCGCCGTCACATGCCGCTCCACCGCGCCGCAGACATCGAACAGCCGGTTGCCCGACTTCATCTGCGCAATCGCCAGCTCGAGCGCTTCCGACGTCACTCCAAGCAGCTTCTTCACCTGCCCGTTCACTTCGCCCACCGGCAGCGTCACCGCCGAATCGCCGAAGTAGCCGTTCAACTGGACTCCGGTGTCGATCGAAACAATGTCGCCGGACTTGAGCTCCCGCTTCGCGGAAGGCATCCCGTGGACGACTTCGTTGTTCACCGACGTGCACAGCACGTACGGATACTGCCCGCCGGCCGCCGGCACGTAATAACCCTTGAATGCCGGCTTCGCCCCGGCGTCTTTGATCATCCGCTCGGCCACCTGCTCCAGCTCCAGCGTCGTAACGCCGGGCTTCACCATCCGGGCCAGCTCCTGAAGAATGCTCCAGACGAGCAGGCCCGCCTTCCGCATCTTCTCGAGTTCGACCGGGCTTTTCCGGATGATCATTCCAATTCAAGCAAGCCGCAGATCCGGCTCAGCACCGCCGCAGGCGGCTCGCTGCTCCCGTTCACTTCGTAAAACGGGCGTCCGGACGCGGCAAAATACTCCAACAGCGGCCTCGTCTGCCTGTCGTAAGCTTCCAACCTCTCCCGAACCACAGACTCCCTGTCGTCGTCGCGCACCACCAAAGGGCTTCCCTCCCGGTCGCATACACCGGGCTTTTCCGGCGGATTCGAGGTCAGGCTGTACACCGTCCCGCAGACGGGACACTGCCTTCTCCCCGCAATGCGGGCGATAAGAACAGTGTAATCCACTTTCAAGTGGATAACCACTTGCTCATAGCCCCGTCCGGCCAGCCACTTCTCCAGCACCTCGGCTTGCGCGATCGTCCGCGGATATCCGTCGAGAATGAAGCCGCCTCTGCAATCCGGCTGGGACGTGCGTTCCCGCACCAGTTGGTTGGCCGCCTCATCCGGCACCAATCGCCCCGCGTGCATCAGATCCTGCACCTGCAACCCAAGCGGATCTCCCGCCGCAATGCGCTCCCTCAACATGTCTCCGGTCGAGATGTGGGGAACTCGCAGCCGCTCTTTCAGCAGCTTGGCTTGCGTCCCCTTGCCCGATCCCGGTGGACCGAACAAAATCAGGGCCTTCGGGTTCTTTGGGCCCGCTTCTGCCATTTCGTGTTTTCTGTTCCAGTGCGGGCGATCCCCTCAAACGCGGAGGAAACCCGAATCTCCCATGGGCGAATCAAATCGAGCTCCGGCGACCGCGAATCCTGCCCGCGCGCGGAGTAAATCCTTCGTAATGGCGCATGATCAACTGCGCCTCCACTTGGTTCACCGTGTCCATCGCCACGCCGACCACAATCAGCAGGCTCGTGCCGCCGAAGTAGAACGTAACGTTCAGACCGTCCAGCAGCCAGCGCGGGAAGTTCGCGTCGATCCAGTTGCCCAGCACCGCCGGAGGCAGGTGCTGGAGCTTGATGCCGCCGATCATGATCTCCGGAATCAGCGAGAGCGTCGCCAGGTACAGGCCGCCCACCACGGTGATCCTCGTCAGAATCTTGTTCATGTACTCGGCGGTGTTCCGTCCTGGACGGATGCCCGGGATGAAGCCGCCGTACTTGCGCATGTTGTCCGCCGCTTCGTTCGGGTTGAAGATGATCGACACGTAGAAGAAGCAGAAGAAGATGATCAGCGCGACAAACAAAATGATGTAGAGCGGCTCGCCCGAGCGTATTGAAGTGAGCAGTCCCGCGATCCACTTGTTGTTCGCGATCGCGGGCACGTTCAGCAGCGTCAGCGGAAACGCCAGCAGCGAACTGGCGAAGATCACCGGGATGACGCCGCCGGCGTTCACCTTCAGCGGCAGGTGCGTGGACTGCCCGCCCAGCATGCGGCGCCCGACGACACGCTTGGCGTACTGCACCGGGATGCGGCGCTCGCCGCGCTCCACCAGCACGATGA
>CAYYNC010000088.1:0-18646 GCA_964472745.1 uncultured Solibacteraceae bacterium
CTAGGGCCGCCGGCTCAGGGGGCGAGAACCGCCGGAATATCGGTCCGCGCGAAATCGTCTCCGGCGAAAAGCAAAGGTTCTCCTGTTGAGGCGGCGAGGGCGTAAGAAGCGCAAGCGCCGAAATTCAGACGCGTCGGATGAAATCCGCGGCCGAAGCGCAGCCATGCCGCCTGAGCGAATTCGAGCTGGGCGCTGTCGAATGGGATCACTCCGAAGTTAAACTCCCGGAGGAAGAGGGAGAGGTCCGGCAGCACACCAGCTCCTCTCCTCGCGGAAAGGACGCAGGTGATCTCCAGAACCGAGGCCGCGGAGATCAGGCGCACAGGATCACTCTGAATCGCTGCGCGCAGCCGCGGCGCCGGAGGTTCCTCCTCCAGCATGGCGATCAGAGCAGAGCTGTCAATCACCACCTGGGTAGCCTCCAGGACCGTATCCCAGGATCTCGTCCTCGGAGCGAGTGTCCAGCAGCGGCATCGAGGAGATGCGGCGAGAGTAAACTTCCATTCTCGAGATCTCGTCCGCCCTGCCTCGCCGGGGCCGGCATCTGGCAAGCTCCGAGCGGAGGGCGTGGAGAACGGCAGCGGTGATCGTAGTCCCTTGAAGTTCCGCCAGACGAGCGGCCAGTTCATAAACCTCGGGGTTCTTGATGTTGAGGGAAACCTTCTTTCCGGGCACTTTGATTCTGCCATTCTTTACCACGATACAGTAGTCTGCCTGCCAGGCCTTAATGGAGTTTGGGCGGGCAGGGCTATGTTAGCCTTGAATTTCCCACCCGCGACATGATTCTGCGCATCACCGTTTCCACCAAGCCAGGGTTGAAAGAGGAGCATCAGAGGAGGCTGGCGGCGGCCGCGGGTTTGTCCGACCTCGAGGTGCGGCGCGCATACTTTTTCCAGACCGCGCGCGAGATTCCACGAGAGAAGGTGGACGCTCTCAGGACGCAGTTGGCCGATGCAGTTCTGGAGGATGCGTGGACAGGCGCGCGGGACGAGCCGCGGCGCGAAGTCTGGGTGGCGTACAAGCGCGGGGTCGTGGACAACGAGTGCGATTCGCTGGTTCGGTTGTGCGGGCTGTTCGGCATCGACGCGATCGCGGCGAAGGTGGCGACCGTTTATCTGTCGAGCGACGAGGGCGTCGCGGGGTTCGTGCGCGAACGCCACTTCAATCCCAACATCGAGGAGATGCACTTCTCCGAGCCGCATTACGACACGCTGCTTCCGCTCGGGCAGTACACGCCGATGGAGACGATCGACCTCAGCGGCGCGGGCGATGATGAACTCGCCGCCGTGGGGCGCGCCAACGGCCGCAATCTCGACCTGCGGCAGATGAAGCAGGTACAGCGGATCCAGATCGAAACAGGCGCACCGCATGTGACCGACGTCCTGCTCGAAGCGCTGGACGCGCGGTGGAGCGACCACTGCTATCACACGACGTGGAAGTCGCTGGGGAACCTGCTCAACAAGCTGATCGACGCGGCGCGCGCTGCGGCGAATCCCAACGTGCTCAGCATGTTCGAGGACAACGCCGGCGTCTGGGATTTCTACGACGGCATGGCGATCGCCCTGAAGGGCGAGACGCACAACGGGCCGTCGGCGATCTCGGCGTATTTCGGGCAGTTGACGAAGCTGGGCGGCGTGCTGCGCGACATCCTCGGCGCGGGCTTGGGTGGCGACCCCGTGGGCGTGTTCGAGTACACGGCGACGGGCGTGCCGCACACCCCTTCTCCCATTGAGGGGCGGCCGGCGCCGCGCGAGATCGCACTCGAGACGATTCGCGCGATCAAGGAGTACGGCAACACGTTCGGCGTGCCGATGATGTGGTCGCGGATGTGCTTCCATCCGGCGTATCGCGCCAAGCCGTTCGCCTTGGGCGGCACCATCGGGCTGATCCCGCGCGAGATGGCGGCGAAGGGCCGTCCGCAGGCGGGCGACCTCCTGATGCTGATCGGCGGACTGACGGGCAACGACGGCATCCATGGCGCGTCGGCCAGCTCCGCGGGCGCGGAAATGGACCAGGCGGCGGTGCAGATCGGATCGCCGCTCGAAGAGGTGAAGTTCAACACGGCGATTCTCGATCTTCGCGATCACGGCTGCCTGCGCGCGCTGACCGACGTCGGCGGCGCGGGGCTCAACAGCGCGGCGGGCGAAATCGGCGATCCGTGCGGCGTCTGGCTGAACATGGCCCTGGTGCCGCTGAAGACAGCCGGGTTGCCGATGTGGCGCATCCTGCTTTCGGAGTCGCAGGAGCGCATGGTGCTGTGCGTGAAGCCGGAGAAGATCGAAGAAGCGCGCGCGATTCTGCTGCGGCACGAAGTCCGCAACACGGTGATCGGCAAGTTCACCGGACAGGGGCGCTACGTGGTGGTGTTCGATCCCGCCGTCAAAGAGGACGACGTCGTGGCCGCGCCCGCGGATGCGATGCCGCTGGCGGGCGAGGTCGGAATCAACGTGCCGTACGGGTTGCTGAAGTATGAGCCGGAGCCCGCCCCGCAGCCGGTTGCGCCGGCGTGGGAAACCGTGCCGACCGTGTGGCCCTCACTCACTGCGGAAGGCCTTGCGGATGCGATGCCGGGGCTGCTCGCCGACGTTGAGATTCAGGATCAGAGCCTGGCGGATTCGCAGTACGACTCCACGGTGCAAGGGCGGCGAACATACGGACCCTACGCCGGCACGAAGCGGCAGACGCCGACGGACTACTGGGCGGCCGAGATGCTGCCGGGCACGGGACACGCGGCGTTGTTCACGCCGTCGTTCAATCCGTGGCTGTTTGAAGCGAATCCGCGGCTTGCGCTGCGGCAGTGTTTCTTTGCGGCGCTGGGCAAGCTGGTGCTGGCCGGCGCGAAGGTGCGCGACATCGCGCTGTGCGACAACTTCTACACGCCGCATCTCAGCAGCGACTGGGCGTATTGGCTCGTAGAGATGGTGGAAGAGCTGGCGTCGCTGGTGCGGTTCTTCCGCAGTCCGGTGATTTCCGGCAAGGACTCGTCGGCCGGTTCGGTGCGCACGCCGGAGGGCGCCATCCACGTCCCCCCGGCCGTGTTTCTCACGGCGCTCGGCAAGGCGGAGTCGTTCGACGGCCTGCTGCGGAACGAGTGGCGGCGCGCGGGGAATCTGCTGGTCGAGATCGGTCCGGCGTGCCGGTCGGCGGCGGGGACCGCGGCGGCGCGCGCGTGGGGGATGACAGCGAACGATGTGGATGAGTTGAATCGCGACGAATATGCGGCGTACCTCGCCGCGCTCGAGTCGGCGGACCGCTCGGGCTGGGCGAGCGGATGCGCGATCGGCGCGGGCGGCATCGCCGCCGCTCTCGCGCGGAGAGCGATCGCGAGCGGCATGGGCGCGGAGATCGAGATGCCGGCTGAAGGGCTGTGGTGGTTGTTCGCCGAACATCGCTGCGGCGCGGTGCTGGAAGTCGAGGAGAGCGCCGCGGCCGCGCTGCCCGAGGCGTTGACGCCGCGCGTGATCGGGCGCGTGACGGCCGCCGGGCCTTCGCTAAGACTCGGGGGCGTCGAGCTGTTGACGCCGGCCGCGCTCGAGCGCTGGGCGGTGTCGTTCGAGGAGTGCCTGCGATGAAGCCGCGCGTGAACGTGCTTTACTTCCCCGGAACCAACTGCCAGCGCGAGACGCTGCGCGCCTTCGAGCGGGCCGGCGGGAATGCGCGGCTGGTGTTCGCCTCGGATGCGCTCGCAGGGCGCGACCGCATCGACGACGCGGACATCCTTTGTATTCCAGGCGGGTTCTGCTTTGGCGATCACGTGCGCGCGGGATTGATCGCGGGCGCGCTGCTGTCGGTCGCGCTGAAGGATCAACTCGAAGCTTGCAGAAAGCGGCCGATGCTGGCGATCTGCAACGGCTTTCAGATCGCGGTGCGCACGGGGCTGTTCGGCAGCGGCGTGACGCTGGCGATCAACGATTCGGGCACGTTTCTGAACCGGCCCGAGCAACCCCACGTCGTACCGCGGGAACACGGGACGCCATGGCTGCGGGGGCTCGAAGGCGAAACGCTGCGATTCCCGTGCGCGCACGGCGAGGGCAAGTTCATCTACACGTGCCGCGCCGATTGGAAGACGGCGTTGTTGTACCCGCCGGGCGAGAATCCGGACGGATCGGTGGAGGACATCGCCGGAGTCGCGACCAACGACGGACTGGTGTTCGGGCTGATGAATCATCCGGAGCGGGCGCAGCACTGCGAGCGAAACCTGGAGATCTTCAGGAACGGCCTGGAGTTTGTGAAGGGTTAGGAAGGAGCGAGAGATGAAAGTCGCATTCGTGGGACTGGGCATCATGGGCAAGCCGATGTCGAAGAACCTGCTGAAGGCGGGACACGACCTGTGCGTGTACGACATCGTTGCCGAGCCGGTTGCGGAACTGAAGGCGCTGGGCGCGCGGGCGGCGGGGTCGGCAAAAGAGGCGGCGGCGGAGTCCGAGGTGACGATCACGATGCTGCCCGACGGGCCGGACGTCGAGCGCGCGGTGCTGGGCGAGAACGGCGTGCTGGAAGGCGCGAGAGCGGGATCGGTGATTGTGGACATGAGCTCGATCAGCCCGCTGTCGGCGCAGAAGGTGGGCGCGGCGTGCGCGGCGCGCGGGGTCGAGTTTCTCGACGCGCCGGTGAGCGGCGGCGAGCCGAAGGCGATCGACGCGACGCTGGCGATCATGGTGGGAGGGAAGCGCGCGACGTTCGACCGGGTGCTGCCTCTGTTTCAGGCGATGGGATCGAGCGCGACGCTCACGGGTCCGGTGGGCGCGGGCAACGTGACGAAGCTCGCCAACCAGATCATGGTGGCGTGCAATATCGCCGCGATGGGCGAGGCGCTGGTGCTGGCGACGAAGGCGGGGCTCGACCCCGAGGTCGTGTTCAACGCGGTGAAGGGCGGACTGGCCGGCAGCACGGTGCTGAACGCGAAGGCGCCGATGGTGATTGCGCGGAACTTCAAGCCGGGGTTCCGCATCCGGCTCCATCAGAAGGATCTGCGCAACGCGCTGCTGGCCGCGGAGTCGATGAAGGTCTCATTGCCGCTGACCAGCATCGTACAGCAGATGTTGATGGCGCTGATGAACAGCGGCCGCGGCGACCTGGACCATTCGGCGATCGTGACGATGATCGAGGACATGGCGGCGGTCGAGGTGAAGAAGCCGGTTTAGATTCAAACCGCAATCTTTTCGCCAAAAACCGGATAGAGAAGACGTCCTCAGGACGATTGGCTCAGGTTCAATAATGCATCGCTGAGCGAATGCAGTCGGCGCAAGAACGTTCCGTCAGTTTGTAGTCGGCCGAAATCTCGAACAAATCCGGTGGCGGTGTCTCGCGGCGGATGCTCTCGAGATGCCTGATCTCGATCAACCTGACATCTCCAGACGGCATGTCTACCTCCCTGCCGACGAAAGTCTGGAGTTCGTCGCAATACCAGGAGAGCCCCACCTGTGGTCCCGGAGACCCTCCCTTGATTGGGCCGCCGTAGACCGGGTAAACAGAGGCCAGGCAACCGTTTTTCATTTCGCGCCGCAGGGGCGGTCCCAACCGGTCTCCCCGTCCCGGATCTTGGAGTATGGCGCCGATCTGACCTGGATTCCGTCTCTCTACCGTTCCGGTTTTGCTTCGGGGATCGAGTTCGTACCAACCAGTAATCGCAGCTCCCGGGACATAGAGTTGGACTTTCCCGCTCGTCAAGTCCACGCGCGCGACCGAGCCGTTCTCGGCTCGATACTCTTTCATTCTTGTTACCGTTTGGCGCAACACCTTTCCGTCGACGGTCACGACTTTCATCGTAATCGTCTTTTCTGCGGAATAAGGCACCCACTGAGCGAACAATGTTCCCGCACAAGCGAGAAACGCGATGGCCTTGGTGATCCTCATGGTCGTCTGTCTCCTGTCCAATTGCTGAGACCAGTTCACGGAGCAATGCAACAATACCTGCAGGGGATTTGTATTGGAGCCGGGACTCCAGGATGCAAGCACCAATAGCCTCGGAGCTGTACCTGTTGGGTAAAGCAACAACTGCCACAGAACTCGCATGGCCCATATCCTTCGCCGTCCGGGAGGCAACCATCCCCACAGTCGCCGTCCGCCTTCACCGAAGGGACAGGGGCCACGACCATAAGCTGGACGGACAGAAAGACCGTAATCATCACAGTCACCAGTCGGCGAATCATTCCGGTAATCCTCGCATCGTGACTAAAATCAACACACTTTATCACCGCAATTCGTCGAATGACAGCCCTCATACCGAAGTGTGTAGCTTAAGTTTCAGAGGGCGTCAAGCCTATCGCAAGATAGTCCCGCGTACATCCACCGACGGCCGACCTTCCTGGGTGCGGCGTAGTGCTTTGGATCGATGTTCGAGGCAAGCAGACTATCGAGCGCAAGATGCGGGCGTCCTTTCCTCCAAGCATGCCGATGTGGAGCGCCAATGCTCACGGGGCAGCCCCGACGGAATCCTGGGCGCGGTACCTGCAAGCCCAGCGCACGGGCGGCGCCGAACGAAGGTAGGTGTCTTCGAGATAGAATTGCGGACCATGGCGGAGGGCAACACTCTCATCTGGCTGACGCTCGGGGCGATCGCGCTGCTGCTGTTCCTGATCCTGTACTCGAAGCTGCACGCGTTCCTTGCATTGCTGCTGACCAGCATGGCGCTGGGCTTGAGCAGCGGGATGGCGCCCGTCAAAGTGCTGAAGTCGATTCAGAATGGCTTCGGCGAGGCGCTGGGGTTCATTGCCGTGGTGGTGGCGCTGGGCGCGATGATCGGGCGGCTGCTGGAGCATTCGGGCGGCGGCCGGGCGCTGGCCGAGTGGATGCTCTCGAAGACCGGCAAGGAGCGCGCGGTGTGGGCGGTGCTGGGATCGTCGTTCCTCGTGGGCCTGCCGATTTTCTTCGAGGTCGGGTTCATCATCCTTATCCCGTTCGCATACAGCCTGACGCGGGAGTCGAAGCGGTCGCTGCTCTATTACGGATTGCCGATGGCATGCGCGCTGACGGTGACGCATGCGATGGTGCCGCCACACCCGGCGCCGGCCGCGGCGGCGCAGCTTCTGGGGGCGGACATGGGGAAGGCGATCCTGTTCGGGACAGCGGTGTCGATCCCGATGGCGATCGCGGGCGGCATCTTCTACGGCCTTTGGATCGCGAAGCGGCTGTATATTCCGCTGCCTGAGCACGCGGCTCGCGCTGAGGAGGCGAAGGACGACAAGGCGCCGCCCCCGATTCCACTGGTGGCGCTGATGCTGACGCTGCCGGTGATTCTTATCTTCGCTTCGAGCATCGCGGATTACCTCAATAGCCCGCCGCGTTCGTGGCTGAATTTCCTGGGCCACCCCTTTACGGCCCTCACGGTGACGACACTGGGCGCGCTGTACTTTTTCGGCGTGCGGCGCGGGCTGGGGCGGGACGCGATGCAGAAGATGACGACGGACTCGCTGGCGCCGATGGGCAGCCTGCTGGCGATCATGGGCGGGGGCGGGGCGTTCAAGCAGGTGATCATCGACTCCGGAGTCGGTCCTTACGCGGGCAAGCTGCTGGCGGCCTCCGAAGTCTCGCCGCTGATTCTCGCGTACCTGGTTGCAGTCGGGATGCGAATCGCGCAGGGGTCGGCCACTGTCGCGATCATTACGGCGGCGGGGATTGTCGGGCCGCTGGTGAAGGATATTCAGGGATACTCGCCGGAGATGATCCTGCTCGCTTTGTGCGCCGGCGGCACGGCGCTGTCGCACGTGAACGACGCGGGGTTCTGGCTGGTGAACCAGTGTTTCGGCATGTCGGTGCCTCAGACGTTAAGATCGTGGACGGCGATGAAGGTGGTGACATCGGTCGTCGGCATCGCGATCGTGCTCGCCGCACAGGCGGTGCTGGGCGGCTGAGCGAGTGACGAGGTAAACAGCAATGACAATTCGAGTTGGCTGGCTGGCGCTCCTCGCGGTGAGCGCGGCGACGGCGGCGAGCGTGCGCCCGGTGGGGCTGAAGTGCGAACACCGCGTGAATCCGCAGGGAATCGATGAGACGCAGCCGCGCCTCACGTGGCGGCTGGAGGCGCTCGACGCAAAGGCGCGCGGGCTGAAGCAGAGCGCGTATCGCGTGGTGGCGGCGTCCACTCGCGCTGGAGCGTTGGCGCTGAAGGGCGATTTGTGGGATTCGGGCAAGGTTGAGTCGGACCAGTCCGCGCTCGTGCCGTATGCCGGCAATCCGCTCCAGAGCGGGCAGGCCGTGTACTGGCGTGTGCAGGTGTGGGATCAGAACGGAGCCGCTTCCGCGTGGAGCGATGTTGCATCGTGGTCGATGGGGCTGCTCAAGCCCGAGGACTGGCAGGCGAAGTGGATCGGGCTCGAAGGGAAAGGCGTGTACAAGCATCCGCGGAGTCCATTCCAGCAACTCACGCCGGCGAAGTGGATCTGGTATCCCGAAGGGGATCCGGCCAAGCAGGCGCCGGCGGCGGCGAGGTGGTTCAGGACGACGGTGGAGATTCCGGCGGGACGAACGATCAGGCACGCCGTTTTCGTGTTGGGCGCGGATAACCAGTTCGAGCTCACGGTGAACGGGCAGAAGGCGGGACGCGGCAATGCGCCGCGCATGCCCGAAGTGCTGTGGCTGGAGAGCGTTCTGAAGCCAGGGGCGAACGAGTTTGTCGTTCGCGCGCAGAACCGGCGCGAGGACCCCGCGGGACTCATCGGCACGTTGAAGGTGGAGTTCACCGCCGGGCAGCCGCTGGTGATAACGACGGGCGCGACGTGGCATGCTGCGCAGTCCGAGAACGGGCCGTGGACCGAGGCGAAAGTGCTCGGCGCATACGGCATGGCGCCGTGGGGTGAGGCGGGTTTTGAAGAAGAACACGCGCTGCCCGCGCGGATGCTGCGCAAGGAATTCGACGCCGGCGCGGGGCTGAAACGCGCGACCGCCTATGTTTCAGGGCTCGGCCTCTTCGAGATGTATCTGAACGGCGCGAAGGTGGGCGATCATGTGCTCGCCCCGAACCTGTCGGAGTATGAGAAGCGCGTCTTCTACGTGACGCACGATGTCACGAAGCAGCTTGTTCCAGGCAAGAATGCCGTGGGGATTTGGCTGGGCAATGGACGGTACTGGCCTCCGCGCGGCACTGTGCCGATCGGCATGCGGGGCTATGGATATCCGAAGGTGCGTTTGCAGATCGCACTGGAGTATGCAAACGGCAAGACGGCGACAGTGGTCAGTGACGAAAGCTGGAAGGTGACGGCGCAGGGCCCGATCCGTGTGAACAACGAGTTTGACGGCGAGGAGTACGACGCGCGGATGGAGATGCCGGGTTGGGCGCGCGCCGGTTTCGACGACTCCAAGTGGCAGTCCGCGCAAGTGGTGGAGGGACCGCCGGGCGCGTTGATGGCGCAGATGGCCGAGCCGCTGCGCGTTACCGAGACGCTGAAGCCGAAGAGCGTGAAGCAGATCCGCCCGGGCGTGTGGATCGTCGACATGGGCCAGAACATGGTGGGCTGGTGCCGGCTGCGCGTCACCGGGCCGCGCGGAACCGAAGTGATGCTGCGCCACGCCGAAACGCTGAAGACGGACGGCAATCTCTATGTGGACAATCTGCGCTCGGCGCGCGCGACGGACTGGTACACGCTGAAGGGCGGCGGCCCCGAGGTGTGGGAGCCGAGGTTCACGTATCACGGCTTCCGCTACGTGGAGGTGACGGGGTATCCGGGCACGCTCACGGCGGCGTCGATCGAGGGCCGCGTGGTCCACGACTCACTTGAACGGGCCGGTGAATTCGTGTCGTCGAATGAGCTGCTGAACAAGATCCACCGCAACATCTACTGGGGCATCCGCGGCAACTACCGCAGCATCCCCACCGACTGCCCGCAGCGCGACGAGCGGCAGGGCTGGCTCGGCGACCGCAGCGTCGTCAGCCGCAGCGAGAGCTACCTGTTCGACGTCGCGGCGTTCTACACGAAGTGGGTGACCGACATCGCCGACGCGCAGCGCGAATCGGGCAGCGTCCCCGACGTCGCGCCGGCGTACTGGGTGCTGTACAACGACGGCATCGTCTGGCCGAGCACGTTCCTGCTGGCGCCCCAGATGGTGCTCGACCAGTACGGCGACACGAAGCCGCTGGAGCGCCACTACGCGGCAATGAAAAAGTGGACCGGGTACATGCGCGGTTTTCTCAAAGACGGCATCATGCCGAAGAACACCTACGGCGACTGGTGCGTGCCGCCCGAGAAGCCGGAGCTGATCCATTCGCAGGATCCGGCGCGCGTCACCGCGGGTCCGCTGCTGAGCACGGCGTATTACTACAGGATGCTGCGGCTGATGGCGCGTTACGCGAAGCTCACCGGGCGCGCGGCGGATGCCGGCGAATTCGACTCGCTCGCGGCGCAGGTGAAGGACGCGTTCGTGAAGCGGTGGTTCAAGCCGGAGGAAGGCAGGTTCGACAACGGCACCCAGACATCGAACGTGCTGCCGCTGGCGTTCGGGATGGTCCCGGAGGACAAGCGCGGCGCAGTGCTCGAGAGCCTGGTGCGCAAGATCGAAGTGGAGAGCAACAACCATGTGGGCGTGGGACTGGTGGGCGCGCAGTGGCTGATGCGCACGCTGTCGGACAACGGTCGCGCCGACATCGCGTACAAGATCGCGACGCAGACGACATATCCCGGGTGGGGCTACATGATCGAGAAGGGCGCGACGACCATCTGGGAGTTGTGGAACGGCGACACGGCCGATCCGGCGATGAACTCCGGCAATCACGTGATGCAGATCGGCGACCTCGGCGTTTGGCTGTACGAGTACTTGGCGGGCATCCGGCCCGATCCCGAACAGCCGGGCTTCAAGCACGTGATCGTGACGCCGTATCCGGTGGGCGACCTGACGCACGCGCGCGCGACGCACCGCTCGTTGTACGGGCAGATATCAAGCGCGTGGAAGCGCGCGGGCGGCGTCTTCACGCTGAACGTGACGTTGCCGCCGAACACCACGGCGACCATCCGGGTGCCGGCCAAGCACCCAGCCGCCGTGAAGGAGGCCGGCGGCCTGAAGCCGCGGCGGATCGAGAAGGACGCCGTGGTGTTCGAAGCGGGGTCGGGCAGCTACGCGTTTACGTCGGGCGGACTGTAGTCAGTAACCTACCGCGACGGCTTCGCTGCCGATGAATACGCCGTTGCGCCAGGTGTTGAGGCAGCGTGGGTGCGTGAACACGCTGGCGCCGTCCGGAACACTGTAAGTGATATCGTCGGCAAGCGCGCCGCCAGGCGGGTTCATGCCGGCGAGGTCCCGGACCCGCTTGGCGATCTCGTGATCGGCGCATGAGGTGTCGCCGCTGATGCCGAGGCCGCCGATGATCTTGCCGTCTTTGTAAAGCGGAACGCCTCCTCCAAAGAAAATCAGCCCGCCGGCGATCTGATTCAGGCCACCAGCGTTCCCGGAGGGAGGCGCGAGCAAAGTCGAGTTGAACAGGTTCGACTGGCCGAGGCTCCAAAGGGAATGCCCGGGCTGCGTGAAGGTGTAGAGCCGCGCGGTTGAGAGGGCGAGTGAATCCAGGCTGAATGCGTTGCCGGTATAGGCCTTCGCTTTGGCGATGGCCTGGCTGCCCGGCCAAACCTGCGTGGGATCGTCGGTGGATGTGGAATAGGCGCAGATCTGGCCATCGCGATTGACCACGGCCGCCCACATCTTCGTTCCATTGAACAGGCCGCCGACGGTTCCGCCGATCGGGCCGACCATGCCGGGGGCAGCTTGCAGATGCTGCTTCAGTTGACCCGCAGTCGGCAGTCCGGTGCAGTTGGTGGTTTGGGCCATGGCCGGGAGTGAAAACGCCGCGGCGACAAGCAGAATGGTGACGGTGATACGCCAGATTGTCATCGTCTTGAGCTCCTCTGAAGGTGTGATTTGAGAAAGCCTGCCCCCAGTAGGAACCGGCAGGCTGTCCCTCATCTTAAACCCGAATTCCCTCGTTCGGGCCGGAAAAATTTCTGATTTCCGTCTGGACCTGGGCGGTTGTCAGAGAGCGATGAAGCGGGCGTGTTCCAGCCGGCGGTAGCGTTCGGGATGGCATGTGAGCACTAGGAACTGCATGCGCGGCCGCCATTCGTCGAGGATCTCCAGAATCCGGGCCATGCGGGCGTCGTCCGTTGCGGTGAGGACGTCGTCGAGGACGACGAGCTGGGGCTCGCTCGCGGTCAATTCCCAGGCCAGCGCGAGGCGGGTGGCGAGGTGGACCTGCTCGAATTCGCCGCCGGAGAGTTGCTCGAGTTCTACGGCGGAGTCCGCGGCGGCGGGTTCGAAGTTGGCAGGGGCGAGGGAATCGCTCAGGCGGATGCCGCCAACATCGCTGTCGGCGATACGGGCGAGGATTTCAGTGGCTTTCCTTTCCACGGGCGCCTGAAGCCCGGCGGTCTTCTGTTGCCTGCACTCCTGTGCGAAGTTCCAGAGGAGCTTGGCGGCATCGGCGCGGAGCTGCTCGTCAGCGATTCGCGATTCGAGGCCGGCACGTTCCTCCTCCATCGCGGCGAGGCGTTCGTAGGGCGCGGCTGCGAGTCCGGCGCTGAGCAGCGCGCTGTTTGTGGTGAGCGCGTCGCGCGCCTGCCGCCGGCGCATTTCCAATCGCTCCAACTCTTGCCGGAGCTTGGACACCGCCTGTTCGAGGTCAGGGGGGAAGGCGGCGATTTGCCCGTCGAGATCTTCGAGCTGTCTCTTGATGCCCTGGTGCTCGAGCGCGAGCCCGCTGAGTTCGCCTTGCCGCTGGTCCTGAGTCTTTCCGTCGGCTTGGAGCAGGGAGAGGTCATCCGACGCTTTCTTGGCGGCAGCCCGCTTGTGCTCGAGCGTGGTCCTGCATTCCACGAGGCGGTGCCGCGTTGCCGCCAGGCCTTCGGCGGCCGCGTTGTGAGAGTCATTGATCTTCTGGGAGTTCGCCTGCCATCGCTGCTGCGCTGTGTCCGCGGCTTGTCTGAGCGCGGCGGCGTCGGGCGGCTTGGCCCGCCATTCGGGATGGACGGATTCCTGCTGCTGGGCGATGGCGGGCGCCTTCCCGGCGAGCGTCTTGTCCAGACCGGATTCGAGCGCCGCTGCCTGAGTCAGCAATCCATCCGCCTGCCGGCGCACCTGCTCGAGCGCGGCGGGGTCCTTTAAGCCGAGTTTTGCCGCGAGGGACTCGATTTTGCCGCGGACCTTGTCGAGTTCCGCGCGCAGTTCGGCTGCCGACGCCGTGGGACCGCTCAGCAAGAAGTGACCGACGCCCGGCAGCGCGACCTCGATGCGCGGCGAGCCGGACAGCCGGAGGGTCTCTCCGGCGGCGACAGCGTAATCACCCGGGTTGTCGCCCGCGGTGAGGCGGAGTTGGAGGTCGCGTTCGGCGGTGACGTCGAAGTGGAGCAGCGCTGCGTCGAGCTGGGCGGCGACGGAAGCCTCGCTCGCGAGGAGCTTACGAAGGGCGTCAATGTCCGCGGCGGCAGGAGCACCGAGGCCCTTGGCGTCGTTGCGGAGTTTCTCAATGGCGGCAAGCGTCTCCACCGCCTTGCGGGCGGTGAGGTATTGTTCGGCAGCGGCGGCGAGGTCCGTGGAGGCTTGGAGCGCGGGCTGCGCGGCGGTCAGATTGTGGAGGGCGTCTTTCAATTGCTGGACTTCGGCGGCTTGCGAATGCTCGGCGCTTTCGAGCAGTTGCAGTGCAGATTCACCGTCCGAGACGCTCTTTTGCAGGTTGCCGAGTTCCTTCGTGAGTTCGTCGATGCGCTTGATCTTCTGGTCGAGCGACTTCCATGACGACTCCGCCTGATTCAGCTTTGCGGCGAGCTCCGCGCGCTGAGCCTTGAGAGGGGAGAGATTCTGGAGCCGGGTTTCCGATTCTGTGAGTCGCTGCCTGATCTGGCTGACCTCATGCTCCGCGGCTTGTTCGGCGGTGCGGCTTTCGGCGACTGCTTTGCGCAGGTGGTCGAGCCGCCGCCACTCGTCGTTGAGTTGCTGCAACTGCCCGTTCAGCGCGTCCAGGTCTCTCTGCCAGGCGACGAACCGGGGCTCTTTGGAACCTGTCTTCAAGCGGCCCGTGGATGTCCAGTACTCGTCATACAGCTTCCATGCCTGTGCTTCCAAGCTCTGCGTGGCGGGCGAGATTGCCTGCGCGCCCAAAGAGGAGCGGATCCGCTCTACGACCGGCGCATCCACTGCACTGAGCGGCAGGCGGTTCTGGACGCTCCACAACACGGAGGCGATGCCCCACTCGCCGCGGCCCACAACTCCTTTCGCCTTGGGGTCGGCGTTGAGGATGCGGCGCAGCTCGCTTTCGGCGGCCTCGGAGTCTTTCCACGGTTGGTAGCGCCCCTTCTCCCAGCGCTCCAGCGAAGCACGGCTGCTCTTGAAGAAGCGCTTTTCGAGGCGGTAGCGCTCGTTGCCGGCGAGGAACTCGATGATGACCACCGGTGCGAGATCGCGTCCCCAGGATTTCATCCGGTATGCGTCCTGCGCCTGAGCACGGTGATTCTCGAGAAAGCCGCGCAGCAGTGCGCCAACCAGCGTCGATTTTCCACTCCCGTTCGGCGCGTGCAGGATGTTAACCGACTGCTCGTCGAACTCGACGCGGCGGCGGGTGAACATCTGAAAGTTTTCGACTTCGATGGCTTTCAGAAGCATGGCTCTCCCCCTACAGGCGTCCCAGCTCGATCAGCGCGCGGCGCGCCACAGCGCCTTGTTGCGGATCATCGAGGAGGGCGCGAAGACGCTCCTCGACCAACTTGAAGTAGCCCTCGGGAATCTCCGCGGCGTGAGATTCCGGCCGCACCCTCGTAGCATCCACGGAGCAGTAGAGGCATTTGGAGGCGAGGCTCTCCCGCAGTTCATCTAAAGCGGTGAATCCCGCGGGAGGCAACATTCCGTCGAGCGTGATTTGCAGCAACAGTCGCCTGCCCAACGGGAGGTTCTTCAGCGGATCAAGATCCTCGGGGCGCGCGACCGTGTGCACGACTTGCCGCCACGTCAATTGCGCGGTGGATCGCGGTTCGATGCGCGCCGGGCCGTCGATGGTGACCAGCAGGACATTGCCGCTGTCCTGTTCGCCAAAGCGCGCCGGTTCGTGCGTGCCCGAGTAGGCCATGCGGCGATCCGCCTCGATGCGCGTGGAGTGGAAATGTCCGAGGGCGAGGTAAACGAGCCCCGCCCGCTCCGCCGCATTCGCGGCGATCGGCGCGCACCTCTCCGCGTCGGGAATCCCGGCGAGCGTTCCGTGCGCGATGCCAATGCGTGGCTTGGAGGATACGCCGGGCGGAATCCAGGCGGTGGGGTCGGCGGAGGGATGCGCTTCGAACAGCGGGCAGGGGAAGAGGATGGCGGAATCGGTCTCGACGGGCGCGCACTCGCTCAGCACATGAAGGTTCTTGCGGTTCTTCCACACGGAGTGCTCCCAGACGGAGCCGGGTCCAATGGGGTCGTGATTGCCGGAGATGATGTAGACCGGGCGGTCGGCGGCGGCGAGGATTTCGGCGGCCTGTTGAACCACACCCGTGGAGAGCGCCGGATCTTCGAACGTATCGCCGGCGACAACGACGAAATCGACGTTCTCCTCGCGCGCGATCCCGACCACGCGGCGTGCGGCGGCGAAACGGGCCTCGCGCACCTTCTCGCCCGCCTTGCCGGCATGAACGGCCTTCATGCCGATCTGCCAGTCGGCCGTGTGCAGGAACTTCATGGCCTCAGCTTACAGGCTTCGCCGGGTGAAGCATGAACTGGATGGCGCGCTCGAGCGCAGGCCGCTCGAAGACCTCGCGCCAGCCGGGGTTGATGTACTCGCGCGCGCCCCACTCGATGGCAAGCTTCGCCGCGTCGGAGAAGGGGGAGGGATCGGCGCCGAAGCAGATGGCGAGGGCGATTTGCGCGTGTCCGGCCATAAAGGCTTCGGCGGCGGGACGGGGGACTCCGGCGGCGATGGCGGCGTCGAGCGAATCGCGCATCCAGCGCGCGGCCGTGGCCACGATCAGCTCCGACATCGCGGGCTCGAGCAGGGCGAACTGCTCGGGTGTGACGCGGTGCGCCTGGCGGACCGGCGCGAACACCGCCTTGCACAGCTCCGTGCCTTCGGCGAACGCTTCTTCCGAACCGCCGATGAGCGACACGATGATATCCTGCACGGCGACGCCGCCGAAGTAGTCGCGGCGCGCCTCGGGTGTGGCCTGCTCGGTGAAGAACGGCGGGTGGCAGGGGTGCGTGATCATCATCGTGACCGCGGATGACTCCGGCATCTCGCCGACGTAGGCCGCAGCGGCGTCGAGCACGATCAGCGTCGCGCCGGACTTCATCCGCGGCACGGCGTCGCGCGAAATCGCGCCGATCAGCGCGTCGGGAACGGCGAGGATGACGAAGTCCGCTTCCGCGAGCGCGGCGTCGAGCGGCGTCACGGTGAATCCTTTTCGCTCCAGCTCGCGCGCTTTTTCGGCGTTGCTTTCGCACATCAGCACGGCGTAGGAGGGATCGGTTCCGATCTTTTCCGCGGCGCGGGCGCCCATTTTGCCGCCGGCGCCGATGATGGCCACTTTGCGATGCATGTTATCTCCTCAGTCCGCCGGCCGCATCAGTCGGGGATCAGCCGGCGCAGGTAGTTGACGCTTTCCACGGCCCAGGCCTGCTCGAGCGCGATGGTCTCTTCGAGCGTCGATTGCTGCGGGGGCCAGAGTTCGAGAATCGCGTTGGGCGAGACGCCCGCGTCGCGGAGCACGCCCAGCAGCCACGGCACGTTGAGCTGGCCCTGGCCGGCGGGGCGGCCCTCGACGGTAAAACCCATCATGTGCCAGACGCGCTGGACGGCGAAGTCCTTCACGTGGAGGCAGAAGGCGTACGGCGCGAGCGTACGCGCAACGTGCTCGGTTCCTTCGGGAATGGCCAGCGAATTGACAGTGTCGAGGGTGATGCCAACCCACTCGCTGTCCAGCTCGTCGAGGATGCCGGCAAGCGTCGCCGCGGGCACGACAGTGTTCTCGAGAGCGAGCCGCACGCGGGCCGCTTCGAGAGACGGCGCGATGGCGCGAAGCAGCGCGAGCATCTCGCCGCGCGTGGGAACGACCCCGCCCGCGAGTTCGGGGACGGAGCGCAGCAGTGACGCCTCCAGCCGCTGAGCGAGCGCAATCTGCCGCTGAAGATGAGCCGTTTCGATGCCGCGCGTGCCGAGCTCCAGTTCGATGCCCGCCTTGCGGGCGCTTCGGGCGAGGTCGTCGATTTCGCTCTCGGGCAGGGCGGCAAGCGGGAGGTTCGGGCCGTACTGCACGACGCGAATTCCAAGTTCGCAGGCCTTGGCGAGCAGGCCGCGCGCGGTCATGGGGCTCTCCGGCCGCGCGCCGTCGAAGCCGATCGACCACATGTAAGAGTAAGTGCCGATGCCGAGTTTCATTTTGGCTGCGCCGCCGCTTCATGCGCGGAATCGAGTTGAAGTAGCCCGAACGGCGCAAGCTCCATGCTGAGCCAGGCTCCCGTCACCTCCAGCGCATACGGCCTGGCGGCGAGAAGCCACTCCGGATCGAGCATCGCGCGCTCGACATTAGATTCGTCGAGCGAGCGGAACTTCATGGCGCGCGGCAGCCCGCGCGTGGAGAGCGTGATCGTCTGCGCGTCCGGAGTCAGGTTCGCAATCAGAACGCGCATCATCCCGACTTTACGCAGCACGAGGATTTCAACATCCAATGGTCTGCGCGAGACGGACGGAAGAACCTCGCCGCCGGAAAACGCGGCCGCGGCTTCCAGCACGAACCAGAGCGGAAAGACCGCGCCCGGCAACGATTGAAACAAACGCGGGAGCGGCGAGCCCTGCGCGGTTTCCATGACCCCGCGCCAGCCGGTGGTCTCGTAGTAGGTGACGCTGTCCGCGCCGGCCTCGGCGAGATATTTCAGGCTGGCCAGGGTCCAGCCGGCGCCGAAGAGCGACATCTGGCGCGGGTCCACCTGGCGCGGCAGCTCGCCCGGCGGGGGCGGCGGTTCGGGTCCGGTGGCGGCGGGATTGAAACGCGGCTTGAGAGTGACTGGCGTGACGTGGACCGTCTTTCCCGGAAAAAGCTTGCGCGCGCTCCGGACGACGTCAGCCTGCGCGGCCGCGTTCTCGGCGAGCGAGCCGTTGTCGAACGCGTGCACTTGCGGATTCACCGAGAAGCAGACGCCGTCGAGAGGCGCCGGGTCGGGGCGGTTGCGGTTCAGCTCGGTGAAGTAGGCGTTCGTGCCGCTGATGAAGGCCGCGCCCGGCAGGACCGTTGCGAGATGGCGGCGGGCGAGGCTCACCCAGAAAGCGTTGGACGCGGGCTCATTGTCTTTGAATACGAGCACCCGCGCGACGGGCAGGGGCGAATGATTCAGCGCGGACGCGAGCGCGGCGAGATCCTCATCCGGCCTGGCGGAGAGAGTGATCGCGAGCTCGGCAGGCAGGTGGAGCGCGGCGGCGTGGCGGCGCGCAAAGTCGAGCACGGCCTCATGGCGGCCTCTCGAGAAGTCGATGCCGGCGCGGAAATGGCTGAGGCGCAGCGCCTTCAGACGCCGGACTTCGAGCTCGCCGGGACCATTCCCGTGCGACGGCAGCTCGAGCCCCAGCTTCGGCAGACGCGAGTCAGAGCCAGGGGCGATCGCCAGCCGTACCACCGGGTCCGGGCTTTCCGGCGCGCGATCCGGCTTGCCGGAGAGACGGAGGATCACCTTCTGCCGGATCTCCGTCCCTGCTTTCACCTCGACGGGA
>CAYYNC010000089.1:0-18317 GCA_964472745.1 uncultured Solibacteraceae bacterium
CTGTGTGAAGGAGGGTGATCCGCGCAATTGCATGGGAGGAAAGAGATGAGAAGCCGATCCCTGCCGGCGGCCGCCGCGGCGCGCGTGCCGCGGCTCGATGATGAGACGCTCGAACCGGCTTCATGCTGAACCTGCTGCCGGCCTCTCCGTCCATCAGCAGCACGGAGTGCGTGTGCGCGCTGGTTCTGCATTACGACAAGGACCGGACGATGGATGGAACTACCCAGGCTCCCTGAGATCAGGGCGCGAAGGAGGCGGACTTCGCGAACCACGACGCTGACCGCGCCACGTTCCAGGCGCATTCGCGCGGCAACGGTTGAGCATGGCGATTCGTGACGATGGGGATGAAAGGCACTTTGACGATGGCCGGGGCACCGCCGTGGCAACGGGAATACGGATAGCATTACGTCCTCCCGCCCCCGGCATTTTCCGCGGCGCGGCAGATGCCCTGGATCATGCCCGCGAAGACGATGTGGTGCAGGGGGGCGATGGCGTACCAGTAGGCGAGGCCGAGCAAGCCGCGGGGTTTGAAAAGAGCCACCTGGCGGAGACGGCAGCGGGCTTCGCCTTCCGGATGCACGCTGAACTCGAGCAGCGCTTCGCCGGGGAGCTTCATCTCGGCGCGGAGAGCGAGGCGGCGGTCCTGATCGAGGCCGACGACGCGCCAGAAGTCGAGGGCTTCGCCGAAGGCGACGGTTTCGGGCGAGCGGCGACCGCGGCGGAGTCCGGGGCCGCCCACCATGCGGTCGAGGAGGCCGCGGACTTTCCAGAGCCAGTCTGCGGCATACCATCCGTGGCCGCCGCCGATGCGGCAGATGGCGCGAAAGACCGCGGAGGCGGGGGCGCCGACTTCGATCTCGCGCTCGTCGCGAAAGACGGCTCCGCCGGCCCAACCCGGATCGCCGGGGACGGGACCGGCCATCGACCACACCGTCTCGACACCGCCCGTGGCGACCTGGCGCAGCGCGGCGCGGATGGACTCGCGCACGGTGAGCAGCACCTGCGGAACCAGATCGCGAATGCGCTGGTCGCGGCAGATGACGGGGTTCTTGAGCCCCTCGGCGAGAGGGCGCGCTATGGCGTGGCTGAGCGGCGTGACGAGGTGAATCCAGTACGAGCTGAGTCGCGGAGTGAGCACCGGCACGGGGATGATCAAGCGGCGCCGGAGGCCCAGTTCCCCGGCCATCACCTGCATGATGTCGCGGTAGCAGAGGACTTCAGGCCCTCCGATGTCGTAGACCTGTCCAGCGGTCTCGTCTAATTCGAGGACGCCTGTCAGATAGCCGATGACGTTGCCGACAGCGATGGGCTGGCACGGCGTGCTGACCCATTTCGGAGTGATCATCGCGGGCAGGCGCTCGACGAGATAACGAAGGATCTCGAACGACGCCGAGCCGGAGCCGATGATCATGGCGGCGCGGAGAACAGTGACGGGCACGCCGGCGGAGGCGAGCGCGTATTCGACGTCGCGGCGCGAGGCGAGGTGCTCGCTGAGACCGGCGCCGGTCTCGCCGAGGCCGCCGAGGTAGATGATGCGGCGGACGCCGGCGGCGCGGGCCGCGGCGGCGAAACGCGTGGCGAGAGCGCGGTCCTGGTCGGCGTAGCCGCTGCCGGCGGAGATCATCGAGTGGACGAGGTAGTAGGCGGCGTCGACGCCCTCAAGTGCTTGGGCGAGCGCTTGCGGCGCGTTGAGATCGGCCTGAACGATCGCGATGTTGGGATGGGAAGCCCACGGACGGCCTTGCAGCTTGCGTGGATCGCGGGCGAGGCAGCGCACGGAGTGGCCGCGTTCGAGAAGTGCGGGGATGAGGCGCCCGCCGATGTAACCGGTCGCGCCCGTGACGGCGACAATCATCTGACCTCTTTATGATGCCGGGGAGAGGAAGTCCGCTGTATTGGGTGAAGCGGCCGCAGCCTGAAGGCTATGGCGCCTGTTGGGTGAGGCGGGCCACATAGCCTCCGCCGGCTTGGAGATCCAGTGTGAGGCGGGTGGTGCGTGTGGCTTCGGCGCTGGTGACTTTGAGGGTTCCCGAGTCGTCGGCGGCGGAGCGGGACTGGTACTTGCCTTGACCGAGGAACGCCAGTGGAACTTCGAGTTTGCGCGGCGTGGTTCCGTTGATGGCGGCGAGGAACCACACTTTGCCCCGGCGGCGGGCGATCAGGGCGAGGTCTCCGATTTCGGATTGGGGGAGGACGACGGTCTCGTCCCATGTTGCGGGGATGGATTTGATCAGGTCGGCGGCCGGGTTTTCGAGAATCGACTTCGGGTGGGCGGCGTAGGTGAGCAGGCCCGAGGTGAAGACGACGGCGGTGGCGACCTGGTGGGCCCAGGTGGTGTCGTTGCGGCGGTCGCCGAAATGGACGGGGGTGTAGTCGGCGGGTCCTGCGAGGAGGCGGGTGAAGGGGATGGTGGCGTCGTGACGAGCGCGCTCGGACTTGCGCGACTCCATGCCGCGGACGGCTTCGCGCGTCAGCTCGTTGGGCCAAGTGATGTACTCGCCGGTGGGCTTGTTGGCGCCGTGGAAGTTGACGACCAGTTTACGCTGGGCGGCATCGCGGAGCAGGATCTCGTACTGCTCGACGACCTCTTTGGCCTCGTGGTCGAAGAAATCGATCTTGGCTCCGGCGGCGCCGGCGTCGCGGCAGAGATCGAAGAATTGGGCGCGGGCTTCGGGGGTACGGAGTTGGTTCGAGTGCTTCCAGAGGATGAGGCCGACGCCGAGGGCGCGCGAATCGGCGATGACGGATTTCAACTCGTCACGACTCCACTTCTGCCAGAAGCCTTCCACGACCTGGTATTCGAAGCCGAGCTTTGACGCGAGCTCGGAGAATTCGCGGACGGTGGTCTGGTCGTTCTGACCGCCGTCGAGATATTTCCAGACCGCGCGTCCGGGCTTGATCCAATCGGTTTTCGCGCCTTGCGGGAAGAGCTTCGGGTCGGGCGGCGGGGAGAGGAGCGCGATCAAGTTCGAGTTGACGAGCGCGTTGAGATCGCTTCCGGCCATGACAACGCGCCAGGGCGTGGTGATGACGCCATCAACCGCGGCGGGCTTCGTGAGGCGCTCGATGTCCTCCTTGTAGCGCAGGCGGAAGGGGTACGAGGGCGGATGAGTGTGGCCTAGGCGCGCGGCAAACATTGCGCTGCCCGCGGACTGGAGCGCCATGCCGGCGTAGCGGTAGAGCGCGGCTTCCGTGATGGAGCCGTAGCCACCACCGGGAAGGCGGTAGGTGACGGGCGGGGCCATCCACTGTCCTTCGGGGACCTGGGCCGCGGGCTTGCTGGTGTGGAGCGCTTCGTAATGGCCTTCGAGGTCGTGATACCAAACGGTGGCGGCGGCGGGGAGCTTGAAGGCCGTCGCTTCGTCGGGGACGCGGGCGCCTGAACCGGGGACGATGTGGCGAAAGGCGACGCCGCCGTTGCAGGCGCGGAGTTCGAGCATGAAGGGCGTGGCGCCCGTGAAGGGGATCGATGCGGCGTTGCACGCGCCGGACTTCGAGCGCGCAATCCTGCCGGCTTTCACGTTGGCGGCGATGTTGGCGCCGTCCACGGTGATGCCGAGCGGCGATGGCTCGACCAGCGCTTGGCCTTTGAGCGCGGCCGACCACGTGAGCGCCGGCCGCGTTTCGACAGAAACGGAGACCTGGTTGTTCGGGCTCGTCAGGGTGATGATGGCGAGTGCGAGCAGCATAGTATCCTCAAAAGCTGACCCTCAGCGAGAGCTGTTGGATGCGCGGATCGCGCGCGCTGGTGATCTGGCCGAACTGGGTGTTGACGAGACGGCCCGCGGCGTCGAACTGGGCCGTCGTGTTCACGCCGTTGAACTGCGTGTGGTTGAAGGCGTTGTACATCTCCCATCGGAACTGGAAAGACATCTTCTCGCGGAGGCGGATGTTTTTGAAGAAGGTGAGATCCCAGTTGTTGATGCCGGGGCCGCGGAAAGCGTAGACAGACGCGGCGGCGCCGGCTCCGCGGTCGAGGCGCGCGGGGCGGGCGAAGACGGAGGTGTTGAAGAAGCGGTCGAAGGTACGCTCGCCCTTGGAGAGCATGGCGGGTCCGGTCATGACAACAGTGGTCCCGTCGCCGCCGCCGGAGAGGTCGGCGCCATCGGTAAGCGAGAGGCCGACGCCGCGCGGGGAGCCGCTGACGAAGGCGGCGATGCCGGAGATTTGCCAGTCGTCGAGGACAAGTTTGGTGAGGAAGTTCTTCCACATTCGCGAGCCGTTGGGCACGTCCCAGACCCAGTTGGCGACGAGGGTGTGAGTGCGGTCGTTACCGAGCGGGCCGTAGTTCCAGTAGCGGGGATCGTTGAAGCGCGCGATGCCGCTGTCGTAGGCGTCGCCGTAGCCCATCGATTTGCTCCACGTGTAGGCGACGCTGAACTGAAGTCCCTGGGCGAAGCTGCGGCGGAGCTGCGCCTGGAGCGAGTGGTAACTTGAGTTGCCGGAGAAGTTCAAGTAAGGGAGATTGCCCCAGCCGTAGAAGGGGCGGAGGAAGACGTCGGGCAGCGGCGAGCTTGTGGTGGTGGTGTCGAGGCTCGACGGCAGGAAGCGCGTGCCGTAGGGGAGGGCGTTGAGCTGCATCGTTTGCCCGAGATGGCGGCCGGTGTTGCCGACGTAGGCGATGTCGGCAACGGAGCTGAAGCCGACGTTGCGCTGGATACCGAGGGTGTAGTTGTAGATGGCGGGGATGTTGGCGTTTCGCTCCAAGACGCGGCTGAAGTTCGATGGCGCGAGTGTCCCGACGCCGCCGAGGAACGTGTCTACGTTGCCGTAGTACTGGATGGGGAAAGTCTGGACGGGCGGATTGAAACTCATGTCGCCCATCTGGCCGGAGCGGGAGCGCGCGTTGAGGAAGATTCCGAAGCCGCCGCGGATGGCGGTCTTGCCGTTGCCGAACGGGTCATAGGCGAAGCCGGCGCGAGGCGCGAGGAGCAGCCCGTTGCTCTCGACGAAGCCGCGCGGATAGCCGGGCGTGCCGGCCTTGATGGCTCCGACGTTGGGATCGCCGCTGCCAGGGACAAAGCGGCCGATGTAGGAGGCGGGATAGAGCTGGCCGTTGAGCGGGTTGACCGCGACGCGGCGGCGACTGGAGTCGAGGGCGGGCCAGAAGAGCACGGGCATTTTGTTGCGATCGTAGGCGTTGAAGTCGAAGTTGCCGCCGACGTCGTCGAGCTGATAAGCGGGCCGGTCCTTGGTGCAGCGGACGCCGTAATCGAGGGTGAGTTTGCGATTGAGTTTCCAGGTGTCCTGGGCGTAGAACTCGAGGACGTTGTTGATGGGGTGGTAATCGACGCGGGTGGTGACCTCAGTGTAGCTGCTGAAGTTGCCGAGCAGGGCGTTGGCGTAGGCGTGGCCGGCGTCGAAGGGATTGTTGGCGTCACGCCCGAAGTTGAAGCTGCCGGGGAAGGAGTTGCCGCCGGCGTGGTGGGACTGGAGGTATTCGGCGCGTTCCCAGTAAAGGCCGAACTTGATGGTGTGGTTGTCGAGGACCTTGGTGAGGCCGTCGGAGATGCTCCAGGCGTTGACGTAGTTATCCATGGGGAAGCGTCCGTCGTAGCCGATGGAGGCGGCGCCGGTGGGAATGCCGCCGAAGCTGGACGAGGGGATGAGGTCGAGCGGATTGTTCTGGGGATAGAACTGGCCGATCTTGATGCCGAGCTTGGAGCGCTGGATCTTGGCGAGCTCGGAATCGGTGATGGCCTGGATCTCGGTCCAGCGGGAGAGGCCGACGGCGAACTCATTGACGAACGTGGGCGAGGGCAGATACGTCACGTTGTAAGCGACGTTGGGGTTGGTGGTGTCGTAGGTTTGCTGGATGCCCCAGTTGTTGGTGTTGGCGGTGGTGGCGTATCCGTTTTGTCCGACGGACATATCCATGCCGCGGAAGTAGGTGCGCCATTTGGCGGTGGGGTTGTAATCGGCGCGCAGGAGCATCTGGTGCACGGGGCGCTCGACGGAGTCGGCCACCTGGTAGTTGTAGTTGCCGCGCGAGATGTTGCGGTCGAAGAAGTTGGGCATAGGGAAGACGCTCAGCAGCTTCTGCGTGTTGGGGTTGAGGCGATTGGCGGGGATGATGTTGCCGGGGAAGACCGCGCCGGCGGCGGGGTCGCGGACGGGGATGAGAGCGTTGTTGGACTGGAGCGACTGGGAGAAGTTCCCGGCGCGCTCGAGGTCAGTGGGGAAAGTGTATGTGCGAACGCTGGGGGTGACGTTGGGGAGGTATTCCTGCGACCAGAAGAAGAAGAGCTTGTCTTTGGCCGAATTGAATTTGCCGGGCCAATAGATGGGGCCGCCGATGTTGTAGCCGAGGGTGTTGTAGCGGTAACGCGGGCGGGCGAGCGAGCTGCGGTTGTTGAAGAAGTTGTTGGCGTTCCACATCTCGTGGCGCTTATACCAGTAGCCGGTGCCATGGAACTGCTGCGTGCCGCCCTTGGTGATGACGTTGACGATGGCGCCGGCATTCTTGCCGTACTCGGCCTGGTAGTTGGCTATGAGCACCTTCACTTCGGCGATGGTGTCGAGGTTGACCATGTTCTCGGTGTTGCCGATGCCGCGATTGTTGGCGACGACGCCGTCGAGGGAGATGGCGGCGTAGTCGTTGCGGGCGCCGTTGATGATGGGGGTGCTGGTGGTGCCGAGGGCCTGGGCTCCGCCGCCGTCGGGGTAGGTGACGCCGGGCAGAACTTTGAGCATGTTGAGGTAGTCGCGGCCGGGGGTGGAGAGCTGCGCCATCTGGCGGTCGTTGAGGACGGCGGAGCGCTCCTGGCTGGCGGTCTGGACGACCGCGGCTTCGGCGGTGACGGTGACGGATTCGGTGAGGCTGCCGAGGGTGAGCTGGAGGGTCCCGACGTTGAGGCGCTCGGATGCGGTGAGGATGAGGCCGGTCTGCTCGAAGCGCTTGAAGCCTTTCGCTTCGATGGAGATCGCGTAGCGGCCCGGGAGGACGGACGGGAAGACGAAGCCGCCGGAGTCGCTGGTGATTGAGGTCAGCTTGACGCCGGTGAGCTCCTGGGTGAGGACGACCTCGACGCCGGGGATCGCGGCGCCCTGCTGGTCAGCGACCAGGCCGAGGATGACGCCGGTGGAGGTTTGGGCGTCGAGGATGGGGAGACAGAGACCGAGCGCCAGCAGCGCTGCGAGAGACGAAGAGATGACAGGGAACCTCATTGGACCGCAAACTCCTTTGGCAGCGATTGTGTCATGAATGGCGGAGGAATGCGAGGGGCGGGATTGGAGGGAGGGCTGGCGGCGCCCGAGGCCTGAGGTGAACCCTAAAGACTGGACAGTTGTCGCCCGTTCCTCCAGTGGATCGCGGCGGGTTCGGAGGGCGGTCTTTGTGGCTGAAGGCTATGCTACGGCTATGTTACTTGGCGTCCAGGACTAAGACCCAATCGCTGCCGAAGCCCTCGGAGGGACACGTGAATTCGCGCGTGCCGGCGTTGTCGAGCTCGCCGGCAGCGGTCGATGTTCCGGTGCGGGGGTTGTACCATGACGCTTTCAGCTTTTCGCCGGAGATCTTGCCGAGGTTGACGGTGAACTTGCGGCCCTGGGCGCTGTAGATGAAGGCGTAGCCGTCGCCGCGCGTCGCGACGATGCGGTCGTGGCCGTCGAGCGCGTCGACGACGAGCGATTGATCGGGGATGCGCGACAGGTAGGGCCGGGATTCGATCAGTTTGCGCACATACTGCATCTGCGCGGCTCCCGGGCGGTGGATGGCTTCGTACCAGTAGAACAGCGGGCCGTTGATCGGGCGGCGGCCGGGGGCGTACATCTGCCAGACGGAGTGGTTGCCGTAGGTGTGGCCGCAGGCGCCGGAGAAGACGGCCCAATACGCGCGCTGGCGGACGTGGGCGTCGAAGGAGTAGCCGTAGTCGCGGGCGCGGAAGGCGAGCGGGTGGTCTTCGTAGAGCGGCTCTCCGTCGATGACGGGCTTCGTGGGCGCGCGGGCGTAGTCCTTGGCGATGCGGTCCCAGCTCGCGGTTTTGTCGCCGAGGCCGTGGCCGGTCTGGTGCATGTTGAAGTCGAGCCAGGGGTCTTCGTGGAACCAGGCGGATGAGGTTTCGCCGCCTCGCGGGTGGAAACTCATGAGGACGGCGCTGTAGTCCTCTTTGCCGGAGACTCCGATGGCGATGCCCTTCGCGAGGGCGCGCCAGGTGGCCTCGAAGCCGGTGGCGGTGCGGTCGCCGCCGAGAATCCAGATGATGCCTTTGCGGGCGTAACGCTTGCCGAGGAACTCGCCGTAGGTTTGGGCGTTCTGCGGCGTGAGCAGGCTTTCGTCGGTTTTGCCGGTGTTGTTCACCCAGCGGCCCCAGGTGGGGAGAAAGGCGATGTAGAGGCCGCGCGCGTTCGCCTGATCGACGATGTAATCGACGTGATCCCAGTAGTCGTACGCCTGCTTGTCGTTGGAGTTGGCGCCGGGCGTGATTGCGGGTTTCGTAGGGTCTTTGCCGATCAGCGGAAGATCGCCGTAAGGGTTGGGGTCGGTGACGCCGTCCAGTTCGGCGAGAGCGACCGCCTGAATGGCGGTGTAGCCTTGCGATGCGCGCTTGTCGAGGTATTGCACCGCCTCTTGGCGGTCGAGACGGTGGAACAGCTCCCAGGCGGTGTCGGCGAGGTAGAAGAAAGGCTTGCCTTCGGCGGTGACGAGGAAGCGCTGATTGCCGCTCACTTTGAGTTTGGGGAGCGGGCGCTGGGCGGCGGCGAGGAAGCAAACGGCAGTCAGAAGGAGCGCGGTTCTCAGCATGGTTGTGCGGAATTGATTCTATCGCGGGTCAGCCGAGCGAATGAACGCGCGAGGCGCGTTGATTCGGGTCGCGCATCAGGGCGACGGCGTGGCGAAACCCCGAGAGGCAGCCGCGCATGACCGCGAGGCTCGAATAGTAATCGCTGTAGCGGAAACCCGTCTCGCCGCGCCACATAGGGAACTCGGCGCAGGCTTCGATCCATTTTTCGTATACGGGGGTGATGTCGAGATAGACGTCGGCCCTGAAGTCCGTGTCGTCCTCCCAGTTCTCGGCGTAGAAGATCTTGCCGGCGTAGTGCGGCGGGTCTTTGCGCGCGAGAGTGGCGAGTCCGGCGTAGAAGACGGCGTCGCGAACGATGAGGTGGCAATTCTGGTGATCCTTGTGCCAGCTTCCGCTCCAGTGGGTAAGGACGATCGCGGGCTTGTGTTTGCGAATGATGTCGCAAACGGCGAGCGCGGCCTTGTCGTCCATGGGGAGCTCGGCGTCAGGATAGTCGAGAAGCTCGAAGGAGGCTCCCAGAAGCCTGGAGGCCTTTTCAGTGGCGGCGCGCTGGAGCTTGCCGTATTCGGCGAGGGGAATGCCGCGCGGCGCGCCCTTTTCACCGTAAGTGAGCGAGACAAAGACTCCCGCTCCGCCGTCCCGGATGTGCCTGGCGACGGCCGCGCCCATGGTGAAAAGCGCGTCGCCCGGGTGGGCGGCGATGGCCATGATCGTTGTCGGCACAGGGACCTCCGTCTCGCTGACCATCATACGGCGGAATGCGGGGATTGTCTGTGCGAGGCGCCGCCTGTCAAGCGGATCCATCAGGCAGCTCGTTCTGGGGTGTCCGGCTCAAGATCCTGCGACGAGAGCATGGCAGGGGCAGTGCCCGTGACGGCAAGGGCGCCGGCCCGCAGGATGTGTGACCTCGGGATCAGGGTTGAACAGCCCTATCCGTGACGAGCAGACCCTCGATTTCACTGAAATGGCAATCCCGGGCCACGAGGACCATGTTGTGACGCAGGGCCGTGGCGGCGATCGAGACGTCGTTCTGGGGGAGAGGCCGCCGTTTCTGTCTCAGCCGGTATTTCAAGCGGCCGTATTCACGCGCCACCTCAAGATCGCACGGCACAGTGGTCCTGCCGGCGGCGAATCGTTCGATCCTTGCCATGTTTTCAGCATGACGGCTGGCTTCTGCGGCGCCGAAGAACAGTTCGCCGAGCACGACGGCGGGGAGGAATACTTCTGGTGTTTTGGACAAGCGCCGGACCGGCGGCTCATCCCCTTCAAGCAAGGGGATGATGCTGTTGGTGTCGAGCAGAAACCTGCCACTCGCCCGCGCCAACCCTCTCGCACTCCTCTTCGATGGCTTGCATCATCTCGCCAGCAGACACGGGATCCAGCGTTCCGGCGAATTGGCGCAGATTCGCTCCCTCCTCACCCACCAGGGGCGGTCCGGAGAGCAAAAGGACGAACTTGAGGACTTGCTCCTGCATCTCGGGCGCGAGTTTCCCTGCATGCCTTGCGATTTCCCGCTTGAGGTCCATCGACCGAACCCTTCCGCCTCAAGCCTACACGGGCGCTGCGTCGCGAGGAGGCTCAGGTGATTGGGTCCCAGTCGATGCCGAGGCGCGGGGCGGCGTAGGCGATTTCTTTGAGGAAGTCGCCGTAGACCATCACCCAGTGGGAGTCGCGGACTTCGTTGAGGAGCTTGCGCCAGTTGCCATGGATGCGAACGTCCTGCTGGGAGCGGCAGATTTCGTAGAAGGGGTTGGCTTCGACCGTGCCTTTCATGCCGGCCCAGCGGCCCGTGGCGTACTCGGGGTTGATGAACGTCACTTCCTGGCCGATCGGGATCTCGACTTTCGGGGCGGCGCCGTATTCGGATTCGTAGTGTGTGACGATGCGGGCGGGCTCGTATCGCGCGCCGTCCATGCGGCGAGGGGCGGTGCAGTGGGCGCAGGTGACGATGCCGTTGTGCGGGAATGTCGAGTTGTGGAGAAAGACCGGGCGGCCGGCGAGGTGGCGGAGGAACATGCCTGGGGGCACGATGACAAAGTCCGATTCGCAGAAGGCGAGCAGCCCTTCATCATTCAGCAGGCTCAGCGTCAGGCAGGCTGTGGTGCGCGACATCGGCATGATTGTGTTCATGCACTGATTGATGGTGAAGGCTGTGGCGTTGTGCTCCCGGAGGATGTCATTGAAGATGCCATAGAGCACAAAACAGTTCACGACGAATTCGCGGGGCGTTTCGAGAGTGGTCTTCGGAAGACGCAGGTAGCGATCGGCCCAATGGGAGGCGAGCTCCGTGCGGGCGGAGTCGGCCATCGCGCTCTTGAGGCGCAGGCCGAGATCGTCGTAGCTGATTTCGACGATGTCGAGCTTGAAGCGGTCGCGGGCGAACTGAGGCGCGTTCGGCGCATATTTCCCTTGCGCTCCGCCGAGGGCGACGATCTTCGAGCCGATGAAGTTGCGCACCGCGTACAGGGAGCGCATTCGCCAGGAGAGCTCGGCGGGATCGTCGACGACAACGTCGTTGACGGAGAGGCGGCGCGGGTCGGCGGCCGAAGGTCTGACGCCTTCGGGACGCAGATAGCGCGTGCTCAGCGCTTCGTACCAGTAGTAGGCCGGTCCGGAGCGGTGGCGAACGAAGACGACGGTGTCGCCTTGCGTGCCAATGGCCGCGCGAAGCATCGCGCCCGAGCCGGTGGCCGGGTAGAGAACAACCGCATCGGCCTGCGGGTCGCGCACGCGCGCGGCGGCATCGGGATTCACCGCTCGCGCGACGGGCAGCACATCGATGGCGAATCCAGCCCTCGCAGTAAGTGCCTTCCATTCGGACGCGATCCGCGCAACCTCTTCGTTTGCCGCCTGCTCCGTCTGGACGCCGCCCCACGATTTCCAGGAGGCCTGCTCCCTGCGCGTGGGGAGCGAATACATCAGCACGGGCTGGACCTTGAGAGCACGGCCCGGCTGGAGGAAAGGTCGCTCCGGATTCCAGAGGTCACGATTCCAGGCGGGCGCGGCGGACACCGCGGGCGCGAGAGAGCCCCCGGCAGCGAGCTCAACGAACTCGCGGCGGCTCGGACGTGAGCAGCACATGAGATATTCTTATCTCTTTTTCGGCTGCTGTGCTTTCGGGGCGTGGTAGTTAGGGTAGGGCGGCCGCTTGGGCTGGGGCAGCGGATTCTTGGCAAGTTCGGCCATCACGACCTCGACGGCCTTTTCAAGCTGCGGGTCCTTGCCCTGGCGGACAAGCTCGGGGTCGTGCTCGACCTCGATGTCCGGAGGGACGCCGACGTTCTCGGCGTCCCACTCGGACTTGAGCGGGTTCCAGACGGCGGAACTAGGCGCGGAGACTCCGCCTCCGTCCATCAGCGGCGGCGAGGCGGCGCGGCCGACGAGACCGCCCCAGGTGCGCTTGCCGATCAGCTTGCCCACACCGGCGCGGCGGAAGTACGTCGGCATCGCATCGCCGCCTGAGCCGGCGAATTCATTGATGAGCATCACCTTGGGGCCGTAGATGGCGCCCTGCGGCTGAGGCTCGTCTTCGCCGTCGCGCGTGGCGACGCGGCTCATCGGCTTGCGGCTCAGATATTCGATGATGTCGGTGGCCAACATACCGCCTCCGTTGAAGCGCTCGTCGATGATTGCGGCTTCCTTGCCGACCTGGGCGAAGAAGTAGCGGTTGAAGTTGGTGAAGCCTCCGAACGCCGTGTCGGGCATGTAGACGTATGCGACGCGTCCGCCGGTGAGCTGGTCGACTTTGCGGCGGTTGCCTTCGATCCAGGCGTAGTTGCGCAGCGCGGAATCGCTGGGGACGGGGACCACTGTGACGTCGCGAGAGCCGGAGCCGTCGGGGTTCGGTCCCACTTTGATCACGGTGTTCTTGCCGGCGGTGTTCTCGAAGAAACTGTAGACATTGTCGGTGTCGCGCAAGTCGCGCCCGTTTACCGCGAGCAGGTACTCGCCGGCGACGACGTTGACGCCGGGCTCGGTGAGAGGCGCGCGCAGACCGGGGTTCCAGTTCTCGCCGTTGTAGACGCGCGCAAAGCGATAGCGTCCGTTCTCGAGCTTGAAGTCGCAGCCGAGCAACCCCGTGGGTACGCGGCGGACTTCGGGGACATCGCCGCCGCCGGCGCCGAGGTGACCGACGGTCATCTCGCCGAGCATTTCGGCGAACAGGTAAGTGAGGTCGCGGCGCGAGGCGACCGATTCGACAAAGGGCTCGTACTTCTTTTCGGCCGCGGCGAGGTCGAGGCCGTGATAGTTGGGGTCGTAGAAAAAGTCGCGCTCGATGCGCCAGGCTTCCTTGTACATCTGCTTCCATTCGGCGCGCGGGTCGGCTTTGACTTCGATGTTCTCGGTGCGCAGTGCGCCGGTTGGCGCCCCGGCGGCGGGAGGCGCGGCGGGTGCGGCGGCCGGGGGCGGCCCCCCGGGTCCGGCGGCCATGGGGCGGGGCGCGGTGATGAACCAGCGGTCGCCCTGGCGATAGAGCATCTTCTCGCCGTTGAAGGAGATCTCGAAGTTCATCACGCCCGAGATGGCGACGTCGGATTTGCGCGTCTTCAAATCGTAGCGGTGCACCGTGAGGCCCGGAGGTCCGGGCGCGGCAGCGGCGGTTTGCGGCATTTCGAGGGCCAGGAGCGTTCCCGCCTTACCCACCTGGAGGCCGACGTATCGGCGCGCGGGCAACGGCATGGAGAGGATGCGCTGGCCGATGTTCTCGAAGTCAACCTTTACTTTGACCGGCTCCGGCTTGGCGGGCGCGGCGGGTTTCGCGCCTTCCGCAGGCTTGGCGCCTTCGGCGGGTTTGGCTCCTTCAGCGGGCTTCGCGTCCTCCGGTTTGGGCGGCGCCGGGCCTTTCTCTTCGTCGCTTTCGGGGGCGAAGGGCGAGGGATCGTCCTTGGACAGGACGGCGAGGTAGACGCTGCGGGTGACGGGGCGCGAGAAGCCCTGGATGTCGGGCTGAAGGGCGGGGCCTGAATCCGTGCTCGCGGTGAAGTAAAGGTACTTGCCATCCTTGTCGAAAACCGGGTGCGCGGCGTCGCTCATCCCATCAGTGATCTGCGTGCTCTTCGCACCGGCGACGTCGAACATGAAGACCGCGCCCATGAAGTTCTTCAGGCGGCGGGCATAGGCGAGGAACTGGCTATCGGGCGACCAGAAGGGCGCGAGGCCGCCGCCGAAAGTCCAGTACGGGTCTTTGTCCACACGCACGGGCTGCTTCTTTTCAATGTCGACGTACCAGATGGTCTGGTGGTTGTCGACGTAGGCGATCTTCTTGCTGTCGGGCGACCAGCGGGGCGCGAAGAAGAAGCCGGGCTTTTCGGCGAGCTTGATCTTCTTCACCTCGCCCATGCCGCTTTGCGGGGCGAGGTGCAACTCGTATTCGCCCGCAGCGTCGGAGAAGTAAGCGATGGTCGTGCCGTCGGGCGACCAGGCGGGATCGCGCTCCATGACGCCGGTGGTGTTGGTGAGGATGCGCGGATCCCCCTTCTCCGCCGGGACAGTGATGATCTCGCCGCGGGCTTCGAACAGCGCGCGGGCTCCGGTGGGGGAGATGTGGGCGTTGGAGAGGCGGCGCGAGACATTGACCAGGCGGGGCCGGGTTTCGAGCAGGTCGCCGTTGATGCGGACGTTCACCGGCGTTGTCTTTCCGCTCGAGAGGTCGTACAGCAGTAGCGCGCCGAACTGTTCGATCACGATCGCGCCCGGACCGGCCGAGGCGGACTTGAAGTCGTAGCCCTTGTTTTCGACCGCCTGCCGCACCTGCTTCGTCTTCACGTCGTGATAAAAGAGCGTGACGGGGCCGTTGCGGTCGGAGAGGAAGTAGACCCTGTCGCCCACCCAGAGCGGATTGAAATCGTTGGAGTCCGTGCGCTGGACCTTGGTGATCTTGCCGCTTGCGAGCGCCGCGATCCAGACAGGCGTGGCCGTGCCGCCGCGATAGCGCTTCCAGAAAGTGAAAGCGCGGCGGAGGGGAACGTAGGCGATCTGAGAGCCGTCCGGCGAGAAGTCGCCCTCCCAGCCCATCGGCAGGTCGACGCGATCGGGCAAGCGGCCATCCAGGTCGACAGTGAAGAGCTCGTAGAAGCGGGAATAGGAACCGCGCGGAGAGGCGAAAAGGATGCGCTTGCCGTCGGGGGTCCAATTGAGGACCTGATCCACCGCGGGGTGCCATGTGAGTCGCTTGGGCACGCCGCCGGCCGCGGGCATAACGAAGACGTCATAGTTGCCGTCATACTCCGCGCTGAAGGCGATTCGCGAGCCGTCGGGGGAGAAGCGCGGATTGGATTCAAGGCCGGCGCTGACGGTGAGACGGATGGCGTCGCCGCCGGCGCGCGGCACGCTCCAGAGGTCGCCGGCGTAAACGAAGACGATGTGGGTCTTGCTGAGGGTAGGTTCCTGGAGGAGCAGGCCCTGTCCGGCGGATGTCATCGCAGCCAGGAGCGCGAGCGGAAGAATGGCGGCAAATCGGGACGACATAGGGGTACCTTCGTAACAGCCCAAGTATAGCCCGGAGACCATGACGGCGTTGGTAAACTCCGCCGGGGAGCGGTATCCTTTGAGACAGCCCGGCTGCAACTGGGATCGAGAAGCCGGGGAATCACACGGTGGAGGTGGATTCTCATGAGTGAGACCTATAGCATGCCGCGCATTGGGGACACGGCGCCCGATTTCACGGCGGTGACAACCCATTCCGCGGCAATGAAGTTCAGCGAGTGGCAGGGGGACTCCTGGGTGGTCCTGTTCTCGCATCCGGCGGACTTTACGCCCGTCTGCACGACGGAGTTCATGGAGTTCGCGCGCCGCGAGCCTGAATTTGCGGCCTTGAACACGAAGCTGCTGGGACTGAGTATCGACAGCATTCACTCGCACGTCGCGTGGATGGAGAACATCCGGACGAAGCTGGGTGTGGAGGTTCCTTTCCCCGTCATCGCCGACATCGACATGAAGGTGGCGAGCCTCTACGGGATGCTGCACCCCGGCGCGAGCGCCACGGCGACAGTGCGCGCGGTGTTCTTCATCGACCCCAAGCGCGTCATCCGCGCGATCATATACTATCCGCTCACCAACGGGCGCAACATCGACGAGGTGCTGCGTCTGCTGACGGCGCTTCAGACTTCGGACGGCAAAGCATGCGCCACGCCGGTGAACTGGCAGAAGGGCGCGAAGGTGATCGAGCCGCCGCCGAAGACGGTGGCGGATGCGAAGTCGCGTTATACGCGAACAGACCTCGACATGAAGGACTTCTACCTGTCGTTCCGGCAGGAATAGAGTCCCCGCCCGGCGCGCTCGTGCTAGAGTGGCGGCATGCGCACCCTTGTCCTGGCCCTTCTAATCTCCACGTGTGCCGCCGGGCAGCCTCCCGCAGGAGGCGCCCGGCAAGGCGCCGCGACGCCGGCGCCGCAGAAGATCACGCGCATCACTTTTTATTGCAGCCAGAGTGGCGAACTGCACGCCGTGGCGCCTGTAGGCGGGGGCTACCGGGCCATCAGCGGGCCGATCGGAGCATGCCGCGACCGCGGACTGCTGTTCACTCTCGCCACGGAAGGCACACTCGCGCCGACCGTCGCGAAAGATCGCGCGGATGGAATCGTCAGCGATGTGGACCGCGCCTTTTCGGCGCTGCGATCGCCGGTGGAAGCGCCCCGCGAGATCGCCGTCCAAAAAGAGGTGGGACGACTGGCCGTGCGGCCCGCCGTCGTCACCGCGCCGGCTAAGGTCATCGAAAAAGCCACAAGCGGCCTAAAGGACACGCTCAAGACTCAGGTGTGACGATGGCTACGCGGCGGGCGTTTCTCTGGAGCGCGGCCGCCTTGGCGGCGGGCGAGCGCCCTAATATTGTCTGGATCATGGCCGAGGACTTCTGTCCGGACCTCGGCTGCTACGGCGAGCGGCTTGTGCGGACGCCGAACCTGGACGGCATGGCCGCGCAGGGCGTGCGGTTCGAGCATGCTTTCGCGACGGCGCCGGTGTGCTCCGCGGCGAGGTCGGCCTTCAACACGGGCATGTATCAGACCTCGATCGGAGCGCACCATCACCGCAGCCATCGCAACGACGGCTGCCGGCTGCCGGCGGGTGTGAAGCTGATCAGCGAACGCTTCCGCGAGGCAGGCTACTTCACCGCGAACCTGACAGCGCAGTCCGGCCTTCAGGGCACAGGCAAGACGGACTTCAATTTCAACGTCGAGCGGCCTTTCGACGGCGCGGACTGGACCGCCCGCACGCCGGGCCAGCCGTTCTACGCGCACATCAATTTCCAGGAGACGCACCGCATCTTCCGCCGCCACACGCCCGCGCCGGTGGATCCGGCGAAGGTGAAGCTGCCACCGTTCTATCCCGATCATCCCGCGCTGCGCGAGGACTGGTCGATGTATTTGGACGCCGCGCAGAACCTCGACGTGAAGGTGGGCCGCGTGCTGCGGCGGCTCGAAGAGCAGGGTCTGCGCGATTCGACAATCCTGTTCTTTTTCGGCGACCACGGCCAACCGATGCCGCGCGGCAAGCAGTTCCTTTACGACAGCGGTATTCGCGTGCCGCTGATCGCGTGGTTCCCGGAGCGGTTCCGCCCGGCGGGCGTGAAGCCGGGCATGGTGCGGACCGACCTGGTGAGCCTGATCGATGTCACGGCGACGTCGCTGGCGATGGGCGGCATCGAAATCCCGCAGAACATGCACGGGCGGATGCTGTTCGGCCCGCAGGCGAAACCGCGTGACGCGATCTTTGCCGCGCGCGACCGCTGCGACGAGACGGTGGACCGCATCCGCGCGGTCCGCACGGCGCGCTGGAAGTACATCCGCAACTTCATGCCGGAGCGGCCGTACACGCAGCAGAACGTCTACAAGGACACGCAGTACCCGCCGCTGCAAGTGCTGAGGCAGTTGCGCGATGAAGGCAGGTTGACAGGCGCTGTGGCGGAGTTCATGTCCAACCGGCGTCCGGCCGAGGAGCTGTACGACCTGGAGGCCGATCCGGGCGAGTTGCGCAACCTCGCGGGGTCGCCCGCTCAGTCGAAAACGCTCTCCGAAATGCGCGGCCGGCTGGACGCGTGGATTCGCGAAACGGGCGATCAGGGCGCGCGGCCGGAGTCCGGCGTCGAAGAGCAGGACCGCTATCGCATCGAGGTCGATGGGTGGTGTTTGCTGCAATCGCAGTCGGCGCTTTCGCGGTCGGGCGGCGTACTCAAGGTGGAGTGCACGCCGAGGAGCGACCAGCTTGCGCGAAGCTGGGTGGCGCCGGCGGGGCGGTTCAGGGTGCGGTTCCGGGCGCGGTCGAAGGATGCGCCGGTGGCGGCGGTCCAATGGATGACGATCGAGGAGATGTTCCCCGCTCCGGCGCGGCGCAAGCCGGTGGAGTTTCGCGCGGACGGCGAATGGCATGAATTTGAGGCGGCGTTTGAAGTGCCGTCGGGGCATTTGGCGCGGATCCAATTCGAGTTTGGGGCGGTGAAAGGGACGGTGGAGTTCGACTGGGTGCGGCTTGAACGCGAAGGGACGGGGCTGGAGAAATCCTGGGTATTTGACTGAGCTCCACTCTGTACTACTAACCCTTGAAATCTTTGCCGCGCGCGAAGATTTTCATGCCGCC
>CAYYNC010000090.1:0-16932 GCA_964472745.1 uncultured Solibacteraceae bacterium
CCGCCGATCCCGACAATACCGGCCTCGCCACGAGTCTCGAACGCTACGAGAGCCGTGTTTACTGGAACACGGGACTACACGGCGCCCGCGAGAATCACTGGCTGCGCCTGCGCTTCAGTGGCGTGCTGGATGCCGAAATCATCGGCGCGCGAGTGGAGGCGCACGATGCGGAGACCGGCAAGCTGCTGGGGATGCGAGTCATCGCCGCCGACCACAGTTACAAGAGCGGCAGCGCGCTGGAGGCGCATTTCGGACTCGGCAAACAGGAAAGAGTGAGAATCGACATCACTCTGCCAAGTCGACGGCAGGTCGCGTTTCCGGATATTGCCGCCGACCAGTTTTTGGACCTGAATTTGACGAAAAAGACGAGTGACGCGCTGTAAAGCTCGCGACGGATGATGCCATTTCGGGTTCAGCCGAACAGGAGGTACGCATGACAACCCGAATCAATCGGCGCCAGTTGCTGCGTCTGGCCGGGGCACTCCCCATGGCGGTGCGTGCCGCCCTGACTCAGCGCCCCAATGTCCTGGTTATCCTCGCCGACGATTGCGGCTATGCCGACTTCGGTTTTCAGCGCAGCCCGGACTTCCATGCGCTGACTCCCGCACTGGACCACCTGGCCTCCCAAAGTGTTCGATTCAGCAACGGCTACGTCACCGGGGCTGTCTGCTGCCCGAGCCGGGCCGGCCTCCTCACCGGACGCTATCCGCAGCGCTTCGGCTTCGAAAGCAATACCCAGGACTTCGAGAACGCCGGGCTGCCCGTTCACGAACGGACCATCGCCGATCATCTGAAGCCACTGGGCTACCGCACCTATGCCGTCGGCAAGTGGCACCTGGGGGAACGCCCGGAGGCGCACCCGAACCGCAGAGGGTTTGACCAGTTCTTCGGATTCATCGGCGGTGCGCGTTCGTACTTCGCGCTGGATCGCACCGGCGCCGAGACACGCTTGCAGCGCAACGGCGTGACGGTTCCCGAGCAGCCGGGAAGCTACCTGACGGACCGTCTGGGCAGCGAAGCCTCGACTTATCTCACCGAGCATACGCGCCAGTTTGCGCCAGATCCGTTCTTTTTGTATCTCGCGTTCAATGCGGTGCACGCCCCCCTGGAAGCGGACGCGGCCAGGCTGGCCGACCCGCGCGTCGCGGCCATTGGGGATCCGGGCCGCCGGACGCTGGCCGCCATGACGCTCGCCCTGGACGACAACATCGGCCGCGTCCTGCGTGAACTGGAGTCGCTCGGTCTGGCGCAGAACACCATTGTGGCCTTCCTGAACGACAACGGCGGGCCCGAAGACGCGGTTGACGGCGCACCCAACCACTCCGACAACGGGATCCTGCGCGGCAACAAACAGCTTCTCTACGAAGGAGGCGTCCGCACACCCTTCCTGCTGCGCTGGCCCGCAGCGTTGCCCGACGGCGTGGACGTCCTGGAGCCGGCCATTTCGCTGGATCTGCTGCCGACGTTTCTCGATGCCGCCGGCGGCACTCCGTTGCCAGGCGGGGCGCTCGACGGCGTCAGTCTGCTGCATCCTCCGCCGGGTGAACGCACGCTGTTCTGGCGCACGGCGGGCAGCGTGCGCGGCCAAAGCGCTGTCCGGCGCGGCGCCTGGAAGATGGTCCGCGAGGATGCCGTCGGCGGAGGGCGGGCCGAGTTATATGACCTCTGGCGCGACCCCTCCGAGGCTGACGATCTCGTCTCTGCCAGACCTGACATCGCGGAGGCCCTCACCCTCGCCCACGCTGCCTGGGAGCAGACCGTCATCGAGCCGCTGTGGGGCGCCGCGGCTCCGGTCAAATTGGGAGCGCCACTCACCGTCGAGAGCTCGCCGCTCGGCTACTCCTTGCTTGCATCACGCGGCAATCAGTTATCGTTCGCTTTCATCCCGCAACGCTATCCGCTCCGCCTGGAGGAAGACTGGACTCTGTCCTGTGAGGTGCTCCTTTCGGAAGGTGCGTCCAGGAATGGATACATCGCCTTTGCCGACTCGCAGCAAGCAGCGCGCACGGTCCGCTGCGGAATCGACGCCGGCGCCGGACGGCTCGAGGTAGCGGAGGACGGGGAGGGCGGTGCCACTTCCAGTGTCTCCGTACAGTGGCCTTCCGGGGTAGTGGAACTGGCGGTCCGCTATCGCGCCGCTGACCGAAGCCTCGTGTTCAGCGCGGCGGGTAGCGAGATCCGGCATCCGCTCTCTGGCGGTCGATCGCGCTTTTCCCACCTGGGCTACGCCCTGCGCGGCTCCGCGATGAGCGCCAGCCCGATACGCCGAGCCGGCGGTGATACGCCGCTCGCCTCCGGTTTCCAACTGCTGAGCTATCGCAAGGACTACCATCCGGGAGCCTACGACGTGAACGGCCGCTTCATGGGCGGCACCGAAACTCTGTCGCTGGTGGCTCATCAGGGAATGCTATTCGCCGGCATCGGCTACTGGAATGATCTGCTGTTCGGCGGCGAGCCCTCTGCCGATCCGCATCCGGGACCGCAGGTTCTGGTGAAGCGGCGGCCGGATGCCGATTGGGAAGCGGACTTCAGCGGGGGCGCCCAGCACCTGCGCATCGAATCGCTCGCTTCCGTGCGGCTCACCACCGATCACCGGGGCAACCGCCTCGACCCGCCGGTTCCCCTGTTGCTGGCCGGCACCGGTGAATTGCGCGGCTCACAGGCTACCGTCTACCAGCGCAGCGACGAGACCGGAACCTGGGGCCGAACGGAACCAGGACGCACGGCAAGCGGCAATTCCGTGGTGCGCGTGATTCGGACTCACCTCGACCGAATCACGGGGATCCACCACGTTTTCGCCGGTGTCGGCAGTCGCGACTCCCGCATCCACCGTGGCGGCTGGAACCGGCAGACGGGACTGCTCGAATGGGATTCCGAACCGGAATTGCGCGGCACCGAAAGAGTGATGTCCGGGGGCGAGTGCAATGGCCTTCTCTATTTCTGCATTGGCTCGAATGGCAAAGCCGGCGACGACGCCGGTGGCATCTTCTACCGTGTCGACGGTCCCTTGCCGCGCTGGCATTTCGTGCAGGAGTGGGACATCATCAGCGACCGTGCCCCGGACATCCGCGGCTTCACGGCTGTGCCACATCCGGAAGGAAAACGCTACGAGGTGGCGCTGGTCACTCTGGAGATGTACGGTCAGGTGTTCCGGATCGAACCGGTGGAAGGCGATCCCGCCAAGGGACACTCGGTGACGATGGAGTTCGACATCCGCCGCTACTTCGGCGAGGTGTGGGGCCAAAGCGGACCGATCAACTTCCCCGCGCTGTCCGCCTATAACGACATGCCCGAGGTGAAGGACCCGCTCTCGGGAGAGACCGTGAACCTGATCGGCGTCTGGGTGAACCATCCCTCCGCGAGCGGCTCCGCCCAGCGGAACAACGCGTGGTATCTCATCCGCCGCCGAAACGGATCCTACACGCACGCCCAGGTGATCGACCCGGATGTGCTTCCCAATCCACCTTTGCGCGCCACCCGCGCTGTCGCCCAATCGCCCTTCGCGGCCGACAACGGCCGCGTGTTCTACTTGGGCGGATTCGACGCCGCGGCGCCGCGCCCCATTTGGCACAATACCGCCTGGATCTACCGCGGGGAGTTGAGCGGCCCCGGTTAGAGAAGATCTTGGAGGGAGGCAACGAATCATGCTAAGCCGTCGCGAACTCCTGGCTGGCAGCGTGCTGCTGCCGGCAGGGCTCTTCGGAGCGAGCCCCCGGAAGCCCAACATCGTCCTGATTCTCGCCGACGACCTCGGCTATGCAGGGTTGAGCGTGCAGGGATCGAAAGACGTTCCCACGCCCAATATCGATTCGATCGCCGCCAACGGTGTGCGCTTCACAGACGGCTACGTCACCTGCCCCATTTGTGCGCCGACCCGCGCCGGCCTGTTGACCGGACGCTACCAGCAGCGCTTCGGATTCGAAACCAATCCCGGACCCGAGGCGTATGCCGACGAAGAGTTCGGCCTGCCGCTGGGCCAGCCCACGCTCGCCGAGCGTCTGAAGCCGCTCGGCTACGCCACCGGCATGTTCGGCAAGTGGCACCTCGGCTACAAACCGGAATTGACTCCGCCTCGGCGCGGCTTCGACGAGTTCTTCGGCTTCCTGAGCGGAGCGAACAACTACGTCCCTGCGGCCGGACGCCAGCGCAACCCCATCCTGCGCGGCATGGAGGTGGCGCAGGAGAAGGAGTACTTCACCGACGCCCTGGCTCGGGAAGCCGTGGCGTTCATCGAGAAGCGCCGCGCCGATCCTTTCTTTCTGTACCTGCCGTTCAATGCTGTGCATGCGCCGCTCGAAGCCGTCTCCAAGTACCTGGATCGCTTCACCGCAATCAGCAACGAGAGGCGGCGCACCTATGCCGCCATGACCGCCGCGATGGACGATGCGGTAGGCCGGGTGCTCGATGCCTTGCGGCGGCTGAACCTGGAGGAAGACACTCTGGTGTTCTTCCTTAGCGACAACGGCGGACCCACCCCGCAGACCACATCCAGCAACGCGCCCCTCCGAGGCTACAAGGGACAGGTGCTGGAAGGAGGGATTCGCGTGCCCTTCCTCCTGCAGTGGAAGGGGCGCGTGCCGGCGGGCCGCGTCTACCGCAATCCGGTCATCTCCCTCGACATCCACGCCACCGCCCTTATCGCCGCAGGCGCCGAGATCCGCCCGCAGTGGAATCTCGATGGCGTCAGCCTGCTCCCCTTCTTGACCGGCAATAACCCGGGCAAGCCGCACGAGAGGCTCTACTGGCGCTTCCACCAGCAGCATGCGATCCGGCAGGGTGACTGGAAACTGGTCACGGCCTCGGGCCGCCCGCGGCCCCAGTTGTTCAACCTGGCCGAGGATGTCGGAGAATCCAAGGACCTTGCCGCCGCGATGCCCGGCAAAGCGAAAGAACTCGCCGCCGCCTGGCAGGCGTGGAACGCGCAATTGCAGGACCCGAAATGGATGCGGCAAGACGGACGGACCGAGAACAACCAGGCCGGCAGGGGAATTGAGCAGCGCTTCCGCCAGCTCGACCGCAACGGCGACGGCAAGTTGACCAAGGACGAGTTGCCCGGCGCGGCTTTCGGGCGCATGGACGCCAATGAGGACGGCGTCGTGACACTGGAGGAGGCGCGAGCATACGCTGCGAATCGGCCCGGCCGGCAGAAGAAGGAGTGAATCATGCGGTCCATCGACATCGGAACCCCGATGGTCGTGCGTCGCGAATCGCCGCAGGGCTTGAGTTCAACAAAGACCATCGCCCAAGGGGGCCAGCGGACGAAGGTGCAGATCGCTCTTCGAATCCTCAAACACTCGCAAATTGTTGAATCTGAGAGAAGGCGGATCGGATCGTAGTAGTCGGGTGGGCTGTGAAAGTTCGAAACGTGTCCACGATGGGGAGCCACTTCTCAAAACCACAACCTCCCGCCGCCCCGTTTCGCTTGACGCCATCGTTGTTTGCGGCCGCCCATTATCCCAAACATTCGCCAGTATTTGCGCTTCCGCGCGGTTCTCCGGTTCGAAACGCCTCCAACCGGGCCACGCGCTGAACCATCATGGTTCAGTTCGTGGGCCTCTCTGAACCCTCCAAACTCTCCGTTTTCTCCGTTGACAGGTCCTCGTTTGTTGACAGGCCGATCCAGAGAGGCCGGCCGGTTGGACACTTTCGAACTCGCCAGCCAGACGATTGACAGGGAATCCGTGGTTACTACAGTGTGATACCATTGGACTGACGGAGATTTCCATGGTGAAAAAGCTGACCAAGCACGGGAACAGCTTGGCGCTGGTCATCGACCGGCCCATTCTCGATCTGCTCAAGATCGACGCCGAAACTCCTCTCGACATCAGCACGGACGGACAGCGCTTGATCGTAGCCCCCGCGGCAACGTCTGATCGCCAGGCGAAGTTCGATGCTGCTCAGGAATGGGCCCACAGGCGTTACGGCAAGGCCTTGAAGCGGCTGGCGGATTAGCCGCCATTTCTCACACCTCCCCCACCGGAGCACTGGGAGGCGGTGGCAGAGTCTGATTTGAGGTCAAAATCGGGTGCAGTTTATGCCGGTCGCGCGGTGGACGCCCTTTTGCCGGGCCGGAAGTGCCTTCCGATGCCCCTGCCGCGGCTCGCGGAGGCATTTTTGACCAAAGCTCCGCCCGAAATTGCTCAAAACCGCATCCTGATTGGGGCTTGTCGCAAACGCCCGCGCGGGCCCCTTCGCCCTCAGCAGCGCAGTTGCGCCCATGCCTGCCGGAACAGTCCCTGCCACGGATAGCCCGATGCCATCGACAACCAGATCTTGCGCACCGTGACCCGAATCCGCGCCCCGATTTTCAGCAGCCGCTCCCGGATCGTCGCCGCTTGCGCCCTCGCCATCTCCGTCCCCTTCAGCCCCAGCCGCCTCAGCGCCTGCACCAGCACATACGCGCAGCCAGCCAGACTCAGCCGCAGCTGGTTGGCCTTCATCGTCTCCGCGCTCACCCGATCCGCAAACAGGCTCAGCTGCTCCTTGATCCGGTTCTCCATCTCGCCGCGCGCGCAATACAGCTCCTCGTACAACCTCTGCGCCGGCCACTCGTCCGCGCCCAGGTTCGTCACCACAAAGCGCGGATTCTCCTTCCCGTCCAGCTGCTCGGCCTTCGCCACCACCCGCCGCGCCCGGCTCCACGACCCCGTCGTCGTCTGATACCCAAACTCCGTGAAGACCCGCGCCGGCCGGCCGCTAGCATGCTGCAACCGCGCCGCCTCCTCCATCTGCGGCACAATCGACTTCCGCAGCCGCTCATTGCGCGCCAGGCCGAACACGTAGCCCACGTCGTGCCGCTCGCACCACGCCATCAGCTCCTCGCGGCAGAAACCCGAATCGGCCCGCACCACCATCGGCACCCCGGGCCACCGCCCCCGGATCTGCCCGACAATCCGCTTCACCTCTTCCGTCGATCCCGCCGCCGCGTCCTGATCCGCCGTCCGCAGCCGCGCACACAACAAATGCTCGCCGGCAAAAATATACAGCGGCAGGTAGCAATACTCGTCGTAATAGCCGTGGAAAAACCGGCCCTCCTGATGGCCGTGCAAGGGCAGATCGGTGACGTCCAGATCCAGCACAATGCAGTCCGGCGCTTCCTCATGCGCTTCCAGAAACACCTCCACCAGCAGCGCGTCGACCGACTCCTGCCGGCAGTGAATCTTCTTGTACCGGCTTGGCTGCTCGCCGCCCAGCTCAATCCGATTCAGCGTGCTCTTGCCCGCCAGCGGCGCCTTGCCCGGCTCGCGCTTGCCGCTCAACAGCGCCAGCAGCGGATCATGCCGCAGCTCGTCGTGGTCGTTGAGATCCTCGTAGCCCAGCGCCAGCGCGTAAACCCGCTGCGCCACCATCTCCTGCACCTCATGCCGAACCAGCGATGGATCCCGGTGGTCGTCGAAGCACGCCGCCAGGCGCTCGATCAGGCGGATGCGGCGGTCGGTTTCCCGCAACAGCAGCGCACCGGCATCGGAAGTGAGCGCGCCGCCGTCGAACCGTGCCACCACCTGGCGCGAAAAATGGCTTTCAAACTCGAAACTGTCTTGGGTACACTCTGTCATAGCGGGAGCCGAGACCTCCTTGGCTTTAAACATTTGCTCTCACAAACGTTTATGCCAGAGTCCCCGGCTTCCCGCCAACCCCTGTGTGAGAAATAGCGGTTAGCGCTCCACGGAAGCCGTCGTGGAACCTCTGTTTCTATCGCTTGAGGAGGTGCTGGAGATCCACCGCCAGCAGATCGAACGCTACGGCGGCGCCTCCGGCGTCCGGGATCTTGCGCTTCTCGAATCTGCCATCGCCCAACCGCAGGCCAGCTTCTCGAACGAGTTCTTGCACGCCTCCATCCCCGCCATGGCCGCTGCCTACCTGTTCCATATCTGCCGCAACCACCCGTTCGTCGACGGCAACAAGCGCGTGGCGGCGAACGCCGCCATCACTTTCTTGCTGATGAACGATTGGGAGCCGACTTTCACCGAAGATGCCTTGGTGGACGTCGTGCTTGCCGTCGCATCATTTTCGATGAAGAAGACTGGCCTCGTTCAATTCTTCGAAGCCCACTGTGTCCTTCGCTCGGATCCCCACGGTTGAGAGCGCAGCCCGGTTGGACACTTTCGAACTCGCCTGAGTATCTATTGACAGAGCCAGACGACGCGCCAGGCCGCGAAGCGGAAGCCGTTGTGGGCCGGAAGGACCGGTGCCCATGGATTACCGAGACCGCACCACGCGCGATGCTGTCGCTATTAGAAGAAGACGCCCGGAGAGGGCATTGCAGCAATCAAGGCGCCTATGTTGCGCGCATTCGCAAAATGAGGAAGAAGCAGGACGGGGTCGCTCGAGTTCAAAAAAGCAGGCGCAGAGCAAACTGCATTTGCCGGGGAGCGGCTGCCGAGGTGAATTCTCCGAAACGCGCATTCACCTGCCGGCCCTGCGCGTCGAAACGCGCGGCCGTGTCATAAGTTTGGAACTGTGTGTTGTTCCAAACGTTGTACATCTCCCAGCGGATCTGAAACTTGATCTGCTCCCAGATCGGGATGTTCTTGAAGAGGGCTGTATCCCAATTCAGGAAGGACGGTCCACGCATCGTGTACCGGGAGGAATTGCCCACGGTCCCGCGCGCCGGAGCCCTGAAGACCTCCGTCTTGAAGTTTCTGGAAAAGGTCCGCTCGCCTGAGGGAAGATATGGATCCCCAGTCATGTCGATGCGGGCACCCTGGCTGGGCGAGCCTGTGATATCGATGGGATTCACCAGCGAAAAACTGGCCGTGATCGGCGGACCGGAAATGTGACTCGTGATGCCGGAGACCTGCCAGCCCTTCAACCCATAGCGAACTGTCCAATGGTTACTGCGCGGTGCCGGGAGGTCCCAAACATAGTTGATTCTCACAACATGAGTGCGGTCGAAATCGGATTCTCCATAGTTCCAAACCCGCACGGGAACCAAAGGGCTCACGGTGTTGAAATCGCCACTGTTGTAGTCCATCGACTTCGACCAGGTCCAGGCCAATCCGAAGACGAGGCCCTTGGCAAACCGGCGGTTCGCCGTCACCTGGAGGGAATGGTAGTTGGAAGAAGAGGCCCATTCTCGAATCGCGATTCCGTTGTACCCCTGAAACGGGCGTAAGAAGGTGGGCGCGAGCGGCGTGGTGGGGGAGTGGGGATTGGCGTTCTGCGGGAGGAAGTTCGCGCCGAACGGGATCGGGTTTCCTTCGCGCTGCCACAACAGGTGGCGTCCAAGCGACGGAACATAGGCGACGTCGAGCACGGTACCCCACGGAATCTTCTGTTGAATCCCGAAACTCGCATTGAAGACGCGGGGGAGACGGGCCCGCGGGTCCAGGCCGATCACATCCTGCGGGAAAAGATAGCCGGTTTGCTGGCCCAAGTTCGTCAACCGGCCGAAATAGAGCGTCGGGGTGTAGACCAGGGGTGGCTGGCCACCCAGGAGGCGCATCAGTTGGAAGTCGCCGATGTTGTAAAAGACACCCACTCCGCCACGGACCGCGGTTCTGCCGTTCCCGAACACGTCCCAGGCGAAGCCAAACCGGGGTCCGTATTGGACACCCGCGCCTGCGGTGAAGCCTCGCGGATAATCTGCGTCTTTGCCGGTGACCATGCCATTGGCCGTGTTGCCCACGTTGGGAACGAAGGCGCCGATGACATTTACCGGATAGGTGGTTCCGGTCACGGGATCGATACCAACGCGAGTTGAGCCAGCAAATCCGGGACGGATCAGCCGGGTGGCTTGAGCCGGGTTGTACCGGGAGAACGCGAAGTTGGCGGCGCTGCCGTCGCGCTCGTACTGCGGCGTATTCAGCGAGAACCGCAAACCAGCCTCCACGGTGAACCGCTTGTGCACCCGCCAGTTGTCCTGGATAAACCAATCGAAGGCCTTGATATAGACGCCGATGTCCGGCCGCGACGTCGCCTCGCTGTAGTTATTGAACACTCCGTAGCTGGCATTCGCGTATGCCCAGCCCGTCTCGAGCGGGTTCTGTACATTTCGAGCAAAGCCAATGCCCGCATTGAAGGTCGTCGGCAGTTGCGCCTGCCGCAGGTTCTGGTTGTAGAAAACGCCACCCTTCACGAGGTGGGAGGTGTAGTTTCGCGAAATGTTGTTCGTGATATTGATGGCGCGCTGGGTCTGATTGAGCGGAGTGCGGCCGTCCATATTCAGGCTGGCCGCGTTAGGTACCCCGCCAAAGCCAGCGTTCGGGATGAGCCCAAGCGGATTCGCCGCCGGGTACAACCCCTGCACCCGGTATCCAACCACTTCCTTGCGGTTCCGATCCAGTTCTGCCGCCGCGATCAACTCCTCTTCCGGCCTTTGGGAATAGCCGAATACGAACTCATTCACCGTTCGGGGACTGGCGATGAAAACATGACGAAACGTCAGCACTCGCCCTTGCGTGACGAAGGACCGTCGCATCTGGTCCCAGTTCGCACCGCCAGTCGGGATGCTGCGCGCTCCGGTTTGCTCGTCTCGCAATCCGGAATACGTTACTGCCATTTGATGTTTTGCGCTGAGGTTATAGTCGAACTTCAGCGTCTCGACTCGCTGGGGTGTCTTCACCCCGGACTGAAGGACGTAGTTGAACCTGCCCGCCGAAATCAAACGGTCGAAGAAGTTCGGCATCGGGAAGATCTTCAACAGGGCAGTTCCGTTAGGGTCAAGCTGCGAGGCTGGAATAATGTTTCCAGGCACAGGCTGCCGCGTGAAGGGATCGACAATGGGAATCAAGCGGCCGTCGAGCTCGGTGGTCTGGGAGTAGTCGCCGCGGCGCTCCAGTTCGGTAGGAACCGTCAGCTGCGCCAACGGGAGGTCCACCGCCCGCGGCCAGTGCTCCTGCGTGAAGAAGAAAAACAGCTTATCGCGGTCGCGGTTGAACACTTTGGGAATCGTCACCGGACCGCCCACATTGTAGGAATACATGTTCAACCGCTGGCGGGGACGGGGCACGCCCAGCCGGTTGTTGAAGAAGTTGTTCGCGTTGAATTGCTCATGGCGCTTGAACCAGGAGAAGCCGCCGTGGAAATCGCGGGTGCCGGATTTCGTCACCAGTTGGATGTTGCCCCCCGACATCCGCCCGTACTCGGCCTGGTAGTTACTGAGCAGAACCTTCACCTCGGCCACGGCGTCCATCGGCACGCTGACCGTAGTTGAATTGTTGTCGCCGATATCATTCACCGACATGCCATCCAGCGTCACGTTCGTCGTATTGCCGCGCCCACCTTGGACGTTGGGGCTGAAAGACCGGGTCAGCGAGTCAGGGTTGCCGGCATTGGTGACTCCGGGCATCAACTGGAGCATGGTAAGGATATTTCTGCCCCGAATCAGTACGTTCTCCACCTGAGCGCCGGTGATGACACCGGAGCGTTCGCCGCTGACTGTCTGCACGGTGCTGCCTTCGGCCGTCACGGTCACACTCTCCGCCGTGCTGCCGATCTCCAGCCGTATGATCCCTAGTCCGAGGATTTCCGAGGCGGTCAGATTCAGATTCCGGCGCTCCAGCGCCTTGAAACCATCCTTCTGGATTGCCAGCCGGTATTCGCCCGGAGCCACGGACGCGAAAGAATACGAACCCGTCTCATCCGTCGAAGTGCTTCGTTCGAAGCCAGATGATGCCTGAATCAACTTGACGTTTGCGCCCGGGATCCCCAGTCCGCCGGGATCCACGACAACACCGGTTATGGTGCCGGTGATGGTTTGTGCGGGAAGCAGGGCTGCCAGGCAAGCGAGTCCAACGACGATGATGATTCCACGGTGTCTAGAGCGAGACATAGAATCATGATAACGGAACAGAATTCGAAATTGACACTGGCACAGCCTTCACCGTTAAGCAGATCTAGCGATATGCAGGTGCAAGCCAAGCGAAAGCGCAGCCCGGTCGGACACCTTCGAACTCGCCTGAGTATCTATTGACAGAGCCAGACGACGCGCCAGGCCGCGAAGCGGAAGCCGTTGTGGGCCGGAAGGACCGGCACCCATGGATTTCCGAGACCGCACGACGCGCGATGCTGTCGCAGACATCGCTCAGCTTCTGGCCATCGCTTACCAGCGCTACCGGCGCGCCCGGCGCATCGAAACTGCCGCCAAAGACGCGCCCGAATCCGTCAACAGAGAACTTGATAACCCGCGCCCGGAGAGCCCTCATGTCCGTGAGGTTGACGCATGAAGAAGACGCTCCGAGAGCGGATCGCCGCGCTGGCCGCGATGAACGTGCCGGCGCTCCGCGAAGAGCACCGCAAGGTCTTCGGCAAGGATCCGGTGAGTGCGCACCGGCAGTTCCTGTTCCGCAAGATCGCCTGGCGCTTGCAGGCCGACGAAGAAGGCTCGCAGTCGGACAAGCTTCGCGAACTGGCGCGCGCCATCGCGCGCGACACGCCGTTGCGGCAGCGGGTCATCGCTAATGCGGGCAAACGCCGCGCCGGCCTCCCGCCTGAGCAGACTGCCGTGGCGACGATCGGGCCCAGTCACGACCCGCGCCTGCCGATGCCCGGCGGCTGGATCATGAAGCACCACAAAGGCAAGACGCATGTGGTGAAGGTGCTCGACGACGGGCGCTATGAGTACGAAGACCGGCGGTACAAGTCGCTGAGCGCGATCGCCCAGGAGATCACGGGCACCAAGTGGAATGGTCTGCTGTTCTTCGGGCTGACGGAGAAGAAGAATGGCCGACGGTAACGGTTTGCCCGCGACTCCCCGGCGATCCACGGTCCGCTGCGCGATCTACACGCGGAAGTCGACCGAGGAGGGACTCGAGCAGGAGTTCAACACGCTCGATGCCCAGCGGGACGCGGCCGAAGCCTTCATCCGCAGCCAGCGCGGCGAGGGCTGGGTGGCGCTGCCGGAGCACTACGACGACGGCGGGTTCACGGGCGCGAACATGGACCGGCCCGCGTTGCAGAAGCTGCTGCAGGATGTCCGCGACGGGCTGGTCGACTGCGTGATGGTCTACAAAGTGGACCGGCTGACGCGGTCGCTGCTCGACTTCGCACGCATCATGGAGGTCCTCGACAAGCACGGCGTCAGCTTCGTCTCGGTGACGCAGCAGTTCAACACCACCAGTTCGCTGGGGCGGTTGACGCTCAACATCCTCCTCTCGTTCGCGCAGTTCGAGCGCGAGATGATTGCCGAACGCACCAAGGACAAGATGTCGGCGGCGCGGCGCAAAGGCCGGTGGGTGGGCGGCATTCCGATGCTCGGCTATGACATCAGTGAGCGCGGTGGCGCGTTGGTGGTGAACGAAGACGAAGCCGCGCGCGTGCGGGCCATCTTCGATCTCTACCTCGAGCACGGCTCACTGATCCCGGTGGTGCAGGAGCTGAACCGCCGCGGCTGGCGAATGAAGGAATGGACCACGCGCAAGGGCAAGGTCGCCGGCGGCCAGCCGTTTGCCAGGAACCGGCTCTACAACCTGCTCACGAACAGGGTCTACGTCGGCAAGGTCGAATACGGCGGCCAGGTCTATGAGGGCGAGCACGAAGCCATCGTCGATCCCGAGGTCTGGCAACGGGTGCAGGACCGGCTTCGCTTCAACGGCAGGACCGGCGGCCGCCAGGTGCGCAACAAGTATGGCGCGTTGCTCAAGGGCATCCTACGCTGCGCGAGTTGCGATGCGGGCATGGTCCACACCTACACGCAGAAGACGCCGCACAAGCTTTACCGCTACTACGTCTGCGTGAACGCGCACCAGCGAGGGTACAACCAGTGCCCGACGCGGAGCGTGTCGGCGCCCGCGATCGAACAGGCGGTGATCGACCAGATCCGTGGCATCGCCGCCAACCCGGCGGTGGTCGACGAGGTGGTGCGCACGCTGGGCGAGCAGCGCGTGGCCGACGTCGAAACCCTTGAGCGCGAGAAGCGCCTCATGGAGCGCGAACTCGAGCGGCTGAGCCAGGAACTCGCGGGCCTTGTGCGCACGGGCGGCAAGCTGGCCGTGGACCGCATGGCCGAGGTGCAGGAACGCGCGGCGGTGCTCGAACGCAAGCTGCGCGAGGTCCGCGACCAGTTGGCCGAGTGGGCCGGCCAGACGGTGGACGTGGCCGAGGTCCGGCGAACCCTGCGGGAGTTCGACCGGTTGTGGGCCGAGATGACGCCGCGCGAGCAGGAGAAGTTCGTCAAGACGCTGGTCGAGCAGGTGAGCTACGACGGCGCAAGCGGCGAAGTGACGGTGGGCTTCCGGACGGCGGCGATCAAACAGCTCTGCATGGAGGCGACGGGAAAGTAATGGCGGCGAGCAGTCTGTTCGAGGTGAAGTTCAAGCTGAGGCCAACCGTGCGGGAGATCCAGCGCGCGGAGCAGGCGACGGAACCCACGGTATCGCCGGCGCGACGAACCGGGCGCTACCCGCGCGCGGCGCAGGTGCTGGCGCTGGCGCTTCAGTTTCAGGAGATGATCGACAGCGGCGAGGTGCGCGACTACGCGGACCTGGCGCGCCTGGGATGCGTGAGCCGTGAGCGGATCAGCCAGATCATGATGCTCGTCTGGCTCGCGCCGGACATTCAAGAGGAAGTGCTGCGTTTGCCGCCCAACGCCGGGCGCGCGCCGTTCAGCGAAGGGGCGCTGCGGAGGATCGCCAAGATCGTGCGTTGGGAGGAGCAAAGGCTGGAGTGGCAACGGCTTACGGGCTGCCCGGAACCACCCGCCGATTTCCACAGCCATCCACAGGCGGGAACCTGTCAAGCCGGACATTCGCCCGTGGGTCAAGCCGTTAGCCTGTGATGTGTTTCGCTAAATCTTCGCCATGATAAAATCGGTGAGTCAGTGGCATTTTTGTAGAGCGTTTTCCTGGCTCCGGCACCTTGGGGCCTCGCCTCGTCTTGCCGTTGTCCCCGGCCGCTGACCGCTGTACTGATCGCGCGGAGCCTTGACCGATCGTGAGGTATCCGTGTGATGCAGTACAACGCCAAGACCGTCCTCCGGCTGATCCCCAACGTAACTCTGGCCCGGTTGTTCGCCCCCTACTCTGCCTTTGAAGACTTTGACTGGGATGCGGGCTCCAAAGGCAGCGCCGACCGCATCTTCGAGCGATGGCAAACGATGGAGGATGGCGATATTCGCGCCATCGGACGCGTCCTGCGCCAGGCTCATTGCCTGGCCACGCCGCGCGGCACGCGGGCGCTGATCGAAGCCGGGCGGGATCAGGGACTCGATCTCACGGAAGAACTCGCCGTGCTCTGCAATGCCCATGAGCGCGCACTCGCCTGCTCGCTCGATCACCCGGAGGTCTTCTCGGCCGCGCGGATTCTCGATCACATCGAGGGGCTGCGGCGCACCTCCTGGGAGAAGCGCAACGGCTTTCCGAAGCAGGATCTGGTTGCGCCGGAATCGGTGAAGGCAGAGCTTGGCCCTCGTATCGGCGATTACTACCGCACGCGAGATGGCCGTGGCGCGCCGTGCAAGGTGGAGCACCAGCGGCGCAGCAACGGCAGCCACTGGTTCTTCGCTTACCCGGCGGATTACGAAGACGAAGTTCTCGGCTACGACGAAGCGGGGGAGTTGGGCCGGAGACCCTGGAGCAAAGCCTTCGAGGTGGTCTTCATTTACGACGGCACGGCGGGGACCATCGATCTGTACGCGCAGGGCGGGCGTGGAGTGCGCGATGAGTTGACGGGCATCTTCACGGAACTCGCATTTGGCGAAGCGCAGGAATCCGAGCCTTGGAAGCCCGCGCCATACAACCTCGATGTGTTCAAGAAGGCGGATGTAGAACTACCCACCAAGCCTGAGCACCACATCACATCGGTCCGGGTGAAAGCGCTCCGCTTCGAGGTGCATGGGGCCGACAGCGGGCAGATCACGGTCGACACCGGACGATCGCAGAAGCCGGTATACGAGTTGATCCGGGCGCACCTGGCCGAGCAGACGGCCACGCTTGCGAACGTCACGATCCGCGAGGTGAGCTTGCAGGCGGTATTCGAGCCGCCGGGCAAGCGCAAGCGCACAGTGACCTTCGAGATCACGCCGACGCACTGCAATCTGGACGATTCGGAAGAAGCGGACATTCTCCGGGGATACCTCAAGGAGTGGACGATTGAGGTCGCCGGCTGAGGTCTGGCGCGCGGTTGTGCGCCGCGGCGCCTCCGGCGAGCGAACGTTCCGCTTCGATGAGGTGCGTGAGTGGCCGCGGGAACACTTCGAGCATTTGGTGCAGTTGGGCATCCTGCGAGAAGGTCCGCTTGCCGGTTCCGTAGAGTGTGACGCCTGCGGAACAATGCACCGGGAAGATGTGCTCTGGGAGCCGAGCGTGCGGGACCCTTTGGGCAAGCGCGCCTACATTCGATGTCCCGAGGAGGGCCCGGTGCATGTCCCGGAGATCCGGCTGCGGCAGTGGGTTATCGACGGCGGCGTGATGGCTGAAAAACTCGCCGCCGCGATGGTTCTTTCGGGCGCGGTCGAGGAGATCTTGGCCGGCACGGTTTGGAAGCTCGGCCGGCGCCGCCTGGCTGGCCGGTTCCGCGACGTGTTCTTGTCGATGGCCCCGACCGGGGAGCACTTGAGGATTGCGGACGCCGCAGCGCGCCACCTGACCGCCAAGGACGGGATTCTGCTCGTGGCACAGCCGCCCCGCAAGCTGGAGGGCCTGGACCGGCTAACGGTGATCGACCTGGCGCAAGTGGTGGATGTGAGTGGAGATGGGCTCACCGTGGACCTCGATTACATGGAGGACGCTCTACCAAGGGACCGGGCTATCAAAGAGGACAGGATTCGCAGTCTGCCCATCCCGGAAGGGATTACCTGGCCGGAGATCACGCTGGAGGCCGGCGAATCATCGCTGCGAGTTCTCGCGCGAGGCCAATCATGGGATGTCGATCTGGAAGAGGCAGGCTTCGCCGATAGCAGGCGGAAGCACGGGGAAGCGGACAAGCTCTTTCAGATCCTACTCTGGTTCGCGCTGCACCACGGGCGGCTGCCACTCGCCGAAGTCACGCGGCGCA
>CAYYNC010000091.1:0-16538 GCA_964472745.1 uncultured Solibacteraceae bacterium
GCAAAATCATACCACAGTGTCCCTATGCCGGAGCAAGGGAAAATCTCAATAATTAAGAAACAGAAATGATAAACCACGCAGACATGACTCCGATGGTCATGACGGCGGCCAACCAGACGCCGAGCGTCAGCAAAAAGCCGGGCTTCGCCTGGGCCGGGGAGGCCCGGTGGCGGAAGTACAGGGCGCCGATGGCGATGACCGGGAGCATCACCGCCTGGGCCGCTCCGCCGGCCTTCACCATGGCGACGGGGGATTGAAAACCCAGGAAAAGCGCCGCGGGGATGCAGGTGAGCAGCCAGACGAAGCGCCGGCGCCAGACGAGCCGTGTCGTGTAATCCCCGTGCCGGAAGCCGCCGAGCAGCCTCACCATGTCGGCAAACAGCCGTGAGTGCGCCGCCGTCGACGCAAAGATGGTTCCGTAGAGCGTCACGATCGCGCCGGCGTAGAACAGCGGCTTGGCCCACTGGCCGAGAGTCTCGGTGTACATCTTGGACAGGATCGGGATCATGTCCTTGGCGCTGGGGACCAGGCCTTGAGGATGGAGGATGCCCGCGCCCAGCAGGTAGAACGCCACTGTAGCCACCGTGTAAATGAACATCGAGGCCAGCACGTCCACGTGCATGACCCGGATCCAGCCGCGGGCGCGCTCAAGCCAATCCGGGGAGTCCTCGTGCCGGCCCGCGAACCGCGCATAGCCCTTCTCTACACACCAATACGGGTACATGAACAGCTCGCTGGCGCCGACGCCCGTGATCCCGAACACGGCGATGGCCGTGTACAGGCCCGCGCCCGGAGGCAGCTTCAACGTGAAGCCTTCGCTCAAGGCTCCGCTCCACGAAAACAGGTCCGCCCGGCGTGTCAGCAACAGCGCGCAGAGGAAGGTGAGCATCGTGAACAGCGCCACCTTCACCGTCGCAAAGCGCTCGATCCGCTCGTAACCGCCTCCGAGCAGGATCCAGAGCGTCAAGGCCAGCAGCACCGCGACCCAGGCGTTCACCGGTACGCCCGGCATCAGGATGGTCAGGACCTGGGCGACTCCGCCGAACATCGCGCCAACCTGGAAGAGGCTCATGAAGACCATCGCCGCCCACAGCCAGACCACCCAGTTCACCTTCCACCGCGGCCCGGGCAAGCGGTTGAATCCCGCCAGCCCGGTTTCTCCCGTCACGATCGAGTAGCGTCCGATCTCGGCCTGCAATGCCGGCTTGATGAAACAGGAGAAGACGACGATCCACAACGCCGCGTAGCCGCACTCCGCCCCCAGCGTCGTTGTCGCGATCAGCTCTCCGCTCCCCACGATCGACGCCGCCAGGATCATCCCGGGGCCGATGCGCCCGAGGATGGAAATCAGCGCCCGGGGAGGCTGGCGCACGTCTTCGGGCCGCAGCTCATAAAGATCGCGCGGAGGGGCTTGGCTCATTCTTGAGTGAGTGTAGCGAATCGTTGCTGCGGGGCGTGCGGGCGACGGGGGCTGAGGACACAGCCTGAAGGCTATGTTACGTAGAACAGGCTGAGGCGCGGCAGGCCGAGCCGCTCATAGACCTTGCGGTCGAGGAAGCTCTTCTCCAGCCGGGCGAGCTGATCCGCGGTCATCTTCGAGCGGTAGGGGCGCAGTTGCGAGTCCAGCTCGCGGCGCATCTCGAACAGCTCCTCATCCGAAAGCCTTGTGCGCGCGATGGCCGCCATCTTGTCTTCCAGCGCCGTCAGCCGCTGGTCGAGCTGCTGGAGATCGGCGAAGTGCGATTCCAGTTCCGCCAGGACTCTCTCCACCGCACCCGCGACGTCCTCGTAGCCTGATGCCGCCCGCAGCGCCGCAAGCGCCGTCTCCAGGTGGGCGCGCACGGAATCAAGGGGGAAGGGCGGCTCGGCGCCGGACGGCGCGCCGCCGGCGGACGGCAGGTTCTTAGCCATCGCCTCGGCCTCTTTGAGCACCGCCTGCGCGCAGTAAGCGATCGAGTTCACCATCTGCGTCCTTTGTTTGCGGGAACGCCATTTCCCGAACGCCGCATCGATGCCGCGCAACACGGCTTCCAGCGGCACCCCCGAGTTCTTCCAGCTCTCAAGCAGGGCCCAGTCCAGCGAGGACAGCAGGAACAGGCCCGTGCCCCGCGCCCGCTGGAAATGCTCCTCGGCCTCGGTGAAGTAGTTGAAGTAGTTCAGCCGCCAGTCCGCGTCGGGACGCTCCGTCTCCGGCATCGTCCGCTCCGTTACGCCGGGCTCCGGTTGAGCTGCCAGATGATCCGCAGCCCCTCCAGCGTGAGATCTTCATCAAGATGCTGAAGGTACTTCGAGCTGTGCATGATCAGGCTCGCCTGCCCGCCCGTGGCGATGGTCTTCGTCCGCGGCCCGAGGGCCGCGAGAGTGCGCTCCAGAATGCCGTCGATCATCCCGACGATGCCGTAGTAAAGGCCCGACTGAATGCTGCCCACGGTGTTGGAGCCGATCAGTTTCTCCGGCTCGCGGAAATCCACCATCGGCAGGCGCGCGGTCCTCTGGAACAGCCCCGCGATGGCCATGCCGATGCCGGGGCAGATCATGCCTCCCAGGAACTCGCCGCGCTCGCTCACGACGTCGAAGTTGATGGAGGTGCCGAGGTCGACCACGACGGCGGGTCCGCCGTACTTGCGAAACGCCGCCAGGCTGTTGACGACGCGGTCCGCCCCGACCTCACGCGGGTTGTCGTAGACAATGTCGAGACCCAGTTCGATGCCGGGGCGGACAAAGAGCGCCTCGGTGTGAAAGTAGCGCCGCGCCATCTGGCGCAGGGGCTCGTCGATGATCGGCACGACGCTGGAAACCACCATGCCCTTGATCCTGGAGAACTCCAGGCCGCCGAGATCGAAGAGGTTGCGCATCAGGATGCCCCACTCGTCGGCGGTCTGCTCGCGGTCGGTTCTCAGCCTCCAGCGCGTATGAATGCGGTCGTCCTGGAAAACGCCGATCGTGACGTTCGAGTTCCCGGCGTCGAGTGCGAGCAGCATGGGCGTCTCTTCATCTTAGCGGCCCGCCGGATTCGATAGAATCCCATTCGTGGATGGATGGACGGCGCTTGTTCTGCTCGCGGCGCAGGCGGCCGCCCCGCCGCCGGACCCGTCAGATTTGCTGCGCAGAACGGGCGAAACCTACTTCGGCCTGACCGCTTACAGCGCCGCCCTGCGAGTCGCGGGCGGCCAGTTCGGGCGCACCGCGGCGGAGACCCGCGTGAGAATCGATGCGGGAGAGGATCGCGAAGTGCGCCTCGAGCTTTCCACCGGCCGCGCCTGGATCAGCGATGGCGAAACTCTCTGGATCTGGAACGCGGGCGAAAAGGAGTATCGCGAGCTTCCGGCCGCGGGCCCGGACATGCGCTGGGTCCGCGGCGAGCTGGACAAATACGTGGGCCGTTTTGCGAAGCTCGTGACGCCGCCGCTGCTGGTGGAGTTCGTCAAGTGGGAAGAGGTGAAATCCGGCGGCGCGCGCGTGCGCTGCGCCGTTATTCGCCTTGACTCCGATCCCGGCCAGCCGGTCTGGCGCGAGACGTTGCACATCGATCCCGCCACCGGGCTCGTACTCCGTTCCCTCTTCTCGCAGCAGAGGTGGGACCGGGAAACCTATCGTGAAATCAACTACGAATGGCTCTCCACCACCGGACCCGCGTCCGGCGTCGAGTTCCGCTTCACGCCGCCGAAGGGCGCACGCCGCCGGCGGTGATCACGGTCTCCGAACCGTCGTCCAGACGCAGCTTCAGAAACCCGTCCGCGGTCAATCCGGCCGTGGTCCCGGTCACGCTGCGGTCCTCCGCCAGGTCCACTGTGACACGCCGCCCGGCGGCGTAAGACGACGCAGCGGAGAACAGCGTCAGCATGGCCACCGCGCCGGAGGTCTCGAGGATGCGCACATTGCTCTCGATGGAGGTCACCAGCGCGGCCAGCAGCGGCTCGCGCCGGAACTCCCGGCCTGTCTCCATGCGCAGCGAGGTGGCGCTGGCGCTCAGCGCGCCGGGAAACGACTCCTGGTTCACGTTCAGGCCGATGCCGGCGAGCACCGCGCCGTCCTGCAACTGCGTCAGTATGCCGCACACCTTGCGCTCGCCCGCCATCACATCGTTGGGCCATCGCAAATCCACGTCGATCGCGGTGAGCATCTTCAGCACGTCGGCCACCGCCACGCCCAGCGCCAGCGTCACCACGGGCAACTGCCGTGGCGCGATGTTGGGACGCAGGAGCATCGTGAAGTAGAGTCCCTCGCCCTCGGGCGAATGCCAGGTGCGGCCGTGGCGGCCCTGCCCCATCCACTGCATCTCGGCGCCGACGACGGTTCCCGCCGGCGCGCCTTCCAGCGCCAGCCTCGCCGCCTCGCGCATCGTGGTGTCGATCTCCGAGTGCCAATCCACGCGGCGGCCGGGCATCTTCGCACGCGCCGATGCAATGTCGAAAGTCATGCCAGTTCGAGCCTGAAGTTGATGTCGAGAGCGCGCGCGGAGTGCGTGATCGCGCCGCAAGAGACGTAATCCGCGCCCGTTTCGGCATAGGCGCGCACCGTCTCCAGAGTGATCCCCCCTGAAAGCTCCACCGTGGCGCGCCCGCCGACGCGCGCGATCCACCGCCGCGCCTCCTCGGGCGTCAGGTTGTCGAGCAGCAGCCGCGCGGCGCCGCATTCCAGCGCCTCATCCAACTCCTCGATGGTGCGGACTTCGATCTCGGCCGCGATCGGCTGCCCCCTCACCGCGTCGAGCGCGTTCCGCACGCCGCCCGCCGCCGCGATGTGGTTGTTCTTGATCAGAATCGCGTCGAAGAGCCCCATGCGGTGGTTCGTCACTCCTCCCGCCGCGGCCGCCATCTTCTCCAGCCGCCTCAGGCCCGGCGTCGTCTTGCGCGTGTCGAGGACCTTGCAGCCCGTCCCGGCCACCGCCTCGGCGTAGCGCCGCGCCAGCGTCGCCACGCCGCTCAACCTCTGCATGAAGTTCAGGGCCGTGCGCTCGCAAGTCAACAACACGCGCGCGGGGCCCTCCACTTCCGCCAGGCGCTCGCCCGGCGCCGCGGTCTCGCCGCTCGGTTTCAGGATTCTCAGTGTCTCCACGGGCCCGCGCAGCCCGTAGATCACTTCCAGCAACTCGACTCCCGCCGCCACCATCGGCTCGCGCGCAAAGAACGAGCCGCGCGCCCGGCGATCCGCGGGCACCGTCAGCTCCGTGGTGATGTCGCCCCGGCCGATGTCTTCCTCCAGCGCGCGCCGCACGGCCTCGACGACCTCGGCATCCTCGATGTCGAACCAGCCCACCCGCTTCAGCCTCCCAGCGTGGCCAGCGACGACCGGCTGCGCTCGAGCTGCGCCTCGTAGTCGGCGAGCTTCACCTTGATGCCGTCCACCACCTGCGGCGGCGCCTTGCTGATGAAGCTCTCGCTCGCAAGCTGCCGCCGGCTGCTTTCAATCACTTTGTTGAGCCGCTCGATCTCTTTTTCCAGCCGCTGCCGCATCACCTCGGCCTGCGCGCCCGAAAGCCGCAGCACGATGTCGAACTCCGGAGTCGAGCGGATCGCGCCCGCCGCGCGCGCCTCCCCCGGCGCGCCGAGAGTGAGCTTCGTATTGGTGAGGGCTTCGAACGCGGCCTTTTGCGCCGACGCAACGCGCGCAGCGGCGCCGTCGTTGGCGTAGAGGCAGCAATCGAGCTGCTGCCTGGGGTCGAGCTTCTGATCGGCCCGCAGCGCCCGCGCCGCGGTCACCATCTCCTGGAAGAGCGCAAACTCGCGCGCCGCCGCCTCGTTCTCCACTTCCGGATTGGCCTGCGGATACGCCGCCAGGCAAATCGACTCCGGAATCGACGGCTTCTTCGCCACCAGCCGCTGCCACAGCTCCTCCGTAATAAACGGCATCACCGGGTGCAGCATCCGCAGCACATACTCGAAAACACGCAGCAGGTTGTCGAGGTGCATGGGCGCGTCCCGGCCCTGGTTGATCCGCAGCTTCTTGAGTTCCACGTACCAATCGCAGAACTCGTCCCACAGGAAGCCCCACACCAGGTCCGCCGCCTCGTGATAGCGGAAGTTTTCCTGCGCCTTCTCCATGCGGCCCGCGATGTCGTTCAGCCGGTGGAAGATCCAGGCGTCCTCGAGCGCCGCCTCGCCGCAGGCGGCCTGCGCCGGCCGGACCGCGCGATCCAGCGTTTCAATCTCGAGCTGCTCGACGCCCAGCTTCTCCATCTGCATGAAGATGAATCGCGCCGCATTCCAGATCTTGTTGGCGAAGGCGCGCGAGCTCGCCAGGCGCTCCTCGCTGAGCACGATATCCGTGCCAGGCGCGGCCCCGCGCAGCAGCGCGAAGCGCACGGCGTCGGTACCGTACTCCTCGGTGACCACCAGCGGATCGATCGTGTTGCCGCGCGTCTTCGACATCTTTTGACGCTCGGCGTCGCGCACCAATCCGTGGATGTAGACCGTGCGGAAGGGCACCTCGCCCATGCACTCGACCCCCAGCATGATCATCCGCGCCACCCAGAAGAAAAGGATGTCGAAGCCGGTGATCAGCAGCGTTGTCGGGTAGTACGTCCGCAGGTCTTCGGTATCGTCCGGCCAGCCCAGCGTGGAGAACGGCCAAAGCCCCGAGCTGAACCACGTGTCGAGGACGTCGGGGTCCTGCTCCACCGCCGCCGATCCGCAGTGCGCGCACTGCGTCGCGTCCGTGCGCGACACCGTGACCTGTTCGCAGTCCTGGCAGTGCCACGCCGGGATGCGATGGCCCCACCAGAGCTGGCGCGATACGCACCAGTCGCGGATGTTGTACATCCATTCGAAGTAGGTCTTTGACCAGCTCTCAGGGACAAACCGGATGCGCCCTTCTTCCACCGCGCGGATGGCCGGCTCGGCCAGCGGCTTCATCTTGCAGAACCACTGCTTGGACACCAGCGGCTCCACCACGGTCTTGCAGCGCTGGCATTTGCCGACGGCGTGCACGTGCTCGGCGGCCTGTTCGAGCAGGCCGAGTTTCTCGAGATCGCCGAGAACGCGCCAGCGCGCTTCCATGCGGTCGATGCCGGCGTAGGGCCCGGCCTCGGCTGTCATCTGCGCGTTCTGGTCGATCACGCGGACGTGAGGCAGGTTGTGGCGCTTGCCGGCCTCGAAATCGTTCGGGTCGTGCGCGGGCGTCACCTTCACCACGCCCGTACCGAACTGCGGGTCCGCCAGCTCGTCGAGGATGATCGGAATCTCGCGGTTCATCAGGGGCAGCACGACGCTGCGTCCATGCAGATCCAGATAGCGCTCGTCGGCGGGGTGCACCGCCACCGCGGTATCGCCCAGCATCGTTTCAGGGCGCGTGGTCGCCACCACGACGGAGCGCCCCTCCAGCCCGCTGACAGGGTAGCGGATGTGCCACAACTTGCCCTTCGTCTCATCGTGCGTCACTTCCAGGTCCGACAACGCCGTGTGGCAACGCGGGCACCAGTTCACCATGTACTCGCCGCGGTAGATCAGGCCTTTCTCGTACAGCCGCACGAAGGTCTCGCGCACGGCCCGCGACAGGCCTTCATCCAGCGTGAACCGGTTGCGCGACCAGTCGCAGGAGTCCCCGATGCGCTGCATCTGCCGGATGATCGTGCCGCCGTACTGCTCTTTCCACTGCCACACGCGGCGTTCGAATTCCTCGCGGCCGAGGTCGTGGCGCGTGAGGTTCTGGGTCTCCTTCAGATTCCGTTCCACCACCATCTGTGTGGCGATGCCGGCGTGGTCGGTGCCCGGCAGCCAGAGCGTCTGGTCGCCCTTCATGCGGCGCCAGCGGGTGGTGACGTCGATCTCGGTGTGCTCGAGCATGTGCCCGATGTGCAGTGACCCGGTGACGTTCGGCGGCGGGATCACGAGCGAGAACACGGGCCGCGACGGGTCTGGCCTGCCGGTTGGGGCATGGAAGAAGCCGCGATCGATCCACCACTGCGACCAGCGGGCCTCAAACTGTTGAGGCTCATAGACTTTTTCGAGCTGCATGGAGGGGAAAACACCAGATTACCACGCCCCCGCCGCACACTCTTGAGACCTGATTCAACCCCTATCGCACGCCCATCTTTGCCGCAACCCTCGATTTGGGGCACGATAAGTATCATGTGCGGCTTGTACGGGACCGCCCGACGGCCGCGGAGGTGGATTCCGTTGCTCCGATCGTTCCTGCTGAGTTTCGTGGCGGTTGCCGCTGTTCCGCTGGGCGCCCAATTGCCCGGCGGAATGAACGTTCGCAGCATCAACGAAATCCGCTCACTGGCCCTCGAATCGGGCAGGACCGGCATCGAGGTGAAGCTCAGAGCGACCGTCACCCAACCCCCGGGGCGGCTCCCAGGCTCGGCCAGGTTCTTCTACGTGCAGGACGCCACCGGCGGAATCGCCGTCGTGCCTCCACAAAGGATCGACTTGCCCCTCTGGGAGATCGTGGAAGTCGCGGGACAGCTTCAGCTCTACAACGAGCTCGAGCCTGAAGTGAAGGCCGCGCGGATTACCCGGCTCGGCCGCGCGGACCCGGTCCAGCCGATTGCCCTCTCGCTGGATGACGCCCGCAATGGAAGATTCGCCGGCCGGCTGGTCACCGTGAGCGGTGTCGTCTTGCACAAGAGCATCTCTGAGGACTGGGGGCTGATTATCATCGGCGCTCCGGCGCAGCGCGTCCGCCTTCAGCTCCGCAATCCCGGCAGCGTCGTCGAGCGCCTGGAGCAGATCGCCGCGAAGGGTGCGACGGTCCGCGGGCAAGGCATCCTGGTGCCGGTCGCCGATGGCCACTTCCAGGTCCGGATGGGAACCATCGAAGACTTGACACAGATCGAGGCCCCGCCGCTGAAGATCCCCCGAGCGGCGCTTTGGGCAGGCGGCATCGTGCTGCTCGCCGCCGCCTTGGCCGCGCTGTGGATCATCACGCTGCGCCGGTCGATCCGCGCCAAGACGGCCGAGATCGAGGATCTCCTTCAGAAGGCGCAGGAGGCCAACCGGTTGAAATCGGAGTTTCTCGCCAACGTCAGCCACGAGATCCGCACGCCGATGCACGGCATCCTGGCCTTGCAGGAACTGGTGCTCGACGCCAGGCTCGATCCGGAGGCGCGCCAGCAACTCGAAGTGGCTCATTCCACCACGCTCTCCCTGCTGACCTTACTGAACGACCTGCTCGATTTCTCCCGCATCGAGGCCAACCGCCTCGCCATCAATCTGGAGGAACTGGACCCGCGGATGGTTCTGCGCGAAGCCGTGACCAGCCTGAAAGTAACTGCCGACGACAAGAACATTCGTCTGCGCTGGTCCGCCTCGCCGGACACGCCGGAACGCGTCGTCTGCGACCGCAGCAGGCTGCGCCAGATCCTGCTCAATCTGCTGAGCAACGCGGTGAAGTTCACCAACCAAGGCGAAGTGGAGGCCGTGATGGGTCTGGAGCGAGCCGAGGGCAACCACGTCATCCTGAAGTTCAGTGTCCGCGATACCGGGCCCGGCATCCCGCCCGAACAGATCGAGGCCATTTTCCAGCCTTTCCGGCAGGCCGACGGCTCGGTGACCCGGCGCTACGGGGGGAGCGGCCTGGGGCTTTCCATCGCCGCGCGCCTGGTGTCCTTGCTGGGCGGACGCATCTGGGTTGTCAGCGAAGTCGGAAAGGGCAGCGTCTTCCACTTCACCATACGCTGCGAGTCGCCCGAGACCTCGCCGCAGTTGCTTCCGCCTCGACCGGAAAGCGCCGGCGCCGCGTCGTCTCTGCCTGCCCTTCGCATTCTGGTGGCCGAGGACAATCGCGTTAATCAGCTTGTCGCCCGGCGCCTGCTGGAAAAGGCGGGCCACAATGTGACGGTCTGCGAGAACGGAAGGGAGGCCACGGAGAAGGCGTTGGCCGGCCATTTTGACGCCATCCTGATGGACATCCAGATGCCGGGCCTGGACGGCCTGGAAGCCACGCGGCTCATCCGCCAGGCGGAGAGCGGCAACGGCCGCCGTACGCCGATCATCGCGCTGACCGCCCACGGGCTCGAACAGGACTTCGAGCGCTGCATGGCCGCCGGAATGGACGATTACGTCAGTAAGCCCTTCCGCTCCGGGGAGCTGTACAGGGCGCTTGCGCGCGCTCTGGGCAGCGCGGGCTCTCCTGGACTTTCCGATCGGCTACAGTAGCCTTATGCGCATCGCCGAGATTCAGGCGGCTCTCCAGGAAGAGGGCCTGGACGGCTGGCTCTTCTTTGATCATCACAAGCGCGATCCTATCGCGTACCGCGTCCTGCGATTCGAACCCGCGCAGACCGTGACCCGCCGCTGGTACTACCTTGTCCCGGCCGAGGGCGAGCCGCGGGGCCTGGTTCACCGTATCGAGGCTGGCGTGCTCGACCCGCTGCCCGGAGAAAAGACCCGGTACGCCGGCTGGCAGCAGCAGCGGGAGCGCCTGGCGGAGCTCCTTGCAGGCTGCCGGCGCGTGGCGATGCAGTATTCGCCGCGCTGCGCCGTGCCTTACGTGGCCAACGTGGATGCGGGTACAGTGGAGCTGGTCCGCGATTGCGGCATCGAGGTCGCCACCTCGGCCAACCTCGTGCAGTACTTCGAGGCGCGCTGGAGCGCCGAGCAGTACGCGTCGCATAAGGAGGCGCAGCAGAAAGTGGATGCGATCCGCCGCGAGGCGTTCGAGCGCGTCTCCGCCACGCTGCGCGACGGCGCGCGCACCACCGAGTACGAGATTCAGCAGTTCATTCTGTCGCGCTTTGCCGGCGAGGGTCTGGTGACCGACCACGGCCCGATCGTCGCTGTCAACGCCAACGCCGCCAATCCGCACTACGAGCCGTCAAGCGGGCGCTCGAACGAGATTTTTCGCGGCGATCTCTTGCTCATCGACCTCTGGGCCAAATGCGCGCGTCCGGGCGCCGTCTACTACGACATCACCTGGACCGGCTACTGCGGCGGCATCCCGCCGGAGTCGATGCTCAACGTGTTCGCCGCCGTCGCCGGGGCGCGCGACGCCGCTGTCGCTACCGTGCAACGCGCCGCGGCCGAGGGCAGGGAACTGGCCGGCTTCGAGGTGGACGACGCCGCCCGCGGCTTTTTGCGCGAGCGCGGTCTGGCCGAACACTTCTTCCATCGCACCGGGCACTCCATCGGCGAAGAGGTCCACGGCAACGGCGCCAACATGGACAACTACGAGACGCACGACGAGCGCAAGGTCATTCCCGATACCTGCTTTTCCATAGAGCCGGGAGTCTACTTGCCTGAGTTCGGCATTCGCAGCGAGGTGAACGTGTTCCGCTCCGCTTACGCCGCGGAAGTCACCGGCGAAGTCCAAACCGAATTGCTGCGGCTGATGTAGCCTCCCGGCCAGCGTCAAAACGTCCGGCTCAGCATCGCCGGCCGGCAGTTGTTGTCCGGGATTCCGGAGTGCGGCACGAACTGCTTCCGGTACGCCGCCTCCAGAGCCGTTTGTCTCCAGGCCACGATCGCGCCGGCCATGCGGCGCGCGACGCGGCGCCCCTGCGTCCCGTAAAAGCCCCTTTACTCGGCCAGCCGGAAGGTCCCGACAAACGCGCTGCGCTTGTCCGGGCTCGACCAGCTTGCGTTCAGTCCGTTCGGCGTGCCGGCGAACTTGTGCTCGAGGGCGAAGGCGGCCATCGAGTGATCCACCTTGCTCAGCGGCGGATACCAGGTCTCCTCGTTCGAGCAGATGTGGTCGCCGGCGTTGATTGCGCGGGTGCGGATCGTCGCCAGCGTGCCCGCCGCGAGCCGCACCTTGCGGGCGTGAATGTTCTCGTCCTCGACGGTGAATTCAATCGGCATCGCTTCGATGCGGACGATGTTCTGGAGCAGGTCGCCCGTCATGCGCTGCGCAAACTCCCGCAGCGCGGCGCGCTGAGCGAGGTCGGCTTTCTTGTCGACGACGAGAAGAGCGCGCACCGGGTACGGGCTGCCCGTCTGGTCGCCCAGCGTGGAGTTGGCCTTCACCGCGGCCACCACCGCCAACCCGTCGAGGTTGACTCCGTTCCAGACGCCCTTGTTGATTTTCCAGCCTTGTACGGCGAGATTGCCGACAAGCTGCACCTCGGAATTCGCGAAGCACGGTCCGGTGTAGACATCGGCCGTGCGCGCCTCGACATATTCGCCGGATACATCGATACTGGGTCCGGCCGCTGACGCCATCGCGGCGATCGCCATGGCGCAAAAACAGAAACGGATAAGCTTCGTCATCGCTTGCATCTCCTGGGCTCCAGATCTGCCCTCGATTATACAGGCCGGCCCCTCGGACAGACACCTCCTGAATTCACCGCACGGCCAAACGCAAAACGGCCCGGTCCCCTCACCGGGGAGCCGGGCCGCGTGGCGTCCAGTTCAGTGGAGTGTCAGATCGCCTCGTAGCACTTGCGCGATTCGTTGCACTCGTACTGGTCGACAACCTTGTTGTCCGGGCCGATGTTGATCATCGTCCGCGAGCACCACAGATCTCCGTCGTTGCCATGCGGGACCGTTGGGTCCCACGTGGTGTCGATGAAGAGGCTCTTCCAGCGCAGATGCTGGCAGCGGTCGTCGCCCAGGCGTTCCAGCAATGGCTTGTCCTGGTTCATGAACATGCGTTCACTCCTTCAACCGCCCGCCTGCGATCGCAAGCCAGCGGTTGCCTGGCTGATCCCTCAGGCCATGGCCTTGCCCGTCGCCGCCAGCAGCAGGGCCCGCTTGACGGCGGTCTTGGCAAGGGTCACTTTGTACGCGTTGCCGCTCAAAGGCCGCGCGTCCCTGACCGCCGCCGCGGCTGCCGCTTCGGCGGTTTCGGCGTTGACGGCTTTGCCTTGAATCGCCGCGGCCGCATCGGCCGCGACGTACGGCGTTGGACCGACGTGGCCCAGCACGATCATCGCGCTGGCCACGGCCGTGCCCTTCATCTTCAGAGCGACCGATGCCGTGGCGAGCGGCCAGTCGAGAGCGTCTTTCTGCCGAACTTCGTAGGTCGCGTTCTTCACGCCCGCCGCCGAAGGAACCACGATCTCGGTGAGGATCTCGTTCGGCAGCAGCGCGATCTCTCGCGCGCCTTCGTTCTGCGGCGCGATGAACCACTTCGCCGCCTCAACTTCGCGCGTGCCGGAAGCTGACGCCAGCTTCAGCTTCGCCCCCAGCGCGATCAGCGCCGGGCCAAAGCTCGAAGCCGAGACGAACTTCGCCGGACCGTCGTGGAAGATGGCGTGGTACTTGTTCTCGCCGCCCTCCACGAGGCTCTTTCCGTCCTTCATCGCCAGCAGTCCGTAGCCCATCCGGAAGTACCAGCACCGCGGCCGCTGGCAGAGGTCGCCGCCGACTGTGCCCATGTTGCGGATCTGGGGGCTCGTGATCCCCCGCGCGGCCTGCGCCAGCGAAGGATACTCCGTCCTCACCGCCGCGCTGCCCAGCAGCTCGTCGACCGTGGCGATCGCTCCGATGCGCAGCCCCGCCGCGGTCTTCGAGATGCCGCCCAGCGCCGCAATGCCCTTGATGTTCACCAGGCGCTTGGGGGCATGGAGTTCGTCTTTGAGCAGATTGAGGAGGTCCGTCCCGCCGGCGAGCACGTCGGCCTCGCCCCACTGGTTGCCCAGCAGGCCGAGCGCCTCCTTCAAAGTCTTCGGACTTGCGTACTCAAACGGATGCATCGTCAGGCCCTCCCTTCCAGCGCGTCCAGCACGTGATCCGGGGTCATCGGCACGTACTTCACGCGCACTCCGATCGCGTTCGCCACCGCGTTGGCGATCGCCGCGATGCCGCCGACCGACGGCGGCTCGCCGAGGCCGATGACGCCGCGCGCGTCGTTCTTTTCGTCGATCTCCAGGTGGCAGATGATCTCGCCGATATCCTTGATTCCCGCCAGCTTGTAGAACTCCATGTCGGCGTTCACAACCCGGCCGGTGATCTGGTCGGTGATCCTCTCTTCCATCAGCGCGCCGCAGATCGACATGATGCAGGCGCCGAGCACCTGACTTTCCGCGGTCTTCGGGTTGATGATCAGGCCGCAGTCCTGCACTGCAACCAGCCTGTTCATCTTCACGACGCCGGTTTCCACATCCACGGAGACATCGGCGATCTGCACGCCGCCGACGCCGCCCGTGTTCAGCCCCTCCTTCGGAGCCACCCGCGGGTCGTTTTCATTGGTTACCGAGATTGTCTTGACGCCGAGCTTTTGGCAGGCGGCCTTCCATGCGAGGCTCTTCGCCGGATTGCCTTTCACCTGGATCTTTCCGCCTGTGGCTTCAAGATCCGCCGCCGCAGCGCCCAGCGAAGGCGCGACAGTCTCGAACAACTGCCCCAGCGCGTCCACCGCGGCCTTGCGCGTCGCGGAGCTGACGCCGCCGACCGTCGTCGATCCTCCCGAGGTGCCGGCGACCGGATAGTTGGTGTCGCCGATCTTCACCTTGACGTCGGCAACGCGCAACCCCAGCGTTTCGGCCAGCACCTGGGCGATGATTGTCCGCGTGCCGGTGCCAAGGTCTTGCGAGCCGAGTTCCACCTCCACCGAGCCGTCGGGGTGGATGTTGAGTCGCGCGGTGGCCGCATGTCCCGCGCCGCCCCACGTGTTGACGCCGATACCGAGCCCTCGCTTGATCGGGCCCTTGCCCGATTGACCGCGCGGGCGCCACAGCTTGGCCCATTCGGCCAGCTCGCCGGCCTTCTTCAGTTGGCGCTCATAAGTTTCTCCCCGCGGGGTGAGACCGGCATTCTTGATGAAGAGCTGGAGCGGGTCCATGTTCAACTTCGCCGCCAGGTCTTCCATCGCGCAGCAGGTGAGGAATGACGCCTGCTGATGGTTCGGCGCGCGCCAGGCGCGGACCGGCGCGGTGTTCAGCATCACGCCGGTGTGATTTTGCCGGCGGTTGGGGATGCGGGTAAAGACGTAGGGAATCGGAGGCGAGGTGCCGCCGGCGATGCCGGTCGAGCTCCATGTGTTCGATTCCCAGCCGGTGATGGTTCCGTCCTTCTTCGCTGCCAGGCGGATGCGGCCGAACGCAGACTGGCGGACGCCCGCGATCACCTGCTCAATGTTGCGGTCGAGGAACACGCGCACAGGCTTGCCCCCGCTCTGCTTGGACAAGTGCGCCGACTCTACGCCCCAGCGGTCCGGCGAGAACTTCGAGCCAAATCCGCCGCCGATGTGGTCCTGGTGCACGTGCACGTTCGCCTGGGGCACGTTCAGGTTGCGCGAGATCTCCCCACGGATGCTGGATACCGCCTGCGTTGACGGATTGAACTCCACTTTGTTGTCGGGAGTCCACTGGACGACGTTGCCGTGCGGTTCAAGGCACGAGTGCGCCAGCGCCGGGATGCCATACTCGCCTTCGCTGACGACGTCGGCCTCCTGAAACGCCTTGTCCGGGTCGCCTTCAATCTGCTCGCCGGCCGCCTTGGCTCGCGAGCCGGCCTTCTTGAGGTCGGCCTCTTTCACCAGGTGCGGCAGGACTTCGTAGTCCACCTTGATCTTGCGCAGCGCATCGCGCGCGGCGAGTTCCGTGTTCGCCGCGACAAATGCGACTTCCCAGCCCGCCCATTGGATCTCAGTTCCCGCGGGCGCCGTCACGCGCACGCCTGTCACGCCGGGATGCTTCTCGGCTGCGCTGGTGTCAATCGAGCGCACCCTGGCATGAGCGTACGGGCAGGAGAGCACCGCAGTGTGCTGCATGTCGGGCAACTTGTAGTCGGAGCAGTACTTCGCCTTGCCCGACGCCTTCTCGATGCCGTCCAGGCGGCTATAGCGCTGGCCCATCACCTTGCGGGCCTTCATTGGCGGCCATTTGTATTCAGGCATTGCTCGCCTCCTTTGCCGGGGCGGCCTTGCCCGCCCTCGCCGCTTGGAGCACCGCCTTGCGCACGCCGACATACGTGCCGCAGCGGCACAGGTTGCCGCCGAGTCCGTCTTTCACCTGCTCGTAGGTCGGGTTCGGATTGCGGTCCAGGAATCCCTTCGCCGCCACCACGAATCCCGGCGTGCAGTAACCGCATTGCTGGGCGTCGTTGTCCACGAAGGCCTGCACCACCGGATGCGGCCGGCCGGCCGTCATGGCGAAACCTTCGATGGTGACGATCTGCTTTCCAACCGCGTCCACGGCCAGCATCGTGCACGCGTACATCACTTTGTTATTCACCAGCACCGTGCAAGCGCCGCACGTTCCGCGATCGCACACGCGCTTGGCGCCTGTCAGGTCGAGATGGTTGCGCAGCGTGTCGAGCAGCGTCTCGCGCGGCTCGACCGTGACTTTCATCGGTTTTCCGTTGATGGTCAGCGTAATCGGCACCGCGCCCGGACCCATGGTTGCCGCGGCGGCGCCTTGTGCTTCCGCTTCGTCAACCACTCCGGGCGCGACTGCGCCGGTTACGCCGATCCCTTGAATGAAGCCGCGGCGGGAGAATCCGCGCCGCTTGGTTGATGGCGTTTGCCGGATTTCGAGTTCTTTCAGTTCACTCACTTGGACACCTTCCAATTCCCAGTCGAGTCAGACCGGCGAGCGGACCGGCGGCAGGTCGGCCATACCGCCAGTTCACAAAGATTATAGTCCAAGTGCCACAGCCCTCAGGCTGTGCAGTCGCCTCCCTCCATGCCGCCCCACGCCGCCGCGTTGGACGCGA
>CAYYNC010000092.1:0-15978 GCA_964472745.1 uncultured Solibacteraceae bacterium
CCGACGCATCCGTGTCCACAATCCCTTGCGTGTCCCCGAGACTGAGGGATTACGTGGAATCCTACTCTAATTGTCCTGAAAGTCGCGGCGCAAAACGGACGATTTCGCCCAGCCAGGGTTCGTTAGCTCCTGGAAAGACGACGCTTTATACTTAAAAGGCTGCCGCACGCACCTCCCGGTGGTGCTTTTCCCGCGCCAGGCGTCATGCGACTTTTGGCCGCAAGCACTTCGAGAAGGTCCGGGCGAGACGCCTCCGGCTCTCCCCGCCTCGGGTTCTCGTGGGACTGGTTGACGTATTCGATGCCCTCGATGCCGAGCTGGTTCTTCATGATGCCCGGCATGTCGAGCAGTTTCCACTTGCCGACCCAGAAGCTCTGGTTCATCGACCAGAGGGCGAGGGAGACGCCGAGCTGCGTGGCCGGTCTGGGCGGGGCGGGTGGGCCGACTTTGACGTAGCCTTGGATGCGTCCGCCCGGAGGTGGATTCTGCGCCGCGGCGGAGACCGCGGTTGTGGAAAGGACGAAGTTGCGGCGCGTGGTTCTCATGGCTATTCCGGCATCAGTGTATCTGAACTGGGCCGCGCGAGGAACCGTGCGCCGGGATTTCTTACCCTGTTAGATAGACATGAAGCTGCACGGCATTTATCCACCCATCGCGACTCCGTTCAACTACGACGGGGAGATCTACCAGGCTAAGGTCCAGCACAACGTCGAGAAATGGAATAAGACCGGGCTTGCGGGCTACGTGGTCTGCGGCTCCACCGGTGAGAGCGTGTACCTGACGCAGGAAGAGAAGTTCCTGCTGTTCGAGCTGGTGGCGAAGCACGCCGCGCCGGAGAAGACGCTGATCGCCGGCACCGGCATGGAGAGCGTTCGCGAGACCGTCTTCCTCACCAACAAGGCCGCGGAGATGGGCTACAAAGCGGCGATGGTGCGGACGCCGCACTACTACAAGAACATGGTGAATCGCGGCGACGCGCAGGCGCTGTTCTTCCGCGCCGTGGCCGACCAGGCGAAGATTCCGGTGATGATCTACAACTGGCCGCAGGCGACCGGCGTGGACATTCCGGCGGAGACGGTGGCGGCGCTGTCCGAGCATCCGAACATTATCGCGATCAAGGAGAGCTCGGGCAACATCGAGAAGGTGATGCAGATGATCCGCGAGACGAAGCCGGGGTTCCAGGTGCTTGTCGGATCGGCTCCGACGCTCGCGCCGTCGCTGGCGGTGGGCGCGGTGGGGGCGGTGCTGGCGTACGCCAACGCGGCGCCGTATTCGGTGATTGCGATCTGGGAGGCGCACCGGCAGCGCGAGTTCGACGCGGCGATGGACTGGCAGCGGCGGATCGCGCGCGCGGCGGTGCTGGTGACGGTGAAGTACGGCATCCCTGGGCTGAAGTACGCGATGGACCTCAACGGCTACTACGGAGGTCCGGTGCGGCTGCCGCTGACGCCCGTGGGGCCCGAGGCGAAAAAAGAGCTCGAGGCGGCATTCGCCGACATCAAGGGCTGAAGGCCGTTCGCGGGTTGTCCACCAGCAGCGGCTTCCAGGTCTCCTGCGGAATCTGCGGCAGGAAGCCCGTGTAGATGAAGGTGAACGGGCGGAAGACGCCCCCGCCCGGTTCGCCGACGCGATACCAGCCCGCGTCCTGAGAAATCAGCGTGCGATTGAGCAGTCCCTTACTGCGCATGAAGAGGACGCAGTCGCGGTGCCAGGCGGCGCTTTTTTCGCCGATGCCGTCGAACTCGACCCACGCGCCGGCGCGCGCCGCGCGCTCGTGATAGGCGTTGTCCTTTTCGTTTTGCGCGTGGACCCACACGAATTTCGACAGCGGCGCTTTGAGGCGCTGGAGGATTTCAACCTGCGCTTCAAAGGCGCGTCCGCCGCCGGAGGTGTGCGAGCAGATGACGAGGCCGGTTTCGAGCGATGTGATGGCGGCGGCCTCGACGAGGCGCGCGTCCCAGGGGTGGAGCGGGGCGATGTTGACTCCGGTCTTGATGAAACGCGGCTTCATGCCCTCGACGCCCTCTTTGAATTCGCGAATCCAGCGCTTCGCGAGGTCGAGAGGCCGATCGTCCTTCGCATACGCGGGCATGAACTTGTGGTTCGCCGCTCCGTAGATACCGGTGTTGGTCCAAAGCTCGATGCCTGTCGCGTTTTGCAGACGCAGCAGCAGGCGGGGATCGCGTCCGATGAACGCAGGCGTGCACTCCTGAAGGCGCGCGCAGCCGAAGGGTTTCAACTCATCAAGTTTCGCCTTCGCCGCGCGGAAGGCCTCGTCGAGATCGTAGCGCGAGCGCGAAACCTGATCGGCGCCGATGAAGTCCACCAGCACGTGTTCATGCACCAGGACAGAGCCTTGCACCGCCGGCGCATTCGCCGCCGATTGGACTTGAAGGGCGGGGGCGGAGAGGAACTCCCTGCGAGTGGTCATTGTTTAATGACTGTGCCGTCGCGGCGGCGGATGATGCCCCAGCCGCCGTTGAGGTCCTTGCGCTCGCCGGATTCGCCGGAGCCGAAGGGGTACTTTTTGGCGGCGGCTTCGTTGACCTCGATGCCCCAGCCGGGGGCCTCGTTGGCGTAGTAGTAGCCGTTCTCCAGGCGCGGGCAGCCCTGGAACACTTCCTGGACGCGCTCGGGGAAGCGATAGCTTTCCTGGATGCCGAAGTTGTAGCAGGCGAGGTCGAGCGCGATGTTGGCGGCGTGGCCCACGGGCGAGACGTCGCCGGGTCCGTGCCAGGCGGTTTTGACGCCGGTGAGCTCGCCCATTGCCGCGATTTTGCGGCAAGGGGTCAGGCCGCCGGCCTGCGAGACGTGGATGCGGATGTAATCGATCAGCCGCTCGGCGATGAGCGGATTCCACTCGTGCGGGGAGTTGAACAGCTCGCCCATGGCGATCGGCGTCGTGCACTGTTGGCGAATGTGGCGGAACCAGGCGATGTCTTCGGGCGAGAGCGGATCTTCGAAGAAGAAAAGCCGGAACTTCTCGACGTCCTTGGCGAAGCGCACGGCCTGAATCGGCGAGACGCGCTCGTGGACGTCGTGCAGCAGCTCGACTTCGTCGCCGAGCTCTTTGCGGCAGAGCTCGAACATCTGCATCGCGCGCTTGATGTAGGCTTCGGGCTCGAAGACCGGATCGTTGTGGAGTTTCTCGACCTTGGCGTCTCCGCGGCCGGAGCCGTAGCCGGCCATGCCGGGCACGCCCACCTGGACGCGCACGTGGCGGAATCCTTGCGCGATGTACTTCTTCGCGCTCTCGACAACCTGCTGCGGATCGCCGCCAGAGGCGTGGCCATAGCAGTCGGCCGCCTCGCGGCACTTGCCGCCGAGCAACTGGTAGACGGGCAGGCCGGCCTGACGGCCCTTGATGTCCCACAGCGCCTCGTCGACGCCGCTGATGGCGTTGTTCAGCACAGGGCCGTTGCGCCAGTACGACGAGTTGTACATCGCCTGCCAGGTGTCGTCGATGCGGTCGGCTGGGCGGCCGATGAGAAGCGGCTTCAGATATTTTTCGACCGCGGGGACCACCAGGTCGGCGCGCTGGGTGTAGGTGGCGCAGCCGTAGCCGTAGAGGCCGTCCTGATCGGTAATCACCTTCACGACGATCAGCCGCAGCCCTACCGGCGCGGTGGCGATCACCTGGATGTCCTTGATCTTCGGCGACGGCAGGGCGCGCGTGGCGCGGGCGACGCGTTCCTGTGCGGCAACCTCACGGGCCGCGAGCGGCGCGGCCATCGCCATCTGAAGCAGTGAACGTCGGCGCATCGTGAAGACTCCTATTTGCGTTCGCGGTCTTCGATCAATCCCTTCAGGGTCTCGATCTGTTTCTGAATCTTGCGGGCTCGCGCGGCGAGGGTGAGCACATACAGCAGGAGGATCGCCCACGCGGCGACAAGGCCGTAAGCGAGGTACTGGAAATTGCGGGCGGCGGCGTCAGACATGAGATCTCCGTTCGATCAGACGGCGTGGATTTCGCGGCGCAGCGCGTCGAGCTCGCGCTCGCTGCGCTCCAGGCGCATGCGGATGACAATCAGGATGGCGGCGACCATCAGGAGCGGAACCCAGTTTCCGTAGAGCATTGTGCGATACGCGGAATCCATCGACCCGCCTCCGTAGAGCACTGGCTGCGGATGCTGAGTGCGGAACCACTTGATGGAAAAGAAGACAAACGGCACGACGCTGAAGTTCAGGATCGAGACGACGGCCGCCATGCGCGCGCGCTGCGTCGGCTCTTCGGTGGCGCGGCGCAGCACGAGGTAGCCGGCGTAGAGCAGCCAGCAGACCAGCATTGACGTCAGCCGCCAGTCCCAGGTCCACCAGATGCCCCAGATGATGCGCGCCCAGATCATGCCGGTGATGAGGTTGATGGCGCCGAAGGCGAGCCCGACCTCTATCGCCGAGACGCTGAAAGCATCCAGAGTCAGGCGCTTCGTTTTCAGGAACGTGATGCCGGAGATCAGCGCCGCGAAGAAGCAGAGGAAGCAGGTGAACGCGGCGGGCACGTGGAAGAAGATGATGCGGAAGATGGCGCCCTGGAACTGCTCGTCGGGCAGGCCGGTGAGCATGACGGCGATGTTTCGTGCGAGCAGCAGGAAAGCGATCGCGCCCAGGCCGTAAAGAGTGGCGTTCTTCATCGAGGCTCCCCTCAGCCGATCAGGACAGTGTCGATCAGCATCACAGCCAGCAAAGTAAAGATGATATCGAAGCCCGCCAGCAGGCGGAGCCAGGCGAGCGAGTCGCCGGTGACCGGCTGGCCTGAGATGATGACGGTCGACAGTTGCATGGCGGCCATGAGGCACGGGATCAGCACCGGGTAGACGAGCATCGGCAGCATGATCTCGCGCAGCCGCAGATTGACGGTGAGCGCGGAGAAGAGCGTGCCGACGACGGTGATGCCCCACGTCGTGAGCAACAGCACAAGCGCCAGCCAGCCGGGTTGTTCGTACCAGCGGACGTTGTAGAAGACGCCGAACACGGGCATGCAGACCGCTTCGATGCCGACCAGCAGCACGTAGTTGGCGAATGCCTTCCCGAGGAACAGCGCGGCGCCGGGAACGGGGGAGCTGATGAGGGCGTCGAGGCAGTCGTTGGGCAGCTCGCGGGCGAAGCTGCGGTTGAGGATCAGCGCGCCGGCGAAAGCGAACACGAGCCACAGCAGTCCGCCGGAGAACTCGCGCGTGGTTTCAGAGGTCGGATCGAAGGCGAAGCTGAACAGGATCAGAATGACGAGCGAGAACGAGAGCGAGGCGTTGATCGCTTCCTTCGTGCGGAACTCGCTGCGCAGATCCTTGAACGCGACCGCAGCGGCCTGGCGGAGGAAGAGCATTACGACTCTCCCCACGTGCGGTAGATGTAGCCGGGGTCGGCCAGCATTTCGGGCGTGCGCTCGCCGGCGTGCGCCAGCTTGCCGCGGTTGATGAGGACGATGTGCGTGGCGAGTTCCATCGCTTCGCGGAGCTGGTGGGTGGACATCAGCACGGTGCGGCCTTCGTGGAGCGCGTCGCGCAGCAGGCCCTGAAGAAGCGCGATGGCGCGGTCGTCTAACGAAGTGAAGGGCTCGTCGAGCAGCAGCAGCCGCGGCTGGTGGAGAAAGGCGCGGGCGACGGCGAGGCGCTGTCTCATGCCTCGCGAAAACTCGCGCACGAGCGAGTCCTTGACGCGCCCGAGCCCGGTGCGCTCGAGCCAGGAGAGCGCAGTGTTTGTGGGATTCTCAAGGCCGTAGAGCTGAGCGAAGAGGCGCAGGTTCTCGAGCGCGGACAACTCGTCGTAGATGGCGATGCCGTGGCCGATGACGCCGATGCGGGCGCGAGCCGAGCGGTCGAAGGCGTCCTGCTCAAAGACGCGCACCGCTCCGCGGGAGGCGCGCGACAGGCCGGCCAGGATGCGGATCAGCGTGGTCTTTCCCGCCCCGTTGCGGCCGAGAAGCGCGACGCATTGCGCGGGTTCGATGGAGAAGCTGATGTCGCGAAGAGCGGGGTAATCGCCGTAGTATTTCCAGACGCGTTCGACGGCCAGCGCCTTCATGCCTTGCGGCTGCTCCCGGCGCCGCCCTTGAGGTACTGCGCGACGAAGCCGAGGGCCAGGATCGCGAGCGCGAGCGCCAGCACGACCTTCCAGTTGCGCTCGTAGCCAGGCGGCGAGATGGTTTGGATTCCGGGACCTTCGTTGGCGGATTCCTGTTGGGCGCCAGGGGCTTCGCGCAATGCGCCCGAGCCGGCGAGGGTGACCTTGAAGTCCGCGGTCTTCAGCGACCAGACCGTCGCCTGCGTGCTCGGCTCCGTGCCGATTTGCGTGACGCCATCGCCTTCGAGCGTGATGCCCTGGGGAACGACGATGCGGGTGGGGCCCGGCTCATGCAGCACGCGGCTGGCGAAGGTAACCGGTTCGGTGACGGGCATTTTGTAGGAGATGTCGAAGCGCGTCTCGCCCGGTTTCACCGCGCTGTCGAGATACCAGACGCCCTTTTCCGCCGCGCGCTTCGGCTCGCGTTCGACGGGCATGCCTCCGGGCGAAAGCACCCGCGCGCGCACGTTGCCGCCGGCTGCGGCGGGGACGAACACGCGCAGCGTGCCGCCCTTGGGGTCGTACCAGGTGGTCTGCGAGTCGTTCCGGTAGATGACGCTTTCGTTGACCACGAGCTCCTTGCCGTCGGTTTCGAGCAGGATCATGTGCTGCGTCACTTGAGCCGCGCCGACTTTCGGCAGAGCATCATAGACGGTGATTTCGAAGTCCGCCGAGCCCGGCTGGATGGTCTGGTTGTAGTTAACGCCCTGCCAGGACGCCTGGACGAGATGGGCGCTGCCGGCGTCGCCCTCTATCTTGAACCTGCCGCCGGCGCCGCTGACGGTCTTGCCGGCCACCTGCATCCCGCCGGCGCCGAGCGAGGTCAGCACCACGGTAACGCCGGGCTGTGGCTTCCCGGCGGTCTTGTTGATGACCGTGCCCTGGATGGCGGCCAGCGCGGGCAGGCAGGCGAGCGCGGCGATCAGGGGAGTCCTCATGCTTTCACCTCCGGCATCGGCTTGCCGCAATCGCCGCAGAACTTCATCGGCTTGTCGAAGCGCGCTCCGCAGGCGGGGCAGCGCAGCGGATCGGGCTTCGCCGCGGCGGGCTTGGGCGCGGGTTGCGCCCCGTTGGTGAGCCGGTCGATCTCGGCAAGCAGCGCGGCCAGCTCGGTCTGGAGACCGGTTTTTGTCTTCTGATAATCGTCTTCCGACAGCTTTCCGAGGCGGTATTCGAACTGGAGGTCGCGCAGATTCTCGTAGATGATGGCTTTTCTGTTCTCCAGGTGCGCTGTCGGCGAGGGAGGGAGTTCGGGCGGCAGATCGCGGGCGCGCACTAGCAATACATACGCCAGCACGCCGGCGATGAGGATGATGGAGACGGCGAGGATCATTCGAGGTCGGAGAGGTCTTTTTCGATCTTTTCGCGATAGCGGGCGAGTTCGGGCGTTTCAGGAACGTCGCCTGCCGCGGCAACGGCGGCCCGGCGGCGGCTGACGTAGCGCTGGAGCAGAAGCACGATGATGGTCAGCCCCAGCCCGAGGCCGGCGAACGGCATCACCCAGCCGAGAAGATAGAAGCCTTCGGCCGGCGGGCGCGTGAGGATCAGCTTGCCGTAGCGCTTCTCGAAGACGTCGAGAATCTGCTTCTCCGTCATGCCGGACTCGACCATCTTGAGCAGCTCGGCTCGCACCGGCTCGGCGAAGTGGCAGTTCTGCATGTCGCAGCTCGAGACCGTGTAGGGGCAGCCGCACTGGCACTTCAGCAGCTCGCCGAGCGAGCGGACGCGGGGGTTGTTCAGCGGCACGCTGCCCATGGCGAGCGCGGCGGTGAGCAGCGCGGCGAGGGCGAATCTATTTGGCCGCGGCAGGCTGTTTCGCATAGACACCCATGACTTCGGTTCGAGCATAGGAGAGCCGCTGCTTGCTCGGCACAAGACAGATCACCGTGCCGAGAAGCAGCACCCAGAATCCAACCCAGATCCAGGAGACCAGCGGGAAGACGTAGGCCTGGATCACGGCGCGGCCGGGATCGGTTTGCGAGACGCCGGCGAAGTTGAGGTAGAGGTCCTCGTTCAGGCGGCGGCGGATGGCGACTTCGGAAGTCGGCTGCTGGGTGGCGGCATAGACGCGCCGCTCTGGATGCAGGTCGCCGAGGTACGACCCGTTCTTGTGGGCGGCGACGACGGCGCGCTGCCAGGTGTAATTGGGATTGGAGCCGTCGGTGATCTCCTTCACCTGGAGCTGATAGCGGCCCAGCGAGATCCGGTCGCCGATCTTCACTTCCTGCGTGGTGTCTTTGTTAAAGGCCGCGCCGGCGAATCCGATGAACATCAGCACGACACCCATGTGCACCAGGTAGCCGCCATAGCGCCGCGTGTTGCGGTGCGTCAGCTCGATGGTGGCGAGCAGGAAGTTCATCCTGTTCTTGACGGCGATGGTGCGGGCGCCCTTGAAGAACTCCATGACGATGGTGACGCTGACGAACGCACAGAGGCCGAAACACATCAGCCCGTAGAGATGGCGCACGCCGAAGGCGGCCAGGAGGATGACGGTGAGGCAGAAGGCGAGAGCCGGCCAGCGGAAAGCGCGCTTCAGGCTTTCCCACGAGCTGCGCCGCCACGCGATCAGCGGGCCCACGCCGGTGAGCAGCAGCAGGAACAGTCCGATGGGAACGTTTACCTTGTTGAAGAAGGGCGCGCCGACGGTGATCTTTTCGCCCATGATCGCCTCGGTCAGCACCGGGAACATCGTGCCCCAGAGGACCGCGAAAGCGCTGGCGAGCAGGATCAGGTTGTTGAACAGGAAGCTCGATTCGCGCGACAGAACGCTTTCGAGGTGGGACTCGGACTTGAGGTAGTCGAGCCGCTTGACGATCATAAACGCGGTGAACGCAATGGTAATCGCCAGGAAGCCCAGGAACCACGTTCCAAGCGACGACTGCGCAAACGCGTGCACGCTCGAAACGACGCCCGAGCGCGTGAGGAAGGTGCCGAAGATGCACAGGAAGAACGTGGATGCCACCAGCACCATGTTCCAGACTTTCATCATGCCCTTTTTCTCCTGCATCATCACCGAGTGCAGGAATGCGGTGCCGGTGATCCACGGCAGCAGCGAAGCGTTCTCGACGGGGTCCCAGCCCCAGTAGCCGCCCCAGCCCAACACCGCGTAAGCCCAGCCGGCGCCGAGCAGAATGCCGGTGGATTGGAAGCCCCAGGTGACCAGCGTCCAGCGGCGCGTGCTGTAGATCCAGTCGTCGCCGGGACGTTTGGTGATCAGCGCTCCAAGCGCAAAGGCGAACGGCACGATGAAGCCCACGTAGCCCAGGTACAGTGTCGGCGGATGGATGGCCATCGTCCAGTACTGGAGCAGCGGGTTCAGGCCCTGCCCGTCGGGGACCGCGGTGATGCCCTTGCCCACCGCCAGCACGCTGAACGGCGGCTCGATGAAGGTGTTCAGAGTCAGGAAGAAGATCTGCGTGAACATCAGCGTCGCCACGACGTAGGGCATCATGCCGCGGTACTTGCGCTTGTTGGTCCAGACGACGATAGCGGAATAGAGCGAAAGCATCCAGCTCCACAGCAGAAGCGAGCCTTCCTGACCGCCCCACCACGCGGCGAACTTGTAGACCGCGGGCATCGCCCGGTTGGAGCGCGCAGCGACGTAGGCCAGGCGGAAGTCGCTCGTCATGAGCGCGTAGATGAGGATGCCGGATGCCGCAGTGAGCAGCACGAAGATGGCGATGACGGCGCGCTCGGCGCTCTTGACCAGGTAGGGCCGTTTCTTGATCCCGCCCACGACCGAGCCGAGGAAGGAATAGATCGCAAGGCAGAATGCGAGAAGAAGGGCGAGTGCGCCGAGAGTCTCCATTACTGGCTCCTGGTTGGGATTTCTCAGATCGAAGACGGCTTGTTGTTCAGCGGCTGCTGAGCGGGCTTGCCGCCGGGCGAAGCCTCGTACTTTGAAGGGCATTTCGCCGCGATGGAGCTGGCGTGGAAGGTGCCGTCCGCCTGCATCTTGCCATCCGCCATGGCCTGCGCCTCGTCGCGGAAGGTGTCCGGCAGCGGATCTTTGCCGGTGTAGACCACGCGGAGGAACTGGTTCTTCTCTTTCTCGCAGATCGTGAACTTCACCAGTGCGCCTTCCCGCTGGATGGAACCGGGAACCACGTCGCCAGTCACGCGCACGCGCTTGCCGATTTCGGATTGCTGCATCCCCTTCAGCTCGGAGACGGTCTTGTAGTAGGTCTTGGACTCGTTAATGCCGCTCGCGGCCAACCATACAAGCGTGCCTATGATCACGACAACTAGGACTGCAAAGCGCAGGTAGGTCTTCATGCGTCACCTTCTCTCCAGTATACCCGTGCAGGCGCTCCCTATTCCATACTCGCCGGCCAGGATTGCCGCCTGTGCTGGATGTCTAGTATGAATAAGTTAGACAGCCATGAGGCCCGCGGAGAACTCCCGGCCTCAGGCCTTCGGAGGCCGGCAGAAGTAGAGGAAGTCGAGCGGCGGCGGGGTGGTTCCGAGCGCTCGCAGGAAGCCGGAAATCTGGCCCCTGTGGTGGGTACCGTGGTTCACCAGGTGAAGGACCACCTGCCAGAGCGGCGCATTGAATTCGTTGCCTTTGCGGCCCCGGCCGCCCACCGCCGTGGTGGCATCGTCGAAGCGCGCGAGGTAAGCGCGCCAGCCGTCGAAAACAGCCGGCCAGGCGCCGCGAAGGAAGTCCAGGTTCTTCTCCGATTCCTCGACCAGAGGCTCGGCGAGCCCGACAGTGAGGAACTTGAGCCAGGCGCGGTCCACGCCGAAGTTGTGCACCAGAGTCCCAAGGACGCTCTTGTCGGCGGTCGCGAAGTCCCTGTTCAGTTGTTCTGGAGAGAGTGGGGAGACGGCATCAATCAGCCGGCCGGCGGCCCAGGCGGTGTATTCGAGCCCGGTCCGCAAGAACTCCATCGAGACGATCATGGCCACATTGTGATCCCTTCGGCCGCGGAATGCCCGAGGCGGCTTGACAAACGATAATAATTATCGTCCAATAATAGTTATCCGATGCGAGCGAATCCCGAACAGAAGCTGGAAGAGTTTCGGCAGCACTGCCGGGCGGCCGGCTTCGCGCTCACCCATCAGCGCGAGGTGATCTACCGGGCGGTGCTGGAGTCGAAGAGCCATCCCACCCCGGAAGCGATCTACGAGGCGGTACGCAGCAAGATTCCGTCGATCTCGCTGGGCACGGTCTACAAGAACGTGAAGACGTTCCTCGATGCCGGGTTGCTGCGCGAGGTGAGCCCGCTGCACGGCACACTGCGGCTGGAGGCGAACCTCGGCGTTCACCACCATCTGATCTGCATGCGCTGCAAGGCGGTGGTGGACGTGGAGGAGAGCGAGGTCGAGCCGGCGCGTCTGCGGCGGGAAGCGCCGGACGGATTCAAAGTCCTGCGGGCCAACGTGGAGTTCTACGGTCTCTGCCCGGCCTGCGCAGGCAAGTGAATAGAATCTTATTATCTGATAAGGAGACAAGAGCAATGCTTGGAGTTGGACAGAAGTTCCCTGATTTCAATGTGACCGCGACCGTGAGCCTGGAAAAGGGCAAGCAGTTCAAGGACGTGTCGCTGGATACTTACAAGGGCAAGTGGAAGGTGGTTTTCTTCTGGCCGAAGGACTTCACCTTTGTCTGCCCGACGGAGATCGCCGCCTTCGGCAAGATGAACAAGGACTTCGCGGACCGCGACGCGGTGGTGCTGGGCGCGAGCATCGATTCCGAGTTCGTGCATCTGGCCTGGCGCGAGCATCACGCCGACCTGAAGGATCTCCCCATTCCGATGCTGGCCGACGTGAAGCGCGAGCTGAGCTCCGCCCTCGGCATCCTGGACCCGCGGGAGGGCGTTTCGCAGCGCGCGGTATTCATTGTCGATCCGGAGAACATCATCCGCTTCGTGATGGTGACCGACCTCTCGGTGGGCCGCAACACGGCCGAGGTGCTGCGCGTACTTGATGCGTTGCAGACCGACGAGCTGTGCCCGTGCAACTGGAACAAGGGCCAGGAGACGCTGAAGGTATGAGCCTTCCAGCGATCCTCGATTCGCTGCCCGACTATGCCCGCGACCTGAAGGTGAACCTGCAAAACGTGCTCCAGCAGCAGGAGCTCACCGCGCAGCAGACGTGGATGACGGCGGTGGCGTGCGCGCTGACGTCGCGCAACGCGCGGCTGTCGAAGGCGATCGTGGAAGAGGCCTCGGCGAAGCTGTCGCCCGAGGCGATGAACGCGGCCAAGGCCGCCTTCGCCATCATGGGAATGAACAACGTCTTCTACCGCTTCAAGCACATGATCGCGAAGGAGGAGTACCAGCAGATTCCGGCGCGGCTGCGCATGCAGATGATCCGCATGCACGGCGGCGACCCGGCGGATTTCGAGCTGGTGTGCCTGGCCGCGTCGGCGATCAAGGGGTGCGAGGCGTGCGTGAAGTCGCACGAGGCCGTGGTGCGGGAAAAGGGCGTCAGCGCCGAGGCCGTAACGGCGTCGGTGCGCATCGCTTCGACGATGCACGCCGTGGCGGCTGTGCTCGACGCCGAGGCGTAAACGATGTTCGGGGCGCGGCCGCTGCTTGCGCTGATTCCGCTGTTGGCCGCCGCGGCGCCGGCGCCGCTGTTCAATGGCAAGGACCTCAGCGGCTGGGTGCAGGAAGGGCCGCGCCCGAGCTTCTCCGTCGAGACAGGCGAGATTCGATCGAGCGGCCGGGGCCACGCGCCGAACTGGCTGCGCACCGAACGCGAGTACGAGAACTTCCGCCTGCGTTTTGAGATCAGGCCGGCGCAGTGGTGCGAGACGGCAGTGCTGCTGCGCGCGCCGCGCAGCGACCGCCCGCAGCACGCGGGCCTCGCGATCTTCATCGGCCACGACTTCCACAAACAGTTGACGCCGCACGTCACCGGCGCGGTGCTCGGCGTCCTGCCGCCGAAGCGGGCGCTGCCGGCGTCTTGGGATCAGTGGCGCAAGGTGGATGTGCTGCTTGATGGGGACCGCCTGCGCGTGGAGATCGACGGCGTTGTCGCGCAGGATCTCACGCTGAGCGATGTGCCCGAATTGCGCCATCGCCTGCGGCGCGGGCACATCGGCTTCCCCGACATGGGGCATCGCTTTGCACTGCGCAGTCTCACGATCGAGGACCGCGGCGGGCCCACGCGCTTCGTCGAATTGCTGAAGGGTGATTCGCTGGCAGGCTGGGACCGGCGCGGCGGCAGCGGCGCGTGGACTGCGCGCGACGGCGTTGTGGAAGGCGCGAACGGACACAGCATTCTCTACGCGCCGGGCGAGTACGGCGATTTCGAGTTCACCGCGGTTGTGCGCAGCCACGCGCGCACGAACTCCGGCGTCTTCTTCCGCGGCGATCCGCAGGGCCCGCGGCGCGGCTTCGAGGTCCAGATCTATTCGCCCGTGGACGCGGTCTACCCTACCGGGAGCATCTACGGATTGAAGCGCAGCCGCCTTCAGGCGGATCTCGAAGAGCGCTGGTTCCTGCTGCAAGTGCGCGTCGCCGGCGCGAAGTGCACCGTCTGGATCGACGGCGAGCCGGCGGCGGAGTACGACGGACTGGCTGAAGAGTTGCGCAAGCCCGGGCGCATCGGGCTTCAGATCCACATGGAAGACACCCGTGTGGAATTTCGCGATCTAAGAGTCCGCGTGCTTTAATACGCGCATGAAGCGCGTTTTTCTCGGCTGCCTCTTCCCCGCCCTGCTGTGCGCTCAAAGTGACGACGCGCTCTTCGCCCGCGCCGCCGCCAACGGCAAGGACTTCGCGCGCGCGCTTTCGGCGTGCGACCGCCTGCTCTACGCCTGGCTGCGGCACGCCGACGCTAAAACACTGCTGCTGCCGGACCGCATCGGCCCCAACGACCCGCGCGTCTACACACCGCACAACTCCGGCGCCGATCTCTATCCGTACCTGATCCTCACCGCGGCCATCACCTCGCCCGACCTGGTGCGCGGCCGCATGTTGGAGATGCTGCGCAACGAGATTCTCTACGCCAGCGAGCAAGACGGCGTGCCGTGCAATCTCAATCTTGCGACCGGCGAAAAAGGCCCGGCGAGCTTATTCGGCGCGGGCGAGTATGCGAAGGACGGCCTGCTCAGCGTCACGGAGCTGCTGGGGCGGACGCCGTGGTTCACGCGCATGGTCGATATGACCGCGGCGGCGCTCGAGCGGTCGCCGGTGGAGTCGCGATTCGGAAGACTTCCGGCCAGTGACAGCGAATTGAACGGCGACTACCTGCAAACACTGGCGCGGCTCATTCCGATGACGCGCGACCCTCGTTTCGCCGGGTGGGGCCGGCGCATCGCCCGGGCGTACATCGAGGAGGTGCTGCCCGGCAATCACGGCCTGCCGAGCATGACGTGGGATTTCGCGAAGCACGCCGGCGAGACGCGCATGAAGCTGCGCGATCACGGCAACGAGCTGATTGTCGGTCTGACGCTGCTGTACGCGATCGAGGCCGAAGACGGCCGCGCGGCTGAGTGGCGTCCTGCAATCGCGAAGATGCTCGACCGCGTGCTGGAGTCGGCCAATCCCGACGGCATGCTCTACAACGCTGTCGACGCGGCCACTCTCCAGGCTGTCGACAACAGGCTGTCGGACAACTGGGGCTACGTCTACGGCGCGATGTACACGTTCTACCAGGTCACAGGAGAAACGAAATACCGCGATGCGGTGCGGCGCGTGCTGTCGCATCTGGGGAAGTATCGCAACTGGGCGTGGGAGCCGCGCAAGGACTCCCCGCTCGGTTCGTTCGACGGCTATGCGGATTCGATCGAAAGCGCCGTCTATCTGGTGAACCGCGAGTCCGTGCCGGAGGCGCTGGCGTGGATCGACAGCGAAATGGACGTGATGCTGAAGATGCAGCGTCCCGACGGGCACGTGGAAGACTGGTACGGCGAAGGCAACTTCAACCGCACGGCGCTGCTGTGGGCGCTGATGAAGAGCCAGGGCGTGAGGCCGCGCGAGTGGCGCGCGGGTCTCGCCGCCGGCGCGGTGCGCGACGGCGAGCGGCTGCTGGTCAGTATTCAAGGCCCGCCTCAGTGGCGCGGCGCGATCCAGTTCGACTTCGCGCGTCACAAACGCGTGCTGAACTACCGCAAGAACTACGTTCGCCTGAACGAGTTCCCCGAGTGGTTCACGGTGGAGGAGAATGCGCTGTACACGGTGCAGCGCCGCGGCGGCGAGGCTCAATCGCGGCTGGGCAGCGAGCTAGTGGAAGGCATCCCGCTGCCGCCGGGCGAGTACGTCGTCACTCGCAGACGTTAATCGTGTGAGTTTGGAACGCGGCGTTCAATCCGCGCGGCGGTGGCGAGATTGCCTGCGTTGGGGGCGAGATGAGACACTGCGCGGCAGTTCTTGCGCTGTGCGCCGTCGCGAATCCAGTCGCGGCCGCGCCTCCGGTTGAGAGGATCGCGGTTTTCGGAGGCAATGGTTCAGAGGCGTGCCGGTGCTGGCCACCGGGTCAAACGGCGACATCTGCGTCGCGGGCATAACGGCGCCGGCGGAGCTGGCCACGCCCGGCGCGGCAATCGCTACGCCGCCCACATCGAGCATTTACCGCTACGACGCGATCACCGGCCGCCTGCGTCCGGTGCATCCTCCGCGCGGCGGGAACGTCCACCGGCTTGTTTCGGAACCGGCCAACCCGATCGGGATCTACGCGGCCGGAGACGGCGGCTTGATGAGATCGCATGATGGCGGCGCGAACTGGGAGGTCCTTCTCGGCGGACTCGATGAGCAGCGCTTCATCAGGGACGTCGCCGCCGGCGGCGGCGGCACGGTTTACGCGGCCGTCGAGATGCGCAACATTCCCTTGCACCGCGTCGCTGCCGGGGAGCGACCTGGGGCCGCCGGGAGGATTCCTCGCGGAGCTCGCGGCGAACAGCGACGCGATCCTTGAACCTAAATCCGGCAGTTGGAACAGAGCAGCCGAAGCCCAAGTGGTTGCTAT
>CAYYNC010000093.1:0-15608 GCA_964472745.1 uncultured Solibacteraceae bacterium
ACCCAGCGGCTCGCGAAGCTGGGCTCGGAAATTTCAAATATGTTTGGCTAGAGTTTCCTCCGGGGCAGCGGCATGGGACGGCGGTGCGGATTTCGGAGAAGGCTGCGAAGCGGTTGGGGAAGGAACGGCGGTGAGGAGAGCCAAAGAGGCGGGCTGAGAGCCCACCCCAGAGGGGACCCCACGCTAGGAGCCTGCCCCACGAACGCTGCGGGCGGAAAAGCCGGTGGGGCGGCGGATTTCGGCGCGAATCTCCAAAGGCTTTGGCTCATTCAGGGCGAAGGTGTGCTGCATTGAAGCGCCAGGGGCGAGGTCCGGGAGGCGGTGAGTGTGGCGCTCGACGGGAATGCCGCCCTGGCCGTAGAATACGCATTCCAGCGTGTAGCCGCGCAGCGTGTAGAGAGGCTGGGTTTTGCGTGTCGCCAGATCGATGCGGGCCTGGCCGTTTGAGCAGGAGAGCTCCAGACGCTCGACGGGGCTCGACTCCTCGCGCAGCACTTCGTAGGAGGGTTTGCGCTTTCCGTAGACATCGACGACGCCGTGGACGCGCTGTTTGAAGGCGCCCGTGCCGCGGTCGCCGATGTGGGTACGGTAGTCGTTGTAACAGAAGAAGATCAATCCGGCGATCTGGCGGAACTCGCGGAACACGGCCTGGTGCTCGCGGAGCACTTTGATGCGCAGCTCGTCGCCTTCGGGGCGGTCGGCGGTGCAGGCGCAGTAGCCGTATTCGGAAATGACGATGGGCTTGCCGGGGAAGGCGGCGAAGATCTCGAGGAGGTTGCGGCGCAGGTCGGCGGGCGTTCCTTTCTGCCAGCTTCCGTAGTATTCGTTGAAGCTGACGTAGTCCATGAGCGCGCTGACGTCCTTGCCGGGGTCCTTGAAGAGCGAGTGCGAGGCATAGGTGCGCGGCCGGCGGGGGTCGAGCTTTTTCGCCTCTTCGTACATGCGTTTCGCGAAGGCGTACGCGGGAGGGTTCTGGCCGCCGATCTCGTTGCACAGACCCCAGGCGACGACCGAGGGGTGATTGCGATCGCGGGCGATCATCTCGCGCAACTGCTCGAGGCCGTTGTTTATGATCTCCGCGGGGGGCTGCGGGCTTTTTTCGCGGAATGTGTTCGGGCCCCAGGCGGGCACTTCGAGCTGGACCATGATGCCGTTGCGGTCGCACCAGTCGAGCATGCGGCGGTCCTGCTGCCAGTGGACGCGCGTGAAGACGCAGTTGAGGTTCTTCATGTCGGCGTGGTCGTGGGCGATCCACGCTTCGGGCTCGGCCATGCCGTAGTCGGGGTGGCTGCCGGCCATGCGCTCGACGCCCATGGGCCAGATGCGCTCGCCGTTGAGGAAGAAGCCGCCTTCGCGGACTTCGAAAGAACGGACGCCGATGGTCTCTTGGATGGAATGGAGCGGGGCGCCGGATTCTTCGAGGGTCAGTTCCACGCGGTAGAGATTGGGGTGGTCGAAGTGCCAGAGCTTCGGGTTGGTCCACGACGAGGGCGGGATGCGCGTTTCGGCGGCGCCTCCGGCGTTCACGCGGACCTTGGCCGCGGGCAGAGTGTGGACCACCGCGCCTGTGGCGGCGTCGATCACTCGCCCGGAGAGAGAGGCGGAGAGCGCGGTTTCGCGGCGGTTCTGGACGACGACAGCGGCCTCGATGGCGGCGCGATCGCCGGCGGGCGCGGCTTCGATGGCGGCGCGCTCGATGAATGCACTGGGGGTGATGAGCAGTTGTACGGGGCGGTAGATGCCGCCGTCGTGGGCCCAATCGCTCGACTTGCCGCGGGGGAGCATCGACTCGTTGAAGGAGTTGTCGACGCGGACGGTGAGCTCGTTGGCGCGGCCGTAGTCGAGGTGGCGCGTGAGGTCGATGGTGAAGGCGGTATAGCCCTTTCCGAGGTGAGAGCCCATCGGTTGGCCGTTGAGAAAGACGGCGGCGCTGTGGAAGACGGCCTCGAACTCGACGCGCACGGTCTGGCCGCGCCACTCGGGGCGGGCTTCGAAGCGGCGGCGGTAGTGGGCGACGCCGTAGTGGTCCTCAGAGCCCGGCTCGACCTGCCAAGTATGCGGAACTGCGACCTTGCGCCAGGTTTTTTCGTTGTCCAGGCGGAACTCCCACTCGCCGCACAGCGATTCGCGGGCGGTCAGGGCGGGGCATTGAGCCGCCTGGGCGGCGGCGGGGAGGGCGAAAGCCACGGAAGCGCCCAGGAACGAGCGGCGGTTTGGGGCAGGCATACGACAAACGTACCTGAAGATCGGAGGCCGTGTAACCCCCAGGCGCGCCGTTCTCGTGGCATCCTGATTCCATAGTGGCGGTACGCGTTCCGAACGGGCTCGTGTATGCCGGCCTTGGTCTGGGGGCCGCGGCGGTGGCGCTTGCGCTCTCCTACACCGCGCTGGGCGGGCAGTTCGACAACAATCTTTACGACTGGTTTTTCCGGCTGCATCCGGCCGAGCGGAATGCGTCGCAGACGGCGGTGCTGGCGATCGACGATCGGACGCTGCTCGAGACGGGCGGGCTTCGCGGGATGCGGCGGGCGCTGGCTCAGGCGTTGGAGCGCCTGGCGGCGGCCGGGCCGAAGGCGGTGGCGGTGGACCTCACGCTGGCCGACCGAGGGGATGAGGCGGAGGACGCCGCTTTAGCCGCCGCGTTCGGCAAGACGCCTCGCCTCGTGCTGGCATGCGAGATGATGGCCGACGGCTCGCGCTGGCAGGATCCGGTGGAGCGTTTCCGCATACATGCGGCGGGCGTGGGGCACGTGGGCGCGCTGCCTGGCCCTTACGACGAGATCAACCGGCGAATTCCGCTGGAGAGGGTCGCGGGCGGCGTGAGGCGCTGGGCGATGTCGCTTGAAACACTGCGGGTCGTCGAGAACGCCAAAGCGGTGGACAGCGCGCCGTTCGATGTCGAGGTGAACGGGATCACGATTCGCTCGCGCTGGGACGAGGGGCGGCCGATGCGGGTGCGCTATCGCGATCCGGCGGGCATGACGCGGGTTTCGCTGCTGGAGCTGTTGCGGGATCGGAACGCAGCGGAGCGGTTGCGGGGAAAGGTGGTTTTTGTCGGGGTGACGGCGCAATCGGCGGTGCGCGACCGGCTGTTCACGCCGCTGTCGGCGGGGATGTCGATGCCGGGCGTCGAGATCCACGCGCAGGCGTTTGAGACGATGGCCGCGCGTGATTTTCTCGAAGACGCGCCGCCGGCTTACGGGCTGGCGGCGGCAGTGATGGCCGGCGGGTTGGTGGCGGCCGTGTTTGCGTTTCTGGATGGCTGGGCGGCCTGGGCGGCCGCGTGCGCGGCGCTGGCGCTGGTGATTGCGGCGCCGTATGCGGCATTCACGCGAGGGATGGTGCTTCCGCCGGCCGGACCCTACGCGGCGGCGTGGCTCGCCGCGCTGGCTTGCGGGTCGTGGAAATACTTTTTCGTCCGCCGCCGGCTGGGGGAGAGCGAAGCGCGGACCGCGCGGTATCAGCAGGCGTTTCATTTCGTCGCCCACGAGATGAGAACGCCGCTGACCGCAATTCAGGGGTCGAGCGAGCTGATCACGCGCTACCGGCTGCCGGAAGAGAAACAGAAAGAGCTCGGGCAGATGATCAACGCGGAGTCGAAGCGGCTGGCGCGGATGATCACCACGTTCCTTGACGTCGAGAGGCTGACGGCGGGCCAGATGGAGCTGCGCAGGACGCAGTTTTCCATTGGAGAGCTCGTGGACACCTGCCTGGGCCGGGCGCGCCCGCTGGCGGAGAGAAAGAACATTGCGCTGACATGCGGCGAAGTGCCCGCGATGCCGGTGGCGGGCGATCGCGAGCTTCTGGAGTACGCTCTCTACAACCTGGTGAACAACGCCATCAAGTACTCCCGGGCGGGCGGCGAAGTGCGGGTTTTCGCGGAGTGCCGCAACGGGGCAGTGAGACTATCGGTGCAGGATCAGGGCATCGGGATGAGCGCGGACGAAGTGAAGTCGATCTTCACGAAATTCTACAGGACGAAGAAGGCGATCGCGTCGGGCGAGGCGGGGACCGGCATCGGGTTGTCGATCGTCGCCCAGATCGCGACGCATCACGGCGGCCGCGTGGATGTGGCCAGCGAGCCGGACAAGGGCTCGTGCTTCACGCTTGTGCTGCCCGCCGGAACGATAAACTGAGAGACGCATGTCCACGATTCTCCTGGTGGAAGACGATCCGTCAGTCCGCTCCACCATCAAGATGTTCCTGGAGCTTGAGGGCTATTCGATCGACGCCGCAAGCTCGACGCGAGAGGCGTTGGACCGGCTCGAGGCGGCGAGCTACCCGATCGTGATCACCGATGTGTATATCGACGACCGGACCGGGCTCGATGTCCTGTCCGCGGCGCGGCAGAAGAGCCAGCGCTGCTCGGTCATTCTGATGTCGGCGCGCAGCAGTATGGAGACGGTGATGGCGGCCACGCGCGGGGGCGCGTTCGACTACCTGGCCAAGCCGTTCGAGATGGACGACCTGCTGGCGATCGTCAAGCGCGCCGAGGGCGCCGCAGTTGAGGAGGACGACCGCGAGATCGAGCCGGAAGAGCCGCTGGCGACCGAGATGATCGGCAGCTCGGCGAAGATGCACGAGATCTACAAGACGATTTCGCGCGTCGCGCCGACCGACGCGCTGGTGCTGATCGAGGGCGAGACAGGAACGGGGAAGGAGCTGATCGCGCGGCTGATTCACGACAACAGCTCGCGGGCGGCGAAGCCGTTCGTGCCGGTGGACTGCGCCTCGCTGGCGCCGACGCTGATTGAGAGCGAACTGTTCGGGGCGATGAAGGGGGCGTACACGGGGTCGGACCGGGATCGCGTGGGCGTCTTCGAGGCGGCGAGCGGGGGGACGGTGTTTCTAGACGAGATCGGCGAAATCGATCTGAATTTCCAGCTCAAATTGCTGCGCTTCTTGCAGGAGAAGGAGATCCGGCCGCTGGGCTCGGCGCGCCCGCGGCAGGTGGATGTGAGGGTGGTGGCGGCGACCAACAAGAACCTGCCGAAGATGGTGGAGGAGGGCAAGTTCCGGGAGGACTTGTGGTACCGGCTGGACGTGGTGCGCATCCAGGTTCCGCCGCTGCGCGAGCGCAGCGGAGACGTCCCGCTGCTGGCGCAGGCGTTCCTGAAGCGCTACAACGAGCGGTACGGGTTGGATGCGAAGCTGATGGAGTCCGGCCTGCGGGCGCTGTGCGACTACACCTGGCCAGGCAACGTGCGCCAGTTGCAGCACATGATCGAACGGCTTGTGATCCTGGCGACGGGGGGCAGGATCACGGACGACGCGGTGGAGGAGGCAATCCGGGCCGCGAGCCCCCGGGAAAGCTCCAGTGAAACCCTGGCGGACACGGAAGCGGAACAGATCCGGAAGGTGATTGCGGCCACCGGCGGCAACAAGAGCAGGGCAGCCCGCATCCTCGGGATCGAGCGCAAGACGCTGTACAGGAAGCTCGAGCGGATGGGCCTCGGCTAAGGCTTGGGCGCCGCGCTGGGGCGTCTTTTGGGGCTTTCCCCCTACCCCGCGATTCAGTTGCGTCTGTAATCCATTGAAAACAAATCGAAAGATTTTCTGTTCAGTAGTACTAAATCGGCGGTACAATCAGGGTGCTCGGAGTCATACGGCCTGTAGCTCAGTCCGCAGACGGGAGGTAGGATCGATGTTTGAGTCCCTCGATGATACGATGAAGCACGACGAAGAGGCGGTAACGTCCAAAAAGGAGCGAATCCTCAAGTGGGTGCTTGTGGGCGTCGTTTCACTGGTTCTCTTCGGCGGCCTCTACATGGGCGTGCGGCTTCTCGAGTAGCCGGGATCGGCCCGCGGGCCTGCGCGTGAGTGAGATCATCCCGCAAGGGGAGCGCCGCAGTTCAGAAGGAAGGTCTCGCGCGCGAAAAGTGAGAGAAGCGGTCCGCCGCGGAGCGGACCGCCTTTTTGTTAGAAGACCCCTGCGGGGACCAGTTCCGCGGGTCCCAGGCGGTTCATGACCGATTTCACCGTGGGCAAGTAGTCTTGGCGGGGATTGTAGACGCGGATCATCTCTTCCACGTCCTTGTTGCGATAGTAGGGTGAATTGCTGAGGCGGGCGGCCACGCGGTAGATGCCCTCGCGGGCAGTTCTGAAACGCTGGTTGCCGTTATCCCAGCCGAAGAAGTTGTTGTTTCTCGCGGCTTTACCGCCGGTGCTCTCGATCATCGAGATGCTGGGCAGCAGCCGCCAATCGAGGTTGTTCTGGTCGGCGGCGTGGACGAAATCGGCCGCATAGAGGTGAGCGGGCGAGCCTTTTTCGATGAAGTACTGGCGGATTCTGATCAGTCGCGGGTCGGTCTGTGCGGTGTACTCCGCCGGGCGGGGATCGGGGTCAGCGGGACTGGTGACGCCGAGGAAACCCGCCATCAGCAGCAATCCCTTGGAAATCCTCCGTTTGATCAAAGGACAAACCTCCTCATGTTAGTTTCTTCAAGAATTCAATTTGGATTTCGCCAGACGGAGGCGATGAGTTCTTGGTCCGGTTACGGCGATCCGGCTTCGAATGGGAAGAAGCGGGATGGCCGCTCAGCGGGCCGCCGGCAGTGTTTGTGTTTTTTCGAGGCCGGCGTGCCTTGGAGTCGGTACAGGCGTTTAGCGCATGAAGTTATTATAACATGGAAACAACCCCGGTCCAGACCAAAGGCGCGTTGATTACAAAGGACTTAACTTGTTATTAGCGGATCGACAGGTCTGAAAATGGGCCTCCAGCGGGGAATGAAGCGGTCTCGCGGCGGGGCGGCGTTTGTGATACCTTTGAAGATTCCGGAGCCTGTCGCTCCGAAGCCTGAGGAGGTCAGATGGAAGCCCTGGGCATGATCGAGACAAAAGGCCTGATCGGGGCCATTGAGGCGGCTGACGCGATGGTTAAAACCGCGAACGTCGTCCTGACGGGCAAGGAGTATGTCGGCGCCGCCTACGTGGTGGTCACGGTGCGGGGCGACGTCGGCGCCGTCAAGGCGGCCACCGACGCCGGCGCGGCGGCGGCGCGCCGCGTGGGCGAACTGATCGCCGTGCATGTCATTCCGAATCCGCACGAGGAGACCGAGAAGGCGCTTCCGGGTTATAAGAAGAACGAGAAGGCCGGCTGAGTTCAACCCCAGCCACGACGCGGGAGTTTGGGGGTGAACCATGTTGCATGATCAGGACCTGGTTTCAGTCCAGGAGGTGCGGACCAAAGTCGAGAAAGCCTACGCCGGCTGGCTGAACTATCGCAACTACAGCCAGGCGCAGGTGGACGCGGTTGTCGAAGCCGTGGGCGCAAAGGCGCGGGCGCACGCGCGGCGGCTGGCGGAGATGGCGGTCCAGGAGACCGGCTACGGCAACGTCGAAGACAAGATCGCGAAGAACCTGTTGAACGCGGATCTGCTGGTGCGGTCGATGCGGGGCATGAAGACGGTCGGCATACTGCGCGAGATTCCGGAACAGAAGGTGGTCGAGATCGGCGTGCCTGTGGGCGTGGTGGCGGCGATTCTGCCGACGACGAATCCGACTTCGACGGCGATCTACAAGACTGTGATTTCGCTCAAGGGCGGCAACGCGGTGGTGCTCAGCCCGCACCCGCGGGCGAAGGCCTGCACCTGCGCGACGGCGGCGCTGCTGATTGAGGCGGCGCAGGAAGCGGGCGCGCCGGCGGACATCATTCAATGCATCAATAACCCTTCGCTGGATGGAACCAACGCGCTGATGAGGCATCCGCGGACTGGCGTGATTCTGTCGACCGGGGGCAGCGGCATTGTTCGCGCCGCGTATTCGTCGGGCAAGCCGGCTTTTGGGGTCGGGCCGGGCAATGTGCCGGTGCTGCTCGAAGATTCATACGACGTCGATGACGCGGTGCGGCAGGTGGTGGAGGGCAAGTCGTTCGATTACGGCACGGTTTGTTCCAGCGAGCAGTCTCTGGTGGCGAGCCGCGCGCGGCGCGACGAGGTTCTGTCGGCGCTGAAGAAGCACGGCGCGGTCATGCTCAACGACCAGCAGCGTGAGGCGGTGGAAAAGACGCTGTTTTCGCACGGCGCCACCGTGCGCGCGGAGTGCGTGGGGCAGTCGCCGCAGCGGATCGCGGAGCTGGCCGGGTTCAGCGTACCCGCCGGCGCGCGCATTCTCGTGGCCGAGATTCAGGGCGTGGGCAAGGCGCATCCGCTCTCGGCGGAGAAGCTTTCGCCCGTGCTGGCGCTGCTGTTCACCGACAGCTTCGAAGCTTCCGTACGAGCGTGCGAGGGGATTCTGCAATTCGGCGGGCTGGGCCACACGTGCGTGATCTTCTCGAAGGACGACGCCCGGATCCGCGAGTTCGGCCTGCGGATGCCAGCCTTCCGCATTCTGGTGAATACGCCCGCTCCGCAGGGCTCGGTGGGGATCACGACGAATCTCCAGCCGTCGATGACGCTGGGGTGCGGAGCGATGGGGGGCAACGTCACCTCGGACAATGTCGGCCCGCAGCACCTGATCAACATCAAGCGGATCGCCTGGGCGGTGCGCCGTCCGGAAGAGGCCTTCGACGCCTCGGCTCCCTCCGAGCCCGTTCCGGCGGCCGTTGGGCGGGAGGCGATCGTGGCCGCGGTCGAGAAGTACCTTTCCCAGCGCGGCGTGGCCGTTGTGGCGCAGCCGGCGGCCGCAACGCCGGTCCGCGGAGTCGTGGAAAGCGTGGTGGACCGCTTCCTGAGCGAGCGCAAGAAGCCTGAGCCGGTGTGCGGGTGTCCGATTCCGGCCGCACCCGCGCCCGCGCCTGCGCCGGCCGAGCCGCCGAAGCCCGCGGCGCCGCCCGCTCCGCAGATCACGATCGTCGATTTCGTCTGTGAGAGCGACGTCCGCGCGGCGATCGCGCAGAACAAGAAGATCTACATCGGACCCAAGACCATCGTGACTCCGGCTGCACGCGAAGCCGCCGGACCGGACGACGATGTGCTCGTCGTGGCCCAGCGTTAGCAGCGGAGGACGACATGCGACCGAATCTTGATTCGCTTACGGAAGAGATCCAGCGCTATCTGGAGGCGGAACATTTTGTCATCTTCCGCGGGCTGAGCCGGGCGATGGACGAGCGCAACATGGTCTATTGGGACGCGAGCCGCTATCCCGATTACAAGCCCTTCCTCGATTGCGCGCTTCAGCTCGGCGTGCGGCTGATTCATTTCCACACGCGGGAGTTCACCGCGAGCCACCGGGAAGAGGCGCTGGAGCAACTGGAAGAAGCGGATCTGCCGCGGGAAGAGAAGCGTTCTCTCGAGATGCGCATCCAGGAGCTGGCTCTTTACGAGGGCTTCACCTGCGCGATCGAGCTGTCGTTCGACGTCGACGCGAAGACCTACCTCTTCGAGCTGCAAACAGACTGGTATGAAGACTGGCACGACATCCTCGACGAGATCGAAGAGGCGCTGCCCGACAACGAGGGCCCTGATTCCTACGGTGGCTACTACTCCAACAACTGACCGGTGATGCCCATCACCGCGCGCTGGAAAATCCCGGACATTCCCCAGGAAGAGGCGGCCAGAATCGCACGGCGGTGCGGGCTCACGCTGCCGGTGGCGCGCGTACTCTGGGCGCGCGGCTTCCGCGACGCGGACAGCGTGCGGCAGTTCCTGCGGCCCGAGCTGCGGATGATGCACGACCCATTCGCCATGAAGGACATGAGGCGAGCCGTCGAGCGCGTGCGGCGCGCGGTCGAGGCGCGCGAGAAGATTCTGCTCTACGGCGATTACGACGTCGATGGCGTTTCGTCGGTCGTGATCCTGAAGAAGATGCTCGAGTTCCTCGGGGCGGACGCGGCGTTCCACGTGCCGGACCGGCTGAAGGACGGCTACGGGATGCAGGCGGCGCGCATCGAGCAGGCGGCGGCGGAAGGAGTGAGTTTGATCATCAGCGTGGACACCGGCATCCGCGCTCAAGAGGCGCTGGCGCGCGCCGGCGCGCGCGGCATCGATGTCATCGTCACCGATCATCACCTGCCCGAAGAGGACCTGCCGCCGGCGTACGCGATCCTGAATCCGAACCAGCCCGGCTGCGAGTATCCGAACAAGAGCCTGTGCGGGGCGGGCGTGACGTTCAAGCTGATCCAGGCGCTGATGGAGGCCGAGAACTGGGCTCCGGACCGGATCGTGCGGTTCTGCGATTCGTTTCTGGTGATGGTGGCGATCGCCACTGTCGCCGACGTGGTGCCGCTGGCGGGAGAGAATCGCATCATCGTGAAGCGCGGACTCGAGGGGCTGCACAAGTCGCGCAATGCCGGCCTGCGGGCGTTGCTCGAGACTTCGGGATTGGACCCCGCGCTGCCGCCATCGGCCGCCGACGTCGCGTTTCGCCTGGCGCCGAGGATCAACGCCGCGGGGCGAATGGAGCACGCGCGCGACGGAATCGAGCTCTTCCTGACCAGCGACGAAGCGCGGGCGCGCGAGATCGCGGCGCACCTGGACGAGCTGAATGCGCAACGCCAGGACACGGGCCGGACGATGGTGCAGGAGATCATGGCTGTGATCGGCGAGGGGGAGATCGCGCCGGAGCAGGCCGGCCTGGTCTTCTACGACCCGAACTGGCATCGCGGCGTGGTGGGGATCGTGGCCAGCCGCATCGCGGAGCAGTTCAACCGCCCGACGCTGGTGCTGGCGCGCGACGAGGTGACGGGGCTGGTGCAGGGCTCCGGCCGGTCAGTCGGCGCGTTTCATCTGCTTGAGGCGCTGGAGTCGATGCCCGACCTGTTCATCCGTTTCGGCGGGCACAAGCAGGCGGTCGGCGTGACGCTGGAGGAGGGGAAGATCGGCGAGTTGCGCGAGCGTTTCAATCAGTACGCCCGCGGTGTTTTGTCGGACGAAGACCTCATGCCGGTGCGGCACATCGACGCGCCTATTTGCATTTCTGAACTCACCGACCAGGCGGCGGCGGAGATTCTCCAGCTTGCTCCATTCGGGCTCGGGAACCGCCCTCCCGTGTTCATCATCGAGGACGCGGAGGTGAAGTCGCCGCCGGATACATTCGGGCGGGACGGTTCGCATCTGCGCCTGCGACTCCACCAGAACGGCGCCAGCCTGTTTGTGAAGGGGTGGAATATGGGGCGGCGACTGGGTGAGCTTCAGGCCGGCGCGCGCGTGGACGCCGCCATCGTCATTGAAGCCGACTCTTATAGCTCGAAGCGCGGCTACGCCCCGTGGGCGGCGCTGCTGCGCGATTTCCGGATCGCCGGATAGTCCGGACTCACTGGGTTGTTTTGATGCGCGAGGCGACGTTGCCGGGCCGTCTTCGTGAAGAGGCGGCCTTGGCGGTTTTTCGCGCCGCGCCGCAGAACCGCTTCTTGCGAGCAGAATGGCCGTGCGGCCGGAGCCCATGCCAGACACCCGAACAGGAGAAGGGAGAACTCTCAACGAGTTCGGAGCGGCGCCGGAAAGCGTAGCGCTCTTTGAGACGGCGAACCTGTCTCCCCAGCGCACGGGCCTGCCGTTTGTAGTCTGGATCTCGCCAAGAGCCGGGGCTCAACACGATGTCCGGGTCAAGGTCTGAAGGACTCCGAAGATCGATCCTTCGGAGTTGATTTCAGCGGCGATCAGGCCTGAAGTTCGTGTGGTTGGCGGCGGATACCTCAGCGCGACTGATCTTGCCCTCTTGAAGAAGCGGGTCGAGGCCAGCTACGACGTGCGCATCAAGCACCGGGATGGCGACATCGAGTATACGGAAGATGCCATCACTTCCTTGAAGCCGATCGGCTGAGAGCCGAAACAGCGAACCTCTCGAGCGCGGCTCGCATCCGCCACTTCTGCTGTGTGCGGTGTCAAAATCGGTGAGGAGAGTTCGCATGGCGCTCGTGTTCCTGAAGGAGATGGCGGATCTTCCGCGCCGGATCGGCGGGGCGCGGGGGATCCTGACGATTTTGCTGCTGGCCGCCGCGGGGAGCCTGGCGCCGTGGAAACTCGGATCGGGTTTGCTTGACCCGGTGGTCCTGCTGGCGTATTCCAGCTTCGCGATTCTGTTCACCGGGTCGTTCGTCGCGCAGAGTTTCGCCGGGGAGAAGGAGCGCGCCGAACTGGAGAATCGAGGCGAGGAGGGCCCCACTGACATCGAGGTGGCGGCCGGCAAAACGATGGCCGGCACGGTCTTCGGAATCATGGCATGGGCGCTGATCCTGGGGGGTGCGATCGCGGCTCTGGCGACGATGAGTTCGCGCGTCCTGCTGCCGCCGCTGTTCCGCTGCGTGGCTCTCCTGCTGTTCACCGCCTGTTGCGCGTGGTTCACGGCATGCGCCGGGGCCGTGGTTTCACTGAACGTATTTTCCGCGCAATCGGCGAGGCAGATGTTGCGGCTGGCGTTTTTCTTCGTGCTGCTCGCCGCGATCTCCGTGCCGCGATTGCTGCCCGGCGCGTGGCAGGACGCGCTGACCCGGCAGCTCTCCGGCGAGAGGTTCAACTTCAATCTCTTTGTGGCCGCGGTCCTGCTGGCCGCCGTGGGGATGAGGTTCCTGCGGCGCGCGGTTGTCATTCTGGGCGAGAAGCGCGAACCGCTCTCCATCCTCGGCTGAACGCCGCTCCGCGCGCCTTGATATGGTGGGTACGCGAGGATCGGAATCTTGAGCTTCTTGCGACGTGAATCCTGGCCGCCCTACCTGGCAGGCGCCGGGATCGGCATTCTTTCCTGGTTCGCTTTCTGGAGTGCGGATCATCCGCTGGGCGTGTCGTCGGTGATGGTCCGCGCCGTCGCGGTTGTGGAGAAAGCGCTGGCGCCCGAGCACATGGCCGCGATTCCTTATTTGACCAAGCTGGAACCTCTTTTCGATTGGGAGTTCGCGCTCGTGATCGGGCTTCTGCTCGGGGCACGCCTGAGCCGGCGGCTCTCGGGCGGGCTCGTTGATGCGCAAGGAGGCCGCCTGCGGGCGATTGCCGGCGGCTTTGTGATGATCCTTGGAGCACGGCTTGCCGGCGGCTGCACCAGCGGCCACGGGATCTCGGGCTCGCTGCAACTGGCGGTCTCCGGCTGGCTCTTCTTCCTGTGCATCTTCGCGTCGGGCATGGCGGCGGCATTCCTGATGCACGGAAAGGAGGGGCGCGGTGTTTGAGCCATTTCCAAGAATCCTGCTCGGCCTGATCACGGGGTTCATCTTTGGATTCCTGTTGCAGAAGGGCCGCGTTTCGGACCGCCGCACGATCATCGGGCAATTCCTGCTGCGGGACTTCACGGTGATGAAGGTGATGCTCACCGCGATCATCGTCGGGGGCGCGGGCGTCTACGCGATGAAAGCGACGGGGCTCACGACACTCTTCGTGAAACCTGCGCAGTTGCTCTCAGTCGCGTTGGGCGGGCTGATCTTCGGCGCCGGGATGGTGGTGCTGGGATATTGTCCGGGCACCTGCGTGGCTGCGGCCGGGGAAGGGAAACGCGACGCCCGGTGGGGAGTGGTTGGAATGCTTGCCGGCGCGTGGGTGTACGCCGAGATGTCGGGTTGGGCGACGCGCAATATTCAGCAGGCGGTGGACCTGGGTCCGATCACTCTGCCGGAGGTGACCGCGATTCCGGCGTGGGCGTGGTTCGTCGCGCTCATCGCGGGCGCGGTCCTGTTGTTCGGTTGGCTCGACCGCCGTGAGGGCCGGTCGCGGACGTCATGAGAGGGCCCGTAGCGCTTGCCGTGCTGTCGTTGCTGACAATGGCGCAGACCGCGCCGCCTCCGCCGCTGGGGCTGACGCGCGTCGTGCATCCGCGGTCGAACCCATGGTCGGAGGCGAAGGCCGAGCTTGGCAAACTGCTGTTCTTCGACAGCCGCTTGTCCGCCGACGGCACGGTGGCGTGCGCTTCGTGCCATCAGCCCGAGCACGCTTTCGCGGACACGCGGCGGTTTTCGACGGGCGTTCGCGGGCGCCAGACGCAACGCAACACACCGAGCCTGGTGAACAGGGGCTACGCGAAGATTCTTGCGTGGGACGGCCGCAGCGCGAGCCTGGAGGAGCAGGCCACGGCGTGTCTCGCGCAGAGGGAGATGATGGGCGCGGAGCCCGAGGAGGCCGCCAAGGCCATTGGGGCGATCGCAGGTTATCAGCCGCGCTTCGCCGCGGCGTTCAAGGAGGCCGAAATCAGCAGCGAGCGGATCGCCCAGGCGCTGGCTGTGTTCATGCGGACGCTTGTCAGCGGAAACTCGCCCTACGACCGCTTCATGACGGGCGAGCGCGGATCTCTTTCGGACGCCGCGGCGCGCGGCAAGGACTTGTTTTTCGGCCGCGCCAATTGCAGCCTGTGCCATCGCAGCTCGACGTTCACCACCGACGGTTTCGCGTCGATCGGAGTCGGCACGAACAACCCGCCCGACGAAGGGCGGCACGCGGTGACGCGCAACCAGTCGGACTGGCGGCTGTTCCGGATTCCGGGGCTGCGGGAGGTGTCGCGCACCGCGCCGTACTTCCACGACGGCTCCGCCGCGAGTCTTGAAGAGGTGATCGAGATTTACGATCGAGGCGGCGAGATCGCGGAGAACAAAGACAGCCGCCTGAAGCCGCTGCACCTGAGCGCGCAGGATAAGGCGGACCTTGTGGAGTTTTTGAAGTCGTTAGATGGTGAAGGCTGGCAGAGCGCGACGAAGCCGGCCAAGCTGCCGGAGTAACTCTCACGCCACTTGCGGTTCCGCGGGCGGCTGGAACAGCGAAGCGTAAGCGCCGGCGGGGTCCTGGATCATCACGTAGCGGCCGTTGGGTCCGTAGTTGCGGATCTCGCCCACTTGTGCGCCGCCCAACTGCTTGCAGCGTTCGAGGCTCTTGTCGAGGTCGGCGACGATGATGTAGATCATCCAGACGGGCGGGATGGCGGCGTTCGGGCCGCGAGCGTGGCAGACGCCGGCGACGGCCTGTCCGGTTTCGGGGGACAACATCGAGAAGTCCTGATAGCCGCCCATTTCAACGGCCTCCGGAGTCCACCCCGTCACTTCCCTGTAAAACTCCATCAGCTTCTCAGCATCCGGGACCGTGAGATCCACCCATCCGATCGCGCCTGTTGCAGGCCTGCTGTCCATGGCTCCTCGCTGTTCCCGACCATGATAACCGGGAATTTGAGAATTCGGGCCTTGCGACAAGAAAAAGCCCGGCCCCTGCGGGAGGGCCGGGCTGGGGTCTGAATCCCACCAGGAGACGAACTCAATCGCCGAGGGCGCCGATCTCCTCGCGCTCACTCTCGGAGGCCGGCTTGACGGCAGGCGCACCACCGATCTGAACGAGGTTGTGCTCGGGCTCCTTGAGCACGTGCTTGCGATAGAGCGCCATCATCTTGGCGTTCTCTTCCTCCTGCTGCTTGCGCAGCCGCTCGTCGCGGGCGCGCATCTTCTCTTCGCGGGCGGTCTTGGCGATGCCGAGTTTGTCGAGGTCCCGCTGCACTTCGGTGGTAACGATCTCTTCGCGGAGGACCAGGCGGTGCTCGGCGGACTTCATCTTGACGGACTTGCCGCCGGCGAAGATCTCGTGACGTCCCTGCTTCTCGTACCAGCGGGTAAGCGTGGCCGTCATGTGCATCTTCTCGACGATGTTGCGCCAGCCGACGCCGGTGTTGTAAGCGCAGAAGCTGATCTCGCCTTCCTGCGTGGCGTACGGGATGATGCACTGCTCGGTGCGGCGGAAGTCGTAGTTGAACAGATCCTGGAACCACATGCC
>CAYYNC010000094.1:0-15404 GCA_964472745.1 uncultured Solibacteraceae bacterium
AGTTCTACAACGTCGACGTCGACAACGCCTCGCCCATCTACAACGTCTACGGCGGCACTCAGGACAACAGCACTCTCGGCGGCCCGTCGCGGACCCTTGCTCCCGAAGGCGCGCAAAACGCTGACTGGTTCATCGTCACCGGAGGCGACGGCTTTGTCGCGCGCATCGATCCCAAAGATCCGGACATCGTCTACGCCGAATCCCAGTACGGCGGCCTCGTCCGGCTGAACCGCCGCACCGCCGAGCGCGTCTCCATCAAGCCCTTCGAAGGCAAGGGCGAGCCGCCGCTGCGCTTCAATTGGGAGAGCCCCTACATCATCAGCCCGCACTCCAACACGCGCCTTTACTTCGGCGCAAACCGCCTCTTTCGCAGCGACGACCGCGGCAACTCCTGGACTCCCGTCAGTCCCGATCTCACACGCCAGATCGATCGCGACAAGCTTCCCGTCATGGGCCGCCTCTGGCCGCCCGAGGCCGTGGCGAAGCATCAGTCCACCTCCACCTTCGGCAACATCACCGCGCTGAGCGAAAGCCGCAAGCAGGAAGGCCTGATCTACGCCGGCACCGACGACGGCCTCATCCAGGTGACCGAGAATGGCGGCAAGAGCTGGACAAAGATCGAGAAGATCGCCGGCCTGCCCGAACCCGATCCCGTCGGCGTGTTCGTTCAGCGCCTCGCGGCATCGAAGCACGACGTCAACACCGTCTACGCGCTGTTCGATAACCACAAGCGCGGCGACTACAAGCCCTACATCTTCAAAAGCGCTGACAAGGGCAAGACCTGGACCTCCATCGCCGGCGACCTGCCCGAGCGCGGCCCGGCGCTCGCCTTCGCCGAAGACCACGTGAATCCCAATCTGCTCTTCTGCGGCACGGAGTTCGGCCTCTTCGTCACTCTCGACGGCGGCAAGAAGTGGCTCCGCCTGCGCGGCGGACTGCCCACCATTCCGGTCCGCGATCTCGCCATCCAGGAGCGCGAGGACGATCTCGTTCTCGCCACTTTCGGCCGCGGCTTCTTTGTGCTCGACAACTACGCGCCGCTGCGCGTCGCCACTGCCGAAACCTGGAAGAAGGCCGCCGAGATCTTCCCCACCAGGAAAGCCATGATCTACGTCCAGGACGTCGGCAAGCGCCGCGGCTCCCAAGGTGAACAGCTCTGGTTCGGAGAGAATCCCCCTTACGGCGCTGTCTTCACCTACTGGTTGAAGGACCCGCTCAAAACAAAAAAGCAGCAGCGCGTGGATTCCGCCAAAGAAGCCGAGAAGAAAAAAGAGACTCCGCCCTATCCTACGCCGGCCCAGCTCACGGCCGAAGCCGACGAAGAGCCTCCGCAGATCCTGATCACGATCACGGACTCGGCCGGAAGGGTCGTGAAGCGCCTCACCGGGCCGTCAGGCAAAGGAGTGCATCGCGTGGCCTGGAACCTGCGCGGCCCGTCTGCCATCGCGACAACGCAGCGTTCCCCGTTTGATCCCGAGGATGCCGCCGCCGCGGGAGGAGGTTTCGTACTGCCGGGCTCCTACAAGATCTCCCTCGCGAAACGCGTGGACGGCGTCACGACGCCTCTGGGCGTGGAGCAGTCCTTTGTCGTCGAGGCCGCTCCCGCCGCTCTCGTCACCGCCGACGACCGCCGCGCCATGCAGGAGTTCCAGCAGAAGGCCTACCGCCTCCAGCGCGCGCTCAGCGGCGCGCTTGAATCCGCGAACACCGCGAAAACCCGCCTCGCCGCCGCGCGCCGCGCTATCCTCGATTCCGGCGCCGACGCCAAGTTGCTCGACCAGGCCACCTCGCTCGATAAGCGCCTCACCGCCATCCTCCGCAAGTTCCGCGGCGACGAAACCCAGCGCGGCCTCGAAAGCGGAGCGCCGGCCACGATCCAAGCACGCGCCAACTCCACCGTCTTCGGCACGCGCAACATGACGGGCGCGCCCACCGGCGCCCAGCGCATGAACTACGAGATCGCGCTGGAAGAATTCAACGCCGAGAATGCGAAGCTTAAGCCGCTCCTCGAAGATCTGCGCAAGTTCGAGCAGTCCCTCGACGCGGCCGGAGTCCCCTGGACCCCCGGCCGCACGCCGGAGCCGAGGTAGGCGAGAAGTCGTTCGGCGGCGCCTGGGGAGGATTCAGCCCAGCGCCGGACTCCGCCCCCGGAATCCCGGCTTCAGCCTCAATGCGGCTTCGGCGACGCCGCCGCAATCCGCCTCAGGCTCTCAACCGCCTCTGAGCAGGCCCTCAAAATATTCGCGCCCGACTCGTGGAAGAGAACGCAGAGCAAACTCGCGGCCACGCTCTCCGGATTTTCGTCGCTGATCGAACGGATGGCCATCACTTTCCTGTCCAACTCTTCGATCAGCCGGCGAACTGACTCCTCGAGTTGATTCACCATCTCGATCGCATCGCCGCAGCCCGCGGCCATGAGCTCCTGAATCAGCGCCGTCGAAACCCGCATGCCGCCGGTCTGCGACATCAGCCGCTCGCAAAAGGCCTCCAGATCCGCGCGCAGCGCGTCGCCGATTCCGGCCTGCGGCAGTTCCCGCCCGACGTAGGAAAGATTCTCCGAGATCGCTTCGAGGCTCCGCTGGACAGCGGACAATTCATCCGCCGGATTGGGCATCGCGTCGCGCATGACGAGGGCGATTCCACCGTACCACCTCCGCGTTCCCTCCGCATCCCTCAACCAGCCTCACGACCGTTGTATAGTCACAACCGTGAGGCTCCGTACTCTTCTCTTCATCCCGTTCGCCGCGGCGCTCTTCGCCGCGAATGCCGACCTGATCCTCCACAACGCCAAGATCGTCACCGTGGACGCGAAGTTCACCGTCCGCCAGGCGCTCGCCGTGAAGGCCGGACGCATCGTCGCTGTCGGCGCCTCGCGCGACATCCTCGCCGCCGAAAAAGGCGCCAACACCAAGGTCGTCGACCTCGCCGGAAAGACCGTCCTGCCCGGCCTGATCGATGCCCATGTGCACGCGCTCGACTCCGGCCTCAGCGAATTTCGCGGTCCCCTGCCGCCCTTCGACAGCATCGCAGCCATCCAGAACTTCATCCGCGAGAAAGCGCGGACCACGCCCAAAGGCGCATGGATTGTCGTCCCGCGCACCCTGCCGCCGCGCCTCAAGGAGATGCGCTTCCCGGCAAAGGCTGACCTCGATGTCACCCCCGACCACCCCGTCGCCTTCGACGGCAGCTATGTCTGGGGCGCCAACACGATGGCGCTGAAGATCAGCGGCATCACCCGCGACACCCCCAATCCGCCCGGCGGAGAAGTCGTGAAGGGCCCCGACGGCGAGCCCAACGGCATCCTGCGCAACGCCGCGCACCTCCTGAAAGGCGTTCCCCGCGCCGCATCTTACGGTGAAGCCGATCGCCTCGCCGCGCTCGAGAAAATGCTGCGCCTGTACCTCGAAGCCGGCCTCACCGCCGTCGGCGACCGCGCGGTTACTCCGCCCGACGTCGCGCTCTTCGAAATGCTGAAAGCCGAGCGCCGCCTCCCCGTGCGCGTCGCCCTCACGTGGCGCGTCAACGCCTCAAGGCCCGTCGAAGACGTGGTCCGCGAAATCAACGAATCAAAGTGGACCAGCAACCTCGGCGACGAGTGGCTCAAGTTCGCGACTCTCAAAGTCACCCTCGACGGCGGCCAAAGCGTCGGCACCGCTTACCAGCGCATGCCTTACGGCCCCTTCGGCCGGCAGCTCTACGGCCAGACCAACCCCGACGCCCGCGGCACTCTCTTCGTCGATCCGGAAAAGCTCTACCGCATCTTCAGCGCCGCCTGGAAGAAGGGCTGGCAATTGACCGCGCATGCGCAGGGCGGCGGAGCCATCGACGTCTTCCTCGACGTCATGGAGCGCATCGACCGCGAAAAGCCCATCGCCCCCTCGCGCTCCCACCTGATGCACGCCAGCTTTCAAAGCCCCGAAGCCATCGCCCGGATGAAGAAGTTGGGCATTCAGGCTGACGTCCAGCCCGGCTGGCTGCACTACGACGCCCCCGCTCTCTCGCGCGTCTTCGGCGAAAAGAACATGCGCTACTTCTATCCGCTGCGCACCTATCTCAACAACGGCATCATCCTCGCCGGCGGCAGCGACCACATGCTCGGCTACAACTCCGACCGCGCGGTGAACCCCTTCAACCCGTTCTTCAACATGTGGCAGTCCATCACGCGCAAGACCACCGAAGGCAAGATCCTCTATTCCGAAGAGGCCATCACCCGCGAAGAAGCCCTCAAGATGCACACCATCTGGGCCGCCTGGATGCAGTTCAGCGAAAAAGAGCGCGGCTCCATCGAGCGCGGCAAGCTTGCCGACCTCACCGTCGTCGACCGCGATTTCCTGGCCTGCCCCATCGACGAAATCCGCGCCATCCGGCCCGTGATGGTCTTCATCGGCGGCGAGCTCGCCTGGCGGCGCTGAGGCTATTTCGGATCGTTCTTCCCCACGATCCAAAGCATGATCCGCCGCCCGTTCACCATCTCCTCCTTCTCGGGCTTCCAGTCGCCCATGTCGAAGGAGTGTGACACGATGCGCGTGCCGGGCTTCAGCTCTTTCAGCAGCTTCGGCCTCAACCGCATGTTCACGCTCGACAGCAGATACAGCGTCACGACGGTCGCGTCCGAGATATCCGCCTGGAACAGGTCTTTCTGAATAAAGCGGACCCTGTTCTCTACGCCGTTTTCCTTCGCGTTCCGCGTCGCATCCTCGATCCGCTCCGGATCGATGTCGATGCCCGTGCCGCGCGCGCCGTACTTCTTCGCCGCGGCGATGACGATCCGCCCGTCGCCGCAGCCCAGGTCGTACAGCCGGTCGGCGCTCGTCACCCCGCCCAGCTTCAGCATCGCGTCCACCACCTCGGGCGGCGTGGGAACATAAGGCACCTCGGGATAACCCTCCTCCTGCGCTGGCAGTAGAAAGCCTCCCAAAACCAGCAAAAACAAAAGTCGCGCAAAATGTTCTTGCACTCTCATATCGGCTCCGTCTTGTTCTTGAACCCCTGCCGGGTTGACCAAATTTTACTTCGTCCGGAAGGGCGATGCAGGCAGCCCCTCCGCGTTGTACAGCGTGCAGAGCGGGTTGTCCGCCCAACCATACCGCGCCGACACGGGCGCGGCGACATCCGGACTCCGCACCACCACCGACGCGCCTTCGATCCGCGCCTCCGCCGGATAGTACTGGCCGTTCGCTCCCGCGACCTCGAATCCCTTCAGCTCTCCGCCTTTGGCCATGAGCCCGCCGCCCGCGTGATCGAACCACAGGCGCAGTCCGCCGCTTTCCCGCGTCGCCTGCCGGAACATCGGCCCCGAATAGACCAGCCGCTCTCCGTACGCCAGCGCGCGCGCCGCCAGAGCCAGCCGCAGCCCCACGTCCTGCTTGTTCCTCGGGTGGATGTCGTCCGGATTGCCGATGTCGATGGTCACGGCCATGCCGGTGTTCTTGAGATCCAGCGTCTCCACCTGAGCCTCGCGCAGTTCAGGCCATTTGCTGTTCGGACCTGTCTTGAAATTCGCGAGCTGTACGAACAGGAACGGGAAATCGCCCAGGCCCCACGCGCGCCGCCAGTCCTTGATCATCGTCTGCATCAGCCGCGCGTAATACGGCGCCCGCGCCGCCGATGCGTTCGACTCGCCCTGATACCAGATCGCGCCGCGGATGCCGTACGGCGTCAGAGGCGAAATCATCGCATTGAATAATCCTCCCGGCATCCACGGACCGCCCGGAACCTGCGGTGCGTTCGGCCGCCGCGGGGGCTCCTTCCCCTCCGCTTTCGCCTTCGCCGACGCGGCTTCCCACTCCTTCAACTGGCGCTCGTATCTCAACATCGACGCCGGGAAACCATCGAGCATCTTCGACCACTCGGCGAATGCCGTGATCAGCGCCGGATCGGAGGCCAGCGCCCCAAGGCTCGTCCACGCGTCGGCCGGAGTCCCGCCCCACGCCGATTGAATGATCCCCACCGGTACACCCAGCTTCTCGTGCAGGTGCCTGCCGAAGAAATAGCCCACCGCGGTAAAGGCCGGCACGGAATCGGGGCTGCACTCTTCCCACTTCCCAGCCACATCGTCCAGCGCCACGTCCGACGATTTCAGCGCCACACGGAACAGCCGCATCCGCGGGTGCTTCGCGTTCTCGATCTCGCGCGCCGCGTTGTCCGACGCCTTCACCGGCCACTGCATGTTCGATTGTCCCGACGCCACCCACGCCTCGCCCACAAGAATGTTGCGGATCGTAATCGTGTTGGTTCCGCGCACCACCATCTCGTGCGGCCCGCTCGCCGGCGCCGGCGGCAGGAACAGGCTCCAGCGGCCCAGCGGATCGGCCGCCGTGCTCGCGCTCTGTCCGCGGAACTCCACCGTCACCGCTTCGCCCGGCTCGGCCTTCCCCCAAACGCGAATCGGAATGTCGCGCTGCAAAAGCATGTTGTCCGAGATCAGCGCAGGCAGCGTCACCGCGCCGTGAGCCAGCGCCGCTCCTGCCAGGAGAGATAGGGCCCTCAATGTAAACTGTCTTTTCATCATCCACCTCCTCGTCGCATCACTCCCGCGTTTGTGAGGCAGATCCGTGATCTGCCGCCCGGTCTCTGATCGGGCCTCCTCATTTCTTCTTCAACCCTTCCTCCGCCCCCAACCCGTGCTTCAACCACCCCGGATAGAACCGGAACACGTTCCCCGTCAGACTCCCGATGAAGATCTCCTTTGTCGGCGCGACATGAATCCAATGTCCCGGACTCTCGATCGATCCCAGCACCCGCCCCGTGGCGATGTCAATCTTCATGATCCGCCCCGACAGCGTGTCGTACGTCAGGTTCTCGATGTTGTTGCGGTGCGTGATCACCCACATCTCGTCCTGCGGCGTGATGCAGATCCCCTGCGTCGCGCCAAGGTGCGTCCAGATCTTCAGCAGCTTTCCGTTTGCATCGAAGATCTGAATGCGGTTGTTCTCGCGGTCGCTCACATACACGCGCCCCTGCGAATCCGTCTGCACCGAATGCGGCGTGTTGAACTCTCCCGGCCCTGTCCCCTTCTTGCCCCACGCCAGCAGTCGCCGTCCGTCGCGAGCGAACTTCACCACCCGCGAATTGCCGTACCCGTCCGAAACATAGAAGTCCCCGTCTGCCCCGAACGCGATGTCCGTCGGCCGGTTGAACGTCTTCTCGTCGGCGCCCGCCTTGCCCTTGATCCCCAGCGTCATCAGTAAACGCCCCTCGCGCGAGAACTTCATCACCTGGTGATCCCCGTTGTCGGTCACCCACACGTTATCCTCGCGGTCCACCCGCAACCCATGCTCGTTGCCGAACATCCCCCGCCCCCACGACCGCAGATACTTCCCCGCCTCGTCGAACACCACGATCGGGTCCGCCTTCTCCCCGCGGTGAAACACGAACACCTCGCCGCGCCCGTTCTTCGCCACCGCCGACACCCGCCCGAAATACCACCCATCCGGCATCGTCTCCGGCTCCTGCCCGAACCGGATGTTCACCCGGTACTCCAGCAGCCCGCCCTCATGGTCGTTCCACCCCTTCTGCCCCCACGCCGCCGCCATCAACATCGCGCACGCCACCAGCCGCATCATCCGAACCTCCTGCCGTGTCCGATTCTATCGGAAAGGTGTATGCTCCCCGAAGAGGTCCCCAACCATGCGCCTCGCCGCCCTCGCTCTCCTCGCATCTGCGTCCCTGGCGCAGGAGATTACCGTCACGACTCCGATGTCCCCGCCCGCCTGGGCGCTCCTCGAACGCGAGCTCCTCCGCGCCAACACTGCCGCCTGCGAGCGCTTCGCCGAAAAGTACCTCGACTCGCGCGGCTACCTCCTCCACACGCCGCGCTGGGGCACCCTCGACGGCCCCGACGACGCCATCGAGACCTTCCACAACTGGACCCTGCTCCACGCCCTGGGCGGCGGCGACAGCGTCCTCGCGCTTTACGGCAAAGCCCTCGAAGGCCACCTCAAGCAATACGGCGAACTCCGCACGAAGCTCACAGGGCTCGCGGCCAACGGCGCTTACTATAAAGACTTCATCACCATGTCCGACTGGTTCCACACCGGCGAGGGCATGCGCGCCTTCTTCCTCTACGGCCTCTCCGCCCCGCGCGACCCGCTCTACATCGAGCGCTCCAAACGCTTCGCCGGCCTGTACATGAACGAAGACCCCGAAGCCCCCAACTACGACGCTCAGAAGAAAATCATCCGCAGCATCTGGAACGGCAGCAAAGGCCCCATGCTGCGCAAGGCCACCGTCTACGACTGGGTCGGCGATCCCGTCGAAGGAAAATTCCACCTCCTCCACAACCCCGCCGGCCGCAAGCAGCTCCTCGATCTGAAAACCTGGTACCCCCGCATGTTGGCGCACTGCGAAGAGTACCTCGACAGCGCCGGCGACAACTTCCTCAACCTCGCCGCCACCGTCCTCGGCCTCAACGCCTTCGCCCTCACCGGCGAAGAGAAATACCGCCAGTGGGTGATCGAGTACGCCGGCGCCTGGAAACAGCGCGCCGAGCAGTGCGGCGGCAACATCCCTTCCAACATCGGCCTCGACGGCAAGCCCGGCGGCGAACACAACGGCCAGTGGTGGAAAGGAACCTACGGCTGGAACTTCACCATCTTCGACGGCGAGCTCCAGCAGGTCGCCCACCGCAACTACTTCACCGCCGGCTCATGGCCCGGCTTCGCCAACGCGCTCCTGCTCACCGGCGATCAGTCCTACATCGCCGTCCTCCGCCGCCAAATGGACAACATTTACGCGCAAAAGAAAGTCGTGGACGGCAAAACGCTCCTCCCGCAGATGTACGGCGACCCGCGCGGCTACAAGCACAACGGTCCCCCCGAGTGGTATCACTATACCCCGAACCTCTTCACCGACCGCCTCGCCGAAATCTACTTCTGGTCCATGGACCGCCGCGACCTCGCCCGCGTCCCCATCGAAGGCTTCCTCGCCTGGCTCGAAGGCAAGGACCCCGCGTATCCCGAACGCGCCCTCCGCGCCGATCTGGAACGAGTCCGCCGCAAGGTCGAAGAGTTCCGCGCCGACACAACCACGCCCGAAACCCGCCTCGCCGACTACCTGCTCGACTTCAACCCCGCCGCGACAGAAGCCCTGCTGAACCTCACCATGGGCGCCTACTTCTCACGCGGCCGCATCTGGTCCCTCCACGCCCGCTTCCGCTACTTCGACCCCGCGCGAAGCCGCGCCGGCCTCCCCGACCGGGTCGCTGCCCTCGTCGAACGCCTCTCCGCCAACGGAGCCGTCCTGACCCTCGTCAACCTCGACCCCGTCGAACCCCGCACCGTCGTCGTCCAGGCCGGAGCCTACGCCGAACACCGCCTCGACAGCGTCCTCCACCCAGGCGGTTCTCAGTCAATTGGATCCTCGCGCCTTACAGTTCACCTCAACCCCGGCGCCGGCGCCCGCCTCCAATTCCAAATGTCCCGCTACGTCAGCAACCCGGCCCTGTAACATAGGCTTCAGCCTGTGCCGCCCGCCTCACTCGAGCTGCAAACTTCAGAATCCCAACCTCGGCGCCACTTCTCACCGCAGCCTCGGCGTTCTCCATCACCCGTGCGGTGACCTCGCTGGACAATTAATACTCTCCACAGTTCTCACAGACCTCGCCAGGAATCTGCTTCAGGATGACGGTCGTCTCGCCACGCTGGAGCATCACCGTGACGAACCCCGGACTGGTCCCACCGTGCTTGCAAATGACGCAGTTCATGTCCCTCTCCTCGTCACTTGACTCTCCCAAACCCGCTTGAAGTCCATCTGACCTCCCCCATGCTGCCGGCGCGCCCGGCGTCCCCAAACCCCGCTTCTGATATTCTGTCCCCGCCGGCGCCCGTAAGGTCACCCCATGAAACTCATAACCCTCCCCTGGATCTCATCCGCGCTCCTCCTCGCTGCTCCCCCCGAAATCCTCCACGTCCGCCAGACCCTGTCCCCCGAAATCTACCAGCAGATGCGCATGCAAATGCTCCCCGAAACCGCCGCCGACCAAACCGTCCCCGTCAAACGTTACGAAAAGCTCGAGCTGCGCATCGACCTCAAAGCCACCTTCACCAACCCCTACGACCCCGACGACATCGACCTCTGGGCCGAATTCACCGCCCCCTCCGGCAAGACCTGGAAGATCTGGGGCTTCTTCAACCCCTCCACCTGGGCCTCGCTCTGGATGGTCCGCTTCGCGCCCGACGAAACCGGCACATGGCGCGTCGTCGTCAAAGTGCGCGACCGCGCAGGCACGGCCGAAAGCAAGCCCCGCGAAATCCCCGTCGTCGCCAGCCGCCACCACGGCTTCCTGACATTGGCCGGCAACAGGCGCTACCTGCAATACACCGACGGAACCCCCTTCTACGGAGTCGGCCTCTGGTACAACGACGGCTACGAGCTCTTCGGCCGCGGCCTCATCACCGAACCCGACCTCGACCTCCTCAAAGCCCACGGCGCCAACTTCATCAGCTTCTTCCACTCCCCGCTCGAAACCATGGGCACCGGACTCGGCCGCTACGACGAAAACCGCGCCGGCCGCCTCGACCAGATCTTCGAATGGTGCGAGCAGCGCGACATTCACATCAGTTGGAACATCTGGTTCCACTCCTATATCTCGGAAGCCGTCTGGGGCGGCGGCAACGCGCGCTACCGCAACAACCCCTACCGCCTCATCGCGCCCGCCGAGAACTTCTTCAACAGCGAGGAAGCCTTCAAATACGCGACCAAACTCCATCGCTACATGGTCGCCCGTTGGGGCTACAGCCGCGCCCTCTTCCTCTGGTTCGTCATCGACGAGATCAACGGAACCGAAGGCTGGCTGAAGGGCGGCGTCGAGGGCGCCGAAAGATGGTCCCAGCGCGTCCACGACTGGCTCAAGGCCAACGACCCCTGGCGCCGCCTCACCACCGGCACCCGCAGCGGCGGCATCAAGGAATGGTGGCCCGGCGGCTACCAGATCTTCGACATCGCCGCCCGCGAAATCTACGAGCTCCAGGGCCATCCCCTGCCCCCCGCAGGCAAGCCCAACCCGGTCAGCGAAAACCCCGCCCGCTTCAGCTACCTCAACTACGCCAAACAGACCCAGGACCTTTGGAGCGGCTTCTTCAAACCCGTCATGATCGGCGAGTGCGGTTGGGACCACACCTACCACGAGCCCGCCATGCCCGGCTACCGCGAGATGTATCACAACGCCCTTTGGGCCGGACTCTCCAACGGCCTCAGCATGACCCCCTTCTGGTGGGCCTACTCGCCCTACCTCAACAGCGCAGTGGTCTCGCCCTCAATGCTGCACTTCGCGAGTTTCGTAAGAGACATCGACTTCGCCCGCCTCGATCCCGCTCCCGTCGCCCTCACCGTCACCAACGGAGAGGGCTGGGCCATGCGCACGCCCGAGTTCACCTTCGGCTGGGCCGTGAACCCTCTCACCGGCATCGCGAACGAATCGATCACCATCCCCGGCCTCCCCGACGGCGCATACGAGATCCGCTTCTACCGCACCTGGCGCGGCCTCTATCTCGACCCGGTCGCCGCGACCTCCACCGCCAGAGCCCTCACCATCAAGGTCCCCGAGCTCAAGCCCCGCGCCACACGCGCCCAGAACATCGGCAACGACGTCGCCTTCAAAATCACTCGCCGCGCTCTTGCCTCGCCTTGAGCCCCTGCCCGCTGCTGCGCCCACCCGGTCGGAGTTCCGCGCTCTGAAGCAATAAACTGGCCCCGTCGGCAGCCGGGCGCCAGCCCACCCTCCCGCCGGCAAGTTTGTGGAGGAGGAAACAACAACGAATGCGACTCGACATCGTACACCGCCCGTTCAAAGTCGCCAACGTGCGGACAGATCCGGCGCCCGGCGTCGTCATCCTCTCTTTCACCCGCGCCGGTCCCGTAACGGCCGTCAAAGCCTGAAGCCACAATGACCGCCACTGGCAGGTCTGCTTCGACGCCAACATGGCCATCCGCGAAGTCCGCGCCGGCGCCGCATTCCCCGCGCCCATGATGCCCCACATGGTGAAGACAGTCGCTGGCTGAGCGCTTGCCCTCACTCGCTGGCGCCGTCGCCCCATCGAGGGTAAGATCGCTCAATGAGGGGCGACAGCATGAACCAGCTTCACAACTCTGAACGCCCGCCGCACGTCGAAATGCTCGACCTCGCCACCGGGCACTTCCGCTCTCACGCGATCCTTGTTGCCGCCGGGCTCGGCATTCCCGACCTTCTCAAGGACGGCCCGCGAACCAGCCAAGACCTCGCGCAGACCTCCGGCGTGGACCCGCGCGCGCTCTACCGCCTCTTGCGCGCACTCGCCAGCCGCGGCGTCTTCGTTGAAGACGAGCACGGCGCCTTCCATCTCACGCCCCTCGGCGACACCCTCCGCTCCGATGCGCCGAACTCCGTCCGCGCCGCTGCCCTCCTCGCCGCAACGCGGTTTCACTGGGACTCCTGGAGCGCTCTGCGCAGCTCGATCACCACCGGAGGCTGCGCATTTGAACACGTCCACGGCATGGAGCTGTTCAACTACTTGAAAGGCCATCCGAACGATGCCGCCATCTACTACGGCTGGATGGTGCGCCTCTCGGAAATGCAGGTCCCGGCGCTCGTCGCCGCCTACGACTTCGCTGCCTTCCCCGTGGTCGTCGACGTCGGCGGAGGCCACCCCCTCGCTGCTCGCCGCGATCCTCAAGGCTCACCCCGCTCTCCGGGGAATTCTCTTCGATCTGCCCGAAGTCATCGCTGCCGCGAACCTGCTGCGAGACGACTCGATCGCGCAGCGATGCACGCTTGTCCCAGGCGACATCTTTGAATCCGTCGTCTCCGGCGGTTCGCTGTATATTTTGAAAACCGTCATCCACGATTGGAGCGACGATCTCGCCAAACGCATCCTCGCCAACTGCCGCCGCGCCATGACGCCCGCCTCACGCCTCCTCCTCATCGAGTCCGTCGTTCCCCCGGGCAATCAGCCGCACCCCAGCAAGTTCATGGACCTCAACATGCTCGTACTCACACACGGCGGCCGCGAGCGAACGGAAAGGGAATACAGATCGCTCTTCGCGAGCGCCGGCTTTCAGCTCGCGCGCGTCATCCCAACGCCCTCGCCGATGAGTCTCCTCGAAGGGATTCCCGCCTGAGCTCCTCAGCGTCTCTTCAGCGGCCGCTTCAACACGGGCTCGATCGCATCGGCCATGCGCATGAACCCGGCGTCGGCCGGATGCGTCCCGTCCACCGTTGCTTCGCCGTCCGAACCGAACAGGCTCGCCGCCGGAACGTAATAGATCAGGCGGTCCCCCGCGCGCCGCATTTTGTCCTACGCCGCGCGCAGCGTCCGGTTCTTCTCCTCGATCGGCTTGCTCGTCGATTCCGCGAACAGCGCGCTTGCGTAGATCGCATTCTCGATCAGCACGATCGGCATCCGCGGATGCGCCTCGCGGATCGCGCGCAGAAACCGCTCCACGCGCTCGCGAGCCTCCTCCGCCGTCAGGTTCGGAAGGCTGTCATACACCGACACCGCGGCGTCGATTTCGGCCGTCAGCTTCGCCATCTCCGGCTCCGGCTTCCCGTTGCCCGAAAACCCCAGATTCACCGTCGGCCAGTCCAGCCGCCGCCCGCCGGGCCGGTTCCTCAGCAGAGTCTGTTCGTTGCTTATCTTCTCCGGCCGGCCGTTCGCCACCCAGCGCCAGCCGCTCGCGAGCTTCACGTACAAGTCCAGCCCGCTCACGCCGGTTGCCGGCATGTGCGGCATCGCCGGACGTTCGTTTCTGAGCGTCCACCGCGCGCGGATCGTCGCGGCATCGGTCGCGAAGCGCACAGCCAGCCCCGCCGAATGCCGCGACAGGTCCCACACCGGTTTCCTCACCAGGTCTTCCGCGCGGGCCGGCATTCGGCCGTACGGGTCGCGCGTGTCGCGCCACGCCTGCCCCTCCACGCGCAACTCGCGCGCGTCTGTCCATTGGAAAGGGCCTTCAGGTTCCTGCGCCGCAACCAGCGCGCAAACCGCAAACGCGCACAGCCGCGGCGTCGCCTCACACCTTCTCCGGCACCACGTAAGGCGCCCGATACTTCCGCGTCATCAGCGCCGCCGCTTCCGCGTCGCCCGTGATGTTCCCGTTCGCGTCGAGCCTCAATGGCCTTCCCACCCGGTACGCAATATTCGCCAGGTGGCAGTACGACGCCGACCGCGCGCCGATCTCGATGTCCGCCGTCAGCTTCGTATGATCGCGCGACTTCACCGCCTCCAGCCAGTTCTGCATGTGCGGGATCGTGTCCCAGTTCGGCGTCGGCCTCTCTTCCGCGATCTTCTCGTACTTCTCGCGCCCGCCCGCGCCCGCCCCGCGCGCTCCGACGAAATTGCCCGCCGCGCTCTTGTAGATCTGGAACCCTCCGCCGTCCACCACCATGAATCCCAGGTCGCCGAAGAAAATATTGCCGACGTAATTCGGCCCGCGCATCGGCGCCAGCGCCTCCGGCGGAGTCGGCAGGTTCCGCGCGTCGAACGTCATCTCGCCGTCGTCCCAGGTGAACGCCGCGTTCTGCATGTTCGGCGTCTCCTGGTCGTCCTTCCAGATGAACTTGCCGCCGCTTCCCACGACGCGATTCGGCCAGTCGGTCCGCCCCAGCCCCCACAGCGCGATGTCCATCTCGTGCACGCCCTGGTTGCCGATGTCCCCGTTGCCGGTGTCCCAGAACCAGTGCCAGTTGTAATCGAATTTGTTCAGGCTGTACGGCTTCATCTGCGCCGGTCCCAGGAACTTGTCCCAATCCACGCCCGGCGGAACCGGTTCGTCCGGAGTGTGCCCGATGGAGAACCGCCGCCGGAAACACAGTCCGCGCGCGCCGAACACTTTCCCGATGGCGCCGTCGCGGATCATCTGGATGGCCTTCACCTTGTGCGGCATCGTGCGGCTCTGCGAGCCCACCTGCACCATCCGCTTGTACTTCCGCGCCGCCTCCACCATCTTCCGGCTCTCGAAAATGTTGTGGCTCGCCGGCTTCTCCACATACACGTCCTTACTCGCCTGGCACGCCCAGATCGTCGCCAGCGCGTGCCAGTGGTTCGGCAGCGGCAGCGATACCGCGTCCACTTCCTTCGAGTCGAACATCTTCCGCATGTCCGCGAACTCGACGGGCTTGAACCCCTTGGCTTTTTCGATGCGCGCCACCGCCCGCTCCCGCGCCGCCTGATTCACGTCGCACACCGCCGCAATCCGGCACGTCTCGATCGCGCCGTAATACCCTATGTGATCGTTCCCCCGCCCGCCCAGGCCCACAATGCCCACCTGAACCCGGTCGTTCGCGCCGAGAATGGGAAACCGCGAAGTCGCAATCGCCGCCGCCGCGGCCTGAACAAACTGGCGTCGTGCAGTGCTCATAGCCGTAGCATAGCCCGTAACATAGCCTTCAGGCTGTGGCGAGTAACATAGCCTTCAGGCTGTGGCGAGTA
>CAYYNC010000095.1:0-15347 GCA_964472745.1 uncultured Solibacteraceae bacterium
AGCGGCACCAACTGGTTCCACGGCGCGGCCTTCCACAACATGCGCCGCGACATCTGGAACGCGAACGCCTGGGCCCGCAACGCCAGCACGAACCCTGCGACGAGTTTCCGCCCCAAAGAGCGTTTCAACGAGACGGGCGGGGCCATCGGCGGGCCCGTGTACGCGCCCAAGGTTTACGACGGGCGGGACAAGACCTTCTGGTACTTCACCTACACGAAGGACGTCAGGCCCATCACCGTCAGCTTCCCCGTGATGACAGTGCCGACTGCGCTTATGAAGCAGGGCAACTTCACTGAAGCGGGTGTGCCCGTGATCTACGATCCGAACACAACCACAGGCGATGTCCGGCAGCCGTTCGGCGGCAACGTCATCCCGCAGAACCGCATCACCCCGATCGCGCGCAACGTGGCGCAAGCCATTCCCGACCCCAACGTGAGCCGTCTCGCCTCCAACTACAACTTTGTCAACCAGAGCGCCTTCGACCGCTACATCTGGAGTCTCAAGTTCGACCACGCGTTTAGCCCGAGCAACCGTGTGTCGTATTTTTTCAACAACGAAGTGCAGGGGCAGGACGACCTCACCGGATTCGCCGGGCCGCTGGGCAACGGCTTACAGAACTTCCAGAAGCCTTACAACCATCGCGTTAACCACGACTACAACATCAGGCCACACCTGCTGATGCACACGACCTACGGCTTCTCCATCACCCGCCAGTCCTGGGACAACCCGAACCAGAAGGGTGGAGGCAGCAAGCTGGGCTTCAAAGGGCTCACTGGCGATTCGGACGCGACGCCCCGCATCCAGTTCTCCGGCGCGGCCGGTCTGTCCCCTTACGGCGTCCAGGACGGCAAGGTAGCCAACGGCGCTCAGTTCAACCGCCAGCACTGGATCTCCCAAGGCTACACGCTGATCTCCGGCAGGCACGAAATGAAGTTCGGCGGCGCCTGGCGGCGCTTTGAAACGCTCGGCAGGGATCTCGCCGGCACCAACGGCCGCTACGTCTTCAACAGAGCTCAGACCGCGCTGCCGACGGCTCTCACCAGCACCGGGCATGAGTTTGCCAGCATGCTGCTCGGCGTCGTGGATATCGCCTCCAACGTCGTCCCGCCCGTGCTCTTCGACACGACGATCTACTACGACACCTCCGTTTACTTCCAGGACAACTGGCGCGTCACCCCCAAGCTCACGCTCAACCTGGGCATCCGCTATGAAGTCCCCATCGGCTGGCATGTGCCCGGCGGAAACGGCTATTCGCATGTGGACATCAAAGTCCCGAACCCCGGCGCCGGCGGGCGGCCCGGCGCGCTTGTCTTCTCCGGTACCGGCCCCGGCCGCACCGGCGTGAAGCGGTTTTACCCCACCGACTATTCCGACATCGGTCCTCGCCTGGGCTTCGCCTACCAGCTCGCCTCCAAGACCGTCATCCGCGGCGGCTGGACCATCTACTATCAGGGGCTGTCCAGCGGCGGCTGCGGATGCCGCTTTGGCTTCGCCGGGACGAACGACCTGCAAAGCGACGGCAGGAATCCGGTGCTCAACTGGGAAGACGGGATCCCGCTCGCGCCCGGCTACCGCCCGCCGCCGATCATCGATCCAACCTACATGAACTACCAGACGGTCTCCTACCAGGGGCCCACCGCCGGCCAGGCGGGCCGTATCCGCAACTGGAGCCTCAACATCCAGCACGAGTTCAAGAACTGGCTGTTCGATATCGCTTACCAGGGCAACCGCGCCACGCGCCTCAACTCGACGATGGATCTCAACCAGCTCCCTGTCAGCATGTTGCGCCACGGGTCGCTCCTCGGCCAGCGCATCGACTCCCCAGCCGCCGCTGCCGCCGGCTTCAGGAAGCCCTACGACAGCTTCCCAGGCAACCTCAGCGTCGCCCAGTCTCTGAGAGCGTTCCCGCAGTACCTCTCCGTCAACAGCCTCTTCGCGGGCTTTGGGCGGAGCTGGTATGACGCCCTGATGTTGAAGGTGGAACGGCGCTTCGGCTCGTTCCAGCTCTTGTCGAATTACACCTGGTCCAAGAACCTCTCCTACGGCCACTACCGCCAGGTCTTCGGCCAAGCCGGCAGCCCCGGCGCCACCCCGCAGGATTACAACAACGTCAGGGATGCGAAGAGCTTCATGAACATGGACATTCCGCACGTGCTGAACATCTTGCTGTCCTACGACCTGCCATTCGGCCGGGGCAAGCGGTACTTCAGCTCCGCCAATGCTCTCACCAATGCACTGGTGGGCGGCTGGACCATCGCCAGCGCCGACGTATACCGCAAAGGCACTCTCATCGGACTTTCCACCCCTGGCAACCCGCTGGGCAACGGCGTGCTGTTCTCCGGCATCACCAAGGCCAACGTCGGAACCGGCCCCATCCGCACCGGCATCGACCGGACCACGCTCGACCCCAACAACCCCAACACGCGTTGGTTCAACGCCGCCGCGTTTACCGCCGCCCCCGCCTACACTCTCGGCAATGCGGCCTTCTATCACAACGATTTCCGCCAGCCGGCGGTTTTCACCGAAAACATCTCCATCGTGAAGCGCACGACGCTCCTTGCGAACGATAAGAACCCGATCGTGCTGATCTACCGCGCCGACGCCTTCAACGCCTTCAATCGCACCAACTTCGGCGGCGTTGTGGGAACCATCGGCAACGCCAACTTCGGTCGCCCGACGGGCCCGCAGATCGGCGCGCGGCTCATTACCATGGGCCTGCGCCTGGAGTTCTGATTCTCAGCCGCACCTCTTGATCCGAAGGCCGATCCCGTTGGGATCGGCCTTGTGGTTGTATCCCGCACCACTTGCGCAAGTGCGTCGGCCGCACGCGCATACTTTGCATGGCTCCACTGGCGGCGCGGTCGCATACTCTGTTGTTTTTCAATCAACTATGAGCCGCTTTCCATTTGGCAGCCCGCCTGCACTCCCGAAGGCAGTGAATCCCGCTCCCCAGGAGACAGAAATGAAAAACAACATCATCCGGCTCGCCATTGCGGTGTTCGCTCTCGCCGCTCTCGCTTTCGCACAGGGACCGATGGGCCCCGGCGGGCAGGGCGGCCAGGGAACCCCCGGCGGCAACCCCAACCCGCCCCGCACCAACGTGGGCGTGAACATGACGACCCTTCAGGTGATGGAAGGCAGGATCTCTTCGATCCAGATCGGGTTCGGCGCGCAGTACCCGACCATCATCGTCAACGAAAAGCAGATCAAAGTGGCGCCGGTCTGGTTCCTGATCGACAACGACTTCGAGCTCGCCACCGGCGACATGGTGAAGGTGAAGGCCGCCGCATCCAATGCCCCCGGCAATGCTTACCTCTATGCCATCGAAATCACCCGCGGCGAAGTGACGCTGACGCTGCGGAATGAGGCCGGCGCGCCTCTCTGGACGGGCGGATCGAATGGCCGGGGCAACTCAGGCGGCAACGGCGCCGGCGCCCCTTCCGCCCTCCGCACCGGCGCTGGATGCATCGCCCCGGAAACCATCAGGACCGTCACCGGCGCAATCGCGAAGCTGACCGCCGGCGCGGGCATTCAGCATCCCAGCATGGATTTGAAGGTCGACGCCTCCATCATTACGATCAAGCTCGGACCGGAACGCATCCTGCTCGGCGCCGAACTGGAGCTGGACACGGGCTCAACAGTGACCGTTAAGTACGGCGTCGCCTCCTGCACCGGCGAGAACCTCGCTCTCGAGATCACCGGCGAAACCGGCGCGACGCTGAAGCTCCGCGAAGATGACGGCCGTCCCGCGTGGAACTGATCGCCGCTCGGAGGAATCGGAGCGGGCGCCGCTCGCGTGGCGGCGCCCGCTCCGCGGCTTTCTTCCCCGCGTCTTGCCGCGTCCCGCTTCGCCCATCTCCATTCCCTCCGCAAACCTGTCTCTTCCGGCTTGTCTTACAGAGATTCAGACGATAAAGTCTTGAGTGGGAGGTAGCGGGCCATGCTCTTTGAGAAATCCACCGCCAAGTCTCCTGAGGAGATTGACACCGCGCTGCGCGAAGCCGCCGCCAGGCACAAGTTTGGAGTGCTCTACATGCACGATCTCCGCGCCACCATGCAAGGCAAGGGTGTCGATTTCTCCAAGCTCTGCCGGATCTACGAGGTCTGTAATCCATTCGAGGCCAAGCAGGTGCTCGAGACAAACGGCGCCGCTTCCACCGCCCTGCCCTGCCGCATCTCGGTCTACGAGGCTCCGGAGGGCCTGCGCATCGCCACAATCCTGCCAACAGAGTTCATGGCCGCGTTCGGCATTCCGGAGCTTGAGGCTGTCGCCCGCCGTGTCGAGGACGCCATCGTCGCCATCATCAACGAAACCGCATGAGGTCCTCGCGGCTGTTCCTTCCGCTGGCAGTCACACTCCCATTCTTCGCCCAGGAACCGGCCGTCTTCCTCCCCGCCTCGGAGTGCGGTCTGTGCCACACCCGTCTGGCCGCGCCTGAGCGGAGTGCTTTTGCGGAAAAGGACTGGGTCGGCCCGGCCGCGCTCTGGCAGGGAACAATGATGTCGCTGGCAGCGAAGGACCCATACTGGCGCGCGAAGGTCGCCTTCGAAACTGCGGCGCATCCTGCTCTCAGAAGCGCCATCGAAGACAAGTGCACGCGCTGCCACGCGCCCGCGCAGCAGTATCCTCTGCGCGCGGCCGGCAAGGCGCTGGCTCTCTCCGCGCTTGATGGCCTCGGCGGCGACGGCGTCACCTGCACGGTCTGCCATCGGATCCGTCCGGACAGGCTGGGAACGAAGGCTTCGTTCACTGCCAACTTCGTCATCGGCCCGCAGTGGAACCTGTTCGGTCCCCACCCCGAGCCCTTCACAATGCCGATGGTGATGCACACCGGCTACACGCCGGTCGAGAGCAAGCACGTCCTCGAGGCGGCGCTCTGCGGGAGCTGCCACACCGTCATCACTCATCCGGAGGGACGCGGCGACGCGCCCGAGTTCGTGGAGCAGTCGCCGTACCTGGAGTGGCTCGCCGGGGATCACTCCGCCGAAGGCCGGAGTTGCCAGCAGTGCCATATGCCGCAGTTGGCGGACGGCGCCGGCGCGTCCGTCGAACAATACATCGCGCACCGGCCGCCGGGCGGCCCATTCCCGCCGACGCGGCCTCGGTCCCCGTTCGCGATGCACGAGTTCGCGGGCGGAAACACACTCATGCCGATCCTCGTCAACGGCTCCGGGGGCGCGCGCGTCGCCGGGCGCGCGCGGCGCATGTTGGCGCGTTCGATGGAGCTCAATTTTGCCGCGCGGCGGGAGAAGCAGTCTTTGATCGTCGAGGTTGACATCACCAACACAACCGGCCACAAACTGCCCACCGGCTATCCGAGCCGCCGCATGTGGATTCACCTCACGGTCACAGGCGGGCCGGGCCGCCTGCTCTTCGAATCCGGCGCGTGGGATCCCTCGACCGGCCGGCTCATCGCGGGAGAGAAATCGCAGCCGCACCACACTGCTATCTCGGGGGCGGAGCAAGTCCAGATTTTCGAGGCGACGATGGCCGGCCGCAATGGAGAAGAAACAGTCTCGCTGATGTCGGCCGCCCGGTTCAGCAAGGACAACCGCATCCTGCCCCGCGGCTACAAGCCGGAGCGGCTCGCGGCGAGTGGCTTGGCCGAGTGGACGATCGCGCCCGCTGGAGTCGAGCAGGGGCCGCTGTTCGCTCCAGGCCGGGTGCGCACGAAGTACGTCGTGCCTCTGCCGCCGGGCGCGGGTCCGCTCAAGGTGTGGGTGGAAACTCTTTACCAGAGCATCAAACCCTCTCACCTGCCCCCCGGATTGAGGATTCCGGCGGAGCTGCTCGCTCCCGCTCGGGTTCGTTCGGCGGAGATGACGTTGGACTGACCGCGGGGACGCTGCGCGCCTTCGCTCGGGTTCGTCCGGCAGAACCAACAGCAGACCGGCGGGGCGCTGATCCCACCCGCCCTGAGGGGCTCGAACCAATGGGCTCACGCAGTCCGCAAAAACGGCGCGCCCTCGGCTGACGCAGCGCAAGCCCTGCGCTCTCGCGTTTGCCAAACGAACCCAAGACCCTGGCAAGCGCTTTTTTGTCAATAGGTTGAGATGATTCCTGCCGTGGAGCCTCCGGTGCTGTTCCGGAGGAGGAGATTGTGATCTATGGCGCTGATTCAGCTCAAGCCCGCGCACGCAACGAACCCACGCCGCCGCGCTTGGTGGCGGTCGCCTCGCCTTGTCCGCCACGGTGTGATGCTCTTCTTCTTCCTCTTTCTATTGCGCATTGCCTGGCATCACAACGTAAAAGGAGGCGGGCCGAATGGAGAGCCGTCGGTGGAGGCGTTCTGCCCCTTCGGCGGACTGGAGAGTCTGTACCAGTTCGCGACCACGGGCGGGTTCATCCGGCGCATCGAGCCGTCTGCCATGATTCTCTTCGCGGCGGTGATCCTGCTGACGCTCGTGTTCAGCCGCGGCTTCTGCGGCTGGATCTGCCCGTTCGGCAGCATCCAGGAGTGGGTGGGGATGCTGGGGCGCAAGATCTTCGGGAAACATTTCAATCCCACGGGCGCCTGGGACTGCGCGCTGAAGTATGTGAAGTACGTCCTGCTGGCGGTGATCATCGGCTCCACCTGGCATCTCGGGACACTGGTGTTCCGGCCGTACGATCCGTTCCTCGCCTTCTTCCACCTGGGCCAGGGCATCGACGAAATGCCCTGGGCGTACGCGGCGCTCGCGGTCGTGCTCATGGGCTCGCTCTACATCGAGCGCTTTTTCTGCAAGTACGCCTGCCCGCTGGGCGCGGTGATCGGCATCGCCGGCAAGCTGGGCCTGAGCAAAGTGGTGCGCGATGAGACAGACTGCAAGGGCTGCAACGTCTGCCAGAAGAAGTGCTTCGCGCATATCGACTTCCTCTCGGCGAAGACGATCACCGACGCGGAATGCAACCACTGCCTGGACTGCGTCGTGCACTGCCCGAAGCCGAATGTGCTCAGCCTGAAGGGCGCCGGCTGGAGCATCTCGCACAGGGTGTACGCAGCGTTGCTTGTGATCGGTCTCTTCAGCATGGTGGGCGTGAGCAAGACGGCGGGCTACTGGGCGACCAAGCCCGAGAGGGTCTCATTCAAAAACAGCAAAGGCCAACTGGATGTCGGGCAGATTCGCGGGTGGATGACGCTCGGCGACATCAGCAAGGGATACAACGTGCCGCTGGCGGAGTTGTATCAAGGGGCGCAGCTTCCGGCGAGGGTCGCGCCGGAGACGCGGCTGAACCAGGTGGCGCGGCACTACAAGATCGAGTTCGAGCCCGAGGGCATGCGCGGCGTCGTGAAGCGCCTCATCGAGGGAACGCCCGCGAAGAAGCCTCAGAAGGAAGAGCACTCCGGCGGCGATCAGGAAGTGAAGGGCTTCATGACGCTGAACGAGGCGGCCATGAAGACCGGCGTGCCGAAGGAGTACATCCTCAAGCGGCTCGGCGTGAAAGCGCAAGTGGATCCGCGGGCGCCGCTGCGCGAGTGGATGCACGATCACGGCAAGTCGATCCAGGAAGTCCGCGATGCGGTGGCGGCCTATCGCGCGCAGCGTTCTGGTAAGAAGTGATTGAGAGGTGCGCTATGCGTTGTGTGCTGATTCTCGCTTGTTTGTGCGCGTTCGCGAGTGCGGCGCCCGCCGATGCGCAGGCGCGCGCCCGCCGCGCGGCGGCGGGATTGACGGAGCAGATTCGCGGGCTGCTCGGCGAAGAACTGAAGAAGGGCAGCTTCGCCGGCGCTGTCGATGCGTGCTCTTTGAAAGCTCAGACCGCCATGCGAGCCTTCGCCGTGCGCGAGGGCATCGCGATCCGCCGCGTGAGCCTGAAGTATCGCAATCCCGCTGACGCGCCCGACGCGTGGGAGACGTTGAAGCTGCGCGAACTGGAGGAGCAGAAGAAGAACGGCTTACTGCCGGCCGAGGTGTCCGAAGTGGTGACAGTGAAGGGCCGGAAGACTCTGCGCTACTTGAAGCCGATCACAATCCAGCAAATGTGCCTCACCTGCCACGGCTCCGATGAGCAGATCCCCGCCGATGTGAAGACCATTCTGAAAAGCCGCTACAAGAACGACAAAGCGACCGGCTACCAGAGCGGCGACCTGCGCGGCGCGGTCAGTGTGTCTGTTCCGCTTGACGCGACGCGATAAGCATGCGGCGGATGACGAGGACGACAATAGCGAGGCCGATAACGACGGCGACCGGCGGAAGCAGGTAGACCCAGAACCGGAGCTCGCCCTCCGGCTCGATGAGCACGCGCGCGCCGTACTGCTGCTTGTAGTGGTCGATGATGTCGCGGTCGCTCTTGCCCTCTTTGACGAAACGTGCGATCTCCAGCCGCATCTCCGCCGCTGCCTGGCTGCGATGGACGGCGACAGGTTCCGAATAACAGCACGGCGCGAGCAGGACCTGTTCCAGGCGGCGGATACGTTGTTCCTGCGGCTGGCCGTTCATTTGCGCTTCTTCCAGTATCGCGCCATCCGCCAGAGCGGATACCCTTTCTCGTCGCGGAGCTGGATCTCGGTCTTTTCGCCTGGCAGCTCAACGCGGGCGGCGACGATCGTGGCGCCGAAATCGTAGCCCTTGACGATCACGGACGAGCCGGCCTTCGGATTGAAGTTCTTCTCCATCAGGTAGCGCATGGAGCCCAGGATGACGCGGCGCGTTCCTTCGGCGCTCTTCACTTCAATGAAGGGCATGCCCTGCCCTTGCGCGATCTGCACCTTCTCGATGACGCCCTTCACCTCCACCTTCGGCACTGTCATCAAGGCGGATTCTTGCGCCAGGCAGAGGGCGGCAGCCCCGAGCAGTAACCCGGCGAGTCTCATGGCCACTCCTTTCCGGCCCGCTCGGGCCGTTATTTCTTCTGCGCTTCGGGCGCCTGCTGCTGGTTCATGCAGCACTGGCCGCGCCCATGCTGACAACGGCCTTTGCCCATCTTGCCGCGCCGTTGCTGTTCGCCGGCAACCCTGCCGCAGCAGTCACACTTGCCATCTCCATCCTTATCACCACCGCGCGGGCCGCGGCCGGCATTCTGCGCCACGGCTGCCGTGCCTACGGCCAGCGCCAGCGCCAAAACCAAACTGAAGAGACGTTTCATCGCAACCTCCACTAAAGCATCAAGCAAGCGGTTCGCCATTCGGCGCCGCGCTGGTTTTCAAAGCGATAGCATGGGTCTGGGGCAGGTTGAGCGCAAAGCGTGCGCTCGGCTGGCCGGGGGCGCGCAGGTTTTGCGCGATTTGGGCCTTTCGCCCGCGGCCCCGGGCTTGCAGGGAGTACCAACAGGGTGACGTCACGACTGCCACGGACCGCCGGATCGCTGCTCATCGCGGTGTCAGTGGTCCTTCCGTTGATCCTCGTGCTCAGCGCGTTGAGAACTCTGCGCGAACTCGACGAGCAGCGCGAGGTCTACCTGCGCAGCCGGACCGCGAGCATCGCGGCGCGGCTGGAGACGATCCCGCCGCAAACCGACATGGCTCGAGAACTCGAGGCCATGAAGGATGACGAGGCGGGGCTGGTTGAAGTCGCGATCCTTGAGCGCGACTCTCCGGAGAGCGCTGGACTTGAAGACCTCTGGGAAGGGCGCGCGCTGTTCCGCACGACCACCGCCCCGGCAGGAGGCGTCGAGGTGATGAGGAGCTGGGTGCCGTTCCACATGCGCGACGGACTGCGCGTGGCGCGCATCGACGTGGCGCGCGACTCGGCCGACTTCCTGCTGGTGCACGGCCGGCACAACGTGATGGTCGCCACGCTGGGCGGGCTCGTGCTGGTGGGGCTCGCGCTCGTCGCGTTTTGGACGCTGCGGCGCGCCGCGGCGCTGGAGCAGAAGCAGTTGGAGATGGAACACCTCGCGCGCATCGGGCAGATGTCCGCCGTGCTCGCGCACGAGATCCGCAATCCGCTGGGAACGATCAAAGGCTTTGCGCAGTTGATCGCGGAAAAGCTTCAAGGCGGCGACCGCGCGCTGGTCGAGCCGGTGATCGCGGAGAGCACGCGGTTAGAGCAGTTGGTCAACGACCTCTTGCTGTACGGGCGTCCGCCGAAGCCGGAGATCCGCCAGACGGACTCCGCCGCGATTCGCGATCTGCTCGAAGCCCACGCGGGCCGCTTCGTGGAAGGCAAGGGGGTGCGGCTGAGCTTCGACGTGCCCGGCGTCACGTTTGAGACCGATCCGAATCTGCTTCAACAGGTGTTACTGAACCTGATGAGGAACGCGGTGGAGGCGGCGGAGGGCACGCCCGGCGCCGAGGTGCGCATTTCTCTCGAAGCCGCGGAAAGCGGCTCGATCTCGTGGCAGGTGGCGGACAACGGCCCGGGCTTGCCGGCGGAGCTTCGAGGCAGACTGTACGAGCCGTTCGCCACCACGAAGAGCTCGGGAAGCGGGCTCGGCCTGGCGATCTCGAAGAAGCTCGCCGAAGCGCTGTCGGGCAGGCTCGTTGTGAGCGACGGGCCCGGCGGAGGAACGGTGGCGCGCGTGGTTCTGCCCGCTGGAGATTGATCGATGGAAGAGATCCTAGTTGTCGACGACGACCCCGGTTTCCGCGGATTGATGGAGACGATTCTGGCGGGCGAAGGATATCGCGTGAACTCCGCCGGAAGCGTCGCGGAGGCGGTTCGCTTGCTGGAGCGCAGGCAGTTTCACCTTGTCGTGAGCGACCTCAAGCTGCCCGACGGCGAGGGCTTGCAGATCCTGAGCTGGGTGCACGAGCACTCGCCGGAGACGCCGGTGATCATGATCACGGCGTTCGGCACGGTGTCGAGCGCCGTGGAGGCGATGAAGCTCGGCGCGGCGGATTACCTGGGCAAGCCGCTCAGCAGTCCGGATGAGCTGCGCATCACGGCGCGCAAGGCGCTCGAGCAGGCGCGGACGGCGAGCGAGCGCGACTTGCTGCGCGAGGAGCAGTCGAGCCGCTTCGCGTGCGGCAACATCATCGCGCACGATCCGCGCATGTTGAAGGTGCTCGAGCTGGCGGGCAAGGTGGCGCCGACGAACGCCACCGTGCTGATCACGGGCGAGAGCGGGACGGGCAAAGAACTTGTTGCGCGGTGCATCCACGACAACAGCTTGCGGAAGGGCCGGGTGTTCGTGGCCGTGAACTGCGCGGCGCTGTCTCCGGCGCTGATCGAGAGCGAGCTGTTCGGCCATGAGAAGGGATCGTTCACGGGCGCTGTAAGCCAGCATCTGGGGCGCTTCGAGCGCGCGCACGGCGGGACGCTGTTTCTCGACGAGATCGGCGAGCTGGACGCCAACCTCCAGGCGAAGCTGCTGCGCGCGCTCCAGGAGAAGACCTTCGAGCGCGTGGGCGGCGCGCGTCAGATCACGGTGGATGTGCGCGTGCTCGCGGCGACGAACAAAGATCTGAAGAAGCAGGTGAGCGAAGGCAAGTTCCGCGAGGACCTCTACTACCGGCTCACGGCGTTCCCGATCGAGATCCCGCCGCTGCGCGACCGCGGCGGCGACATCATCGCGCTGGCGAAGTTCTTCCTGGCGCGCGCGGCGAAGTCGTTGAGCAAACCGCCGCTGCGCCTGACGGCGGAGGCGGAACAGGTGCTCGCGGGTTACAACTGGCCGGGCAACGTGCGCGAGCTCGAAAACCTGATGGAGCGCATGGCGATCCTCTGCGACGGCGTCGTGGAGCCGGAGGATCTGCCCATCACCGCGGAGGGCGTGGCGCGGCCGGTGCTGTTCAGAGACATCGAGAAGAGGGCCATCCTCGACGCGCTCGAAGCCAACGGCGGCAACCGCACGCGCACGGCGAAGCAGCTCGGCATCAGCCTGCGGACGTTGCAGTATCGCCTCAAGGAGTACGGCATCACGCAAGGCCACGAAGTATAGTTGGATCGTGAGCCGGCGGCTGCGTCCATTCCTCGCATTGACGGCGGCGCTTGCGGCTTCACAGGGCGGTCCGCCCGCGTTGGCGCCCGCGGTCTTCGAGGACGTGACGGCGAAGTCCGGCGTCGCATTCACTCTCACCCACTCCCCGACCCCCGAGCGCCACCTGATCGAGACGATGCCGGGCGGAGTGGCGGTGGCGGACTTCGACGGCGACGGGCGGCCGGACATCTTCTTCGCGAACGGCGCGGAGTCGCCGTCGTTGAGGAAGACGCAGGATAAGCACTGGAACCGGCTCTACCTGAACAAGGGCGGCTGGACGTTCACCGACGCGACCGCCGCCGCGGGGCTCGCGGGCGCCGGTTACGACATGGCGGCTGCCGCGGCGGATTACGACAACGACGGCGACATCGACCTGTTTGTCGCGGGCGTGCATCGCAGCGCGCTGTATCGCAACAACGGCGGCGGGCGCTTTGAAGACGTCGCGGTGAAGGCCGGCGTGGCGAGCAACCGCTGGTCGGTGGCCGCGGGCTGGTTCGACTACGACAACGACGGCCATCTCGATCTCTTCGTGGTGAACTACGTCGTCTGGAGCGGGGCGCACGCGCCGTTCTGCGGCGACAAGGACAAGGGCTACCGCACGTATTGCCATCCGTCCTTGTACAAGCCCACGCCGAACTCTCTCTACCGCAACAACGGCGACGGCACGTTCACCGACGTCTCGCGCGAGACCGGCATCGCCGCGCACGAGGGCAAGGGCATGGCGATCTCGCTGGGCGACGCCGACGGCGACGGCCGCCTGGACGTCTTCATCACCAACGACACTGTGCCGAACTTTCTCTTCATCAACGAAGGCGGCAAGACGTTCCGCGAGGCGGCTCTCGAGGCGGGCGTTGCGTTCAACGACGACGGGCGCGCGCTGTCGTCGATGGGCACGGAGTTCCGCGATTACGACAACGACGGCCGCGACGACATCTTTCTGACCGCGCTGGCCAACGAGACTTTCCCCTTGTTCCGCAACCTGGGCAACGGCCTGTTCAAGGACGTTACGCGCACGAGCGGGCTGGCGCGGCTGTCGCTGGATCGCAGCGGCTGGGGCTGCGGCATCGTCGATCTCAACAACGACGGGTGGAAGGACATCTTCACGGCGAACGGCGACGTGCAGGACAACTCGGAGATGTTCTCAAGCCGCAAGGCGAAGCAATCCAACAGCCTGTGGCTGAATCGCGGCGGGTCGTTCGTCGAGATGTCCGCGCAGGCGGGCGCCTTCACGCGACGAGCGCAGCACCGGGGCGCGTCGTTTGGCGATTTCGACGGCGACGGGCGGATCGACATCGTCGTCAGCGTGCTCGGTGAGCCGGCGAGCGTGCTGTGCAACGTGACGCCGGAGGCGCAGCGCTGGCTCGGTGTCCGGCTTGAAGGGACGAAGAGCAACCGGCAGGGCATCGGCGCGCGCGTGAAGCTGACCGACTCCGAAGGGCGCGAGCAGACCATGGCCGTGACGCAGACCGCGGGGTACGCGTCTTCGAGAGAGGCGGTCGCGCACTTCGGCCTGGGCAAGACGGCGCAGCCGAAGACGCTTGAAGTGCGCTGGCCGAGCGGCGTTGTGCAGGTGATCGGGAACCCCGAGCCCGGCCGCTATCTCACCGTACGCGAGCGCTGAGACTCTTCGACGCCGCGGCGACCGATTTCAGTGTGGCGGCGGGCTTCATCGGCCAGGCCGAGCCGAAAGCAGACCTTGCCGAGAAGGAGGTGCGCAGGCCAGTTGTTCGGCTCTGACTGAACCGCTTTGCGGAGCTTCTCCAGCGCTTCCTGATTGCGGTCGAGCTCCGAGAGTGCGCTGCCCAGCTCGAACCACGCACGCGAAGACGCGCCCGTTTGCGCCGCGGCTTTCTCAAGAAATGGGAGCGCTTCGGCAGGACGTCCGGCGCGGACGAGGAAGGCTCCGAGGTCGACGCGCGGGTCGGTGGCGCCGGGCGGTTCGTTGCCGAGCAGTCTGACGGCTTCGCGCAAGCGTTTCTCCGCTTCGTCGTTGCGGCCGAGGGCCTCGAGGGCGAGTCCGGCGCCCTGGTGAACACGCCAGGTTCGACCGCGGGCTTTCAGCGCGATGTCGAACGCAGCAAGGGCCTGCTCAAAGCGGCTCATCGCGTAATAGTTGCGGCCGAGATAGTAGCAGTTGTTCGGATCCTTCGGATCGAGCTCGCAAGCCTTGCGGAAAGGCGTCTCGGCGAGCTCGAAGCGCTCGCGGGCGGCCTGGGCGGCGCCGAGCATGCGCCAGGAATCGGCGCGGCGCTCGTCGAGCTTGACGGCCTCGAAGAAAGCTTGCGCGGCCGCGTCGAAACGTCCGGCCTGGAAATGTTCTATGCCCTGCCGGCGCCACTCGGCCGCGGATTGGCCGGCAAGCGGGGCGGCGAACAGCAGCGCCGCGGCGAGCAGAGCGGGCGGGTCACTGCGCCTTGAAGTTCCAGAGCAGCTCGATGTCGGCGGCGCAGGCCGCATGCAAGTCATGATACGCGAACCGTCCTGAGCCGGGCTTGCCTTTGTCGCCCCACGCGCCGCCCATCAGCAGCGGGAAGCCCCACGACTCCCACTGCCTGATCCCTGCGTCCATATCCGGCACGTTGAACGCCAGGTGATGAAAGCCTTCGCCGTGTTTCTCAAGATGCTCGTGGTAACCCGAAGGTCCAGCGAGGGGCTCGATCCACTCGAACGGGACGGACCCGTGGCGCCACCAGCCCAGCCGCATGTCGAACTTGCCCGGCTTGCCGCGGTACACAAGCTCGCTGGTGGCGGGCCGCGTGTAGGTCATCGCCGGCCAGCCGAGCCTGGCCCAAAACGCGGAGACAGGCTCAATCTCTCGTGCAACAAAGGCGAACTGAGTGACTCTGGAGCCGCGCGGAGCATCTCCCTCGAAGTCGGGTGGAAGGACCGCCAGTCCGAGGACGAACTTGCCCGCGGCGGCGGTGTCGAAGAACACGTACGGGATGGCCTGCCCGCCGGCCTGCACAGCGCCCTCCATCAGGACCGCCGCGCCGGCCGATTTCAATCGTGCGGTCTCGGCCGCGAGCGCGGCGTCGCTGCTCACGGCATAGACCAGCGCGAAGACTCCCCCGCCCTTGGCTTTCAAAAAGGCGGACAGCGGGGAATCGCCGGCGACGGGCTGCATCCAGTCGGCAGAGACGTTGCCGAAACGGCCGGTGACCACTCGGACGCGGAAGGGCGAGGCGGCCCCTTTCACCTTGGCGTCCGAAAAGTAAAGTTCGGCAGGCTCGCTGACGGGCAGGCCAGTGCGTGTCCAGGCGGCTGCGGCCTTCTCGACATCGGGCACCACCCAGACGAGGCGGGCGACGTTTTTGTACAGATCCGGGAGTTGAGCCCCGGCGCAAAGTGTAAACGAGACGAGCAGGAGGATGGATCTCAGCATGGCTTGGGCCTTTCGATTCGCTTGGCCGGGCAATCGGAGGCGGCCGGCAAGCCCATTGTAGGCCGGGGGAGGGGGCCGCGGAAAGATTTTTGTACTTTCAATACCTTTTTCTCCTGAAAACTA
>CAYYNC010000096.1:0-14869 GCA_964472745.1 uncultured Solibacteraceae bacterium
CTACCCAGCGGCTCGCGAAGCTGGGCTCGGAAATTTCAAATATGTTTGGCTAGCCTTCAGGCTGTGAGCGGCTCCGGCGGTGCGCCAACCCGACTCATCACCAATCCAACCGGCCGCTGCGCCCAGGAGCGCAGCCTTCAGGCTGTGCGCCGCCCGCATACGATACCCTAAACCCTAACCCATGTCATCAGCCATCCAACCGGCCGCTGCGCCCCACTGGGCCCAGCGGCCTTCGTATAAATGGTCGGTCGTCGGAATGCTCTGGTGCATTTCCCTGTTCAACTACGCCGACCGCCAGGCCATCTTCTCCGTCTTCCCGCTGCTCGAGAAAGAGATGAACCTCGACAGCGTGCAGCTCGGATTGCTCGGTTCGGCCTTCGCCTGGGTCTATGGGGCCTTCGCTCCGTTCGCCGGATTGATCGTCGACCGCGTAAAACGAACGAAAGCGATTCTGTTCGGGCTTCACGCCTGGAGCATCATCTGCATGGCCACTGGCTTCTCGAAGACCTTCAACCACCTGTTCTTCTTCCGCGCCGCGGAAGGGCTCGGTGAGACGTTCTACTATCCGGCGTCGATGTCGCTGCTCTCGGACTATCACGGCAAGCGCACGCGCTCGCGCGCCATGGGCGTTCACCAGACCAGCGTCTACATCGGCACGGTCGCCGGCGGCTTCTTCGCCGGACTGATCGGCCAGCACTACGGCTGGCGCTGGTCGTTCTATGTATTCGGCGGGCTCGGCATTCTGCTCGGCTTCGTCCTGCACAAGTTCCTGATCGAGCCGCGGCGCGGCGCGTCCGACGAGCCCGGCGACAACCCTCATGAAATGGTCGCCGGACGCCGCGTGCCGCTCGCGCAGTTCGTTCGTGAGTTGGGCCGCAACCCGACCGCGATCCTGCTGCTCGCCGCATTCGTCTGCATGAACTTCGTCGCGGTGGTCCTGCTGTCTTGGATGCCGAAGTATCTCTATGACGCGTTCAAGCTCGACCTCGCCGCCGCGGGGTTGATGGCCACGATCTTCGCGCAGGCCGCCAGCGCCGCCGGCGCTCCGCTGGGAGGCTGGCTCGCCGACGTGATGCGCGCGAAGACGCGCGCAGGCCGCATTCTCGTGCAGGCTTCGGCCGCGGTCCTGGCCGCGCCGTTCGTGCTGCTCTGCGGCAACTCGCAGACCCTCATGCTTGCGGTGGTCTCCCTCGGGTTCTGGGGACTGTTCAAGGGTTTCTATGATGCCAACATCTGGGCGTCGCTCCTGGATGTAATCCGGCCCGAAGCGCGCGGCACCGCCGTCGGCTTCGGCAACCTGGTCGGCTGGCTCGGCGGCGGCACAGCGCCGCTGATTGTCGGTTGGATGGCAAAGTCGATGGGACTCGGCGCCGCAATCGGCTGGGCGTCGGCCGTTTACGCGCTGGGCGCGCTGCTGCTGTTTACGGCTTCGCGCACGATGCTGCGTCACAATAGTTGATTGCCCCTTCGATCCGCGGAGGGCGACAGGCGCCGTTTCGCCATCGCCTTCGCCATTGTCTTTCTCGATCTGCTCGGCGCCTCGGTGCTGATTCCGGTGGCGCCCTACGTCGTCCGCGAGTACCGCACGGACGCGACCACGGTGGGACTGCTCAGCCTCGCGTACTCCGCTGCGCAGTTCTTCGCCACGCCGATCCTGGGCACGCTGTCTGACCGCTTCGGCCGCCGGCCTGTCCTGCTGGCGAGCATATTCGGTTCGGCCGTCGGTTACTTCATCTTCGGCCTCGCCGGCACGCTGGAGCTGCTGTTCTTCTCGCGCATCCTCGACGGCCTCACCGGCGGAAACATCTCCGCCGCGCAGGCCTACATCGCCGACTTGAGCGCCCCGCAGGATCGCGCCAAGAACTTCGGCCTGATCGGCGTCGCGTTCGGCCTGGGCTTCATTCTTGGCCCGGCCTTCGGCGGCGCGCTCTCGCGCATCAGCGTTCGAGCGCCCGCCTACGGCGCGGGGTTGATGACGCTGGCGACGTTCATGCTGGCGCTGTTCTTCCTGCCCGAGTCCCTGCCGCCCGGGAAACGCAGGCAGGGGCCGGTGAGGTTGAGAGACTTCGATACGTTCCGCCAGATCGGCGGGCCGCTGCTGCGCGCCGAGCTCCGCCCGCTGCTGCTTGCGGGCTTTGCGTTCAGCTTCGCGATGAGCGGGCTGCAATCGAACTTCGCGGTGTTCACCATGCGCCGCTTCGGCTTGAGCGCCGCCGCGAACGCGATCATCTTTGCGTGGATCGGCGTCACCGCGGCGATCACGCAAGGGATTCTTGTCCGCACAGCGATGCCCCGCTACGGCGAGCAGCGTCTCGCCAACGGCGGAATCGTGCTGTCGGCCGCCGGCTTTCTGCTGATCGCGTTCGCTTCGCGGCTCTGGCTGATCTACACGGCCGCGGCCATCATCGCGCTCGGCGCCGGATTGGCCGGGCCGGCGATGGTGGGGCTCATCAGCCGGCGCGTGGCGCAGCATGAGCAGGGCCGCATCCTGGGCGTCAACATGTCGCTCGGATCGCTGGCCCGGGTCTTCGGCCCGCTGTGGGCCGGCGCCGCATTCGACGTCGTCAGCTCCGGCGCGCCCTATTGGACCGGTGCGCTGTGGCTGACGGCCGGCGCCCTCTTGTTGCGGACTGCTTGGGCGCGGGCTGCGGATAGCTGATAAACTCACTCCCCATGGGAATGATGAGTGAGTTCAAAGAATTCGCCATGAAGGGCAACGTGCTGGATCTTGCCATCGGCGTGATCATCGGCGGAGCCTTCGGCAAGATCGTCAATTCAATGGTCGAGGACGTCATCAACCCGGTGATCGGCCTCGCCTTGGGAAGGGTCGACCTGACCAACCTCTTCGCCGCGCTGGATGGCAAGACCTACGCCAGCCTTGCCGACGCGAAGAAAGCGGGAGGAGCGGTGCTGGCCTACGGGAACTTCATCAACACCATCGTCCAGTTCCTCATCATCGCGTTCTGCATCTTCATCGCCGTGAAGCAGATCAACCGCTGGACGCGGTTGAGCGGGGACAATCTCCCGAAGTAAGCGCGACGGTCTCCGGCGTCACACCGTTTGCGGCTTGGCCGCGCTCAACACGCGGCCCAGCCCTCGAAGCGCCCGATCGACCTCTTTCTCTGTGATGATGTAGGGCGGCAGCATGCGGATCACGCGGTCGTGCGTGACGTTGAACAGCAGGCCGTGTTTCATGCCTTCGCCGACCAGGTGCTTGCAGACGAAATCGAGTTCGACGCCGATCATCAGGCCGAAGCCGCGCACGTCGGTGATGATCGAATGCTTGCGCTGTAACGCCCGCAGGCCGTCGAAGAAGTACGCCGAGACGCGGCGCATCTGCGGCAGCAGCTCGTCGAGGATGTCGTAGAACTCGAGCGCGACGCGGCACGCCAGCGCGCCGCCGCCGAACGTGGTTCCGTGCATGCCCGGCGCGATCGACTCGGCGGCCTTGCGGTTGCAGATGATGGCGCCAAGCGGCAGCCCGCAGGCGATGGGCTTGGCCATCGTCACGATGTCCGGCGTCACGGGAGGCGCGTGAAGCTGGTAGGCGAAATGGACGCCGGGCCGGCCGATGCCGCACTGGATCTCGTCGAAGACCAGCAGCGCGTCGTGGCGCGTGGCCAGTTCGCGCGCCTTGCGCAGCCATTCCGCGGACATCGGATAAATGCCGCCTTCGCCCTGAATGGTCTCGATGAAGATCGCCGCGGTCCGCTCGTTGACGGCCGACTGGAAGGCGGCCAGGTTGCCTGGATCGACGAACTTCACGCCCGGCATCAGCGGCTCGAAGTCCTCGCGGTACTTCGGCTGGCCGGTGAGCGAAAGCGCTCCGATGGTGCGCCCGTGAAAGCTGTTCTCGAGCGAGACGATCTCGAACTTGTCCGGCCGGATGCGCCGGCCGTGCGAGTGCGCCATCTTGATCGCGCCTTCGACGGCCTCGGTTCCGGAGTTGCAGAAGAAGGCGCGGTCGAGCCCGCTGGTTTCGCAGAGCCGCTTCGCCAGCGGCCCCTGATACTGGTGATAGTAGAGGTTCGACGTGTGGATGAGCATCGCGGCCTGCTCGCGCAGCACGCGGATGATGCGTGGGTGCGCGTGCCCGAGCGAGTTGACGCCGATGCCGGAGATCAGGTCGAGGTAGCGCTTGCCGTGGACATCGAAGATCCAGCAGCCGCGGCCGCGCTTCAAGACAAGCGGGTAGCGCGTGTAGTTCTGAAGCAGGTATTGACGCTCGAGATCCATCACCGACTGCGCGAGCTGCGCCGCCGGCTCGATTGCCGCGGGGCCTGACATATTCTCCATGGTAGACTGCACGGTCACTCGACTGTGAATCCGTCGAGGTCGAACCAGCAGGCCAGCACCGGCGAACGGCGCATGCGGTCGGGAACGAGCGAGAGCGTGAGAGTGTGTTCGCCCGGCGCCGCCGCCGCGTAACGCGGCGAGCGGGCCTGCCACGCCATTTCGCGCGCCCACTGAGACAGCGGCGCGGGCTCCGCGCCGTCGAGTGAAACGAGCAGCGACGGACAGCGGTTCAGGCCGCGCGTCTGGATCAGCGTGATCGCCGAGCCGCGGAAGCGGATCGTCGCGCGCGAGCGCAGATCGTGGGCCAGCGTGAGCGTTCGGTTGAGGGCGTGCGGTTCGTTGAGGCGCCGCACCCAGCGTCCGTCGTGGTGGACGTAGGAGCTCGTTTCGTCGTGCGTCCCCGGCGGCGCAAAGAGCGGGGGCCGCGAGAGGATTTCGGGATCGGGGAGCAGGCGCGCGCGCAACTCGAATCCGCCGGCCGCGGCCCGAGCGCGAGTGAAGCGATCGAGGAACTCGCGCGCGTGAACGCTTGAGATGGGACGCGGCGGGGCGGCCGCGGGCGCAATGAAGTAGTCGATCCGCGAGTCCTGCGCGATGAAGTTGAGGGCCTCCGGACTGGTCGCTTCGCGCACGCGCCGGGCGAAGTGTTCATGGTGCCAGGTGGTTGTGAGCGCAGTGCCCGTGAACGGGGCGGTGCTCGCGGAGTCGATCCAGGCCGCGGCGGCGTTTGGCGCGATCGAACGCAGCCGCTCGGCGAGAAGACGCTCCGGCGCAGCAGCGGCGAGGTACTCGTCCCGGTCCACCAGCAGGCGCCGGTGCTCGGGCGCCGCGACGGGAAAGATCGCGAGGTGCAGCACGGCGCAGAGAACAGCGAGCGCGCCGCATGCGGCGCCCAGCCGGACGTCGCTCGAGCGGTAGGTGGCGATGGCGATGCCCCCAAGCAGAGTGATGATTGGAAGCAGCGGATAGAGGCCGTCGAGCGAGCGGACCAATGCCCAGGCGATCAAGACGGCGACCAGCGCGACCCAGGCGAGCAGCATCGCGGTGCGCGGCCAGCGGCGTCGAACCGAGAGCGCGACGAGAGGCAGGAAGAGGACGAGAATGAAACCGAACGAGCCCGCGGGCAGATCGAAGAGCCGGGCGGAGTCGAATGTGAGTCGATACGGCAACGCCCATGAATACGCGCGTTGAGCGGCCGCGGGAAGCTCGGTGGACGGTTCAAGGAGCGGCGAGCGGAAGAAGTCGTTCCACCAGGGAAAAACGGGATTGCCCGTGCGGATCCAGGCCTCGGCGTATGGAACGCCGCCGGCCACGAGCGCCAGCGGCCAACCGCGCGCGAGCGCATGGAACTTCACCAGCACGGTGCTCGCGAGGAGAAACGGGACGACGAAGACGAACGCCGGGAGCGAGCACGCGGCAGCCGTGCCGGCGAGAAACGCCGCGGCCAGGAAGAGCTGCGTGCGGCGCTCGCGCCGATAGCGCCGCAGGAGCAGAACCGCGGCGAAAATGAAAGCCGCCGTGAAGTTCATTGGTCCGAGCGACCCCGTCGCGCGCAGCGCCAGCGGCGTCGAAGCGAAGGCTGCCGTCAAGGCTCCCGCGATCCATCCAGGGACGCGCGCGTGCAGGCGCTCGTACAGCGTCCAGCAGATGAGCGCGAACACCGCGAAGTTGAGCAGCCGCGCGGCCGCTTCTCCGCCGAGCAGCCAGGCGAGCGAGAACGCGAATCCGGCGCCGGCCGGCTCGACCGCCCAGGCGAATTCGCGCACGCCGAAGCCCCACTTGTGCATCTCGGCGAAGCGCGACGGCAGCGCCATGTGGATTGAAAGCGCATCGGCGCCTGCTTCCGGCTTGAGCGCCGCAAGCAGGACCAGCAGGATGGGAACCGCGCCGACGGCCCAGGGGAGAATTGCGAAACGCGAGTCAGGCAGTCGCGGCCGTCGGAAAGGAGGAAAAAGGCCGTAGCGCAGCGCGTAAATCACGGGGACCGGCAGCAGCGCCCAGTAGAGCGCGGCGTAATGCAGAGGCCAGCGCGCCGTCAGCTCGATGAGGAGGATCCAGGCGGCGAGGCCGAGCAGTATGCAGGTTTGAGGCATGCCGCTCGATTGCCTGTCGATGCGGCGCAGCATGATTCGCCCAAGCGAGTAGCAGGAGATGAGCATCCAGCCCACGGACAGCAAAGCCAGTGGTCCAACCTTCATCAGGATCGCCACCAGCGCGAGCGCGCACAGGGCGAAGAGGGCGACGGCGGGTCCGAGTAGCGCAGTGAGCGGCAGCACAACAGCGGTTGCGGCGGCGGTGACCGCGTATGGGCCAAGGCTGGAATCGCCGAAGACGGACTGCCGCCACAGGCCGCTTGCGATGAAGAGCCAGACGGTGGAGACAGCCGCGAGGACAATCAGCGGCCAGGCGATCGCGCGTCGGAGCATCTCGGAAACTCAGGGCAGATTCCCAGGAGTAACACTATCGAGCGGCGCTCTGCCGAGGGTACCGCCTGAGTAACGGAGGGCGGCGGTACAGGGCGGATGAGGCGGTGCGCAGCGCGACGGGCTGCGCACGAGGTCGACGGAGGGATCGCGAAACAGCAGCCGCGCGAAGAACATCGGCGTGTACTCCTCGCCGGAATCGAGAGGAAGATCGAGAACGAGAACTCGTGACCGCGGGGCAAGCCCGGCGCGAGCGCCGCGGATAGCCTCGACTGTGGCGCGAAGGGGTTCAGCGGCGGCGCGCGCATTCTCAAAGGTACGGGCGCGCCAGGGCCAGGCCCAGGCGGTGTAGAGCCCAATGACGCCACCCAGCAAGACGGCGGCCGCAATCTCGCGGGATGATTCCGGAATGTGCCGCACCAGGCCGGCGAACAGCGCTCCGATCGCGGCGCAGGCGAACGCGCATGCAATCCACGACGCGAACGGCGCGCGGAGTGCGATGAACGCCACGGGAAGCATTGCGATCACGGCGCACGCGGAGAGCCGGAGCGCGGCGAAGGACCGCAGCGCGAGGACGGAGAAGGCGAAGGCCGCGAACAGCGCCGTGGATTCGGCGGCGTTGAGCAGCCGACCCTCGATGAAGAACGCGCTCGAATAATGGAGGATGGCTCCAAACAAGCGGCCGGCGGAAAACTCGGGCCGGTAGGCGGGATTGATGGTCAGGCCGCCGGCGGCCGAGAGCTTGACGGCCATGTAGGCCCCGGTCAAGACGACGAACGGAGCGAGGCGCAGCGCGAGCTCTTTCCACCTTGCGACCGCGCCGCGCGAGGCGAGCAGGAGCAGCGCCGCCGCGGGAAGCGTGACCGCCGTCTCCTTCGAGCCGAGCGCCGCGCCGTAGAGCGCGAGCGGCGCCAGATACCACGCGAGGTGCGCGCCGCGCCGCCAGAGGGTGAAGAAGGCGATCAGCGACAGCGAATAGAACAGAAAGCAGAGCAGGTCGTAGACGGCGCCGGTGTTGGCGTAGAGGTCGATGAACACCGGATGATAGCCGAGGGGAATGAGAGCCAGCAGCGAAGCGGATGGCGAGCCGAGCAGCAGCCGGAAGAGGAAGTAAGCTGCGATCAGATTCATCAGCAACAGAATGTGCGCGGCGATGCGAAACGCGCGCGCATTGAGTCCGAATGCGGAATACACTCCTCGATAAAAGAGCCCGCCGGCCGGGCGATACGAAGTCGTGACCACGAGCAGCGTATCGCGCAGGTCCGCGGTCCAAAGCTTGTCAAAGACCTGGTGCATGGCGACCAGGTTCATGCCGTCGTCGGGCGTGAAGTAGAGGTCGAGTCCCGGCGACGAGATCCACGCAGACCAGCAGAGAATCACGAAAAGAAGCGTCGCGTCAAGAACGGGGATAGACGGCGGCCGCACGCTACCAGAGTACCGGGGAGGCCCGCGCCGCCGCTGCTCGAACGTGCGAAGCCGGCGAGGAGAAGATTCTACCCAACTGCCGTGAAGCGGGAGATGCTCCCGCGAACCGGCCGCGTGTCGTGACAGGGATGCCCGGCCGAACGGCTGGATGAGCGAGAGGTCCCCGGGCGCACATTGACGGGTCTGGGCGCCGCATCAGAAAGTGAACCCCGGGCAGACCGCCGACCGAGTGGGCGCTCGGCAGCCCCACTTGAAAATCGCCACAGTGAGCGTACCGGACTGCGGGAATGAGCCGGCCGAATAGGGGTCCGAACTCGATCCCGCCGCCGACAAAGCCAGTCCGCGATTCCGAGGCGCGGTTTGGTTTGATGATCGTCGGTTGGCGGGGAGGGGGATCGGTCCTGCGGATGTCAGCTTCGCAAGGGCGAAGTTCAATCAGACGGCCGTCCGTATGAACGACGCCGGCGACCGGCGCACCGGCTTTGACGCCCACGAAGATGACGCCGGCGAATGCGGGCGCTGCGGCGGGCGCGAGGGGAATAAGAGGGGATAGGAGCTGCTTGACGGGTGACTTCAAACTGAACCGTCACTTCATTGGTGCAAATTGAATGCCGCCCCGTGCGAAGCATTCCGCCCGACTTCTATCGTGGACCCACTCAGCATATGTGTGTTGATGACGCAAGTAGCAGGGCTGACCGCCACGCGGAAGATGCTATTCGTTGCGCAGGACGGACTGCGGCTCGATCAGCGACGCGCGGCGCACAGGCCGGAGGATCGCGAGCAGCAGGATCACGAGCACGCACAAACATGCGAGGACGAAGGCCGGCGGATCGAAGGGCTCGATCCTGAAGAGAAGGCCGGTGATCCAGCGCTGCGCGTAAGCGGAGGCGGCGAGCCCGATGACAACGCCGGCCGCGGCGTAGGTCAGGCCGCGGCGCAGGAGCTCGCTCATGATCTGGCCGGGACGCGCGCCGAGCGCGATGCGGATTCCGATCTCGGGTGTGCGCTCTTCGATAATCTGCACGATGACGCCATTCAAACCGACCATGGCGAGCAGCAGGCAGATCGCGCCGAAGACGCTCACCAGCGCGGCGACGACGCGGCGCAAGCCGAGCGATTCGGCGATGCGGTCCTCCGACCTGCGCAGATCGAAGACGGGCGCGGAACTGCTGGAGCGGCGGACGGCGTCGCGGATCAGCGGCCCGGCGGGCACGGTGGAACGGGCGAGCACGCCGATCTGCGGCCAGAAGGTGATCTGGGCGAGAGAGTAGTAGATCATGGGGCGCGATTCGTTGTCGAGCGCGTCGCCGTGGATCGCGCCGACGACGCCCACGATGCGGCACCAGCCGCGATACATCGCGATGCGCTGTCCGACCGGGTCCTGCGCCGGGAAGAAGCGCTCGGCGAGCCGGGTGTCGATGACGCAGACCAGCGGAGCGCTTTCGGTATCGGAGTCGGAAAGGCCGCGGCCGCGAACCAGCGGAATGCGCAGGGTCGAGAAGTATGCGGGCGAGACGAAGTACGCTTCGCCGTGCCACTCGGGCTCGCCCGGCTGGCGCTGGCGGTCCTTGATCGTGAATGTGCTGGTGAGCCCTCCGGTGGTGAACGGCAGCGGGAACGCGAGCGCGGCGGACCCGACTCCGGGCTCCGCTGCGAGCGCGGCTTCGAGGCGTTGGAGGAATCCGGAGTCTTTCTCCGGCTTGATGACATAAGCGGTGGTGACGTTGTTCGAGTCGAAGCCGGGATTCACTTCGCCGAGCGCCCAGAGGCTGCGGAGGAGAAGTCCGGCGCCTACCAGCAGCACAATGGCGGCGGCCGCCTGCGCGGTGACAAAGAGGTCCTGGAAGCGATGGCGCCGCCCGCGCTTCATCGCTTCCGCGTGCGTATCGCGGATCAACTGCGACGCCGGCGCGAGCCCGAACAGGAGCCCGCTGGCGAGAGCGAGGCCCAATCCGTAGAGCATCAGGCGCTGATCGAGCGTGACGAGTTCGAGGATCGATTTGAACGGGATGCTCACGCGGGTGAGCAACGACAGGGCAAAGCGCGCCGTGAGGATGCCGAACAGTCCGCCGAGCAGGCCGAGGATCGAGCTTTCGATCAGCAACTGGCGAAGGATCTGGAAGCGCGTGGCGCCCAGTGAGAGCCGGATCGCCATCTCGCGGCGCCGCCCGGCGACGCGCGAGAGCAGCAGCGCGGAAACATTGGCGCAGCCCGCGAAGAGAACGATGAGCGCGGCGGCCCACAACACCCACAACGGGCGGCGCAGCTCGCCCGCGACATAGTGCGCGAAAGATTCGAGGTCGAGGAAGTAACCGCTCTTGGTCAGGCCCTCTCCTCCGGCGGAGTCGGGCGACTTCAGCGCGGAGACGTAAGCGTCCACGCGCTGAGCCGCTTGCCCGGCCGAGACGCCGCGCTGCAAACGCGCGAACAGCGCAAGGTTCATAGTCCAGCCGCGGCGCTGGAGGCGCTCGGGTGAGAGAACGAGCGGCGTCCATGCAAGCGCGGAGGCGGGAAAGCGGAAGGCGGGCGAGGCGACGCCGACAATGCGGTGAGGCTTGCCATCAAGGATCAGCGCGCGGCCCAAGGCGCCGGCGTCGCCGCCGAACTGAGTGAGCCAGAGCCGGTGCGAAAGCACGACCGCTTCGCGATCCTCCGGATTGAAGAAGCGGCCCGCGAATGGCGCCTGGCCGAACACGCGGAAGAACTCAGGCGTGACGGCCACGCCGCGCAGATGCGCCGGCTCGCCGTTGATGGAAGCGGTCCAGGTTCTTCCTTCGGAGGCTGCGACCGCGGCAAAGACATCGTTCATGGCCGAGAGCTCGCGGAACTCGACGCCGGATGTCTGCGAGTGGCTCATCTTCAGCGACTCGACGCGTACGGTCGCCGCGAGGACTTCGTCTGCGGCGGGAAGCCCGAGCGGGTTGAGGAGCGCGGTTTGGAGAACACTGACGACGGCGGTATTCGCGCCGACGCCGAGTCCGACGGTGAGCACCGCGGCCAGCGTGAGCGCGGGGCGGCGCCGGATGAGGCGCAGCGCGTAGGCGATGTCGCGCAGCAGGGCATCCAGCCACGCGAAGCCCCACTGGTCGCGGCTTTGCTCGATGGCGCTCAGGTCGCCGCCAAGCTGCCGGCGCGCGGCGAGCCGCGCTTCATCCGGCGGCATCCCTTCGCGGACGAACTGTTCTTCAAGCATCTCGCGGTGCGCTCGCATCTCGGCTTCGAGATCGCTGTTGAAGCGCGCGCGCTTGAAGAGAAAGCTCAGGCGGTTGAGGATCCTCATGCGCCCTCCATCACACGGGCGATCGCGGCCACAAGCAAGTCATAGCCGGCGATCTCCTGCTTGAGTCGCTTGCGTCCGGCGGGGGTGATCTTGTAGCTGCGGACTTTGCGGCCGGTTTCCGACGTGGTCCATTCGGCGGCGACCCAGCCGTTCAACAGGAGGCGCTGGAGGGCGGGGTAGAGCGACCCCTCGCCGACCCGCAGGGCTTCTCCGGAGACGCGCTGGATGTTCTGGGCGATGCCGTAGCCGTGGTTCGGGCCCCGGGTGAGGGTCTTCAGGATCAGCATGTCCAGGGTGCCGGGCAACAGCTCGGGCGGGCGCGGGGAAGACATCGGTTGGCGATACCTCGACTGTCGATGCCTTGAGTATGAGTCGAGTTCAGGCGGGTGTCAAGAAAAAACAGCACGGAGAAAACAACACAGCCTGAAGGCTATGTTACGGGAGCCTCGAAGAGCCGGTGAGGTAGATGTCGATGCCGCGGGCGGCTTTGCGGCCTTCGGCGATGGCCCAGACCACGAGCGACTGGCCGCGGCGCGTGTCGCCGGCGGCGAAGACGCCGGGGATCGAGGTCATGTAGTTCTCGTCGGCCAGGACGTTGCCGCGCGGGTCGAGCTCGACCTTGAGCTGCTCGAGCAGCCCGTTGCGCACGGGGCCGGTGAAGCCCAGCGCGAGCAGGACGAGGTCGCAGTCGAACGACATCTCCGTGCCGGAGACCGGCTCGAACTTCGGCGGCGGACCTACCTGTACGGCGTGCAGGCGCTTCACGTTGCCCCGCTCGTCGCCCTCGAAATGCGTGGTCATGATCGACCAGTGGCGCTCGCCGCCTTCTTCGTGCGAGCTCTCCTGGCGCAGCATCAGCGGCCACAACGGCCACGGCGTGGACGCCGCGCGCTCGCCGGGCGGCATGGGCATGATCTCGAACTGGCGGATCGACGCGGCCTTGTGCCGGTGCGATGTGCCGAGGCAGTCGGCGCCGGTGTCGCCGCCGCCGATGATGATCACGTTTTTGCCCGTGGCGGAGATCCACTGTTCGGGCGGAATCGAGTCGCCCGCGTTGCGCTTGTTGTTGAGCGGCAGGAACTCCATCGCGAAGTGGATGCCCTTCAGCTCACGCCCCGGGACGTTGAGGTCGCGCGGCTGCTCGGCGCCGGCGGCGAGAAGGATCGCGTGGAACTCGCGGCGGATGTCGTCGATGGAGACATTGACGCCGGCGTGCGCGTTGGTGCGGAAGGTGACCCCTTCGGCTTCCATCTGCGCCATGCGGCGGTCGATGTGATGCTTCTCCATCTTGAAATCGGGGATGCCGTAGCGCAGCAGCCCGCCGATGCGGTCGGCCTTTTCGAAAACAGTGACGAGGTGGCCGGCGCGCGCGAGCTGCTGCGCGGCGGCGAGTCCGGCCGGTCCGGAGCCGATGACGGCGACGCGCTTGCCGGTGCGCTGGAGCGGCGGCTCGGGCTTGATCCAGCCTTCGTTCCAGGCGTGATCGATGATCGCGCGCTCGATGTTCTTGATGGTTACCGGCGGCTCGTTGATGCCGAGCACGCACGCGGCTTCGCACGGCGCGGGACAGATGCGGCCGGTGAACTCCGGGAAGTTGTTGGTCGCGTGGAGCACGCGGATGGCGTCCTTCCAGCGGTCGCGGTAAACGAGGTCGTTCCAGTCCGGGATGATGTTGTTGAGCGGACAGCCCGTGTGGCAGAAGGGCACGCCGCAGTCCATGCAGCGGGCGCCCTGGGCGCGCAGCTTCTCCTCGGGGAACGGAAGGTAGACCTCGAACCAGTCGTTGACGCGCTCTTCGACCGGACGGCGCGAGGGGACCTCGCGCGCGATTTCCATGAAGCCCGTGATCTTACCCATGGAGCGCCTCCCGGGCGGCGACTTCGGGCCGAGTCAGCGTAATCTGTGGTTTGTCCGCTGCGCGCGGAACGCCGAGCACGCGTTTGAGCTCGTGCGGGAAGACTTTCACGAAGCGGGGCAGCATGGCGTACCAGTTCTCGAGAATCCAGCGGGCGCGCGGCGACTCGGTGTATTCGGCGTGCCGCTCGATGAGGCCGCGGATGAGATCGACGTCGCGCGGATCGGTCATCGGCTCGAGGTCGACCGAGGCCCTGTTGCAGAGCCGCGACGAGAACTCGCCGGTCTCGTCGAGCACGAAGGCGATGCCGCCGCTCATGCCTGCGGCGAAGTTCTTGCCGGTGCGGCCGAGGACGACGACAAGACCCTTGGTCATGTACTCGCAGCCGTGGTCGCCGACGCCCTCGATGACGGCGGTGGCGCCTGAGTTGCGCACCGCGAAGCGCTCGCCGGCCATGCCGTTGAAGAACGCTTCGCCGGACGTCGCGCCGTAGAGGACGACGTTGCCGACGAGGATGTTGTCCTCCGGCACGAAAGCCGATGAGCGCGGCGGGTAGACGATGAGGCGCCCGCCGCTGAGGCCCTTGCCCACGTAGTCGTTCGCGTCGCCTTCGAGCGTCAGCGTGACGCCTTTGGCAAGGAACGCGCCGAAGCTCTGGCCGGCCGAGCCGGTGAAGTGGAAGCGGATCGTGTCGTCGGGCAAGCCGGCCGAGCCGTACTTGCGCGCGATCTCGCCGGAGAGCATCGCGCCGACCGTGCGATGGGTGTTGCGGATCGGCAGGCGGAACTCGACGGCCGTGCCGTTGTCGATCGCCTCGCGCGCGGTGTCGATGAGCTTGTAGTCGAGCGCCTCGCTGAGGCCGTGGTCCTGGGCGATTGTGCAGCGGCGGCCGACGCGGCTCGGCGCCGGCGGATTGTAGAGGATCGACGAGAGGTCGATGCCGCGCGCCTTCCAGTGGTCGACGGCCTTGCGCATCTCGAGCCTGTCGACGCGGCCCACCATGTCGTCCACCTTGCGGAAGCCGAGCTTCGCCATGATCTGGCGGAGCTCTTCGGCGACGAAGAAGAAGTAATTGATCACGGCTTCGGGCGTGCCGTGGAACTTCGCGCGGAGCTTCGGATCCTGCGTCGCGATGCCGACGGGACAAGTGTTGAGGTGGCACTTGCGCATCATGATGCAGCCCATTGCGATGAGCGGCATGGTGGAGAAGCCGAACTCCTCGGCGCCGAGCAGCGCGGCGATGGCGACGTCGCGCCCGGTCTGGAGCTTGCCGTCGGTCTGCACGATGATGCGCGAGCGCAGGTCGTTCATCACGAGCACCTGCTGCGTCTCGGCGAGTCCGAGCTCCCAGGGCGAGCCGGCGTGCTTGATGGAAGTGAGCGGGCTGGCGCCGGTGCCGCCGGTGTCGCCCGAGATGAGGACAACGTCGGCGTGCGCCTTGGCCACGCCGGCGGCGACCGTGCCGACGCCGACTTCGGCGACAAGCTTCACCGAAATCCGCGCGCGCGGATTGGCGTTCTTCAGGTCGTAGATGAGCTGCGCGAGGTCCTCGATCGAGTAGATGTCGTGGTGCGGCGGCGGCGAGATGAG
>CAYYNC010000097.1:0-14713 GCA_964472745.1 uncultured Solibacteraceae bacterium
GGATTATGAGTCCGCTGCACTAACCATTGTGCTAAGGGCCCCCTCCCTCGATTGTACTGCCTCCCCTCTCCGCCCTCGCTGGCCGCCCTCGAGAATCTCGCCCTCGCAAACCTCTTGACATGTCCGGAGGGATGGAGTTTACTCTTTCCCAGTAGCTTCAGGCTCACTTCTCAAACCGCGAGGTATTCTAACCTATGTTGCCTAGGCTCCTCGTACTCCTCCTCGTGGCGGGCTTCGGCTCCACCCTCTCCGCTCAGCTCGACCGCGCCACCCTCAACGGCACCGTCACCGACTCCAGCGGCGCCGTCGTCCTCAACGCGAAAGTCGAGCTCGTCTCCCAGGAAACCGGTCTCCGCCGCGAGACCCTCACCGGGGCCAACGGCAATTTCGTCTTTCCCCAGGTCCCCATCGGCGTCTATACCCTCACCGTCGCGCAGCCCGGCTTTCGCACCGTCGCCATCAAGGACATTCGCCTCGGCGTCGGCGACAACCGCACCCTGAACGTGGAGGTGGAAGTCAGCTCCATCGCCACCGAAGTCACCGTCCAGGATGTCCTCGCGCCCATGGAGTCCACCTCCGCCGTCGTCGGCACGGTGATCGGCTCACAGCATATGCGCGAGATCCCTCTGAACGGCCGCCATTGGGCCAGCCTCATGGCCCTCGCCCCAGGCGCCATCAACACCGGCGACGGCAGCCAGCAGACCATCCGCTTCGTCGGCCGCGCCCGCGACGACAACAACTGGACCTTCGACGGCCTCGACGCCACCGGCGTCAAAGACCCCCGCCAGGAATCCGCCCTCCGCCTCATCATCTCCACCGACTCCATCGCCGAGTTCCGCGTCAACTCCACCCTCTACTCCGCCGAATCCGGCAGCGGCGCCGGCGGCCAGGTGAACCTCGTCTCCAGGTCCGGCGCCAATCACTTCCGTGGCAGCGTCTTCCACTTCTTCCGCAACGACCACCTGGACGCCCGCAACCCCTTCGACGCCGCCAAGCAGCCCTTCCGCCTCAACCAGTTCGGCGGCAACGCCGGCGGACCCATCGTCAAGAACCGCACCTTCTTCTTCGCCAACTACGAAGGCCTCCAGCAGCGCGTCTCCCAGACCATCACCAACGATGTCCCCTCCGCCGCCTTCCGCGCCCGCGCCACCAACCCCGTCATCCGCGACCTCCTCGCGAAGTACCCCGTCGGCACAATCTCCACCGCCAACGCCGACATCGACCGCGTCCAGGCCAACCGCTCCCAGTCTTGGCAGGAGAACTCCGGAACCTTCCGCTTCGACCACCGCTTCAACGACAACAACACCCTCTTCGCCCGCTACAACGTCGACGACGGCGTCATCTTCGCTCCCCGCTCCGTCATCGAAAGCGACCGCCAGAACGACAACTTCCGCCCCTCCAACTTCGTCCTCCAGTACCAGCGCGTGTTCACGCCGGCCATCGTCAACGAGATCAAGGCCGGCTTCAACCGCTCCACCCTCCGCCGCATCTCCAGCGGCCCGATGGCCGAAAGTCTCGCCGTCGCCGGCTTCACCACCCTCAACCAGAACGCCCTCCTCATCGAAAACGGCACTTCGTATTCACTGCTCGACAACCTCGTCGTCACTCGCGGCCGCCACACCCTCAAGTTCGGCTTTGAAATCCGCCGCGCCCACGTCAACGTCGCCGACCCCGCCTTGGACTCCTACTCCGTCGCCTACGCCGACCGCGCCGCCTTCCTCGCCAACCGCGTGAACAACGTCGCCATCACCGGCGCCAGCGACGTGCTCGGCACCCGCAAGTGGTATTACTACTCCTACGTCCAGGACGACTTCAAGCTCCGCCCCAACCTGACCCTCAACCTCGGCCTGCGCTACGAATACTACGGCGTCAACAAGGAAGTCAACGACCGCTACCGCGTCTTCGATCTCAACGAATGCCGCGGCTTCTGCCCTCACGGCACGCCCTGGTATTTCCCTGATCGCAACAACTTCGATCCGCGCATCGGCATCGCCTGGTCGAAAGGCAAGACCGTCATCCGCACCGGCGCCGGCTTCTATCACGGCCCCGGCCAGATCGACGACGTCAACACCTCCCTCGACAACATGGCCGAGCGCTACTCGCTCACCACCCTCGAAGTCCCCAACCTCTCCTACCCCATCGCTCCCTTCCTCGGCCTCGCCCGCGACATCGGCGTCACCCCCCGCTCCCTCCAGCGCGACCGCCGCGACCTTTACAGCATCCAGTGGGGCCTCTCCATCCAGCGCGAGCTCCCCGCCGGCTTCCTCGGCCAGATCGGCTACGTCGGCAGCTCCGGCGTCAAGCTCTTCGCGCGCCAGTACATCAACAACATCGACCCCGTCACCCGCGTCCGCCCCCTCCCCACGTTCGGCCGCATGGACGAAAAGCGCCAGGACGGCAAGAGCAACTTCAACGCCCTACAGATCTCCCTCCACCGCCGCGCCGCACGCGGCCTCACCTGGGGCGCCGAGTACATGTGGTCCCACTCCATCAACGACGGCAACATCGGCGGCGGCGAGGGCGCCCAGCCGCAGATCGCCGCCTGCCGCCACTGCGACCGCGGCAACAGCAACCAGGACGTCCGCCACACCATCACCACCAACTGGATCTACGCCCTCCCCTTCGGCCCCGGCCAGCCCTACCTCCGGAACGGCGTGGCCGGCAAGATCTTCGGCGGTTGGGAGACCAGCGGCATCTGGACCGCCCGCAGCGGCCGCATGTTGACCATCGGCATCGCCCGCAGCGCCAACGATGTCCCCGACGGCAACACCTCCAACCAGCGCCCCAACATCGTCCCCGGCGTCTCGATCTATCCGGAAGGCGGCCCCACTTTCGGTAACTGGCTCAACCCCGCCGCTTTCGCCATCCCCGCCCGCGGCGCCTGGGGCAACGCCGGCCGCGCCATCGCCACCGGACCCGGCCTCTTCCAGATCGACTGGACCCTCCAGAAGCGCATCAACCTCGTCGAAGGAATGCACCTCGTCTTCCGCATCGAGGCCTTCAACATCACCAATCGCGTCCAGGCCGGCAACCCCGGAACCACCCTCACCTCCCCCGGCAGCTTCGGCCTGATCACCTCCGGCCTCAACCGCACCATCGGAACCGGAACCGCCCGCCAGCTCCAGCTCGCCCTGAGGTTAAACTTTTGAGTAACATAGCCTTCAGGCTGTGTGCCTTAGGTAACATAGCCTTCAGGCTGTGTGTCTTAGGTAACATAGCCTTCAGGCTGTGTGCCTTAGGTAACATAGCCTTCAGGCTGTGCTCTTCTGGTCTTCGTGTCGGGCGGATCACTCGATCTGCCCCCCCATCGCCGGTCGCGTTTCTCCTGCTAATCCTCCTCGCCTGCGCCCCAAAACCAGTCCCCCGCCTCCAGCCAGCCGCCCAAACCGACCCCGTCCCCGACGACCCGGATGATCCAGCCATCTGGGTAAATCCGGAAGACCCCGCAAAAAGCCTCATCATCGCCACCAACAAAGTAATGGCCCCGAAAGGGGCTCTACTGGTCTTCACGCTGGAAGGCAAAACCCGGCAGTCAATCACCAATCTCGACCGCCCCAACAACGTAGACGTGGAATACGGCCTCCCCTTGAAAGGCCATCCCACCGACATAGCCGTAACCACCGAGCGCCTGAAAAACCAACTGCGCATCTTCAAGGTCGCGAAAGAAGGCCTGACCGAAATCACCGCCCTGAGCAAAACAAAGGTATTCACCTCCAGAGCCGGCGAGCAGGCGGCCCCCATGGGAATCGCCCTGTACCGCCGCCCCAAAGACGGAGCGATCTTCGCCATCCTGGCCCCCAAGGAAGGCCCCCGCGAAGGCTACCTCGCCCAATACCGCCTCGAAGACGACGGCCAAGGCCAGGTGCAAGCCACCTTCGTCCGCTTCTTCGGCGCCTTCAGCGGAACCGGAGAAATCGAAGCGGTCGCGGTCGACGACGAATTGGGCTTTGTCTATTACGCCGACGAAGGCAACGGAATCCACAAATACCACGCCGACCCCGACCACCCCGAAGCCGCCAGCGAGCTCGCCTGGTTCGGCCGCACCGGCTTCAAAGCCGACCGCGAAGGCATCGCCATATACGCCCGCCCCGACGGAACCGGCTATATCATCTGCACCGACCAGATCGAGGGCGGAAGCGACTACCACGTCTACCCAAGAGAACGAACGCAAACCGACCCCCCGCTGCGAATCCTGAGAGGAGGAGCCGACTCGACCGACGGCCTCGACGCCACCGCCCGCCCCCTCGGCCCCAACTACCCCCAAGGCCTCATGGTCGCCATGAACAGCGCCCCTAAGAACTTCCTCCTCTACCGCTTCCCCCTCTGGTAGGGTCCTTCCTCCCCCCGCCGGCCGCAACAACCCGTGTGATTCATCCAGCCCCGCTCCCTGCGGCGGCTGCACCCATGAGCCGCCCCCGCTCCCCGTAAACACACCATGCCCGCTCCCGTCCCAACCCATCCCCTCGCCTCCCTTCGGCTTCTGCGCCCCCGTTCAGATAACAGCCTTGCCGGCGTAACATAGCCTTTAGGCTGTGTCTTTTGGGCGCCGCCTCCACCGCCCGCACCGTCGGCTCCTCCAGGGTCTCCGCCCGCTCCAGCCGCATGGACCTCGCCTGCTTCCTTCGGCGCTCGCGAGAAACGACCCGCCTGTGCCCGCCAAAAACGATCCGCCGCACCTGCCCGCCACGCCCGGCCTATGGGGAGATTTCTCCGCCCGCGCCGCGTGGCTTTTGCCTCAGACGATGCGGTTGGCGCAGGCAACGACGGCAAGCATGAGACTTGCGCGCCTTCGGCGCGGATGATGTCGAACGCTCTCGCTCCGCGCCACGTGGCAGAGCCTGTTTCTGGTGTGGGCAGATCTATCTGAGCAGAAGTGGATCAGTTCTCGCGAGCGCCGAGGCCTGCTTCCCCGATTCCTTCATTAATCCCCGTGCATCGTCCAGCCCGCCCCCCCCGCAAAAAGCACAGATCCACCCATCGCGGATAAAGCACAAGCCAAAACACCGCTTCTGAATCCCTTTCGCCCGGCCCGAACCCAACCGCCAGCGCGCTGTAATTGTCCTACACCAGCCCCGTCGCCCCGGGAAACCGCCGCCGCATCCAGTCGGCCGCGCCCCGCCCCGCCTCCGCAACCTCCGGCGAATACCGCCGCAAGAACTCCTCCAACTGCGCCTGGGCGCATCTGTCCCTTCGGCTCGGTGGCAAGGGGCGGCGCCAATCGGCACAGCGATTACGGCCTCCTGGTCATCGTGCCCGGCGGCGCCCCACCCGAACGCCGCCGCAGTCGTCTCGCGTATCAGGTGCTCTCGGGAACCGGAGCCTCCGCCGATGTCTTGGTCTGGACAGCCGGCCGCTTCAATCGCCGGACCCACGTCCCCTCATCGCTTCCGGCCACTCTCCGGCGGGAAGGACTACTCCTCTTTGCCGCATGATCCCGAACTCGTCGCCGAGGTTCGAGCCTGGCTCTCAAAGGCCCGCCAGGATATCGCCGCGGCCGTCTACGAGCTCCAGGCGGCCCCGCCCTTCGCCAACGAAATTGTCCTTCACGCCCGCCAGGCTGCCGCGAAGGCCCTGAAGGCCTTCCTCGCTCGGCATCTCACGCCGTTCTCCAAAACGCACGGCTTGAGCCTGTTGGGTGAAGCCATTTCTCAGTTCGATCCAGGCCTCGAGCCCATCCTTCGGCCCGCGGCGCGTCTCACCAAATACGCTTGGATATTCCGGGATCCAGGCGATCCCGGAGAGGCGGCCGCCGCAGACGTAACAGCCGCTCTGCATTTGGCGCGCGAGGTCATGCACGCCATCCGGCAACGTTCGCCCGCGGACGCCGGCCTGTAACCAATCCGCACGGCTGGTGCTTCCACCGCCCACCCCAACAATCTCAACCGCCGCGCGAACCAGGCCGTCGTCATAGCCATCCGCGCCGGGGAGGAGCACAACCGGACGGTAGAATCCATGGAGCCACAGATTCGAAGAGGCAGCCCACTCTCCTCGGCGCGGTTCACCCTTCTCCAGGGCCTGCTTTCAATCCGTGTCCGTCCATGGCCGATTCTCCTGCATCCCCACCCCCTGATTTCACCCCTCGTTCTCCACACAAGCTCTGTCTGGATGAGCCGTTCACAAAAATCTGAAATTTATTTTTCCCTTCTTATCAACAACTTCCCAATCCGGGCCGAATCCCGCTCACCCGCCCCGCCCGCATCCTTTCTTCGCGATGAGATCTCTCGCGCAAATCGAGGCTTCCCGCCGCAATGGCCGGAAGTCCAAAGGGCCTGTCACGCCCCAAGGAAAGGAAAGATCCTCCATGAACGCCACAAAACTCGGCTTCTTTGCCACAAAGCATAAACCTCTCCCAGACGACGACCCCCAGTTCAAGCGCGACCACCGCGCCCTGCGGCGTCACATCAAACCGGTCAACGTCCTCGAATCCGAAATGGTGCGCGAGCTCTCCTACGCCCTCTGGCTCAAGCGTCGCGCCCTCGGCGGCGCGGACGAGATCGCGCCCGACTCCTTCGCGCGTATCTACGCCTCCTTCGACCACTGCGCCCACCGCGCTTTCAACGCCCTCAGGCTCCTCCTCTCGGGCAAACTCGGCCCCCGCGCCCATAACATCGACGTCTTCTGGGTGCCCAAACAGGACTTCTACAAACCGCCCCACAAGCGCCGCCGCTACCTCCAAGCTAAAAGCTGCGAAAACGACCCTGAGCAAAATGCTGATCCGAAATCACTTAACTCTCCGGCGCCCGTCCTGGAACCGCCCTCTGAACCAACACACGAGCCCGCCGAAATCCCCTCGGTCGACCCCCATCCGCCTGCTGCCGCCCAATGCCAGCCCCCGGCTGCGCTCCAACAGCCCGCTGCGCCGATGACTCGGCTCCCCGAGCTCGGCTCCGACCCTCCCGCCGGCCAGCCGCGCTCCGCGGAATCCGGTAATTCGCCTGGACGCGCCCCAAAATCTTCCGCCAATGGCGATTCTGTGATATATCCATTAGCGGACTGCAAGATCTGAAACGGGGTCTCTATGCTTAAAAACGCCTTCGCTCTGCTCATACTATGCGCCGCCTGCGCCTACCCGCAGGCCGGCCTCGGCTCCATCAACGGCACGGTAGTCGACTCCTCCGGCGCCGTCATCGTCGGCGCGGCAGTCAGCCTCGTCGAAACCAACACGCAGCAGCTCCGCAATACCATCACCAACGAAGCCGGCCTTTTCACCTTCCCCTCCACCCTCGTCGGTAGCTACGAGATCACCATCAAGGCCGCCGGCTTCAAGGAAAAGAAACTCTCCAACCTCACCCTCAACGCCTTCCAGCAGATGGCTCTCGGCCAGATCCCGCTCGAAGTCGGCGAGGGCCCGGCCGCCGTCGTCACGGTCACCGCCGAGCAGCAGCTCGTCAAAGACTCCGCTGTCCGCTACGACACCATCCAGTCCGCCGTCGTCGCCGACATGCCCTTGAACGGCCGCAACTGGGCCACCCTTCTCAAAGCGCTCCCAGGCGCCAATCCCGCCAACCGCAACGCCTACGCCGGCCGCGAGTACTCCTACGACGGCTACGGCGACTTCCGCGTCAACGGCAAGAACGGCAACCAGACCCAGGTCAACCTCGACGGCGGCGACATCGTCGATCACGGCAACGACACCAAGACCACCGTCGCCCCCTCGCTCGAAGCCATCCAGGAGGTCTCCGTCCTCGCCAACAACTTCCAGGCCGAATACGGCAATAAGGGCGGCATGGTCGTCAACATCATCACCAAGTCCGGCTCCAACGACTGGCGCGGCACGGCCTGGAACCACATGCGCAACGAAGCCCTCAATGCCAACGACTGGGACCGCAACTTCCAGGGACTCCCCCGCCGCCCCTACAAGTACAACTACTTCGGCGCCAACCTCTCCGGGCCCATCCGCAAGAACAAAATGTTCTTCTTCTACAACTACGAGAAGTACAAGCAGTCCACCCCGCCCGGCCTCCGCACCGGCCGCGTCCCCGATCAGTACGAGCGCGAGGGCGACTTCTCCCGCACCCTGAACGCCAACGGCACCCGCCCCGTCATCTACGAGCCCGGCTCGCAATTCTCAGGCGCGCCCAAGCCTCTCGCGAATAACATCCTCCCGAAGTCGTTCATCGATCCGCTCGGCTACAAGATCATGCAGCTCATGCCCAAGCCCAACTTCGAGGGCAACCTGAGCTACAACCACATCTTCCAGTACGACCGCAAATTCCCCCGCTTCTCCAACGTCGGCAAGTTCGACTGGAACATCGGCGACAAGGCCCGCGCCTATGTCCGCTACTCCGAAGACGGCGGCACCATGACCGAGCAGCTCACCTGGGTCGCCGACACGCGCGACCAATCCGGCATCGTCCTCTGGCACCGCCCCGACCGCGCGCTCACCGGCAACTTCACCGCCATGCCCACGCCCACTTTCGTCAACGAGTCGATGTTCAACTGGACCTTCGATTACCCCAACACCGGCCTCGAGGACTCGCTGAATCCGCAGGGCGCAACGAAGAAAGCCAACGGCCTCTCCGATCTCCCCCTCGCCTTCCCCGTCTGGAATGATGTCCTGCCGCAGATCACAGGCACCGGCTATGTCGATTTCAACTACCCGCGCTTCCCCTGGTACGCCCGCCTCCACGTCTTCCAGGGGACCAACACTTCCACTTGGACCAGGGGCTCCCACATCGTGAAACTCGGCTTCCAGTTCATCTCCAATTACAAGGACGAAATCGACGGCTCCAACTACAAAGGCTCGTTCAATTTCGGCGCCTCAACCTCCGAGTTCGACACCGGCTACTCGCCCGCGAACCTGCTCGTCGGCGCGGTGCAGCGCTTCCAGCAAACCGCCAACATGCACCGCAAGTACTCCATCTATCGCGACTACCACGCCTTCATTCAGGACACCTGGAAGATCACCTCCAACCTCACCCTCGACTTCGGCGTCCGCTTCTATCACATCCCCACTGAATACAATACGCGCCCCAAAGAAACTCTCGACGCCGCTTTCTTCCCCGACCGCTGGGACCCCGCCAAGGCGCCGCGCATCTACGTCCCTCATCGCAGCATCGCCAACCGCATCGTCGACCCCGCCTTCCCCGATCAGCTCATCCCCTCTCACCTCACCTCGGTTCTCCGTTACTCGCTTGTCCCCGGCTCCGGCGACCCGAACAACGGCGTCGTCCCGCTCGGCGCCGGCGGCATCCCGCGCAACGGCATCCCCAACCCCTCGTGGCTTCTGTTCGCGCCGCGCGCCGGCTTCGCCTGGTCTCCCCTCGGCGACAGGAAGACCGTCATCCGCGGCGGCTTCGGCTGGGCCTACAACCGCAACACCATCACCGACGCCGTCAACGGCTTCGAAAACCGCCTCGCCGACATCGCCGACTACCGCATGACCTCGCTGCGCACCCTCTCTTCACCCACAACGGTGAAAGTCATCTCCGCGCGCAGCTTCAACGTCCAGGATTCCTCCAACTTCCACCTGCCTCTCGTCATCGACTACTCGCTTACCATCCAGCGCGAGCTCCCCTGGAACCTCGTCCTCGACACCGGCTACGTCGGCAACATCCAGCGCCATCAGCCCGTGAACATGAACATCAACACCATCGCCCCCGGCGTCGCGCACGACCCGAAGTACATCGACCCCGCCAACCGCGGCTACAACCTCTACGGCCCCGTCTCCAACACGAACCTCGGCGCGCTGCCCGGATCGAACACGATGGACTCGCTCGTCATGCGCCCCTACACGGGCATGAACACCCTCACTCTCACCAATAACGCCGCCAACAACCGCTATCACTCCTGGCAGACTTCGCTCTCCAAGCGCTTCGGCCACGGTCTCACTCTGATGCTCACCCACACCTGGGCGCATACCTTCTCCGGCCAGGAGAACGTCGGCCTCTACGTCTACAACTGGCGCGACTACACCGGCTTCACCCTCGGGGTCGACCGCCGCCATGTCGTCAATATCAATTACATCTACGACCTGCCCAAGTTCGCGCAGAAGATCGGTTCCGACAACCGCCTCGGCCGCGCCCTCTTCAACGACTGGCAAATCGCCCAGATGCTGATGTTCTTCACCGGCCAGAACTTCTCGCCGGGCTACTCGCTGCAATACGCCTCCACCAATCAGGGCGTCGGACTGAATAGCGCGTTCGTCGGCACGCCCGACCTGGCCCCCCGCGAGGTCGTCGTCGGCAATGCAAATGCCCCGTCGAATAAGGACTTTGCCCATGTCTGGAACCCCGCCGCCATCTACCCCGCGCCCGCCTACCCCGCCGCCGTCGGCATGGGCTCGCGCAACTATCTCTCCGGCTACGGAACTTTCAACAACGACATCACTCTCACCAAGGAATTCAAAGTCAAGGAGCGCTACCGCCTCGAAGTGCGCACCAGCTTCTTCAACGCCTTCAACCAGGTCCGCCGCACCGGCTATAACAGCAGCGTCACCTTCAAGGCCAACGGCGCAACCTACGCCCAGGGCTTCACCATCTTCAATACCCCGGAGCTCAACGTCGAACGGCTCCGCGCGCAAGGAGTCACCGATCCCATTCAGCTCTACAACAGCTACCGCGGCGGAGTCGGCCACATGAACGTCACCGGCGTCGAGCCCATGCGCATCATTGAAATCGGCCTCCGCTTCCGCTTCTGAAGTAACATAGCCTTCAGGCTGTGCAGGGCCGGCCCCCGGCCGGCCCTGTTTCTTTTCGCCGAGAGTCGAGTCAAACTGGTGTGATATCGGCTCTCTGCATCTTGTGCGGCCGATCTCCGATCGGTCTCCGCGCAGTTCTTCGTAACGGTTCGATATTTTAGGGGGGGTTCAATGACAGCTTTGTCTCGCTTCTGCCTGATCGCGCTCCTCTGCGCAACCGCAGCGGCCCAGTCCACCGACGCCTCGCTCACCGGCTCGGTCCTCGATCCCACCGGCGCCCTCGTGCCCGGCGCGCGGGTCAGCGCCACCAACAACAACACAGGTGTCGCCGTGCGCACACTCTCGAACGAGTCCGGCGGTTATGCCTTCCCGGCCCTCCCTGCCGGCAACTACCGCATCGTCGCCGAAAAACCCGGCTTCCGCCCCCTCGCCCTCAATGACGTCACCCTCGGCGTCGGCGCCCGTGTCTCTCTCGACCTCCGCCTCGAAGTCGGCGCTTCCGCTGAAACCATCGAGATCGCCGCCGACGCCGACAACCCCCTCGCCACCGTCACCGCCTCCGTCGCCGGCGTCATCACCGGGCGCAAGGTCCTCGATCTCCCCGTCTCCTCCCGCAACGTCCTCAACCTCACCACCACCCAGGCCGGCACCGTCGGCGCCAACTTCAACGGCTCGCGCCGCGGCAACCTCAACATCCAGATCGACGGCATCAACGTCATGGACGCCCGCATCAACCAGGGCATCAACTCCATGGTCTTCGCCTCCGTCGACCGCATCGCCGAGTTCCGCGTCATCACCCAGCCCATCGACGCCGAATACGGCCGCGGCTCCGGCCAGGTCCAGATGATCACCCGCTCCGGCTCCAACGAGTTCCACGGCTCGGCCTTCGAGTTCCACCGCAACACCGTCTTCAACGCCAACTCGTTCTTCAACAACCTCAACGGAACCGACCCCAACACCGGCCGGCCCATCAGCCCCCGCGAGGTCCTCATCCGCAACCAGTTCGGCGCGCGCCTCGGCGGCCCGGTCATCAGGAACCGCACTTTCTTCCATGTCCTGTGGGAACAGCAGAAGATCCGCCGCAGCGACAACGTCACCACCACCGTCTGGACCGAGCCCGCGCGCCGCGGCCAGTTCCGCTTCTTCCCCGGCATCCAGAACGGCAACCTCAATGCCGCGCGCCCCACGGTCGACGCCGCCGGCAACCCCGTCAGTCCCACCGGCGCGGCTCTTTCCACTGTTTCGCTCTTCGGCCTCGACCCTCAGCGCCTTGGTCTCGATCCCACCGGTCTCGTGAAGAAGTACATCGACGCCATGCCGCTGCCCAACAACTTCCGCAGCGGCGACGGCCTCAATACCGCGGGCTACACCTGGATTCGTCCCTACCGCTTCGACGAGATCAACCTCAATATCAAAGTCGATCACCACCTCGCCGCCGCCCACCGCCTCCCTTCTCCGCCTCCATCGAGCGCAACGACGAGTTGAACGACTTCATGCCGCAGGTCTACCCCGGCATCGGCGAAGACCTCAATCGCCAGCGCGACTACCTCTACCAGGCGACTCTCACATCCGTCCTCTCCCCAACCATGGTGAACGAGTTCCGCGCCGGCGCCCTCCGCCCCCTCTACCGCTTCTACTCGCCCTGGGAAGTGAACCCCGGCATTCTCCCCGTCGTCGGCTCCACGCCCTTCGCCGTCGACTTCCTCACCATCACCGACCCCGTCAACATCAGCAACGACCCGCAGGGCCGCATCTCGCCCAACTACCAGTTCTTCAACAAGACCTCGATCAACCGCGGCCGCCACAATGCCAAGTTCGGAGGCCAGCTCTGGTTCGTCTCCACCAACGGCTTCAACTCCTTCGACGTGCTCCCCCGCGCCGTCGTCGGACCCGGCGGCGTGCCGGTCGCCAACGTCAATACCATCGCCGGCATCGGCCAGAACCTCACCCTCGCGCAGAATCTCCTCAACGATCTCAACGGCTCCTTCGCCAGCGTTCGCCAGGCCCTCAACTCGCCCGGCGGCAAGACCCCGGAATTCCTCGCCGGCGAAGTGAAACAGCGCACATGGCGCGCCCCTGAATTCGCGCTCTTCTTCCAGGACGACTGAAAAGTGACCAAGACCTTCACGCTCAACCTCGGCCTGCGCTACGAGTTCTATGGCGTGCCCTACGACAAGAACGGCAAGACCGCTGCTCTCGCCGGCGGATCCCAGTCTATCTTCGGCCTCTCCGGAACTAACTTCGGCGACCTCTTCCAACCCGGCATCAATCGCGGCTCGCTCACCCAGGTGATTCTCGTCGGGGACAAGTCGCCTAACCCCTCCCTGCCTCTCTACAACGGCGACCGCAACAACTTCTCCCCCGCCGTCGGCATCGCCTGGGAGCTTCCCTCCATCTTCGGCAAGAAGAAGACCGTTCTGCGCGCCGGCTACTCGCTCGCCTACGAGCGCCTTTCGCTGCGCTTGCTCGACGTCGTCTCCGGAGACCAGCCCGGCCTCCGCCAGGTGGTCACCTCCCTCAGCGCGGCCAAACTCGATCTCACCAACGTCAGGCTGCCGCTCAACCCGATCGGAGCGCCCCTCACAATGGTCCCCGTCACCGATCAGACGCAGACCGTCCGCACATACGACACTGGTCTCCGCGTCCCCATGATCCAGAACTTCAACGCCGGCATTCAGCGCGAGATGCCGAAGAACGGAACGCTGAGCATAAGCTGGGTCGGCAGCAAAGGCACGCGCCTGCTGCGCGGAGCCGACATGAACGAGGTGAATGTCTTCGAGAACGGCATCCTCGAGGCCTTCCGCGTCACCCAGGCCGGCGGCGACGCGCCGCTGTTTGACGCGATGCTGCGCGGCCTCAATGTTCCCGGACGCGGCGTCGTCAACGGCACGACGCTCACCGGCTCGCAAGTCCTGCGCGACATCAACACCACAACGCAGGGCTACTTCGCTTCCAACTCCGTCGGCACGCTCGGCGCCTTCCTCTCCGCCAACAACTACCTCACCGGCGTCAACGGCGGCCTGCTGCGCAACGCCGGCCTCCCCGCCAACTTCATCCGCGCCAATCCGCAGTTCGCATCCGCGCGCCTGTTCGGCAATCTCTCAAGCTCCAGTTACCACTCGCTCCAGGTCGAATACCTACAGCGCATGCGCTCCTTCACCTTGCAGTGGAACTACACCTTCGCCAAAGGACTCGGCGATGAAGACGGCGACGGCCAGGAGCAGAACGACAGCTTCCGCACGCAGCGCAACCGCAACCTCGACAAGCGGCTGCTCAGCCTCTCGCTCCAGCACGTCATGCGCTCCAACCTCATCTGGGAGCTGCCCTTCGGACCCGGCCGCAAGTGGCTCAACACCGCTTCGTGGGCCCGCCACCTGATCGGCGGCTGGCAGGCCGGCGTCATCTTCAACGCTTTCTCCGGCGACCCGATCGGCTTCAACCTGTCCGGCGCGACGTTCAACTCCTGGACCGACAACACCCCGGTCGCCCACGCCGCCATTGACCCGCGCATGGGAAAAGCCCTGGTCACCGGCAACGGAGTCGTCTTCTTCCAGGGACTCGCGCAAAGCTCCGACCCCATCATCAACGCCATGCCGGTCGCCGCCGTGCGCAACCGCTCCACCCTGCGCGCCATTCGTGTTGGTGATGAGAACGGCCCGCTGCTGCTCTCCAACCCCGGCCCCGGCACGCTCGGCCCCACGGCCCAGCGGTCCCTCTTCGGCCCCGGCTACTTCCGCTTCGACGCCAACGTCATCAAGACCGTCCACATCACCGAGCGCGTCTCCTTCCAATTCAACGCCATCCTCGAGAACGCCTCCAACACCCCGCAGTGGAACAACCCCGTCCTCGATATCAACGACCTCAACTTCGGCCGCATCACCACCGGCTTCGGCAACCGCATCGTCGTCCTGGGAGGGAGGATCAACTTCTAGCCATGTAACATAGCCTTCAGGCTGTGCATGTAACATAGCCTTCAGGCTGTGCATGTAACATAGCCTTCAGGCTGTGGATGTAACATCGATTCTTGGGTCTGAAATCCTAAACAAGAATAGTTCAACAATGCCGCTGTCAGGC
>CAYYNC010000098.1:0-12557 GCA_964472745.1 uncultured Solibacteraceae bacterium
CCAGACCTCGACCCGGCCTACCCGGGAAAGCGCTATGGCATCGTCAATTTCGACTGGCACGGGCCGATGCCGCCGCCCGATCCGCCGAACGAAGATCCACCCACTGATCGACCCTGCACCCAGTGTCCTTGTCCGCAGACAACAACACCGCAACCCGTCAACCTCTCGAACGGGATCGAAACGTATCAAAAGAACGACATCTCCTTCGGCGGGCCGCGGGGCAGTGTCTCGATCATTCGTTCGTACCGGACGCTATCCAACAATTCCGGCCCCTTCGGTCTCGGCGGCAGCCACAATTACGGATACAGCCTGGATTCCCTGACGCCGCAGACCGCAGCGTCGTTCAACCTCATCACGCCGGAGTGGAATCGCTTTCTGTTCAGCCGCCAGGGAGACGGGACGCTCCGGAATTCAACCGATCCGGCAATGCTCGGCGCCGCGATGTACACATCGCCTGACGGATCGACGCGCCTCCGCTGGAAGGATGGGACGGTCTATTTCTTCGGTCCCGCCAGGCAAAACTTCTTTCCTCTGCTTGAATCGATCACCGACGCGAACGGCAACGTGGTGACCCTGGGGAGGGATCCCAACCGTTGGGTTCAGATCACGAGTGTCAGCGACCCGGTTGGCCGGAGTCTCTCGATCACCTATGACGGGTCCGACCGGATTCTCTCCGTCACTGATCCGATCGGACGGGTCGTGACTTACACCTATCATTTGACGGGGCCTGGAAGCGGCGCGCTGGCCACAGTGACGGACCCCGAAGGCGGCCTGACCCGCTATGAGTACGAAGCGCCAAACCGGCTCTCAAGGGAGATCAATCCCCGCAACATCGTGGTTGTCGAGAACGCCTACGATGCCAACGGCCGAGTGATCCAGCAGAAGTATCCCGATGGCGGCATCTACCGAATGCAATACACGCTGCTCAACCCGACAGTCGCCACGAGCCCGGTGATTGAGACGGTGTTGACCGACCCACTTGGACGCAAGACCACCTACCGCTTCCTGCCGACGCGCTACGCTTCCGACATCACGGATGCGATGGGCCAGCGCACCGTCTACGAGCGGAAATCCGGGACGAACCTTATTGCCGAAGTGACAGGCTCGGGCTCTTGCAGCAGTTGCGGGCCAGGCCCCGGCGATGTTTTCTACACGCATGACGATGCGACCGGCAACATCCTTTCGCAAACAGACGCCTTGGGCAACACAACCCGCTACACGTACGAGCCGTTGTTCAACAAGATCGCGACGATCACCGATCCCCTCGGAAATGTAACGCGCTATGAGTACGACTCGCGCGGCAACCTGATCCGGCGCACGGATGCCAACAATCACACAACCGCCTACGTCTACAATGCAGTTGGGCTTCTCACGGAGATAACGGACCCGTCCAATCAGAGGACCCGCTTTGAGTACGACGCCGTTGCGAACTTGGTATCAACAACCGACGCCACGGGCAGCCGGACGCACTTCCGCTACGACGCGATCTCCCGCCAGATTGAGGTCAGGGACAGTCTCGGGCGCACCACGACTACCGATTACGACAAACGCAGCCGGGTCGTTCGACAGACAGATGCGAAAGGTTGGGTCACTCAGTTTGCCCACGATGGAGTAGGAAACCTCACCTTTCTGGTAGACGCAAAAGGCAGGAAAACCCGCTTCACGTATGACGGAATGAACCGGCTCCTGACCCGCACAACACCCCTCGACAAGACCGATTACCGCACTTATGACGCAAAGGGCAATCTCACCAAATTCATCGATCGACGGGGACAGGCCAATACTTTCACTCACGACGCCCAAGATCGCGTAGTCACGGAGACCTATCAAGATAGCACCGTCACGCGTTTATACGACCAGGACGGAAGGCTGATTCGTGTGCACGACTCACTAGTTGGTGCATTTGAATTTACCTACGACTTCCTCGGTAGGCAACTCAGCTCCATCGGCCCCTTTGGAAGCATTAAGTACACTCGAGATGCACTTGGACGCGTTAAGACTCGACAGGTTGTCGGGGCTTCAACTGTGACTTACAGCTATGATCTAGCGGGGAATCTTCTATCTGCCGTGATGCCACAGGCCTCGGTAAGCTTCACCTACGACGCCCTGGACAGAGCCTCAGTTGTGAACCGCCTCAACGGGGTATCCTCCCGATATGACTACGACGAGACTGGAAAGCTGATGTCCGTGAATCACGTTCGCGGCGCAACGTCAATTACCACCCAATCTTACGCGCATGATGCTGCAAAACAACTAACGGGTCAACGCACCTCGACGGGACGGCAACTTGCTACAGAGCAGGCAAATAGCACGTTTGACGACGATAATCGTCTGCTGACGAGAGGGCTCACTTCCTATAATTACGATGCCAACGGCAATCTGATGATGGAGACGGGACCGTCAGGAACGAAGACGTACACTTGGGACTCTCGCAACCGTGTTACTTCTATCGCGCTCGGTGGCCAAAAGATCCACCTGGATTATGATTTTGTAGGAAATTTGATACGACAACGATTCCCTGATAAGACGAGCACGTTTGTGCTAGACGAGATTACAAATGTTGCCTGGATTGACGATTCGACAAATCAGTTCTCGGTGTTGACCGGGCGAACGGTTGATTCGCATCTAGCGATCACTCGTGAGGGTGGCGAGACTGAATACGGCCTTACGGATATTATTAATAGTACGGTTGCTAGCGTGGACACTAACGGAACCACTAAAGGGTATTTCTTATATGAAGCGTTCGGGCAAACAGATAGTACTGGAAGTGTTTATCCATTTCAGTACACCGGTAGACTCCAACTTTTGGACGACTTATACTACTACAGAGCTAGGTGCTACAGCCCGGTGATTGGTCGCTTTATTAGTGAGGATCCATTGAAGAATGGCAGGAGTGGCGGTAATCCATATGTATATGCTTCCAATGCTCCGACATCACGGACGGATCCTTACGGCTTGCTTGACATGTCAAACTGCCAGGATGTTTGGAGACTGGAATCAGAGGTCATAATCAATGTACCGCCGCTGCCGTTTTGCCGATGTGTGTGGGTTTTGGACTCCACTTGTGGAGTGTTGGGACGGCTTGCGGTTGCAACATCAGGTCCGGTCGGATATAGCCGAAGCGATCCAGAAGAACCGTCATTATGTTATTGCCCGAGGCCTGGAAGCCCCCCAGATCCTCGCCGTCCTCCGCAAGTTCCGCCGCCCAATGATCGTTACTCTGTCTGTCCCAGTGATGGCACAGTTCGGATTCAGTAGATTTCGCTGAGGGAGCCTATCGGAAGATACCATGTGGAGTGCAGGCCGAGCTACAGCAATCCGGAGGGAGGCCGGACAGCCATGTCTGTTCGGTTTTCAGCGAGCGCGCACCGACGGGAGTCAAAGAAATGTAGGGGGCAGATTGGAGATAGAGGGAAGGGGGCACGAGGCTCCGGCACGGATTGCGCAAGTGGCGCGTATTGACGCAAAGACCAAGAGCGGGAATGACTGGGCTTTACCGCACTGCGGGGCTAATGGCACGAAGGGGCCGCTGCAGAATGTGGCCACATGGTCGCACGGATCACTGATCGGCATGACAGGCATCGGCCACGCTTCTGTGGAGCTTATCGCAATCGGGGGATAGAGAAGTGGAGCTTCGAATATCGCGGCGAGCGTTGTTTTCGGTTGCTGGGACTCTGGCTGCGGAAGCTGGACAGGCGAGTGCGTCGCTGCGGGCTGCCAACGGAGCGAGTAGCCGCATAGACGGGGCGACCAGACTCCGCCAAGATGCCGCTCTGGCGCAGCATGATCAGCCGGTCGCCTTGCAGGCTGCCAACGGCGACGAGACAGCCCTCCCGCGTTGGACTGCAAGCCATACGGAAGGCATGCCCCACACCCAGGAAGGCGAGGTCGAACCGGGCAAGTACGAGACGTTGCTGCGGGCGCTGGAGATTGGCCGCCACGAGGACTTCGAGGCGGTCGCGCGGGGCTCGGGGCGGAAGCTCGTCAACCCCCAGGGAGCATTCGCGTTCTCCCTCGAGGGCGGCGATTCGCACCGCTTCGCCTGCCCGACTGCGCCGTCGTTCAGCAGCGCGGAGTCCGCCGCGGAGATGCGCGAACTCTACTGGCAGGCGCTGTGCCGCGACAGCCCTTTCGCGGAGTACCACTCCTCGGACCTCATCGCCCAAGCCTGCGACGACCTCGGCGCGACCCCGCGCACGATCTTCCGCGGGCCGACGCCAGGCGATCTCGAAGGTCCCTACATCTCACAATTCCTCTGGCAGCCGGTCCCCTACCATTCGGGGAAACTCGACCTGCGCTACCGCACCGGTCCCGCCCGAGCTGCGGCGCGAGCACAGTGCCCAGAAGTGGTATTTCCCGGATGTGGTTTCGCCGGTGAAGCACGGCGCTCTGCTCAACCGAAACGCCCATCGGCAGGGCAGGCAGCAGTCACCCTCTCCTGTCCAGTATTACCTGCGGGAGGGCGCCTCATGACCAGGCTTCTCACGCGCCGCGGGCTGCCCGCACCAGCCGAAACTCACTCCCCCTCCAACGCGGATTCCAAATCCGCAATCAGCGGGCTGAGAGCCAGCGTGACTGTGTCCCACAAGACGCCGAAGTCGATCTCCGCGTACGCGTGGATCAGCCGGTTTCGCATTCCGATGATTTTGGGCCAAGGAATGGAAGGAAGGGACTGTTTGACCTCCGGAGAGATCCTGGCGGCCGCTTCGCCGATGATTTCGAATTCCTTGACCAATGAGAGGGCAAGCTTCCGGTCGCGGGCCAACTCGTCGCGCTCCACCCCTTCAACAAAGGCGAGCGCCTCGCGGGCCGCCTCCAACATGTGCTGGAGACGGATACGGTCGCTATCGTTCATATTGAGCGACCGCCTCGCGCACCACCTGATCGCGAAAGTGCCGGCTCAATTCCCGCGGTGTGCGCAGGTCCACCTTCCGGCCGAGGAGTTGCGAAAGCTCGATCTCCATGCCCGCGAGATCCAGGTACGTGATCCTCGCGCCGGGCTCGAACTCGACCAACACATCCACATCGCTTTCCGGCCGGAACCGTGGCGTCAGAAGAGAGCCGAAGAACGACAACTTCCGAATGTGGTTGCGAACGCAGAAGTCTGCGATGAGGTCGCTCGGAACGGTGATCGGCAGGGCGGCCACAGGTTGTTCTCCGGTCCCCAGTATCCCATGCCGGCTCAAGGGCCGTTCTTGCGCTTGACCTCTTCCCAGCTCACTATGCGCCCAGCCTTGATGTCCGCGAGTCCCTCCTGGATCGCCGCCAGCGTCTCCGCGCTCAGCGGTTCCTGGCCTTGCGTTCCCGTCTCGGCATTGCGGATGAGCTGGCGGCCCTCGTTTACCAGCCTGTTCAACTCGGCCCTCACGGTCATGACCCATTCGCCCCGCCAATCCATGCTACCTGAGGAGCGCACCCGATGACCCCGCTGCTCACCCGCCGCCGCCTCTTAGCTGCCGCAGGTCTGGCTGCCGGAGCGCCGCCAGCATCAGCCACCGGCGCCCTCCCGGCCGAAGACCGCCCACAGTCGGCCCTCAACCTCCGCCAGGAGGCCGCTCTTGCGCAACATAACCAGCCCGTCGCGTCGCAGGCCGCCAATGGCGATGAGACAGCGCTCCCGCGTTGGACGGCGTCCCATACGAAAGGCATGCCCCACACCCAGGAGGGCGAGGTCGAACCGGGCAAATACGAAACCCTGCTCCGGGCGCTGGCGACCGGCCGGCACGAGGACTTCGAGGCGGTCGCGCGGGGCTCGGGGCGGAAGCTCGTCAACCCCCAGGGAGCATTCGCATTCTCGCTCGAAGGCGGCGATTCGCACCGCTTCGCTTGCCCCCCGGCGCCCTCCTTCACCAGCGCAGAAGCAGCCGCGGAAATGCGTGAGCTCTACTGGCAGGCCCTCTGTCGCGACATCCCCTTCGCCGACTACCAGACTTCCGGCCTCATCACCCAAGCCTGCGACGACCTCGGCGCGACCCCGCGCACGATCTTCCGCGGTCCGACCCCAGGCGATCTCGAGGGTCCCTACATCTCACAATTCCTCTGGCAGCCGGTCCCCTACCATTCGGGGAAACTCGACCTGCGCTACCGCACCCCCATCGCGGGGTCCGATTTCCTGACGAGCTACGGCGAGTGGCTGCAAATCCAGACCGGCGTCCCGCCGTGGCGCTCGGCCGTCTACGACGAGACGCCGCGCTACATCCGCAACGGGCGCGACCTCGCCGAGTGGGTGCACTACGATTACCTCTACCAGGCGTTCGTCAACGCCGCGTTGATCCTGCTGAAGAACGGCCCCGAAAACGTCCTGTACGACAACCCCTTCTACCACGTCGCCAATCCTTACAAGCACTCCAAAGTGCAGCAGGGCTTCGTCACCTTCGGAACGGCGGAGATTGTCGACTGGCTCGGGCGCGTCACGACGGCGGCGATGAAGGCCGCGTGGCGCCAGAAATGGGGCGTCCATCGAAGACTGCGGCCCGAGGCCTTCGGCGGACGTCTCCATCACACGAAGATGCGGCAGGCAACGGGCTTCTTCTCGGCCGATCTGCCGGAGTCCTTGGGAGACGCCGCCGTGAAGTCCGCACCCGCCGGCGCCAGAAAAACCCGCACGGTGCGCCTCGCCGCGCTCGAGTATCCGATCCACCCCGATCTCGCAAACTCGCCCGCGGCCGAAGAGGTCTTCCGCCGCACAGGCAGCTACCTGCTCCCGCAGGCCTACCCCGAGGGTTCGCCGCTTCACCCGTCGTACCCGTCGGGCCACGCGACGGTGGCGGGCGCGTGCTCCGCGATCCTCAAGGCGTGCTTCGACGAAGAGGGGCTGATCCCGGACTGCGTGCACGCGACGCCGGACGGGCTGGCGCTGGAACCCTGCCCGCCATCGTTCGCCGCGACCGTCGGGAACGAGGTCAACAAGCTGGCGTTCAACATCGCCATGGCGAGGGATTGGGCCGGCATCCACTACCGCTCGGACGCGACGGCGGGGCTGCGGCTCGGCGAGGAGGTGGGGATTTCGGTCCTCCAGGATCTCGTGCGCTGCTGCACGGAGGACTTCGAGGGCTTCTCGTTCACGCGCTTTGACGGCACGCCGGTGAAGATCGGCCGGAACGGCGAGGTGACCTGACCATGAGGGGATGCCTGGGCATCGCTGTTCTCGCGATGATGTGTGCGGCCGCCGCGGCCGGCGCCCAGGTTCCCATCACGTTCAATTACGTCTACGACGAAACGGGGCAACTGATCAAGGTGATCGACTCGACGGGTGTGGTGATCGAGTACGTGTACGACGCCGTCGGCAACATGCTGGAAATCAAGCGGACGGTCGGCGCGCCGCCGGCCGCGCTCTCGATTTTCGACTTCAATCCGAAGCGCGGCGGGCCGCTGACGCGGGTCACCATCCAGGGTCAGGGCTTCAACCCGCTGCCGGCGTCGAACATCGTGCGCTTCAACGGAGTGCAGGCGGTGGTGCTCGCGGCGAGTGCGACGTCACTGGTGGCGGAGGTGCCGGTCAGCGCGGCCACGGGGCCGGTGACGGTGCAAGTGAGCGCCGCGACCGCGACTTCGCCGGCGGTGTTCACCGTTTTGCCTGTTCCAGTCATCAGCTCCGTTTCTCCCCGGTTCGGGATCGCCGGAGAATCGGTCACTCCGTTCCGGATCGCGGGGTACAACCTGACCGGGTCGGCGTTCGCATTTGTCCCTCCCCTTTCGCCGCCTGCGGTGACGATCCTGTCGGCGGCAATCGCGCCGGACGGGAGGTCGGCGACGCTCAGCTTGAACCTCGCGGCGAATGCGGCCGGCACATTTGTCGTTGTGGCGACGAATGGAGCCGGAAGCTCCGATCCGTTCCCATCCGCGGCGAACTCTCTCAGCGTTTTCCGGAGCGCGTTTTCGGACGACGACGGGGACGGCCTTCCTTTAGGGCTCGAAATCGAGTTGGGAACGGACCCGCTGAACGCCGACACCGACGGCGACGGATTCCCGGACGGTGTAGAGGTCAGGGCGGGGTCCGATCCACTGGACCCCAATAGCACGCCGAACAAGGGTCCCAAGAGCGGCGACACCGCAAGCGTCGTGTTTGCCGTCGTGAACGCCTCGGGGGCCTTGGGGACGCCCAGGGAGTCGCAGAGCGTGGTCTTCGCGGTCGTGAATGACACGGGCGCGCTCGGGACGCCGAGGGAATCGGCGAGCGTGGTGTTCTCGGTGGTGAACGACACGGGCGCCCTCGGGCAGCCCACGGAGGCATCCAGCTTGCTGTTCTCGGTGGCGAACTTTTTCGGTCCCACTGGGCCGCCAAGTGAGGCCGAGAGCAACATGTTCTCGGTGCTGAACGCCGCAATGGCGCTCAGCAGCCGATCGGCGGAAGAGTCGCGGCGCGATCCCAAGGTGGAGACCGCGGCGGCTGCTTGCACGGACACCGATGCCGACGGCTTGTGCGACGAGGATGAGTTCCGGCTTGGCACGCTCCCCGCGGTGTACGACAGCGACGGGGACGGTTACGCGGATGGCCTCGAAGCGGTATTAGGATCGAACCCGCTCGACGCGGACAGCGTCCCGCGAATCGAACTGCCGCGCGAAGCCAGCGGTGCGATTTTCAGTGTTCGGAATATGGCGGTGTCTGGGCAGATCGCCGCCGCCGGAAAACCAGTGTTCAAAGGAGACAACCATGAAACCCAACGAATTCAATCGAAGAGTGATCGGCCGGCTGGAACGCGCCGTCGCGGTTTGTCTGGCGGTTTGCTCGTACGTCGCGTTGCCCGCTAGCGCCCAGACTTTCAATAGTGGATCCACTGGGGCGGACGGTGCGCTCAACCTGACTACGCCGGGCGTGGTGATTTTTGACCCGAAGTCCTTCAATCCGCCGCTGGATCCGGAAGGGGACAATGTGTATCACTTCACGACAATCACCATCGGACCTAACGTGATCGTGAAGCTGACTTCCAAGGTGCCCACGGGCCCGATCTACTGGCTGGCCAGCGGCAATGTGGTCATTAACGGGAGAATCGACTTATCCGGCGATAACGGACACCCTAAGACGACCCTCAGTAGCGAGAGGGTTTTCGCCGCCCCGGGCGCCGGCGGTTTTGCGGGCGGCGTTGGCGGCAGTATCGTCGCAGGCCAGCCGCAAGCGCAAGCTGGGAACGGACCGGGTGGCGGGGCAGTGTCCCCCACGGCGGAGACTTCTCCGGGTGGAAATGGCGCCTTCACCGGCAATCAATTCCTGACCCCTCTTTTTGGAGGCAGCGGAGGCGGCGGGGCGAACCGAAACGCGGGTGCCAATGAGTTCGGAGGTGGGGGCGGAGGGGGCGGGGGCGCATTGTTGATTGCCACCTCGGGGACTCTTCTCGGGAACGGGACCATAGATGCGGACGGTGGAGTGGGGGGGTCGGGAGACTGTACCCAATGCGGCGGGCATGGCGCAGGCGGGGCCATCAAGATTGTGGCGCAGAACATTGACACCAACGTAATCCTGCACGCCAGAGGTGGGCGAAGTGAGGCGCGACCTAATCCAGGCAGAATTCGGGTTGAGTTTAACACCAGGAACGTCTTTTTTGGGTACGTCTATCCGCCCCCAATCCTTTCGGTCCCGTCCAACATCAGTCTAATTCTGCCATCCACTCCGCCGGCGTCGATCAGAGTTACGAAGATCAATAATGTTACGATTAACTCAAATCCATTCACTTTCCCTGACATTACGATTAATACCGGCTCGCCTGTGGTTGTAGAAATTGAGGCGAGGTATATTCCAGTTGGTACAGTCCCAAAGATCTATGTCTGGTCCGAGGTCGGGCCAGACCAGTTTGTGAACGCGGCGCCGCTAGCCGGGACGCTGGCATTGTCCACCTCCACGGCCAACATCACGTTTCCGACGGGCGGCTCGCGAGGATACGTCCGGGCGACCTGGTAGCGGCATGTTTGACGCGTTTCGTCGGGTGTCCCGAAACACCGATTAGAAAACATCCCGGGACTTGCCGGGTCCGAAATGCGTGCTAAGATGCGGGCTGATGTGGTTTCGACGTTACTGGTCTGAGGTCCGCGGGAACGCTCTTTGAGACGCTGCCAGACTGGCGGGCGGGCTCCTCCTCTCAGCGCTTGCTTTGGCTGGGCTATTTCTGTGGAATTGGATCAAGTCCCTGAGCGCTTTTCAAATCGCTCTCGTTTGTGGTCTGGGTGTTTTCAGCCTCGTGGTGGGAATCTGGGTAATCGCGTGGTATTCGGCGGCGCGAGTCCCATCCGGCGCTTCTGCCCGGCACAGGCGGCAGGGGGAGGGGGCGCGCGATCAGAACGAAGTGGATGACTCGGCACGGGTAGAGCTGTTGGATGCCCGCTTGCCGCCCGAGGAGCTTGCTCTGGAGCTGAGGCAGAACACGCAGGGTCCCGCTCCCGGTATCACCGTCTGGCTGAGAAACACTGGTCTAAAACCTCTACGTCAGTGCTCCCTGACAATCCGCCGCCTTCAGACGTTTTCAGCCGCCCACGGGGTATTCCGCGAACCCGACTTCCAGGAGCTGGTCGTGCTGGTCCCGCGCGACCTCGCTCCCGAAGGCGCGCCTCAAGGGAAGAGCCAGAGTGACGCTGCCGGATTGGCCAGAATTAATGACCACCGGAGGACCGAAGTGGCGGTGGCGGTCGGACACCGGTTTCAGGGGGTGCGGGAAACAAAGCCGCGGTGGTGGCGCGCAGATCTGCTTGTGAAGGCCGATTCGCGGGTTCGGCTGGCGGAGGCCTTCTTCCGCTGGAAACCCGGGGGGATCCCCGAATTCGCGGGCGATCCGCGAAAAGAAGCGCCGGGCGAGGCAGACGCCTACGAATAGCTCCGCTGCCCGGGAGCGGGCATGCCCATTTTGGTGCGACGTAGGCTCTTGCGCGCCGGCCCGCTGACTGACAGGCCCTCTTCCACGCCCTCGATCGTGGGCATCACCGCGCCAGATTTCAGCCCCGATCCACGATCGCCTCGCGTCAGCCGCGGACTCGGATTCGGGTGGATCTCAATCACGCATGGACTGACAATGATAACGTGAACGTTATCATCGAAGCTGATCAAAGTACGCGGGTACATTCACGCCGCCGGTAGAAGGCCCTTTAATCGGTGGTTCCGCCAACTGGATGTGCAGGCCGCATCAAAAGTAGCTACCGCCCCTGAACGGCTCGCTGATGGGAACCTGTCGAACGTGAAGTCCGTCGGCGGAGGCGTTTTCGAATACAGGTTCGACTACGGTCACGCGTACCGTACCAACTTCGGTCGCGACGGCGACCGGCTCGTGATCCTCCTCGCGGGCGGCCAAAAACAACGCCGCCAGGGCGACATCCGGGTCGCAAGGCTCAATTGGCGAGACTGCCGGAAGAGGAAAGACCAACCAGCCAGGAGAATGGCATTGACGAAGGACTTCCCAGAAACTATTCGCAAACGTGCCCAACGCCAACCGAAGTTCCGCCAGCCGCTCCTCCGCGAAGCGATTGAGCTCATGCGGAACGGCGACAAGAGGACTTCCCGCGCGGGAATCCTTCCGCCAGAAACCTGTTCGGCGCTCTCGCTCACCTCCAGGCCCGGGAGGGCGTGAACTTCGAACTACGCACCCGCAGAGCCTTTTAAGCACCTCCACGCGACAGAGGGCGGAACGGCGGCCGCCGGCACAGGAATCACGGCGGCCTTGGCCCCATCCGCCGTCGGCCCAAGCAAGCAGGACCCATCAACGAAGAAGCTCTCCCAACGGAGAGGCGCACATACCAACGCGCCGGTCGGCAGGCCAATTCGGCCGGACTTCAAAAAATGCGGCTTGCCAGGAAGCCCGTTCACAAGATTTTGAGAAAAATTTCTGCGACGAATTTCATGTGTTATCAGCCACTTGCGATTTTGACCCCCTCCGTCGCGAGCAAGTGCCGTGCGAGCCTCTTTGCGGGAGGGCGAGCTCCGTCCGCGCCGATGACCGATCACACGACCATGACTACGGCACAAATCATGATAATCCCCATAGGCGAAGTGTATTTAGCGCCGATGCACTGCGCTTCCTGCCGAGAATTGGGTTACATGACCCAATTGGGGGAAGAAGTTGAAAGAAAAAATCTTTCAATCAAACCCATAACCCATTTATTTGCAGCAGATACGATTTTTATTCGCCTTTCCCTTTGCCGCACGCCACTCACCTCGCTCTCGGCCGCCCCAAAAGACCAACACCGGAACCTCCCCACCAAAATTCCGTCCCCGGCAAAGGAACCCATAACTCCTTTTGAATCAACAAAGGCGCTCCCCTGGATGGTGCCGGAGGGCTTCCTCCGCTCCCCGAGCCGCACGTGCGACCCCGCATTACCCGCCAGCCACGGCTGTGTCCCCGAATCGCCGAAAATGAGACGCAATCCGACGCACCAAACTTCGCCTCAGCTTTCCCCCTGGAGTAAAATCAGATGCAAATGAGGGGCTTCGCGCCAGCCGCTATCCTTGCCGCCACGGCTCTCCCTGCACTCGCCCAGCCGGCCCAGGTGGACTTCGCCCGCCAAGTCCTGCCCGTCCTCACCTCCCGCTGCCGCGTCTGCCATACCGGCGAAGCCGCCCAGGCCAAGCTCCAGATCCA
>CAYYNC010000099.1:0-12483 GCA_964472745.1 uncultured Solibacteraceae bacterium
CGCCATCCCGCCGGCCACTCGTAACTGGGCCGGTTGGCGAACCGCCTCATCTCGAGCGTCAGATTCCCCACCGCTCCAGGAGCCAGATCCACAGCCAGCCACCTCGAATCCACGGCCCTCTTCCCGCCGCCCGCATCCACGCTCAGAAACCGGTGCTCCCCAAACGCCCCCGCCTCCAGAATCGCCCGCCGCCGCTCAGTGGCGGACGTGTTCGCCAGCGTCACCCGAACCGAACCCTCGGTGACGTTCGTCACCAGCGCCGCGACATCCTCCGGAATCCCCGGCCGCTTCCTCCCCGCATCGAAATACCGCAGCCGCACGTGCAGCAGCCCGCCGTGATAGATGTGGTTCGGCCCGCCCATCATCTGCTGCACCAGTCCCTCCAGCACGATGGGATTCCGATTCTGCCAGTGGTGCACGTTCATCTCCTCGGGATTCGTGCGGTCCTCGCGGATCATCCTCAAACGCCGCAGACTCTCCTGGTAATTCGCCTTCAGGATCTCGACCGGCCACGCCGGATTCGCGCCCTGCAAGAACGCGATCCACTGCGCCTCGTTCTTGTCGTCGCCCTTCGCCTTCCGGTACGGCGCGCCCCCCAGCGCTGCGAAATCGACGAGCAGATTCAGCCGCCGCCAATCGTCATCTTCCCAGCTCATGTACCAGAGATTCACCGGATACTGAGGCGCCGCCGGACGCCAGTCGTACCACCCCCGCTCCGCATGGCGATTCGGGACCACCCTCCTCCCGTTCTCCACCCGGCTCAGCTTCTCAATCAGCGCCAACTGCGACCGCGGCAGCTCCAGATACTTCCGGTCCCCCGTGAGCAGCAGCGCATTCGCGCCCCCGATCATCGTCGCTTCGAGCTGATTGAACAGCCCGTGCGGCCAGCGCCATCCGTAGTAGCCGCCGTACCACTTGCCGTCCATGTGCTCGCCGATCTTGCCCGACGGGCCGACGTTGTCCGGGATGATCCCGCCGTTCGCGCGCACCCTCTCCGTCCACGCTTCGACGTACTCCTGCACCCACTTCCGGTATTTCTCCTCGCCCGTCAGCATGTACGCGTGCGCGATCATCGACGTCGCCGCCAGGTTCAGCGGCACATCGCTCCGCATCATACGCTTGTTCATCGTCGCGAGGATGTTCGGAAAAAGCCTGTCGTCCACCCACGCCTTCGAGTCCGTGACGTTTGGAATGTCGTCGTAAGGCAGCGGGTAGTCCTTCAGTACATCCCGGTGCGTCTCCCAGTCCTCGGCGCTGTTCTCGAAACGCGGGCCCTTCGACCCCGTAATCGGACTCGTGATCCGCTTGTGCGCCGGATCCCAGTTCGGGCCCTCCGTATACAGCCGCGCGAACTTGATCGCCCGCCGCCGCATCCCGGGCTCGCGCGGATCGGCAAGCCCGAAGAAATAGAAGTTCACGTAGCTCTCGCCGTGGTGCATCCAGTCGTAATACGCGTCGAACTCATCGTGCACCGTGCCGTACTTCGTGAACAGCTTCGTCACCTGGTTCCACAGATGGCGGCTCAATGCATCCATGCGCGAGTCGCCGCCCAGGACGTAGTACAGCGGAAAGTTGTAGAAGCTCTCGTAGCCGTCGTCGCTGCCGTCCATGCCCGGCCACTTCTCTTTCCAGATCAGCGTGCCGTCCGGACGCGTGTAGCGCTTCACGAACTCATTCGCCGCCGGCCAGTACTCGCGCAGCAACTGTCTCTGCCACAGCGCCCACTCCGGAGGAGGCGCCGCCTGCTCGAGCTTCACTTCCACGAGCGGCTGGGCGCACGCCGGCGCCACCGCCAGCAGCGCCAGCCGCACCACTCTCATTGCGCCCGTAACATAGCTCTCAGGCTGTGTTCTTCTAATCACAACTCCACGCCCAGATCGCTCCAGTTGATCACCCTCCCCTTCACCATCGCCTCGTGGCCCATGATGGCCGTCAAGGCCGCGGTCGCGCCGACTGTGATGTCCGCCGGATTCGGTCCGCCTTCTTTGAAGCACTTGTAGAACGCCGCGATGTGCGCGTGCGGGCTTTCCTGCACCTTCTCCGCCAGCGCGACCGGCTCGCCTGCCGCGAGCGGATACATCATTCCGGTCCCCATCAGGTCGACGGCGCCCTTCGATCCGTACACGTGCAGCAACTGCCCGCCGGCCGGAAGCCCGCGCGGGCTGAACACGTTCTGCGTGAACGCCATCTCCACCCCGCCCGGATACTCGAAGGTCATGCTCCCGTTGTCGAAGATCGTCCGGCCCGGCGGCTGGTTCTTGTAGTACACGATCGAACCGAACCCGCACGCCTTCACCGGATGCGCCCCCACCGCCCAGTTGCACAGATCGAGGTTGTGCACCGACTGCTCGATCAGGTACCCGCCCGACTTCGTGACATCGAAATACCAGTCGCCGGAAGTCCCGTCGTGCGGCAGATCGGCCCCCGCGTGCCGCTGCGCCTTCACCATGATCACGTCGCCGATCGCGCCCTCGCGGATCTTCTGCACAATCTGCGAATACCGGCTCATCGACCGCAGTTGCTGGCCCGAGGTGAACACCTTCTTCGCAGCCTTCGCCGCCTTGACCAACGCGCCCACTTGCTCCGCCGTCACGCCGATCGGCTTCTCGCAATAGACGTGCTTGCCGCTCTCCAGCGCCGCGATCGCCATCTCCGAGTGCAGATGCGGAGGCGTCGCGATGAACACGGCGTCGATGTCCTTGCGCTCGATGATCCGCCGCCAGTCGGAGTACGTCGCCGGGTTGTCCCGGCTCGCCGCGGTCGCCGCTTTGTCCAGCCGGTCCGGCTTGATGTCGCACAGCGCCATCACCTTCGCCTCCGGCTGCTCCATCACGCCGCGCAGCAGGTACGCGCCCCGGTTGCCCACGCCGATCACCGCCGTGCCCGTCTTCTCCGCCTCCTGCGCGCCCGCCATCCGCGCCAGCACCGGCGCCACAAGAAAATGTCTGCGATTGAAACTCATGCAACCTCTTTCTCCCCTATTGAACCACCTCTTCCTCTTGTGGGGCGGATCGCCGGTCTGCCCGCCGATCTCCGATCGGTGTCTTCGTATAGAATTCGACCCATAGGAGGGACCATGTTCATCGTCCGCAACTGCTTTGTCGCAAAACCTGGGAATGCAAGCAAACTCGCCGCCCAGCTCAAGGACGCCGCCGCCACCGCCGGCATCCCCAACTGCCGCGTCCTCACCGACGTCACCGGCGATTTCAACCGCGTCGTCCTCGAGTACGAGGTCGCCGGCATCGCCGAGTTCGAAGCCCGCATGGCGCAGTACATGACCGACGAGAAATTCCGCGAGAAGATGAAGGGCTACACCGACCTCTGGCTCACCGGCCAACGCGAGATCCTGCGCGTCGCCTGAGCCCGCAAACCCCCTCAGCTGGGCGTGTGATTGAACCGGTATGAGCCGATCAGCCGCTCGCCCCGCTCGTCCACGCCGAGCAATTTCATCACAAGCGCCTCCGCTCCCGCCGCGCGCACGCGATCCATCGATTCGCTCAGAATCACCTCGCCCCGCGCGCCATTGAACGGAATGTCCGCAAAGCGCGCGCGCTCCGCGCCTGTCTCGTCGCAAAGCGCAAGGTCCACCCGCGATACCCCGCGCAAGTCCGCCGCAAGCCGGCCGATCAGCAAATCGTCGTTCACCGTCACGGTGCACTCGACGCTCCCGCCCGCCGGCGGCGCATATTGCCTCACGCGCAATCCCGCCTCCGCCGCGCACTTCAGAAATTCCTCGCTCACCACCATCCGCACCGCGCCCTCACGCGCAATCGCGCGAATCCCCTCCGCCAGCGCCATCATCTCCCGCAGCCGCTCGCAACACGCATCGCAACTCATCAGGTGTTCTTCGATCCCTGCCTCTTCCTCCGGCGGAAGCGCCCCCGCCCAATACTCGGCGAGGATTTCGTAATCGATCTGAGCGCCGCATTCCCGCGTCATTGGTCCGCTCCCGACATGCACTCCCGCAGCCGCCGCAGCGCGCGGTGCCGCACCACGCGCACATTGCCGTCCGTCATCCCCGCGAACTCCGCCACTTCCGCGCTCGTTCGCTCGTCGTAGAAAGTCAGCACGACGACGCTGCGTTCGCGCTCCGGCAGCTTTTCCAGACACCTCTTGAGCCGCTCGCGATCGAGAGCGGGCGCCCGCCATGGCTCTGCCGCGAGACCGCGCCCATAGGTCTCCAGCAGCCCCGTCCGCCGTTGCGCGCCGCGCTTGATGTCCATCGCCACCATGCGCGCCGTCCCCAAGGCAAACGACGCCAGCTTCTCCGGCTCCCGCAATCGCCCGTCGCGCAGGCTCTCCAACACGATCAGCGACACTTGCTGCGCCAGGTCCTCCGCCGCCGCCGCGTCCCGCAGATGCCGCAGCCCGTACAGCCGCACCCGTTGCGCCAGCCGCCCCAGTTCGGCGTCGTCCACCTGCTCAAATGCCACGTCCGGCGAATATAGCATTCTTTGTCCTGGATGTGTAACGCCGCGCGCTTTCGTTACACATCCAGGCAAAGGAGCCCTTGCATGATCACGAACCAACTCTCTGGGACAAGAATCGACGAGATCGCCGCGGGCATCTACCGCATCAACACGCCGGTCGCCATCGCAGGCCTCGAAGGCGGCTTCAACTTCAGCCAGTACCTGATCCTCGACGACGAGCCTCTGCTCTTCCACACCGGCCTCCGCCGCATGTTTCCGCTCGTCGCCGAGGCCGTCTCCACGCTGATCCCGGCCTCCGCCCTGCGCCACATCGGCCTCTCGCACTTCGAAGGCGACGAGTCCGGAGCGATGAACGAATTCCTCGGGCTGGCCCCCGGCGCGACGCCCTTTTGCAGCCGCATCGCCGCATTGACCTCGGTGAACGACATGACCGGCCGCGAAGCCCGCGCCCTCGCCGACGGCCAGCAACTCGTCATCGGCAGTCATCGCCTTGAGTGGGTCGACACTCCCCACGTCCCCCACGGCTGGGACTGCGGAGTCCTCTTCGACCACACCACCCAAACCCTGCTCTGCGGCGACCTCTTCACTCAGGGCGGAGACGGCGCCACGCCGCTCACCACATCGAGCATCCTCGAGCCCAGCGAGCGCTTCAGAAAACCACTCGACTACTTCGCCCACGCCGCCGCCACCACCCCGATCTTCGAGCGCCTCGCCGCTCTCCGCCCGCGGACCCTGGCCTGCATGCACGGCGCGGCCTACCAGGGCGACGGCGCCGCGCTGCTCCGCGAGCTCGCCCGCATCCTCGCAACATAGCCTTCAGCCACATCACGCGGCGCGTGGCCGCGAATCACTGCAACCGAAAGCCGGCGGCGGCAGCCTTAGTTGAAAGCATTCGGGTTGTTCGCAGACTTTCTGGAGAGGCTGTGGCTTTCCAGTAGCACAGCCTTCAGGCTGTGGCGCGCTACATCCGCTGCACCTCCTCCCAGGTCACTTCGCGCCCCCTGTCCATCGCCTCGCGCGCCATGATCGCCGTGTACATCGCCTCCACCGCGTTCAACGCCGCGTTCTCGATCTTCCCGTTGAGAACCCCCTCGACAAACTCGTTCACTGCATCCTCGGTGATGTCGTAATCCGCGCTGACCTCGGTCGGACGGTCCCGCTCCGAAGGGATCACGTAGCCCCGCGCCGGCAAATTCTCATCGACAATCTTGTCGTAGTGCCGGTAGCCTTGCCGCGAAGTAACGACCGCGCCCTTCTCCCCGATGAAGGTCTCCCCGATGTCGCGGAACCCGCGCGTCGAAAACTGGTTCGCCGTGAACCCGAACACCACCCCGTTCTCAAACCGGAACGTGCAAGCCAGGTAGTCCATGATGTCGCCCACCTTGTAGGTAAACCGCCCGCCGTACCCCGAAACGCGAGCCGGATGCGTCCCCATGAACCAATTGACGACATCCAGATTGTGGCAATTCTGCTCGACGATGATGTCCCCCGAAGTTTCGCGGTAAAACAGCCAGTTCCGCATCTTCTCCTCCGCCGGAGTCACCCCCTTGCGGTATGGAATCGCCCCCGCCATCCACGCCGCGCGAACCATCAGCACCTTCCCGAGTTGCCCCGACCGCACAATCTCGTGGGCCTGCCTGTAAGCCTTCCCGTAGCGCTGTTGGAAGTCCACCGATATGCGTTTGGCGGGATCAGCCCGTTCCGCCGCCGCCAGCACGCGCCGGCAATCCTTCGGCGTCAAGGCCACCGGCTTCTCCATGAAGATGTGCTTCCGCGCATCGACCGCCATCTCGAACTGCTCCGGCCGCAAGAACGGAGGCGTCGCGATCAAGACCGCATCGACGTCCGTTTTGAGAAGCTCTTCGTATCGCTTGAACCGCCGCGCCCCCGGATACTGCTTCGCCGCTCCGGCCAGCATGTCGTCATAGATGTCGCAGACCGCCGTCACCCGCGCCCGCGGATGCCGCGCGAAAATCTCCGCATCGAACATCCCCCGCCGCCCGCACCCCACCAGCCCGATCGTCACCGCCGAATTCGCCTGGGTCCCCAAGGCGCCCGCCGAAGCCAAGAACTGCCGTCTGTCCACGTCGACTCCTTTCCGCCAGCAAGTCTATCCGAGCCCGCGCCGGATCGCCAGATCCGCCCGCCGAGCGCCGAACGGCAGATGAGAAATGTCGGACGCAGGCGCCCGCCGCGGACGTCGGCGAGTTCGAACGTCTCCTCAGCCATGGCATGCTGCCGCCTGCACTTTCATGAGCCGGCGCGATGAACCGGCTGGCGGCCCAGGATCTTCGCGCAGCGGCCCACATGCAACCTGGCGGCGGCGCCGCCTCGGCCGATCGCCGATCCGGCGATCAGAAGATCGCCGGCTGGGACCTTGATGCCCCTGGCCGCAATTCTCCGCCGGGTTGGCTGCCTCTCCGCGCCGTGATGCCGTCCAGAGGGCGTGAACGTCGCGAGCGTCTTCGTCTTCCGTGATGCGCGGCGTCGCCTGCGCCCTACTGGGCTTGGCCCTCGGAATCGCGGGCGCGCGTGCTCTATGCGCCCTCGTCGTCTGCCAGGCCGCTCCACTCGACCCCTTCGACTTCGCAGCCGCCGTGCTCGCCATCGCGCTCGCCGCCGGCTCGACCGAATTTGGTCCCGCTCGCCGCCCCCTCCGCATCCACCGCGCTCAATCCCTCCGGCACGATTAATGCGTCCAAACATCGCGACGCTCACACGGGGTGTGCGCGAGTGAAGGTTGCCGAAGCAGCTCTCCCCGGCGCTGCCCCAAGTCAAGCCGTCCCCGCTGCCGGCTTCACTTCACTGACTCCATCGGCTCCCTCGGACACCAGCGGATCGGCCGGGTCGCTCCTCAAGCGCCCAGACTCCCCCCGAAGCCTCGGTCCACGTGGGGCCCGGTTCTCAGGGCCGATGCGACTCGGCCCCACGGACGCTTTTCGCGGCCAGTGGATGCAACGCACATTTTTCCGCAAAACCGCTCCTTCGAAAGATCCCGCCGGCTTCCGCCGGCGCTGCAACAAATCAGCCCAATTGCCGTCACCCTCAGGACTTCCTCAGCGGTTGACCCGCCGCAGTCGGCTTCCCATTGCGTCACCCCGGCCGCGGCGCCCCCGTCTTCACCCCTCGTTGCTCAAACCGCGGCGTCCGGATGGGTCGTTCACAAGAATCTTCAAAGAATCTTCCGCGTCTTTTCAATTACTTACGTGATCGTGGCGATTCGGCGCCACGTCCTGCGGCGTACTCTCGCGTGTGGAGGGCGCTCTGCGCAATCGCACCTATGAAGACTTATCACCGGCACTTTCCGGCCAACACGGCCGCCAGTAACCCGGCGGAACCGCAACTGCACCCAGCAAGCGGCGAAAAAACTGTCCCCGGCAAACGAACCCATAACTCCCTTCAAATCAACAAAACCAGCTCCCGATCAACCGCTTCGAGTCCCTGCCTCGGCCTGCATCTCCACCCCAACCCGCCGCTCATGGCCCGGATCACAAAAACTGTCCCCGGCAAACGAACCCATAACTCCCTTCAAATCAACAAAACCAGCTCCCGATCAACCGCTTCGAGTCCCTGCCTCGGCCTGCATCTCCACCCCAACCCGCCGCTCATGGGCCGGATCACAAAAACTGTCCCCGGCAAACGAACCCATAACTCCCTTTTTTTGCAACAAATCAGTCTCCTCCAAAAGCGCTTTTTGCAGGCAGTTCGGCCCCTTCTCACCCCCAGCGCCGCATATAATCTCCCCCACTCTCATAAACGATCCCTATTCGCTCATTTGCCGCCTTGCCCCCCTCGCTCCCAAAAGGCGATCATAGGAAGAGAACCGGAGTTATACCTCTTCAATTCCTCTGGAGGATCGCATTCATGAAGCCCCCTGTCGTCTCCAAGCCCGGCGGTAAGCCCGGCGTCAAACCCGAATCGGCGTACGACATCCTCAAGCGTGAAGCCCACCAGCTCGACCCCTTCTTCACGCCCAAGAACGTCGCCATGATCGGCGCCACCGAGACCCCCGGCTCCGTCGGCCGTTCCACGCTCTGGAACCTCATCAGCTCCCCGTTCGGCGGAGCCGTCTTCCCCGTCAACCCCAAACGCCCCAGCGTTCTCGGCATCAAGGCTTACCCCACCGTCAAGGACATCCCGGCCGAAGTCGACCTCGCCGTCATCGCCACCGCGGCGAAGTCCATCCCCGGCATCATCCGCGACTGCGGCGAGATCGGCGTCAAGGCCGCCGTCGTCATCTCCGCCGGCTTCAAGGAGGCCGGCGAGGAAGGCAAGCTCCTGGAACAACAACTCCTCGAAGAGGCCCGCAATGCCGGAATCCGCATCATCGGCCCCAACTGCCTCGGCGTCATGATCCCCCCCACCGGCGTTAACGCCACCTTTGCCGCCTGCATGGCCCGCACCGGCAACGTCGGCTTCCTCTCCCAGTCCGGCGCCCTCTGCACCGCCGTTCTCGACTGGTCCATGCGCGAAATGGTCGGCTTCTCCGCGTTCATCTCCGTCGGCTCCATGGCCGACGTCGGCTGGGGCGACCTCATCTACTACCTCGGCAACGATCCGAAAACCCGCTCCATCCTCATCTACATGGAATCGGTCGGCGACGCCCAGTCCTTCTTGAGCGCCGCCCGCGAAGTCGCCCTTTCCAAGCCCATCATCGTCATCAAGGCCGGGCGCACCGCCGCCGGCAGCAAGGCCGCCGCCTCGCACACCGGCTCCCTCACCGGCTCCGACGATGTCCTCGACGCCGCCTTCGAGCGCTGCGGCGTCCTCCGCGTCAACAACATCGCCGACCTCTTCTACATGGCCGAGGTCCTCGCCAAACAGCCTCGACCCAAGGGCCCCAACCTCACCATCCTCACCAACGCCGGCGGCCCCGGCGTCCTCGCCGCCGACTCGCTCATCCTCGGCGGCGGCCAGCTCGCCGAAATCTCCCCCGAAATCACCGACGAGCTCAACAAGTTCCTCCCCCCTTCCTGGAGCCGCAACAACCCCATCGACATCATCGGCGACGCCGACCCCGCGCGCTACGCCAAGGCCCTTGAAGTCGCCGCCAGGGACCCCAAGTCCGACGCCCTCCTCGTCATCCTCACCCCGCAGGCCATGACCGACGCCACCCAGACCGCACAGCACCTCAAGCCCTACGCCCGCCTCGGCGACAAGCCCGTTCTCGCAAGCTGGATGGGCGGCGTCGACGTCGCCGCCGGCGAGCAGATCCTCAACAACGCCGGCATCCCCACCTTCCCCTACCCCGACACCGCCGCCCGCATGTTCAACTACATGTGGCAGTACGCCGGCAATCTCCAGGCCATCTACCAGACACCGCGCTACGCCCCTGACGCCGACTCGCCCATCAACTCCGACCGTGCCGCCGCCATCCTCCACTCAGTCCGCAATACCGGCCGCACCATCCTCACCGAGCTTGAGTCCAAACAGGTCATCGAGGCCTACGGCATCCCTGTCCTCCCTTCGAGAATCGCAGGCTCCGCCGACGAAGCCGTCTCTGCCGCGGAGCGTATGGGTTTCCCTGTTGTCCTCAAGCTGCACTCCGAAACCATCACGCACAAGACCGACGTCGGCGGCGTCTTGCTCAACCTCAAGGACTCCGCCGCCGTGCGCGATGCTTTCGACCGCATCCGCGAAAGCGTCGCCGAAAAGGCCGGCATCCAGCACTTCCATGGCGTCAATGTTCAGCCCTTCGCCAGGCTCGACGGCTACGAGATCATCCTCGGCTCTTCAATCGACCCGCAGTTCGGTCCCGTCATCCTGTTCGGCATGGGCGGCCAGCTCGTCGAGGTCTTCAAGGACCGCGCCCTCGCGCTGCCTCCCTTGAACACCACGCTCGCCCGCCGCCTCATGGAGAAGACGAAGATCTACACCGCACTCAAGGGCGTGCGCGGCCGCCCGCCTGTCGACCTGGCCGCGCTCGAGCAGATCCTCGTCCGCTTCTCTCAGCTCGTCGTCGAACAGCGCTGGGTGAAAGAGATCGACATCAACCCCATGCTCGCCTCGCCCGAGCGCCTGCTCGCCCTCGACGCGCGCATCGTCCTCCATCCCCTCGAGGTCGCGCGCGAAGAGCTCCCGCGCCCCGCCATCCGTCCCTACCCGCACCAGTACGAGGGCGAGTTCACCATGAAGAACGGCCTCACGGTTCGCATCCGCCCCATCCGCCCCGAGGACGAGCCCGCCATCATCAAGTTCCATGAGTCGCTCTCCGAACGCACCGTCTACCAGCGCTACCTCCAACTGCTGAATCTTGGACAGCGCATCGCCCACGATCGCCTCGTCAGAATCTGCTTCATCGACTACGCGCGCCAGATGGCTCTCGTCGCGGAGCGCGATAACCCCGAAACCGGCGAATCCGAAATCATCGGAGTCGGCCGCCTTCAAGGTCTCCGCAACGAGGAGGCCGAATTCGCCATCGTCATCAGCGACGGTTTTCAAGGCCAGGGCCTCGGCCGCGAGCTCCTGCGCCGCCTCGTCTTCGTCGGCCGCAAGGAAGGCGTCAAAGTCATCGTCGGCGACATCCTCGCCGAAAACATCGCCATGCAAAAGGTCGCCGAGAAGCTCGGCTTCGCGCTCGAGCGCGACATGGGCGACCCTGTCGTCAACGCCCGGCTGGAGCTAGAGTAGATCCATGCCTTTCTTCGATCTCTCCGGACAGGCCGCGCTCATCACCGGCGGCGCGCAGGGCATCGGCGAAGCCATCGCCCTGCGTCTGGCGCACGCCGGCGCGAAGGTCGCCATCGGCGATATCAACATCGATCTCGCCCGCGAAACCGCCGCCCGCATCGGCCGCGAGGCCGGACGCCGAGTCCTGGCCGGAGCGCTCGACGTTACTTCCCCCGCGTCCGCGCACGAGGCCGTGCAATCGGTCATCGCCGCTTGCGGCCGCCTCGACATCCTGGTCAACAACGCCGGCATCGGCGGCAAGGCCGCCCCCCTCTGGGAGCAGTCCGACGACGACTGGGCCCGCGTCATCGCCGTCAATCTCACCGGCGTCTTCAACTGCTCCCGCGCCGTCATCGCCCACATGCGCGAGCGCCGCTACGGCCGCATCGTCAACATGGCCTCCGTCGCCGGCAAGGACGGCAACCCCAACATGTCGGCCTACTCCGCCTCCAAGGCCGGAGTCATCGCCCTCACTAAATCCCTGGCCAAGGAAGTCGCCACGGAAGGCATCTGCGTCAACAGCGTCACCCCCGCCGTCATCCGCACCAAGATCCTCGATCAGCTCACCCCCGCCCAAGTCGAGTACATGACCGCGAAAATCCCCATGCGCCGCACCGGCGAGCCCGAAGAGATCGCCGCCGTCGTCCACTTCCTCTCGAGCCCCGACTGCTCCTTCGTCACCGGCCAATGCTACGACGCATCAGGGGGCCGCTCCACGTATTAACCCCTCGCCCCCGCTCCTTGACAACCGAATACCCTGTTCGCGGCCCAAGGTCGAGCCTTGCTCGCTCCCGGCCGGGGCGGCCCACCCGCCCCCGGCCGCGCGCAGCGGCCTTGAAGCGGCTCCGCACCGTGGCCGCCCACGGGAAGAGCTCAGTGGAGAAGAGAGAAGATGCGCCGCAAAGAGGAGTCCGCCTGGCACGCAACGCCGCAAGGACGCCGTCAGACTCCGCGCGGGTTTGAACGCGCGCCTCGGAAAGGCGCTCTTGGCCGTTCCGAGGGACCGAAACTCCAGCAGTCCGATCCGAAAACCCTGGAGCGTTTAATGGAGCACGCCGGGCATGCCGCGACTCGCCCTGTCTCGATTCGCATCCCGATCGCCGGCCTGGGGCGCACCAGGCAGATCGCAGATGAGACCGGCGTCGGCTGCCAAACGGTATTGAAGTGGGCAATCCGCAAGGACCTGAAGAAAGCCAGTTGAGTCTGGCGGCTGCGCGGCCCTGATCAGCCCATCAGCTCTTTGACGACGTGGCCCTTCACGTCCGTGAGCCGGAAGTGCCGGCCCATGTACTTATAGGTGAGCCTGGTGTGATCGATGCCGAGCAGGTCGAGCATCGTCGCGTGCAGGTCGGGGTGCTTAACGGTTTTGGGGATCGCGGCCAGG
>CAYYNC010000100.1:0-12296 GCA_964472745.1 uncultured Solibacteraceae bacterium
CTGAACTGCGGCAGGCGCGGAACTGCTGGAACAAGCGCCGCGGCGCCCCAAGCGGTGAAGCGAGGCGGCAGCGCGGCGCAGGCGGTTTCGCGCAACTCTTGGCCCGGCTCTCCGCAGGGTCGACCCGGAGGGCTTGAGGCAGTCTTTATCTCAAGCTGAACCGGGACCATCCCCCGTGACCGTGTCGTCGCCTTGTCGCTCATTTGCCCGTCTCGGCCGCACTACCAAGGCTGTGACGAGCGGCCCGGCGGTCGGGAGCTCCCGACACGGCGCGCCGGCGGCGAGTCGAGGCTGGACGCAGCCTCCCGCCGCGTTTCGACGGGGCGGCCACAGTATGGAAGGCGCCGGGTTGCTGGAGCGGTTGCGCCGGACCCTTTCTCTTGTTCTTCGCGCCCGCCGGCTACGCGCAAATGCACTCGGGGCTTGTCGAGCCGGCGGCCGGCGCGGCTTTGCTGGATTCGGCGCCCTTCCCCGCCTGCTGCTCTACCGCCGGATCATCACTTCCGGCAACGGCTTCTTCGCGATGTCCGGCACTTCACACTCCGCCGCCGGATAGCCCACCGGGATCAGCAGGAACGGCCGCTCGTTCACGGGGCGATCGAGGATCTTCGACAGAAACCCCATCGGGCTCGGCGTGTGCGTCAGCGTCGCCAGCCCCGCCGCGTGGAGCGCCGCCAGCAGGAACCCAGCCGCAATCCCCACCGACTCGCCTACATAATAATGTTTGACCTTGCGCTGGCCGTCCAGCCCGTAGTCGATGCGGAACACCACGATCAGATACGGCGCGGTCTCCAGAAACGGCTTGTGCCAGTCCGTGCCGAACTGCGCCAGCGCCTCCAGCCACTCGTCGGGAAAGCGGCGCTCGTAGTTCTCCCGCTCTTCCTTCTCGGCCGCCTCGCGAATCCGGCGCTTCGTCTCGGGATCGCTCACGACAACGAACCGCCACGGCTGTTGGTTCGCGCCGGACGGCGCTGTCGCCGCCGCGCGGATCGCCGTCTCGATCAGCTCGAACGGAACGGGCGCGTCGCTGAAGTGGCGCACCGTGCGCCGCGTGCGCACCATCTCGAAGAACTCCGACACCCGGCGCTGCTGCTCTTGCGGCGTCAGCCGCTCGAATTCAAGCCTGCGGAAGACGGGCTCAGCTTTTCGAGTCACCTTTCGGGTAAACCACGTCCTTCTGATGCTTCTGGCGGAACTCCTCGAGCCCGCAGGAGCCCAGAGTCTTGAAGCCCTTCTCTTCCAGCATGGCGGCCGCACGGGCCGCCCGTCCTCCCTGGTTTCAAAGGGTGACGATCAGCTTGTCCTTCGGCACCTCGTTCAACCGGCGCTCGAGCTGGCTCATGGGAATATTGACGTATCCCTTCACCGATCCCAGCCGCTCGATCTCGCCCGGCTCGCGTACGTCGAGAAAGAACACCTTGCCCGGCTGCTCGAGCAGCCGCGTCAATTCCTCGGTGGTGATCGTCTTCGAAGGGGTCTTTTCAGCCTGGCCGCACGCGATTCCGAACGCCAGCACGGAACTCAACACGCACGCCCAGCAACAGTGCCGCATAACGAAAAGTGTAGCATGGGAAAAACATGGTTCCTGTCACTGAAGAGTTTTACCGCATCGCGAAATTGCCGCCCTACGTCTTCGCCGTCGTCAACGAGATGAAGGCCAAACTGCGCGCCGCGCAGTACGACGTCGTCGACTTCGGAATGGGCAATCCCGACGGCGCGACGCCGCGCCCCATCGTCAACAAGCTCTGCGAAGCGGCCCGCATTCCCCGCAACCATCGTTATTCCCTCTCGCGCGGAATCCCCAACCTGCGCCACGAAATCTCGAAACGCTATCTGCGCAATTACGGCGTCGAGCTCGATCCCGAGACCGAAGCCATCGTCACCATCGGCGCCAAAGACGCGCTCGCGCATCTGATGTTCGCCGTCATCGGACCCGGCGACCTCGTCGTCACGCCTTCGCCATGCTACCCCATTCACCAGTGGGGCGTGATCATGGCCGAAGGCGAAGCGCTCCCGCTGCCCGTCAGCGACCCCGCCGAGTTTCTCAACCGCCTTGAAGACGTCTACCGCAAATCGGCGCGCGAGCCCAAGCTCATCCTGCTCAATTACCCGCACAACCCGACCACGGCGTGCGTGGATCTCGATTTCTTCCGGCAGGTGGTGGGCCTGGCGCTGCGCCACGGCACGATGATCCTGCACGACTTCGCTTACGCGGACCTCTGCTTCGGCGGCTACAAGGCGCCCAGCATCCTCCAGGTCGGCGGCGCCAAAGAAGTCGCCGTCGAGATCTTCTCGATGACCAAGAGCTACAACATGGCCGGCTGGCGCGTCGGCTTCTGCCTCGGCAATCCGAAGATGATCAAGGCGCTGGCGCGCATCAAGAGCTACCTGGACTACGGCAACTTCCAGCCCATCCAGATCGCCGCCATCATCGGCCTGCGCGAGTGCGAAGAGGAGGTCCACAAGATCTGCCACGTCTACGAGCGGCGCCGCGATCTTCTCGTGGACGGCCTCGCCAAGGCCGGCTGGCCGGTCGAGTCGCCCCGCGCGTCGATGTTCGTCTGGGCGCCGATCCCCGATCCGTTCAAGCGCGCCGGCTCTCTCGAGTTCGCCAAGCTGCTGCTCGAGAAAGCTCTCGTCGCCGTCTCGCCCGGCATCGGATTCGGAGACGCCGGCGACGGCTTCGTGCGCTTCGCGCTGATCGAGAACCATCACCGCACGCGCCAGGCGATCCGCTGCATCAAGGAGTTCCTCCGCGACGCGTCGCGCCAGGGCTGCTAAGATCCCCTGTATGGCCGCACGACCCGGAGAGGCCATCCAGCACACCGTCGCCCTCCGGCAGCTTCCGCCGGACGCGCTCTCGGAGTTGCTCGATGAAGAAGTCCGGCGCTGGCGCTCGCGCCTCCATTGGGACTTCACTCCCTCCGCGGATCTCGTGCGCCGCTACATCGCCATGCAGGCGCTCGACGGGCTCGCGCTCGTCGAGGGCGATGCGATCGCCGGCTACTGCTATTGGGTCTCTGAAGAACGCAAGGCGCTGATCGGCGACTTCTACGTGCGTGACGCCTGGCGCAATGCGGCCGCCGAGCAGTTCCTCCTTGAGCAGGCGCTCGCCGTGCTCGGCGGCGGCGGCTTCGCGCGCACGCCCGTCGCGCGCGTCGAAGGCCAGTTGATGAACATGGAACTCCGCGCCGCGCAGTTCGGCCGCGCCTCGCTTGCTCCTCTCACCTGGCCGCGCGACTTCATGCTCGCCTCGCTCGGCGGAGTCTCATCGCTGCGCCCGATCTCGCTCCCGCCGGAGATCCGCATCGAGCGCTGGGGGCCGCGCTGGCTCGACGCCTCCGCCGAATTGATGGAAGAGAGCTATCGCGGCCACATCGACTCCGAGATCAACGACCAGTACCACACCGCCGCCGGCGCGCGCCGCTTTCTTCAGAACATTATTCAATACCCCGGCTGCGGGCAGTTCACGCACCAGTCGTCGTGGGTCGCGCTCGACCGCGCGGGCGCGGTTCGCGGCATCGCCATCGCAACGCACGTCGCGCCCGGCACCGGCCACGTCGCGCAAGTCTGCGTCGCGCCCGAGCTGCGCTCCATCGGTCTCGGCTACGAGCTGATGCGCCGCACACTCTGCGCGCTCGCCGCCGAGGGCGCGTTTGAAGCGTCGCTCACCGTCACGTCGGCCAACGCGCCCGCCGTCCGGCTCTATCAGCGCCTCGGCTTCCACACGATTCATCTCTTTGAAGCCCTCGTCTGGGACCGCCGTCCGCGCGGCCCTCGGCCTGCACTCCTGTAGACTGAAGAGGAGTGGAAACCCGCCGCATGTGCCCGCATTGCCGGGCCTTCATCACAACTAAAGACAAGGTTTGCCCTTACTGCGACACGCCCGTCGGCCCGCGCGCCATCGACGTGCGCGGCGCGGGCGACCTCATCGCCGGCATCATTCCATCCGCGCAGTTCGTGACGATGATGATCCTCACCATCAACGTCGCGCTGTTCCTGATTACAGTGCTGGCCAGCATGAAGGCCGGACTCGGCAACCTCTTCGGACTCGACGTGATCACGCTCACGCGATTCGGCGCCGCGCGTCCCGACGCGCTCGCCGCGGGCCAGTGGTGGCGCTTGCTCACCGCCGGATTCCTGCACGGCGGCCTGATGCACATCATGTTCAACGCGTGGGCCCTGATGGACATCGGCGCGCACGCCGAACAGATCTACGGCCCGCGCCGCCTGCTCTCGATCTACCTGCTCTCCACCATCGGCGGCTTCTTCACAAGCATGGTGTGGAACCGCGGCATCTCGGTCGGCGCATCGGCCGGCCTGTTCGGCCTCATCGGCGCGATGATCGCCGTCGGCGTCATTCACAAGACGTTCGAAGCGTCGCTCATCAAGTCGTTCTACATCCGCTGGGCGATCTACGGCCTGCTGTGGGGGCTGCTGCCGTTCTTCCGCGTCGACAACGCCGCGCACATCGGCGGCATGGCGACGGGCTTCCTCGTCGCCTGGGTGGCCGGCACTCCGCGCCTCATCCGCACCTGGCGCGACTCGGTGTGGGACTTCGTCAGCGGCGTCCTCGTCGCCCTCACCGCCGTCTCCTTCTGGAAGATGTACGTCTTCCTTCGCGAGACCGGCCGCATGATGGGCGGCTGAGTCACTCGTGCCCGTTCTGCTGGAACAGCGCGCCGCGCGCCACGCGCTCGCCCTTGAGCATCACGAGCCAGATGCGCTCCGTGGCTGCGATCTCAGCGAGCGGATTGCCTTCGACGATGACGAGGCTCGCTTCCATTCCGCGCCTGATCGCGCCGATGCGGCCGGCCTCGCCGAGCCAGCGCGCCGCATTCACCGTCGCCGCTTCGAGCGCCGACTGCGGCGCCGCGCCCCGCTCGACGAGCAACTGCAACTCGCGATGAATCATCGGACCGTGCGGCAGCGGCAGCGTGCCCGACAATGTCGCTGCGACCGGCGGCCCCGGTCCTTCATTCATCGCCGGCGCGCCTGACTTGCTGTTCGCTCGCGCCGCCGCGCGAATCTTCTCGAGGGTCGCGGCCGGAGTCACCTGCTCCACCAGCGTGCCGTTCAACAAGCGCACATCGCCCGACTCCATCTCGCGCGCCGCCTCCGCCGCGACAAGCCGCGTGAGATGCCCTTCGCGCGGTCCGCCGGGCGGGCGAATCACCTCCGCGCCGAGCCATTCGCCGCGGCTCACTTCGCGCGCCACGGCTTCGACCTCGGGCGTCATCCCCATTCCGCCGACGGCCGTCACGCCGCAATAGAGGTACGCGGCCAGCGCCCGCTCCGTCCGCTCCCGCAGATCGTCCGGTCCGGCCGGCGGCAGGCCGCCGTTCAAGGCGAGGATCACCTGCGCGTCGATCAGCCCCGGCAGCACGGTCTTGCCCGCCGCTTCGATCGGCTGCGCGTTGACGCTCTTCGCGTCCGGCGATGAGCCCTCGTAGACCTCGGCGATACGTCCGTTGCGAATCAACACCGCGCCGCGCTCGATCACTTTCTCGCCCGTGAAGATCCGCGCGTCGCGGATCAGCCACGTCACGCTGCGCATCATCTCGCGCGACAGGATCTTCGCCTCGCGCAGGTTCTCGCGGCTCTTCATCTGCCAGGCGCCGGCGAGCACGAACGGCGCGAGCGCCGCCGCCACCCACAGCTTCGCCGCGGGCTTCAGCTTCTCTTCCTTCTCCCAGCGGAAGAGCTTCATGCTGATGAACACGGCGATGGCCGAAGTCGCCGCGAGCGCAGCCAGCGGTTGCCAGTTCTGCGCCGCGCTCTCGCCGCGCACCAGCACCGCCTGCATGCCGAGGTAGAGATGCGTCGCCGGAAGGAACTGCGCCGCCGCCTGCACCCACTCCGGAAGCACGGTGAGCGGAATCGTCGCGCCGCTCAGCATCAGCATCGGCAGGTACAGGAGCTGGATGATCACCTGGCTCTCCTGCATCGAGTTCACCACCGACGCGATGATCAGTCCCAGGCAGCGGAACGTGACGATGCCCGCCGACAGCATGATGAAGAGCGACAGCAGGTTCTCCGGCATCGCCATGCCGTAGCGGAACTTCGCGATCAGCAGGAACAGAACCGCCGCCGGCATGAACACCGCCCAGCCGGTGACGATGGACGCCGTCAGGATCGGGGCCGGCGTGATCGGCGCGACCTTGAACCGGCGCAGTATGCCCGCCTCGCGCTCCATCGTGGCGCGAATGCCGGCGCCGAAAAAGCCGGTGCCGAGGATGCCGATCACGAGCACCATCGTCAGCACCTGGATGGCGGCGCCGCGGCCTTTCGACGCGTCGAACACCTCGCCGAAACCGACGAAGAAGATCAGCGGAAAGAGGTAGTTGAAGAACAGCACGAGACGATCGCGGAGCGTGAGCCGCATTGTCGACATGACGTATGCCGTGTATGCGCGCATCAGTCCCGCAGCCTCTTGCCGGTCAATTCGAGGAACACGTCTTCCAGCGTCGGACGCCGCACGTGAATGTCCTCGAGCTCGATGCCGAGGTTGTCGATCCAGCGCACGAGGTCGGCCACGGCGCGCGCCGGCTTGGACGCGGCGACGTGCAGCGCGCGCCGGTCCGCGCTGAACGAGATCGGCTCTTCATTGCTCCACGCGGGCAGCTCGCCGTCCGGCACGGGCTGCGCGCAGACCACTTCGATGCGCACGTTGCCCAGCACGCGCTGTTGCAACTCGCGCGGGGGCCCGCTGTCGATGATCCGCCCCTCGTCGATGATCGCCACGCGGTCGCACAGCCGCTCGGCCTCTTCGATGTAGTGCGTCGTCAGCAGGATCGTGCGGCGCTGGCCGCGCATCTCCCCGATCAGGCCGTGGATCTCCTTGCGCACCTGCGGATCGAGACCGGTCGTCGGCTCGTCGAGAAAGAGCAACTGCGGCTCGTTCACCAACGCGAGCGCGAGCGCCAGCCGCTGCTTCTGCCCGCCGCTCAGCGTCGCGTACTGCGCGCGCCGCTTGTCCCAAAGCTGCAAGCGTTTGAGCAGCGCCGCGATGTCGGTATTGCGCGAATAGAACGCAGCGAACAGCTCCGCCGCTTCGACCACGTGCATCTTCTCGGGCAGGTTCGTCGCTTGAAGACTGACGCCGATGCGCTCCTTCACCTCGTTCGCCTGGACTGCCGGATCGTAGCCCAGCACGCTGACTTCGCCCGCGGTGCGCATGCGAAGTCCTTCGAGGATCTCGACCGTCGTCGTCTTGCCCGCGCCGTTCGGGCCGAGCAGTCCGAACACCTCGCCCTCCGCGACTTCGAAGTCGATGCCGCGCACCGCTTCAAAGTCGCCGTACACTTTCCGCAGGCCGCGGACGCGAATGGCCGGCGCGGCGGACATCGCTCCGCGCTAGCGCTTCGCCACCACGTGAATCGCCGCGCGCGTGAACGCCGGCAGATCCTCCGGCTTCCGCGAGGATACGAGATTGCCGTCGACGACGACCTCGGAGTCCTCCCACAGGCCGCCCGCGTTCACGACGTCGTCCTTGATGGCGAAGAAGCTCGTGCAGTGTTTTCCGCGCAGCACGTTGGCCGAGCAGCAGCACCACAGCCCGTGGCAGATCGCCGCCACCAGCTTCCCCGCCCTGTCGATGTCGGCGACGAACTGGTTGGCCTTGGCGTGGCGGCGGATGAAGTCCGGCGCGAAGCCGCCCGGACAGATCACGCCGTCGTAGTCGGACGCCGCGACCTCGTCGTAGGACTTGTGCGTTGTCACCGGGTATCCGAGTTTGCTCGGGTACGTCTTGCCCTTCTCCGCGCCGACGAAATGCACTTCGGCGCCCGTCTCCATGAACCGGTAGTAGGGGTACCAGACCTCCATCTCCTGGTAGAGCTGGTCAACTAGGATTGCGATTCGCTTGCCCTTGAGGTCCATAGCCTCAGTGTACTTTGTGTCCGCAGGCGTTGATCCCATCGAGCCGCGCGAAGCGCTTGTACACAGTCCACGCAACATCGGGGATCGGATTGCGTCCTTCGGGCGGAGCGGCCGTCATGACGCTCAGCGCGAACGGGCGGCGCGGGAGACGCACGACGCCGGCTTCGGTATGCACGCCGGGCAGCGCGCCCGTCTTCGAGAGCACGTCGACGCCGCCGGGCACGCCTTGTTTGAACGCGCCCTGCACCTGCGCGAGCAACGCCCTCATCTCCTCGCACGCTTCCGGCGTCGAGACGTTCTCGCCGCCGCGGCGCGCCGCCGCGCCGTCGAGCATGACTCTGCGCAACCGCGTCCGGCGCGGGCCGAGCCGGTCGAGCATCTCGTTCACGCTTTGCATTCCGATCATCGAGATGATCTTGTTGGCGGCCGTGTTGCCGCTCGAGCGGATCATCGCGGTGAGCAGCTCGCGCACCGTCATCGTCACCGGGCCTTGCTCGAGCCGCCTGACGATGACTCCGCTGCCGCGGACCGCGTCGCCCGATGACAGGGTCACGCTCTCGTCGAGCTTCAGGCTTCCGTCGCGCGCCCGCTCGCGAGGCCGATGATCGCCGCTCCCATCGCGCCGCCGAGCTTGCTGTCATATTCCGCGATCCCGGCCAACAGCTTGCGCTCGAGGATCGCCTCAACGCCCGACTGCGCGAAGAGCGGCAGCGCGATGAATGCCGCCAGCAGAGCCTTTGTCATAATCAACAGAAAGGATATCGCGCCCTTTGAGTTGGTTCGTTGTCGGAATCGGCGCCGCGCTCGGCGGCATGCTGCGCTACGGCTGCTCGCTCGCCGCGGCGAAGGCCGGCGCGGCGTCCTTTCCGTGGGCCACGCTGTTCGTCAACGTTTCGGGTTCGCTGTTCATCGGCTTCTTCGCCACTCTCAGCGGACCGGACGGCCGGCTGCTGATCCCCGCCAATACGCGGCTGTTCGTGATGACCGGCTTCTGCGGCGGCTTCACCACGTTCTCGACGTTCAGCGTCGAGACGCTGCGGCTGCTCCAGGACCGCGAGTGGAGTTACGCCGCGCTCAACATCGCGGGCTCGCTTGCGCTTTGCCTGCTCGGAGTGTGGCTCGGCCACCTTGCGGCGGCCTGGCTCAATCAGCGTTAGGAGGATATTATGGTGATCCCTCGCGACGCCGTGCTGCTGAGGATCTTCGTGGGGGAGAACGACCGCCACGGGCATAAGCCGCTCTACGAGGTGATTGTGCTCACGGCGCGGGAGCAGCATCTTGCCGGGGCTACCGTGCTTCGGGGGCCTATGGGGTATGGCTTCTCGAGCCGCTTGCACACCGCCAAGCTGCTGGAAATGTCGTCGGACCTCTCTTATGTTGTTGAGATCGTCGATAGCCAGGAGAAGATCGAGGGGTTCATGCCTTTGCTGGATCGGTTGATGACCGAGAGCGGGGGGAGCGGTCTGGTTACTCTTGAGCGGGTGCAGGTGGTCCAGTATGGGAGGAAGTAACACACACAGCCTGAAGGCTATGTTACTTGAACAGGAAGGCGGTGGAGAGGATCGTCAGAGCCACTACCAGGATTTCAAAGAGCTTGTCCGGGGTGCGGGTGATGAGCCAGCGGCCGGTCATCGCTCCCGCCATTACGACCGGGACCATCATCAGATTAAACATGAGCGACTGGCGTGTGAATAAGTTGTGATACGCATAAATGGGCGCCTTCGTGAGGTTGATCACGAAGAAGAACCACGCTCCCGTCGCGACAAACTCCTCTTTCTGGAGCCGCATCGAGAGCAGATAGAGATTCATCACCGGGCCGGCCGCGTTGGCCACCGTCGTCGCGAAGCCCGCGGTGAAGCCGTACGGGGCGGGATGCTCCGAGATCGTTGCCGCGCTCTTCGTGCGCCGCCGATAGAGGAACACCGCCAACATTAATAAGATGATTCCGCCGACCAGCGGGCGGATCACCTTTTCGCTGAGAGCGAGTGCGAAGGCTCCGGCGACGACTCCGGCGATCACCCACGGAGTCAGTGAAAACAGCCGTCCGGCCGCGGCGTGACGCCGCCAGTACCACACCGCGAAGAGATCCGCAGTGCACAGCACCGGCAGCAGCCATCCCGCCGCCATGCGCGCATCGCCCACCATCAGCACGATCAGCGGGACGATAAGAATCCCCAGACCGGGAACTCCGGTCTTCGCCACGCCGACAAAGAAGGCGCACGTTGCGCCGAGACACCATTGCCATGCCGTGAGTTCGGGCATCGGGGATGGGCCATTGTACCGTGCGCCCGCGGCGTTAAGGCAAGTACTCGACAACGGGCAGCGTCGTGAAGGCGCCGCCATTCGGATTGAAAAGCAGGCCGATCACGTACACCTTGGCCTGGTTCGAGAATACCTGCACGTACCCCGCCCGGCCCTGGCTCACCGGATTGAAATCCGGCAGGGAAAACTGAGTATGGCCGGGACAAGACATCGGAACGACATACTGGTAGAACGTACTCCCGGGCGTGTCGTCGTATTTGAAGTTGATGCGGACGTCGGGGTTCGCGCCGGTGCAATCGTAGGCCGCCACGGCTACTCCTGTGCTGAAGCCGCGCTGGTTGTCAAATGCGAGGCTTCCCATTACGCCCCTCGAGTCGGCCGCGAACAGGGTGGCCTCGAAGTCCGGGCGGCCAGCCACGTTGACCGTGCCGAATGTCCCGTACATCAGCACCTGGTCGCAACCGCCGCTCGGGCATTGGATCGTGCCGCGGGCCCATCCCACCTTCAACGGGTCGCCCGGCTGCTCATTGGTTTCGATGGTGCGCGTGGCGAATGCGGGAACGTACACCTCCACAAAGGTGAGAGCGCCGTAGTTCCTGATCGGCACTGCCACAGCCGTGGCCGCGTCGTTATAGAAATAAATGCTCACCGTCAGCGGATACCCGCTGAGATTCACCAGCGTGATCTTGGTGTGCCAGTAGCCGCCGTAGGCCAAGTGCGGGATTACCGTGCGGTTCCGGCCGATGTAATTGTATGCGCCGCGCTCGCCGCTGGCCGGCCTCAGCGCCTCCTGGGCCGACGCGCCAAGAGCTAATGCAGCCGCCGCGATCGCAGCCATCGCCGCTTTCATTGCGTCCTCCTTTCGCATGCGCCTCACACGGTATTCCCCAATTCGTCCGGAGTCAACGGGGGGCGCTGCCGGCGAGAGGGCTCCGGTTCGCGAGGCGGGAATCCGCCGGAGCCGATGGCTGACGGCGTGAGATGCGCGGGTTGAAGTTCGCCGTGATTCGGCTCGCACTGTGGCGGCTCTGATTCGCGGGAGTCCGCGGAGGGCGGTGTTGAATGGGGCTCGTTACCGGTGATGTTGGCCGCCTGCCGCGCGGGCGGCGTGGATTGAGGTTCGCAGCGGTTGTGTTCGCAGGCAGGTGTGAGCGTTTCCGCGGAGACCGCGGGGGGCGGAGTTGGTTGCAGATCGCCGTCGGTGGGCGCGCGGTTCGCGGTGGAGGCGCCGCCTGGGTGCGGGCCGGGTTGCCCGGCGGAGGCGCGATCCTCGTGGAAAGGGACCGGGAAGGTCCGGCCCACGTGGGCGTTGAGGCCGGTTCCAGAGTGTGGGTCAGTCGGGATGGCCGGCGCGGGCGGATTGACCGAGGGCAGCTCGGGGGTGTCGGGGGCCTTGAGCACAGAGTCAGGAACAGGGTGGGACTGGACGGCAAGCTGGGGTCGAACCCGAGCGCCTAAGCCGCTGTGGGGATGAGGGTTAGGTTCGTGCTTGGGTTCGTCCGGCCGCCACGGCGCGATGGGGGAATCCTCGAACGGATCCGTTTCGGGATGCACCGAGGTTCCAAAGACGCGGTGGTCTTGCAGGTAGTCGCGCTGGCGGTTGAGCACGTGGCCGCTGGAGGCCAGGATCGGCAGGTTGGCGTAGCGGCGGTAAGGGGCGTGGCGGACGCAGCGCTCGGTCTGGACTCTGCGCAACTGGTCCATTCCTTTGAACATGATGCGCGTGTAGCCGGTGCGGTAGCGGGCCATCCTCTCGCTTTTGCCGGACGAACCCAAGCCGGAGGTAAAGTCCATGGGCTCATCGATTTCGATGGCTCCGGCGCGGTAGAGCTGGTAGGCGCAGAAGACGATCTGGTCGACCAGGGTGCACTCGGTGGGTCCCTCGGGGCGGTGCTCTTCGTAGTAGCGCTGCTGCATGCGCTCGTAGAGGGCCTTGTTTTCGGCTTCGATGCCGACGGATTTGGAGCGCAGTCCGTGGGTGCGGTTGTTCTGGGAGGAGCGCTGTTTGCCTTCGGGGGTGGTGGGGCCGTTCGATTTGGCGCCGTTGGAGCGGGACGCCTGGATCTGCGCGGGGGAACGCCGCGGCTTGGTGGTGGACGATGCAGCGGGCATCATATGCCTCCACTTCCATTGTCTCAGGGCGAAAAAAATGG
>CAYYNC010000101.1:0-12160 GCA_964472745.1 uncultured Solibacteraceae bacterium
CGCCGATCCGCCTGGGCTGCCCTCATTGGCACTCGCGAACTGCCGGATTTAGGATAAAACCTCCTCCACAACCCCGCCCACCCCGGCTTCCCCAACATCGTCTTCCGCTCCCCCCTCCCTTTCGACAACTGGAAGATGGCTCACAAAGCCTGAAGCCATCCTCCCCCACGTGACCCCAGTCACTGACCCCCCTCGCCCCATCCCTCATCCTTGACTCAGAAGCCTTAATAAGGAATACAAATTAGGAGCCAACCGATGACGACCGCCACTACTCTGGCCGACCTGGCCGCCACCTCCCTCGCCGCCGTCCGAACCCTCGAAAGGTACGGCCTCGACTACTGCTGCGGCGGAAAGCAGCCCTTCGACGAAGCCTGCGCCGCAAAAGGACTCAACCCCGAAACCCTGATGAGCGAAATCGAATCCGCAGCCCGCGCCGGCGAACCCGGCCGCGACTGGCAAACCGCCCCCCTCCACGAGCTCACCAGCCACATCGTCGCCACCCATCATGAGTATCTGAAGCTCGAGCTCCCCGCCCTTGGCGCCCGGATCGACAAGGTCCTCTCCGTCCACGGCGGCAAGGACCCCGAGACTCTCCCGCGCCTCGCCCAGGTCTTCGCCGGTCTGCGCGACGAACTCGAAATGCACATGCACAAGGAAGAAGTGATCCTCTTCCCCTTCATCGAGGAGTACAGCCGCGCCGAAGCCCAGGGCCGCCCCATCCCGCCCGTTCCCTTCGGCTCCATCGCCAACCCCATCGGCGTCATGGAGAGCGAGCACGACGCCGCCGGCGCAGCCCTCGCCGAGATCCGCTCCCTCACCCGCAACTTCGAGCTCCCCGACTACGCCTGCACCACCGTCCGCGCGCTCTGGGAAGGCCTCCAGGCCCTCGAAACGGACCTCCACATCCACATTCACCTCGAAAACAACATCCTCTTCCCGCGAGCCATAGCCCTCGAGCGCCGTTAACCGCCTCAACCCGTGCGCGTTCCGTCCGCCGCCGAACTCGAAATACGCCTCCAGCGCCTAGTGACCGTCTACCTGCCACCGGCCTGCTCTTCCTGCTCCGCCCGGGCACGTTCCTGGGAGTCTGGAACCTCGTCTGAATCGGCAGCCGCCACTCCCCCGCCGGACTCTCCCAGTCCTGGCTCCAGGCCCACGGCCACGCCCAGATCTACGGCTGGATCGGGACCTTCATCCTCGGAATCGGCTACTGCTCGCTGTCGAAGATGGCGGGCCTGAAGCCCTTCGCCGCCGCTCGCGGCTGGACAAGCTGGGCCTCCTGGACCGCGGGAGTCGGGCTCCGCTGAACGGCGAGCGTCCGCAGGCTCGTCCGGGACGGCGTCGAATCCTCGCTCGCGTCGTTGTTCGTCGATGCCGCGCGCCCGCTCCCTCCGGACGCACAGGGCGTAGACCGCGCCCGCCGCGCAACCGAGATTTTTCGTACCGCCGCCCCCAGTCGCCACGGGCTGTTTTCGCTTGAACGCGAACCTGACGATCTCATTCGACGGCCCTCGGCGCCCCGGCGGCCCGGCCGCCTGCCGCCGCGACCGCCGCAAGGACCACCTGTTGCAGGAGAACGGCTGCCTGGCCCTCCGTTTCCTCACCGAAGACGTCGCAAAAGATCTCGACGCCGTGCTGGACGCAATCCTGCGCGTCCTCGCCAATCGCCGCGCCCTCATTCCGCTGAATCCGCCCGGCGCCGCGTGAAAGGGTCAACCCCAGTTGGCCGGAAACTCCAGCCGGTTCCTCATCCTCTCGGCGCTCGTCGTGGCGCGAATGTGCAAGATCGGCCTCAATGGTTCGCCAACGCAGGAGCGCTGTTGCCAGGCCAGGATGATTCCTGCGTGCTCGCGCCCGGAATTGATCCATTCCGCGTGCAAGCGGGAGAAGCCGGGAATATTGCGGGTATGGAATACACACCCGTGCTCCGTCGCGAAAGCCGACTGCTGCTCATCAATCTCCCCTGTCTTCGCAGCCTCCGGCGGCGCAAACACCGTGACATCACCAGAGCCAAGCGCGCTGACAAGGTCGCTGTCCATCGCGTCCTCATCGATGTGGATCTGGATCCGGCCCGCTGCGGAATAGCGACGGTACTGGCGCGCGAGCGCGTAGTACTCGCGTTCCTCGGCTTCCAGATCGGCGGCTGTCACGCAAGTTGCTGCAAAAACTGGCCAACAAGGAGAGGTGCGGCTGCCCGCGCAGCGAACCCTCGCGCCAACGGCCGGGGAGTGCCGGCCCAGTTCGCCTGGAATTGGCTCAACCACTTCAACATGGGGTATTCTGCGGGCTGAAGACACCGTCCCGAGAATTGACTCCAATCACCCTTCTCCGGTTCGCCTGCTCGTTTCCGGAGGAAGTGCTGAGCGACTCGAAGAGCCGCGCGAGGACGTGAAATGCTCCATTGGTGCTCAGACCGGGCCTGCATTCCGCCGCCAGACTCGCCGAAGGTGCGTCCCACCCGGCGGCGGGCGGGTTGAGAGCCGCCGGAATCGCATGCGTCGCACGACGATCGAAGGTGGCGCGGAGAGCAGGAACGACGCGGCGGCTATCAAGCGACTGGGACTGAACCGGCAGGACCATGTCGGCCAGGTCGCGCACTCGGCTATCGGGCGCCGCCCCAACCGCGGCCGCCCTCACCCCCCGTGCTAAACTCAAGGGTTTCACGCCTTTAACATCAGGTCACCAATCCATGCAGTGGAGCCGTCTGTTCATCCCCACCCTGCGCGAAAACCCCGCTGAAGCGGAAGTCGTCAGCCACCAGCTTCTGCTCCGCGCAGGTTACATCCGGCAGTTGTCCGCCGGAATCTACAACTACCTCTTCCTCGCCCAGCGGTCGTTGCTCAAGATCATGAACATCATCCGCGAAGAGATGGACGCCATGGGCGCGCAGGAGTTCCACCTGCCCGCGCTCAACCCGGCCGAAGTGTGGGAAGAGTCCGGCCGCTGGTCGGTCATGGGCGACAACATGTTCCGCCTCAAGGACCGCTACGGCCGCCCGCTCTGCCTCGGCATGACGCACGAGGAGGTGATGACCTTCATCGCCCGCGGCGAGCTCCGCAGCTACAAGCAGCTTCCCCAGATCTGGTATCAGATCCAGACGAAGTTTCGCGACGAGCCCCGCCCCAAGTCCGGCCTGCTGCGCGTCCGCCAGTTCATCATGAAGGACTCCTATTCCTTCGACCTCGGCCCCGAAGGGCTCGACGAGAGCTACGAGAAGCACCGCGTCGCCTATTGCCGCATCTTCGACCGCTGCGGTCTCGATTACATCGGCGTCGAAGCGCACTCCGGCGCGATGGGCGGCAGCCAGTCGCAGGAGTTCATGGTCGCGACCGATGCCGGCGAGGACTTCGTCGTCCTGTGCAAGCAGACCGGCTACGCCGCGAATCTCGAAAAGGCCGTCTCGCGCCCCGTTCCGCCCGCCGTGCCAGACCCCGAGGGCGACCTCGACCCCGTCGAGATCCACACCCCCGGCCAGAAGACCATCGAGGAGGTCGCGGCGTTCCTCAAGCTGCCCTCTACCTCGCTGATGAAGACGCTGGTCGTCGTGGCCGACAGCAAGCCCTGCCTGGCCGTCCTGCGCGGCGATCACCAGTTGAGCGAAACGAAGTTCCAGAGCGCGGCCGGCTGCCAGGAGTTCCGCCCCGCGCATCCTGAAGAGATGCGTTACTGGCTCGGCGCCGACGCCGGCTCGCTCGGCCCGGCCGGCATCAGGAATATGCCGATCCTCATCGACAAGGCGCTCGAAGGCCGCAAGAACATGGTCTGCGGCGCCAACAAGGACGACTATCACCTCGGCAACGTCACGCCCGGCGAGGACTTCACCGGCGAATGGCACGACCTGCGTCAGGTCGCGCCCGGAGACACCGAGATCGACAGCGGCCTTCCGCTCGAGATCGTGAAAGCCGTCGAGATCGGCCACATCTTCAAGCTCGGCTACAAGTACAGCCACTCGATGGGACTGAACGTGCTCAATCACGACGGCGTCGAAACGCCCGTCATCATGGGCAGCTACGGCATCGGCGTCGAGCGCATCCTCTGCGCGGCGGTCGAGCTGTTCTCCGACGCCGACGGCATGTGCCTGCCGGTTTCCATCGCGCCGTTTCAAGTGATTATCACGCCGGTGAAATCCACCGACGCCACCCTCAAGGCCGCCGCCGGGAAGCTCCACGCGGAGCTCAAGGACTTGGGCATCGACGTCCTCTATGACGACCGCGAGATCAGCCCCGGCGTCAAATTCAAGGACGCCGACCTCATCGGCGTGCCCTATCGCATTACCGTCGGCAAAGCGCTCGCCTCGGGCAAAGTCGAGCTCTACGAGCGCCGTACGAAACAGAAGAGCGAGCTTCCGGTGGAAGAGGCCGCGGCCCGCGTCGCCGGGATCATCCGCGCGGCCATGCCCCAGGCCCGCCATTAACGCAATGCCCGACTGGCCTGCCATCCGCGCGCAATTCCCATCGCTCGCGAACTGGACCTTTCTCAACACCGCCACGTTCGGCCAGTTGCCGCAGCGGGCCGTCGACGCGATGAACGCCCATCTTGCGCGCCGCGCCGCCACCGCCTGCCACGACTTCCTCACCTGGTTCGACGACCACGACCGCCTGCGCAGAAAGTTGGCGCGGCTCATCAACGCGTCGCCGGACGACATCGCCTTCACGCCCAACGCCGCCGTCCCGCTCGGCCTGCTGATGCGCGGTCTCGACTGGCGCGAGGGCGACGAGATCGTCACCCTCGCAGGCGAATTCCCCAATCAGATCTACGGCCCGGCGTTCATGGAAGGGCGCGGCGTCCGCATGATCGAAACGCCGTGGGAGAGCTTCTTCGCAGCGCTCTCGCCGCGAACGCGCGTCGTCGCCATCAGCAACGTGAACTACGTCACCGGCTTCCGCCCGCCCGTCGAGGACTTTGCCGCCGATCTCGAGCGCCGCGGCATCCTGCTCTATCTCGACGGCACGCAGAGCCTCGGCGCGCTCCGGTTTGACTTCGCCGCCGTGCGCCCCGCGATGTACGCCGTGAACTGCTACAAGTGGATGCTGGCGCCGAACGGAGCGGCATTCATGGCCGTGCGGGAAGACTTGCGCCAGCGCCTCGAGCCCGCCGCCATCGGCTGGCGCAGCGACCGCGGCTGGCGCAACGTCGATCACCTTCATCACGGCGCGCCGGTCTTCAAGGACTCCGCCGAGAAGTACGAAGGCGGCATGTTGGCCTCGCTCCTTCTTTACGCGCTCGAAGCGAGCGTCGATCTCTTCTTCGAAATCGGCCCGGCCGAAATCGAGCAGCGCGTGCTCGATCTCGCCAGCGACTGCCGCGGGCGGGTCCGCGCCCTGGGCGGCCAGCCCCTGCCCCACGACAATACCGCAATCGTCGCCGCGAGCTTCTCCGGCCGCGACGCATCATCCCTCGCCATAGCCCTCAAAGAACGCCGCGTGCTCGCCTCCGCCCGCCACGGATTGCTCCGCGTTTCCACCCACTTCTACAACGACGCCGAAGATCTCGCCCGCCTCGAATCCGGCTTGAAGTCCCTGCTCTGAAATCGGTTGTAGTCGTGGTTTTTGAGGGGGGCAGCCCCGTGGGCTGCGGCGGACTCTCAGTCCGCCCGATTTGGGTTCGTGGGCCGAGTGAAGCGGCGCTATAATCGAACCGATGCTCGCGCTGGGACTGCTCCTCTTCGCCCTCCAGCCCCCGCCCGCGCCGCTGGAGAAACCGGGCGTGATCGAAGGCGTCGTCGTCGATTCGATGACGCGCGCGCCCATCCCGAACGCCGAAGTCCGCATCCGCTTCACGCGCCCGCCGGACGGCTCGCGCGGCATGACCGCGGCCAACACCGCCGGGCCCAAAGTCACCGCCGGCCTCGATGGCCGCTTTCGCCTCGAAGTCGGCTACGACATCCCGTTCGAGCTGCGCGTCCGCGCCGAAAGCTATGTCTTCGAGGACGACAATTTCTTCGGGCCCAGGGGCGTCGCCTACTCTCTCACATCCGGCGAGATCAAAAGCGGCATTGTGCTGGCCGTCGACCGTGAGTGCTCACTGTCCGGACGACTCACCGACGCCGAGACCGGCAACCCCATCGCCGGCCTGCGCATTACCGTTTGGCGCAAGATGGCCGGCGACGGCGAGACCTACTTCTTCCCCGGCGGCGGAGGCGTGGACGCCTCGCCGGAGGGCCGCTACGAATTGCGGGGTCTGAAACCGGGCGAATATCTCATCGCCGTCGAGCCGCCCGAGCGTCCGAAGGTCCGGACTCCTCCCCCGGAGCCCGAGCCCCGCCTGAAATCGTACCCCGCGGCCTGGTACCCCGGCGTTACGGACCGCGCCGCCGCTCTCACGGTGACGCTCAACCCCGGTTCGCGCTTCGACGGCCTCGACATGAAATTGACGGCGTCGATCCCGCCGATCGTCCGCGGCCGTGTGCGCCTGGACGGCGATCCGCAACCGCTCACTTTTCTTGCCGCCCAACCGCTCGGGGCCGAAGGAACGCGCTTCATGACGCTGGGCGGACTCGACGCACCGGGCGTATTCGAACTCACCGGACTCTCCCCATCGCCCTACTCGCTCTACGTGTTCACGAACGCCAAAACCAGGGCCGAACGCCGTAGCGGCATCGTCTCCTTCGTGCTTGCCGGCAAGGACTTTGATGAGCTGGACCTCACCCCGCTGCCTGGTGTGCGCGTCGCCGGCGCGGTCCGCTCCCATGGCGTGAAGGAGGGGGAGGCCGATCCGCTCTGGACGCAAGTGAAGCCATCGCTCACCCTGTCATTCAGTCCTCTGCGGCGAGTCAGTACAGAGTTCGATCGCCCATTCACCCTGAGCGCCCCCGGCGCATTCGAGCTGGACGGGGTCGCTTTCGAGCCCTTCGAACTCTGGCTCAACGGTCTGCCGAAGGGCTGGGCGATCCGTGAGATCCAATACAACGGCCACGGGCTGTCCTCCACCGTGTTCGAACCCAACCCGGGAGCCGCTACTCACACGCTGAACATTTTCGTCTCGCCGGTATCCAACTCCGTCACTGGCCAGGTGAGCGGCCGCGGCAAACCTCTCGCCGGCGCCATTGTGCTTTGCCTGCGCGAGCCCATCGACCCGTCCGATCTGCGCCGCGGCCTGAGAAAAGCGAAGGCCGGCCCCGACGGCCGCTACTCGATCGACACGCTGCGCCCCGGCGCCTACCGCCTCGCCGCCGTCCCGCCCGGCGGCGAAATCAACAAGACCCTCGAAGCGATAAAGACAGGCGCAGGCCGCAAAGTCGAAGTCTCTCCCGCATTCAATACAACCCTCGACCTCGAACCCTGACGACGTTATACGATGAGGCCCATGCGGTCTCTACTCCCGCTGCTTTTGCTCTCCACCTGCCTCTTCGCCCAAATCGAGCGGATCACGCTGACAGTGCCGGCCGGCGGCGACCCGGCCACCGAACTGCCCGTCACCATCCTCAAAGGCGCGCGCCCCGGACCCACGCTCGCTCTCATAGCGGGCAATCACGGCTACGAATACCCGCCCATCCTCGCGCTGCTCGAACTCCCGAACCGCATCGATCTCAACGCCCTCCGCGGCCAGGTGATCATCGTCCACATCGCCAATGTCCCCGGATTCCTGGGCCGCCTGCCCTTCATCAATCCCAACGACGGCAAAAACCTCAACCGCGTCTACCCCGGCTCGCCGCAGGGCACGCAGAGCGAACGCATCGCGCACGTCATCACGACGCAAGTAATCGAAAAGGCCGACTACGTCCTCGACCTTCACTCGGGCGACGCAAACGAATCGCTGCGGCCCTACCTCTATCAGGCCGTCTCGGGCAACGCCGCGCTCGACGCGAAGATGGCCGCGATGGCCTCCGCGATGCTCTTCGATCACATCGTCATCGATCGCGGCCGCCCCTCCGATCCCGCGAAGTCGGTCTACTGCTCCTCAACCGCGATCACCCGCGGCAAGCCCGCCCTCACCGTCGAAAGCGGCTTCCTCGGCACAACCGACCGCGAATCCACCGAGCGCCTGCTGCGCGGCGTCGAAAACCTGATGCGCCACCTCGAACTGCTCCCCGGCGCGGCGGCGATTATCGAAAACCCCGTCTACCTCGACCCGGCCGAAGTTCTGCCCAGCCCCGCGACGGGCATCTTCTGGCCGCAGGTGGAGCGCGGCGCCTTTGTGCACCAGGGCATGCTGCTCGCGCGCATCACCGACTTCCACGGCCGCCCGCGCGCCGAAATGCGCGCCCCGTTCTCGGGCGTCGTTCTCTACATCATCGGCACCCCGCCGGTGAACCAAGGCAATCCGGCGGTCTTCCTCGGGAAGGTGAAGCAATGAAAACTCCGCTCGCTCTGATCACATGCGCATTCCTCGCCGGCGCGGCCGTTCCCTCGCGCCTCGCCGACCAGGATCCGCCGCGCATCCTCAAGCTCGAAGGCGAAACGCACCACGTCCAGGGCATCCTCGCCGATGGCGGGCGTCTCTACCTGACCTCGGTCGACCGGGACTCGAAGAAAGGCTGGCTGATCGAATTCGACGCCGCCACCGGAAAGCGCCTGCGCGCGAAAGAGATTCAACAGGGCGAGATGTTCCACCCCGGCGGCTTCGACGCCGACGCCGAATCGCTCTGGATCCCCGTCGCCGAATACCGCGCCGCGAGCCGCGCCGTCATCCAACGCCGCTCCAGGAAGACGCTCGAGCTGATCTCGAGCTTCGAAGTGCGCGACCACATCGGCTGCATCGCGCGCACGCCGGACGGCCTCATCGGCGGCAACTGGGACACGCGCAAGCTCTACACGTGGACTCCGGACGGCGCGCAGCGATCCGTCGTCGACAACCCGCACGCGCTCCGCATCCAGGACATGAAATACCGCGACGGCCTCCTCGTCGCCGCCGGCTACGGCGAGCCCGTGCTCTGGCTCAATCCCGCGACGCTCGCCATCGAGCGCCAGCTCGACGCCGAAAGTACGCCCGCGATGGACTTCACCGGCGGCGTCCTGCGCCTGGTGAAAGAAGGCGCGCCCACCGAGATCCGCGAGTGGAAGCTTCTGGGCAACAAGCCCGAGCGCCTCGAATGGTTCCGCGACCTCGGCTTCGGCATGTTCATCCACTGGAACGTGGACGTGACGCTCGGCTCCGTCATCAGCCACTCGCTCGTCGGCGCCACGCCGGACTACGTGAAGCGCTACTTCGAGGTCCTCCCGCGCTATCTCACCGCCGAGAAGTTCGACCCCGTCCCGTGGGCGCGCCTCGCGAAGATGGCCGGCATGAAGTACGTCGTCTTCACCACCAAGCACCACGCCGGCTTCGCCTGGTGGGACACGAAGACGACGCCGTTCAACGTCATGAACACGCCGCTGAAGCGCGACGTCGTGCGCGCCATCGTCGACGCCTTCCGCGCCGAAGGCATCGCCATCGGCTTCTACATCTCGCCCGACGACTTCTGGTGGTTCCACCAGAACGGTTACACGATCGCGCGCCCGCCCGCCCCGCGCACCACCACGCGCGAGATCCCCGATCTCATGGCGTACGGCAAGCGCCAGATCCGCGAGCTGTTCACCAACTACGGCAAGATCGACGTGCTCTTCATCGACGGCCCAGCCGACGGCCTGCGCGAAGAAGCCTGGCGCATTCAGCCTGACGTCGTCGTCACGCGCGGCGCCATCGACACGCCCGAGCAGCACGTGCCCGGCATCCCGATGGACGTCCCGTGGGAGGCGTGTATCACCATCGGCGACGCCTGGCAGCATAAGCCCGCCGACCAGCCGAAGACCTCGCAGCGCCTGCTCGAAATGCTCATCGAGATCCGCGCCAAGGGCGGCAACCTGCTCTTGAACGCCGGCCCGCGTCCCGACGGCGAGCTCTCGCTGGGCGAAGAGGCGCGGTTGCGCGACATCGCGCTGTGGAACTTCGCGTTCGGCGAATCACTCGACTCCGTCCGCCCCTGGGTGATCACCAACGAGAACAACATCTGGTTCACGCGCCACAAGAGCGGCCACGCCGTCTACGCCTTTGTCACCCGCGCGCCGTGGAAGATGGGCGAGCGCCGCGAGATCGTGCTGAAGAGCGTGCGCGCCACCGCGAAGACGGAAGTGTCGATCCTGAGCCAGAGCGGCAGGATCCTCGAATACCGCCCCGACGTGATCCCGAAAACCACGTGGGAGCAGAAGCCGGACGGCCTGCACATTAGTGCGATGACCGCCCAGCGCTTCTACGACGACCGCCGCTGGACGAACCCCATCGTCCTCAAAATCTCCAATGCCGAAGCCGCGCTGAAGCCGCCTGTCGTCGAGACGCTCGCGCCGCGCGACGGCCTGCTCACGGGTGAGCTGAAATTGCTGGGCGACGCCGCGCAAGTCGAAGTCGGCTTCGAGTACCGCCCGCGCAAAGGCATCACCGACCTCTACGAAAAGACCGAGCCCTGGATCGCGCTGCCACTCGCGCCGCGCACCGCCACCGGAGTCTTCACCGCGCCGCCGCCTCAAGGCGTAGACCCCGCCGCCATCGAATACCGCGCCGTCGTCAAACACCCGCTCCTCACCCTTTACGGATCAGAGCGCCCCGCAAGGTAACCGGCCATGAGCCTTCGTGGAATTGCCGGACTCTATGACACTCCCCAAATTCTTCTCAGGCCGGCTGTGGGGCAGGCCCATGGCCTGCGGCGGGCTCTCAGCCCGCCCGGTTTGAAACACGGCTCACCTGAGACGGATATTCCATGACGAACCCAGACATGTGGACCCGCCGAACCTTCCTCGCATCATCATCCGCCGCCGCCCTGAGCGCCGCGGACAATCGCTACGTCCGCATCAGCCGCCACGACCGGCGCTACTTCGAGCTCTCCGACGGAGAGCCCTACATCCCCAACGGCCTGAACCTCATCGCCCCGCGCGCCAAACCCGACGACCCCGAAGGCGGCCTGAAAGTCTTCGAGACGTGGCTCGACAATCTCGCGCAGAATCGCGGCAACTACATCCGCGTCTGGCTGAGCAGCCCCTTCTGGGACATCGAGCACCGCCGCGCGGGCGAATACGACGAAGAAAAAGCCGCGCGCACCGAGCGCATGTTGGCAATGTGCGCCGCCCGCGGCATCCGCGTGAAGATGACCATGGAGCACTTCCGCTCCATCGGCGACGGCAAGCAGCCGTGGGCCGACAAGCCGCTGCACCACGTCTCCAACGGCGGCACGGCGGAGTCCATCGCCGATTGGTTCGACGGCGAAAAATCGCGCGCCCAGTTCCGCAACAAGATCCGCTGGTACGCCGCGCGCTTCGGCCCGCGCCCCGAGATCTTCGGCTGGGAGCTGTGGAACGAAGTGAACGCTGTCCGCGGCGGCGACTACCTGCCCTGGACCGAAGCGATGCTGCCCGAATTGCACAAGGCTTTTCCCAGGAACCTGTGCATGCAAAGCCTCGGAAGCTTCGACGCGGACCGCTGGCGCGAACCCTACCGCCGCCACAGCCTGATCCCGACGAACGACCTCGCGCAGGTCCATCGCTATCTCGACCTCGGAGCGCAGCTCGAAATCTGCAAAGGCCCCGTCGATGTCCTCGCCGCCGACGCCACGCGCGAGCTGCTCGGCTACAAACCCAACAAGCCCGTCATCCTCGCCGAATCCGGAGCCGTCGAGCCCCGCCACACCGGCCCGTTCAAATTCTACGCCGCCGACCGCGAAGGCATCATCCTCCACGACGTCCTCTTCGCGCCTTTCTTCAGCGGAGCCGCCGGAGCCGGCCAGATCTGGCACTGGGACGTCTACGTCGACGCCAACAACCTCTGGCATCACTTCGCCCGCTTCCATGAAGCCGTGAAAGGTCTCGACCCCGCCCGCGAGCGTTTCACGCCGTCGGTCGCCGAATCCGGCCGCCTGCGCGTTTACACGCTCACCGGCCGCAAATCCACCCTCCTCTGGTGCCGCGACACCCGTAACGACTGGCGCGCCGAGCTCGAACGCAGCGAGCCCCCCGAACTCATCCGTGACGCCGCCCTCGACCTCTCCAAGCGCAGCGGCGCAGCCCGCCTCTACGACCCCTGGACCAACGAGTGGACAACCGCCCAGATCCGCTCATCCAAAATCATCCTCCCGCCCTTCCGCCGCTCGCTCGTCGTCCGTGCTTCGTAGTCTTGGGTCGTGCGGCAAATCCGTGATCCGCCCCCTGTACCCTTTTCACTGACGCTGGATTGCGATATGCAGTCTTTAAGCTCG
>CAYYNC010000102.1:0-12127 GCA_964472745.1 uncultured Solibacteraceae bacterium
ACTTAGGATCTGGCGGGGCGACCCATGGGAGTTCGACTCTCCCCGTCCGCACCACTCTCCTACTGCACATTCACCTGCGCAACGTTGCTCCAGTTGGAGACGCCGTTTGAGTTTTCCGCGCGGACTCTGTACTTAAAAGTGCCGCTGTCGCCGGCGGCGTCCTGATAGGTGGTGGTGTTCGCTCCCACGTTGGCCAGAAAGGCAAAGCTGCAAGTGGCCGAAGCGCCTTTGCCAGTCTGCTTGCATCGCTCGAATCGGAATTGCGTTTCGTCACCGGAGTTGTCCTGGAAACTCAGGTTCACATAGAGCAGCGTCTTGTTCTTCCCCGCGCCCGAGTAGACCGCGGACGCCGCCAGATTCGTGGGAGCGGCCGGCGGGGCGGGCGCCGCCGCCGGGGTGATCACCGAGGCGACATTGCTGAACGCGGAATCTCCCGCGCCATTCGAGGCGCGCACCCGATACCAGTACTGCGTGCTCGCCGCTACGGCTGTGTCTGAGTACGAGGTCACGTTCGCGCCGACGGTGGCGATCTGGGTGAAGTTCGAGCCGTCCGTTGAGCGCTCGATCTTTGTCTGCGTCTCGTTGTCCGCGTTGTCGGCCCATGCGAGGTCGACCCGCGAAGAAGAAATCGCGCCCGCCGAAAGGCCTGTCGGCGCGGCAGGGGGCACGGTCGCGGCAGGAGAGCGAAATTCCGCCACGATGGGCATCGTCAGATTCGCGGTGCGGGCGTTGTCGCGCTGGTCGGGGATTCCCGTCGGATAACCGTTGTAATAAACGCTCGGGTTCGAATAGTGCGCCACGCGAGTGCAGCCGTTGGAACAAGGGCTGCTGTACGACATGACCGTGCGGAACACCCCGTTGACGAAGTGGCCGAACGACCAGGGGTAGGAGGCATCGTCCGGTGTTGCCCCGTTGGCCGGATCGTGCTCCATCCCGGCGTTGTGGCCGTGCTCGTGGGCGAAGGTGAGATTGCCGACGGCGCAGTCGCGATCCGTCACCTGAAAGGCGTAGGCGGCAAAGCCCGGCCCCGGACTGCGCATCACGTATCCGATCCCGCAGGCGCTGCCGCCGTTGGAGACGATCAGCGAGACCATGTCCGCGCCGTAGGTGTTGCGCAGCGACGCCGTCGCCGGGTCGGATTGCAGCCAGGCCAGGTCGCTGCTCATGTCGCCGCTGTCGTCGCGACCGGCAAGCGCGGTGTGGACGAGCGTGTAACGCGCGTTCACCATGCTGTTGGCAAACGCGAGGTTGGCGCGGTCCACGGCCTGTTGAATCTGCGCCTCGATATTGGCCGCGCCGCCGGCTGCGTCGCGCGCCTGCGGCGTGTACATCGAAAGCAGGTGGACTTCCGAGGTCGCGGTCGCGCTGGCATCAGGCGCCAGCGCAGTTCGGGCGCTGGCTTTGAGCGGCTGCCCCGGAACCGGGATCCCGCCGCCGCAGGGAGGAAAAGTCGACGGGTCGAGCCGCTCGACGACGTGGCGCGCCCGTTCAGGGCGGATTTCGTAAGTCTCTCCGGCGCTGACGACCGTCCCCGCGAGAACGCCGCGGCGCACCGTCAGCGCGACTTCGCTTCCCGGCTCGGCCAGCACCTTTCCGAGCCACAGCACATCGCCTTGGCCGCGTTGCTCTAAGGCGGAGCGCTCCAAAACGACCGTTCGTCCGCCGGGCAATTGGAACTGAAACTCCTGGACGCCGCGCCGGATCGCGGCCATGTTGGGCTCGATCTCGAGAGCCGCCGCGCCGTGCGGCCCGGGCGCGACCGGCCGCCCGGGATGGACCGACAGCCATTCCACCTGGCCGGGCAGAACCGCCGAAAACGCAAACAACAGAACAGGAACACACAACCTCTGGAGAATCATGACACTACACCTCAACGTTTTTATCGACGGGCGCCGTTCAAAACTTTATGTCAAAACACTCCGATTGTCAAGTGTTTTTAACAAATGGAAGGATGTATGTTCGTACCTGGCGCCCACGCCAGGCCCCCGCCCGCTCACGGCTCCATCGTGAACATCGTCGTGAAAGGCCCGCTCGAATTGAATAGCAGTCCCATGTAGGAAAAGCCGCCCGCGCCCACCGACCGGAATTCAGCCACGCCCTTCAATCCGCCCACTGAAGAGATCCGGCCCGGAAGCGTGTACGTCATGTGGCGGCGGGGAGCGAGTTGAAACGCATCATTGCCGATCACATTGCCGCTTGCGTCGCGGAAAGTGACCGTCACATCGACGAGTCCGGCGTCGCGCGGATTGACCACCGCGACGGCCGTCGTGTATCCGGCGCTGTTATCGAAGACCATTACTGAACGGTACGCCGTGTCGGCCGATAACGGAATCGCCGCCTCGTAGTCCGGCCGGCCCGCAACGCGCTGCCTCAGGATAGCCAGCCCGCCCACTTTGGGGACGACCGGGAGAATAAAGCGCCCCCACCCTTGAACGAATTCTTCGTTGACGTCGCTGCTGGTTTCGAGAACGAGCTCGCCATTGCCCGGAACGTTCACCGTGATCTTGTCCACCAGCCCCACGCCAACCAGCGGAACCCGCAGCGGGGCGCCGCTATCGTCGAAAAACTCCACCGGCACCTGCGCAGAGAAGGCATCCATATTCACCAGGTGGACGGTCGTCTTCCACAGACGTCCGAAGACAAGCTGCGGCAAGATGCGGTTGCCTTCGCTGATCGTGATGCTCTTGCCGCCGTCGGCGGCCGGCAGAGATCCCGCCAGGAAAAGGAGAGCGGGGAAAAATCGATGCATTGGAACCACCTCCGTCTGCCTGAATGCTACTGCAACAGCCCGGCTCGCTACAACAAAAGCGCGCCCTGATGTAAGTCCGCGCCGCTCACCGGGTCTCGCGAGGCGGCTGCCAATCGAGGACGGCGGCGCCGCTTGTGCAGACCCAGGCCGTGACGCGCACTCCCGGGCGCGGTTTGCGGCCAGGTTCCTCGATCTGCTTCCAGTGCTCCTCGCGAAACGGACCGCCTCGCCAGAGAAACCGCTTCGCCGCGCTCTCCCCCTTGGCAAGCTTCACCGTGACGCTCTCCGTCGTGTCCCAGTCGGTGCGGATAGTGACGCTGATGCGCGCGTCCGCGCGTTCATACTTCTGGACCGCGCCCGTGTAGGAAGTGAGTTGATCGCGCGAGCAAGGCAGGTTCTCCGGAGGACGGACCCTCTCCTGGGCCATTGCCGCCATGGCGAACATCCCAACCGCCAGCGCCGCGCGCAGTTCCGTCATAGCGGTTTCACCCGCAAATGCTTCAGTTCCATCCAAGTGCCCTCCTGGTGGGCCTGAAGCTCGATGTGGCCTTCATCGTCGGTCTCGAGCCCGAAGTGCTCCATGACGTTCTGGCCGTCGATGCGCACCAGCACCCACCTGCCTTGCACCCACATCTGGTACAGCCACCACTGCTCGTCCTCGATGCGCGGGTAGATCGCCCGCTTGTAGTGATAGAGCGATCCGGTGGGAAAATGCGCGCCTTCGACGTTGTGCAATTGGATCTCGTAGTACTTCGCGCCGGCGAGCCCTCGCCCCTCGGAGCGGAACAGGATGCCCCCGTTGTGCCGGCGCGACGTGCGGATGTAGCTCTGGAGCGCGAAGTCGCGGTACTTCGACAGCGTTCGATAGTGGCCGAGCCCTTCAACGCGCAGCACGCCGCCGAGCGCCTCCACGCGCGGCTTGCCCTCGCTGAGCGTCCATTTCGAGAGGTCCGCCGGAGTTTCGTAGAGCGGGACCCACGAATCCTTCGAGGGCAGCTCTTTGATCCGGAGGTTGCGGAACCGGATCGGGTACGACAGCGATTCAAAGCCCAGGAAGCCCTGCCGCAGCCGGTAGCGCAACTCCGCGTGCGTCGACAGGTCGATGTCCTGGACCAGGGCGCCGTTGATCCAGGCCTGAAGTCGCGGCCAGTCCATCAGGATGCGGAAGTCGTTCCACTGGGCTTTGTTCTTCACGTTCACCGCCCGCGGCGCGACGAGCGGGAAGATGGACCCGCAGGAATAGGGGCCCGGCTTCTCTTCCTGCTGATGAAACAGATTGATCTCGACGCCGCACCATGTCGGACGGCCGTGCAACGGCGCGTGGATGTAGATGCCGGAGTCCATCCAGCCCTGGAGAAAGAACTCTCCGCGGAAATCGAAGTTCTCGTACTGCCGCTCGGACCGCAGCCAGGCGGGGAAGTTGGCTCCGCTGTGCACGACGATCGCGCCGTCGCGCACATAGAAAGCGGTCTCGGGGCCGTTTTCGATCCGCCAACCGTTGAGCGTGCTGCCGTCGAACAGGGGGGTGAACCCGCTCTCCTGATGGGCGATGCCCACGGCCGGCAGGCAGGCCGCGCGGCGCAACAGGGAACGCCGGGACAGTTGTGAAGCGTGCATAGCCGCCTCTTATTGTTCCAAAACGGCGCGCCGGCCGGTTACTCGAGTCCTCGCTCCTTGAGCCAGTGCCCCAGCCGGCGATCGGCGACCAGCATGTGATTACGCAGCCAGTCTTTCAAATACTCCATCACCGAATCCGTCATGCCGGTCTTGCCCGCTGCGAATTCATCGTGGAGCTCGAGAACGTGCGCGACCAGGAAGTCATGCTCAGCCTTGTGCAGGTCCTGCTCCACGTACCCGTGTTCGCCCATGATCGCCTCTTCGGTGTGGAAGTGCACTCGAACCGATGCGATGAGCCGGTGCAGGAGCGACAGGAGCGTGGCCGGGTCTTTGCGAGCCTGGTAGGCCGCGTGGAGCCGGTTGAGAACACCGGCGATCTCCGCGTGCTGGTCGTCAAGCTCCTGGATGCCCAGCTCGTAGGAGCTCGACCACGCCATCAGCGGCTTGGCGGAAGGCATGCCGCGCTGCCTCCTCGAAAGAGACAACCACGTCTCAATTGGAGAATAGCATGGCGGCTTCGCATTGTGACAACATTGGCCCTATGGATCGTCGCCGCTTTGCTTCGCTCGCGGCCGCGGCGCCCGTGTTGCTCCGCGCGGCCGATCAGTACCTGACATCCACGGCGCCGGGAACGATTCCGGAATACGAAAAGCCTTTCCTGAACCTGCATCAGCACTCGAAAACACCCATCAGGGCGGAGGCCATCGAACTGCTGCAAGCCGGAAAGACCTATTTCGTCCGGGCGCGCTCCACCGACGGCGTTACGGGCATCGTGAAAACGAAACAGGTTGAAGACTACTACCCGATCCTCATCAACAAGGTAATCCCGTTCTTCACCGGCAAGGACGTGCGCGATCTCGAAACGTTGATCGACGCGATCTACATCGCCAACTACAAGATGGCTGGGCAGGCCTTCTGGTCGCCGGTCGCCTACGTCGAGCAGGCGCTGTTTGACATGTTCGGCCGAACCGTAAACAGGCCGGTGGGCGCGCTCCTGGGCGGCGTGAAACGCAAGAAGATCCCGGTGTATCTCTCCGGTTCGGGACGCGAGACGACGGCGGAGCAGGAAGTGTCCGTCTACGAGAAAGCCCTCGCGATGACGAACACGAAGGCGGTGAAGTTCAAGATCGGCGGGCGCATGTCGCGCAACGCCGACGCGTACCCGGGCCGCACTGAGAAAATGATGGCGCTCGCTCGGAAAACGTACGGCGACGGCTGCGTGATTTACACCGACGCCAACGGCAGCTACAACGCCGCGAAGGCGATCGAAGTCGGCCGCATGCTGGAGGACCTGAAGTGCGCCTTCTTCGAAGAGCCCTGTCCGTGGGAGGAGTTCACCGAAACCAGGCGCGTGGCCGGCGCCCTGAAGATCCCGATCGCGTTCGGCGAGCAGGACTCGAGCTTCTGGAAGTTCCAGTGGATGATCGAGAACCGCGCGCTCGACATCGTGCAGCCCGACCTCAACTACAACGGCGGGTTCATCCGCACGGCGCGCGTGGCGCGCATGGCGGCCAAGGCGGGCCTCACGATCGTGCCGCACAACACGCAGACCGGCGCCAGCGCCGTCAACATCGCGCAGTTCGCCTCGGCGATTCCGAATATCGGGCCGCACATGGAGTTCCCCTTCCGCGGCCGAGACGAGAACGAGCCTTGGTTCTCGCCGCATTTCAAAATCGTGGATGGCGCCATCGACGTGCCGCCGGGCCCGGGGCTCGGCATCGAGATCGACCCCGCCTATCTCGCAAAAGCGAAAAAGGTCGAGAGCTGATTCAGACGCGGTCCGGCACGATGTACGGCTTGCGGTAATCGCGCGTCAGCATGCTGTTGGCCTCCGCGTCGCCGGTAAAGCTCCACGACGCGGCGTCGACGTTCAGCTTCCGCCCCAACCGGTAGCTGATGTTCGCCAGATGACATAGAGAGGCCGAGATGACTCCCTTTTCCACCTCGGCGGTGAGGTCCTCCGCCTTGCGGCTGCGCACGGCCTTCAGGAAGCTGGCGAAGTGCGGCGCAGGATCGTACTGGCGCGGCTCGACGTGCTTCTGCTCCATCGCCAGCGTCCTGCTCTCGCCCTTGAAGACCTTGTAGCCGGCGGCGTCGATCGTCATGAACCCGTCCGCGCCGTAGAAGATGTTGCCGATCATGATGCCCTCTTCGGAGTTCGTGATCAGCCCGCGGACCTCGAACACGATCTGCTTGCCGTTCCCGTAATCGAAGGTCACGCGCTGCGTGTTGGGCGTCTCCTGATCGTCGTCGTAGAGGAACTTGCCGCCCGTGGAGACGACAGACTTCGGGAACGCAATCTCGCCCAGGCCCCAGCGCGCGATGTCCATCTCGTGCACGCCCTGGTTGCCGATGTCGCCGTTGCCTGTGTCCCAGAACCAGTGCCAGTTGTAGGCGAAGCGGTTCTGGCTGAAGGGCCGCATCGGCGCGGGGCCGAGGAAGATGTCCCAGTCGATGCCGGGCGGGACGGGCTGCTCCGGCGTGCGGCCGATCGACTTGCGCCGCTTGTAGCAGAGGCCCTTGGCGAGATAGAGCTTGCCGATGACGCCCTCGCCGAGCAGGCGCATCGCTTCGATCTTGTGCTGGTTGCTGCGGCTCTGCGACCCCACCTGCACCATGCGCTTATGCTTGCGCGCGGCCTCGATCATCTTGCGGCCTTCAAAGATGTTGTGGCACGCGGGCTTTTCGACGTACACATCCTTGCCCGCCTGGCACGCCCAGATCGCGCCGAGCGCGTGCCAGTGGTTGGGCGTCGCCATGGTGACGGCGTCGATGCTTTTGTCCTCGAACAGCTTCCGCATGTCGGCGAACACCGCCGGCTTGCGCCCCTGGAGCTTTTCAACCATCGCCACCGCGCGCTCCTGCGCGGCCTGATTGACGTCGCACACCGCGGCGATATGCGCGCCCGCCTGCATCGCCGTGAAGTTGATGTGATCGCGTCCCCGCCCGCCAATTCCAATGACCGCCACGTTGATGCGATCGTTCGCGCCCAGGATGCGCGAGGCGGAACTGGCCATCATCGAGCTGAGGAACGCGCGGCGGTTAGGGGACCTCATATGCTTCATGGTCTCACGATCGTCCCGTCGAGCCGCCGGCCGTTGCCGCGGCTGCCGCCCTTTTCCTTGTACGGCGATCGCCCGGCGGCCTTCTCGTCGATGTCGATGCCAAGGCCCGGTTCGCTGGTGAGCGCCTTGACGATGACAAGCTGGTCGCCGGCGGGTTGCGTGAGGATCACCTTCACATCGGTGATCCTGAGGGGGGCGAGCCGCGCCGGGCGGCCTGCTGCGCGGCAAGGAGCGGCGCCGGCGGCGCGAACGCGGCGGCGGGGAGGGATTGAAGGAGTGAGCGGCGCTTCATGCGGACAGTTGTATCGCAGGATTCGCTGCCGCGGGAAAGTTTGATCATCCCGCCTGCTGGGGAGCAAACGTCCGGATCAGGCGCGAGGGCGTATCGGGTGCGATTCGGAGGGCGCCCTCCCCGCGCGGCAGCATCCAGACGCCGCCCGCTTCGTAGTGTCGCGTCCCAATACTCCCGCGGCCTTCCAGGCAGATCAGGAACAAGCAGCGCCGCGGATCGCATGGCTGCCCGAACGGCTCGTTCACTTCCAACAGATCCGTGACGAAGTAGCGGCCCTCGGCGAGGCGCCAGACCCCGGCCCGCAGCAGCCGGGGCTTTTCTTTCCCGGCGTACGGTCGGGGATCGGCGACTTCAACTCCGCGGTCGAGATGCAATTCGCGCGGCCGGCCATAATCGTACAGCCGGTATGTAACGTCAGACTGCTGCTGGATCTCGCACACCGCCAATCCTCCGCCCAGCGCGTGAATCGTGCCCGCGGGGATCACGAACACGTCGCCGGCCGCGGCCGGATGCCAGACCATCAGATCCTCGATCTCGCCGCTCAACGACGCCTCGCGCAGCCGCTCCTTCGAGACGCGCTCACAGAGCCCCACGCCGATCGTCGCGCCGGGCTCGGCGCGCATCACGTACCACATCTCGGTCTTGCCGTTCGATGCGTGATGTTTCCGCGCGTAATCGTCGTCCGGATGCACCTGGACCGAGAGCTTCTCCGTCGTGAAGATGAACTTGATCAACAGCGGCAGGGGCTCCTCGCCCCCAAGAAACCAGACTTCGCCGGTCTTTCCGGACGGCGCTGGAAACCACGGCGCAAGGTTCATCGAACCCCAGACGCGCTCGCGAAAAGATGGAGTCAGTGGAACCGGTTCAGTGCGGGGCAAGATATTCTAATTATCTCCGCTCAAATGTACGCGGCAGTGCTGGCAGACGACACCACCGGCGCTCTCGAGATCGGGGCGATAGCGGCCGATGAGGGGCTCGACTGCGCCGTGACGCTCGACGCGGAACACGGCCCCGCGCGCGATGCCGGCGTCGTGGTCGTTGACACGGCCTCGCGGCATCTTCCTCCATCCGATGCGCGCGTGAAGGTGTTGCAGGCGGCCACGCTGCTGCGCTCGCGCGGGGCGACGCGGTTCTACAAGAAAACCGACTCCACGCTGCGCGGCCCGATCGCGGCGGAGCTCTCCGCGCTGTCGGAAGCGTGCGGCGGCGCGACGGTTCTGTACGTGCCCGCCTACCCGCAACTGGGCCGCACGGTGCGCGGCGGCGTGCTGTATGTGGATGGGACGCCTGTCGCTGAAACCGCCTTCGCGCGCGATGCCCGCTGGCCGGTCCGCACATCGTCCATCACGGAACTGCTCGCCGGCGTCCCCGGCGTTGTCGTGCTCGACGGCGAGACCGATGACGACCTCGCCGCGGCGGCCGAAACGGACTCGATCGCCGTCGCCGGCCCCGGCGGCTTCGCGCGCCACTGGGTGCGGCGGTTGCCCGGACCTCGCTCGGCACGCCCAGCATGGCCGCGCGTCGATCGTTGGCTCGTTGTTTGCGGCAGCCGCCATCCGGCGTCGCGGACGCAAGCGGAATCCGCGCGAGCGCTGGGGCTGCGCGTTCTGGTGACTCCGGATGCCGAGAGCGCGGAAGCGGCGCAAGAACTGGCCATCGAAGCGGCTCGTCGTCTCGAAGGCGGCGCCATCGTCTTCGGCGGCGACACCGCGGCGGCGCTCTTTGCGCAGACCGGCATAAAAGAGTTGACGCCGCTCGGCGAAGCGCTCCCGGGCGTGCCGGTCTCGCTCGCCGTGGGTGCGCACGGCCCGCTCGTGTTCGTCACGAAGGCCGGAGGCTTTGGCGGCCGTAACGTGGTGCAATCAATCATGGAGAGATTCGGAGCGCGAGGATGATCTTCGGCATTACGATGGGCGATTCGTCGGGCGTCGGTCCGGAGATTCTGCTCAAGGCGGCGAAAGGCGGCGAGCTGCGTTATCCATTTGTGGTTTACGGCGACCTCGCCGTGCTCGAGCGCGCGAATGTTGAACTGGGCTTCGGCGTGTCCCTTCGCGCCGTCGCTTCGCCGGAGGAATGGACCGAAGGCGCGATCGGCGTCATCGACCACGGCCTCATGACGGCCGGCGATGTGACGCCGGGCCGCATCAACGCGAAGTCGGGCGCCGCCGCGCGGGCGTACGTCGTCTCCGCGACACGCGCCGCGCTTGCGGGCGAAATCGCCGCGATGGTGACGCTGCCCATGAACAAGGAGGCCACGCAGCTCTCCGATCCGCGTTTCACCGGCCACACCGAGCTGATCGGCGAGATCTGCGGCGCTTCCGACGTCACGATCATGCTCGCGTCGGATCAGTTGATCGTCACGCACGTGAGCACCCATTGTTCGCTGCGCGAGGCGATCGAGCGCGCGCGGCGCGAGCGCGTGCAGCGAATCATCGAGCTCACATGGAATGCGGCGCGCCGCCTGAAGCCGGACGCGCGCGTGGCGGTCGCTGGCCTGAATCCTCACGCCGGCGAAAACGGCCTTTTCGGCCGCGAGGAGATCGACGAGATCGCGCCGGCCGTCGAATGGGCGCGCGCGCAAGGATGGGCGGTCGAGGGCCCGCTCCCGCCCGACACGCTCTTCTATCTCGCGGTGCGCCGCAACAAGTACGACGCCGTGGTCTGCATGTACCACGACCAGGGCCACATCCCGTCCAAGCTGCTCGACTTCGAAGGCGGAGTCAACGTGGCGCTTGGTCTGCCCATCATCCGCACCTCCGTCGATCACGGTACGGCGTTTGACATCGCGTGGAAAGGCGTCGCCTCCACGGCCAGCCTGGTCAGCGCACTCGAATTCGCCGCGCGCATGGCGGGATCGCGTTCCGCATGAACTCGCGCCGGTTCGATTCACCGTGGTTCGCCGCGGGCGCGGCCGCAGTCCTCTGCTTTCTCTGGATGGCCTTTCAGGCCCGCTACGTCTATGGCGGCGACTGGAGCGGGCTTTTCTATGCGAGCGCGGAGCGCACGTTCGCGGAGGAACTGAGAAGAGATGTCTATGTCCGGCCCGCGGGACGCGGCTACGACGGCCAGCAATACAGGGCGATCGCGCACGACCCGTGGCCGCCGTTCAGGCTGAACTTCTCGCTCGATTCGCCGGCGTTCCGCCGCCAGCGGATGCTCGTTCCTTCTTTGGCGTGGTGCTTGGCGCTGGGCCGGCCCGAATGGATCGACAGCGCCTACATCGCGGTTGTTCTGCTGAGCGCCGCCGCCGCCGTGTACTTCGCCTCCGCGGCGTTCGCGCTGCGCGGCTGGAGCGCGTGGTGGGGCGGGCTGGCGCTGGCGCTGCCGCCCGTGGTGACATCGGTGGATCGCATGGGAGTGGACGCGGCGCTGCTCGCCTTCGGATTGGCCGCGGCTGTGCTGTGGGAACGCGGCCGCTGGGGCTGGATGTGGGTGGCGCTCGCGCTCGCCGCGCTCACGCGGGAGACCGGCATGCTCTTTGCGGCGGGCGCCGGCGTGGCTTTGTGGCGGCGCGGAGAGTGGCGCCGCGGCGCAGTCATCCTGACGGCCGCCGCGCCTGCGCTCGCCTGGAAGGCGTTTCTCGCGCTTCGGCTCTCGTCGCCTGAGCCGGAGATTGAACGCTGGTTCTTGTTCGACGGCCTCTTCCACATGCTGGGGCGCGCCGAGCAGGGCGCCGGCCTGCCGCTGCGAATCCTGAACACGGCGGGGCTCATTGGCCTGACCATGAGCCTCGCGGTCGCGGCGAGGTGGCTGTGGAACGGCTCAGTTCTGGGCGCTCTTGTCGCGTTCTTTGTTCCGCTTTCGCTCGTCCTTGGCGCGCCCCAGTTTCTGGAAAGCCCCGTCGCCTACGGCCGGATCATGGGACCGCTGCTGGCGTTCGTGCTCTTCGAATCGATTCTGCGGCGGCGCTGGAGATGGGCCGCGGCCGTCGGGGCGGTTTGTGCGGGACCGATCGCTTACAGCCTCGTCGCGCTACTCAGGGGCTTGCGGCTCATGCCGCACTGAAAGCGGATCAGCGCGGGGGCAGTTCGATCGGCGTCGGAGTGTTGTAGATGTGACGGGCGATCTTCCACCCGCCGTCTTCCTGGCGCTTCAGCAGATTGAGATACTTGCCCTGAAGCTTCAGCGCTTCGCCGCCAGCCTTCGGGGTCAGAGTCACGCTCCAGCTTCCGAGGCCGTACGCCCAGTCGCCCATCTCCGCTGACTCCGTTGTGTCGACGTTGAGGTTGCCTTGAAAGAGGGCGAACTCCTGCGCGTAGATTGCGGCCACCGCCGCATTCCCGACAATCGTCTCGTTCGTGGGAGGCATGGAGATGCACTCCGGCGTGAACAACTCGCCGATCCCGTTCGCGTCGCCAGCGTTGTAGGCCTCGACGTACGCCCGTCGCACTTCCTCATAAGTTT
>CAYYNC010000103.1:0-11881 GCA_964472745.1 uncultured Solibacteraceae bacterium
CCAACGCCCTGTCGAATGATGCTCAAAAAAAGACGTTTTCCGATGAGCGGTAACAGTGGCGCGGCCGGCTTCTTCGATAATGGCGAGTTTGTACTCGGCGGTGAACTTGCGGCGCTGGGCTTTGGCAATGACCTCGGTGCCGACGGGGAGCGCCGCGGGCGGCGTCGAGTTGGCAGCCCCTCCGCTACGGGAGGGCTCGCTCCGCTCGCCCTCCCTCCGCTCCGGCGCTGCCAACTCGATCATGCGGGAATCTCCCTTGAGCTTCAAAGTGCCTACCATAGATGACTCATCTTCTCCGCCCCCTGAAGGTCAGTAATTGCGGGCGGGGGAGGTGTCTCACTCATGTTGGCACAGAGGGGAAGAGGTGTAGCTGCGTGACTACTGTGGATTCAGCAGGATGGGCGCCGAAAAATAAATTTGCATTTCCTGTCAACGGCTTTTTTATTCAGAAATTCTCAGTCACTGAGGGACAGGATGGACGACGGATTGAAGGCCGCAAAGGAGCACAGTCGCGCCGATGCCGATCCCGAGCGGCGTCAGCCAAAGGTGCATCCATTTGTTTTTTGAGTTTCAAGGAAGGGGCCCAGCGTCGAGAACCTGCGCACACTGTACCGCTGTGACGGGCAGGCGCCTGGCCGAGCGACACGCGGAAGCAAGGCCGATGTTCCGCGAGTGCGGGGTCGATACCAGGCAAACGCAATCGCCCCAAATCCAGCAGCTTGACGCGCCCGTCCGCGGTGAGAAGAATATTCTCCGGTTTCAGGTTGCGGTGCGTGATGCCATTGGAGTGTGCGGCCGCGAGTCCGTCCGCGAGCGCGGCGCCGAATTCCACCGCCTTGCGCGACGGTAACAGACCGCGCGTGAGCCGCGCCCGCGACGTTTCGCCTTCCAACAACCCGGTGACGGCGTAGTTGGCGCCGCTCTCGTTGCCGGTATCGAAAATCGCCAGGATGATAGGATGCGAAAGCGCCGCGGCCGCCTTCGTCCCGCGGACGAATCGCGAGAGGGCCTGCGGGTTCCGAGCAAGGTGATCCGGGAGGACTTTGACCGCGACGTCCCGCTCCAGCCGCGAGTCCTTGGCGCGAGAGAGTTCGCCCCTGCCGCCTGCGCCGAGTGGGGCGGGAATTCTCCAAAGCGGCTACCGCGCCGGCAGGGGCCCCGCCGGCGCCGGCCCGCTCGGGCTGAAACGCAGGATGCGAGACGAGAACTTGAACTCGCCCACCCAGAGGTTCGTCCCGTCGTGGGCCAGAGCGCCGGGCATGAAGAGCTTGTTCCGCCCGATCCCGGCGCGGCGGTCGTCCGGCGATGTCGCGCCGAGGAAGGCGTCGGGCGGGCTGCCGGCGATGGCATCCTTCACGTGGTTCCACACAACGACACGGTTGTTGCCTCGATCGGCCACGAAGAATCGTCCGCCGGAGGCGAGCGCGTCGCCGGGCAGGTTGAACATCCCGGGCGCGCCGATGCGAAGAGGTTTCGCCTCGGCGCTCAGATTCGCGAGCGGCCACAGGAAGATCTCGTGCCCCTCGAACGGCGCGGCGGCGAGGTAGTCGCCGTCACTCGAAATGCGGCCTGGATTCTGCATCTCGAGCGAAAAGGCGGGCGCGCTGTCCGGCCCGGGCACGCCGTTCCAGACGTGGATGCGATTAGCCTGCCGGTCGGCGAGATAGAAGCGCTGCGCATCCATCGCCACGCCCGTAAGCTCCCGCAATTCGACATCGCCGATGCGGCCCGTGAGCGTGGCGTCCGGAGGCTCGCCGTTGAGCGGCAGGCTGTTCCACAAATACACCGTGCGCCGGCCGGCCAGCGCAAGCCTGCCGCCGTACGCGGCGTTGTCCCACGGGCCTTCGCGAAGCTGCACCACCGCGTCAGGCGGGACGCCGCTCTCTTCCGGCAGGGTGCGCCAGACGAAGAGCTTGCGGTCGAAGTCCGAGGATGCGAACAGGCTCCCGCCGTCGATGGCCAGTGCGGGGTTCTGAATGAAGAAGTTCTCCCCCAGCGTGTCCTGCTCCGGCGTGTCGCTGCCCAGCGCAAAGTCCGGAGGCCGGTCGCTGCGCTCGGGGAGTGAATTCCACACCAGCACGTTGTTGCCGTTGTAGTTCGAGACGTAGAGCCGTCCCTGCGCCATCACCGCGTCCGGCCCATCGCCATTGCGATAGCTCGGCGGCCTCAGGACGACATCGGGACGCGTCTGCGCGTCCAGCGGCTTGCTGTTCCAGATGGAGATCGTCTGCATGCCGGCCAGCACGAGTTTGCCGTCGCCGGTAATCGAGCCCTTGAGCCACTCGGACAGCGTGAAAGCAGGCGGCTGCCCGGCGGAGGAAGGAAACTCGAGCCACACCATCGTCGCCGGCCGGTTTTCTTCTCCGTAGTTGTGGTCGCTCAAGGCGAAAAAGCTCTCGCCGTCGCTGGTGACGTTGCGCGGGGTGCGCGCACCGGGCGGGCGCAGCACCAGGTCGGGCGGCTGGTTGTCGCGCGAGGGAATTGAGTTCCAGATGAGCACAGCCGCGCCATGCGTGGCCACGACCGCGAACCGCCTGCCGTCCGTCCACACGCCCCACGGCCAGGCGAAGCGCACTCCTCCCTGCCCCGGCTCCGGCTGCGGCATCCGCGCCAGATCGAGAACGACATCGGCGGGAGCGCCGCTGCGCTCGGGAAAGCGGTTCCAGATCAGGACGCGATCGTTGTTCGTGTCTGTCACCGCGATCGTGCCGCCATCCGGCGTGATGGCCACGTTGCCCGGCCAGTTGAGCTGATGCAGTCCCGCGCCCGAGTTGTTCGTGTTGAAATCCGGCTGTCCCAGCACGAGGCTGGGCGGGGTATTCGCCGCCGGCGCATCTCTCCAGATCAGAACGCGGTTGTTCCAGCGGTCAGCCGCCAGCAGCGCCTTGCCGTCGGTGGCGAGACCGGCGGGATGATGAAACAGCAACGCGCCGCCGCTGTTATTGAACCCCTTTGCGCCGACGACGAGGTCGGCTTCCTGTCCCGTCACGAACTGGCGCGCGACGGGCGTGATCTTGAAGTACATCTTGTACCCGCCGCGCCAAGGGATGACAAAGGGATCGGTGATCTGCTCCTCGGGACCGGCCTTGATGCGGTCGCCCTCTTCGACTGTCCAGTTGACGCCGTCGCTCGAAATGAAGCTGCGGACGACGTTTGCCACGGGCGTGCGCTGGTCGAAGGCGTAGAGGCGCAGACGCCCGCCGGGCAGGGTCACCGGCGCTGTCGTGCCCCACCCGGGCAGCGCGAGGTCGCCCTCAAAGGTGAAGCGCGCGCCGTCCTGAGACTTCGCGATCACGGTGCGATTGCGCGCGAACACGTACATCCACCACTCGCCGTTGAACCGGAATACGTCGGGATCCACCAGGTCCGGGAACTCGAAGACCGAACCGGCTTCGCGAAACAGGATGCCGTCTTCAGAGTGCGCCATGTGGATGGCGTGAGGATTGGGCCCCGCCGCCGGATCGCCCTGGTGATTCGAGGCCAGATAGTAGAGCCGGAAGCGGCCCTCGCCGTCCTTGAGGATCGAAGGGTCCACCGCCTTGAGGGTGCTGAGCCCTTCAATGCTGAATGCGGGCTCGCGCTCGAAGCGGATGCCGTCGGTGGAAACCGCGCAGGCGACAGTTTCAGGCTTTCCGGGCTGGCCGGGCGGCTGGACAAAGTAGAGCAGGACGCGTTCGTCGTTGTCGTTGATCGCCGCGGGCACAGAGGCGGAAGAGAGCCTGATTCCATCGTCGCGAGTCCACTGAAGCCCGTCGGGGCTGGTGGCGCTGCCGACCATGTGCGTCGCGATGCCGCCCGTCTGCACCGGCGGCGCGGGACCCTGGCCCGCCGGCGCGATGAACGACTTGATCGCCATGAGCCACGATCCGTCGGCGAGCTGCACCGGCGCGGGGTCGGCGACGCCAAGCGCCGCGGGTCCGGCGGCCGGCGGAACCACGCGGTCGCCATCCTCCACGCGCCAGGTCTTGCCGTCCGCGGTGAAAGCGGAGCGGATGCGCATCCGCGCGCCCGTGCGTGGATCCGGGTTCACGTGGAAGAAGGTGCGCCAGCCGCCCTCCACCTTCACGGTGTCGGAAACCGCGCCGCCGAAATCGAGAATCGTGCCGTCGGTGGTGAAGCTGAGTCCGTCCTGCGAAGTGCATCGCAGAAGTCGCGGCCCGAGCGAAAGCAGCATCACCCACTCCGCGGGCGTTTGGAAGACATCGGGGTCGGTAGCATTGGGGTAGCGCGCATCGCGAAAGACTACGCCGAGCGGCGTCCAGTTCAGGCCGTCCGAGGAGGCATAGGCCGCCATCGCCCCGTCCAGGCCGGCTTTCACATAGGCGCGGTAGGTCCCATCGGTGAGACGGATCACGTTGGGGTCGACGTCGCGCAGGTTCGTCGCGACGCGCCTCCAGACGCCGCTGTCGTCCCGCACGATCGCGCCGATTCCCTCGCGCGCTCCGGAGGCGTCGACAAACAGAATCGTGGGCCGTCCGTCCGGCGCGAGAAACAGCTCGGGAACCGAGGCGCGCTCGACGAGCGTCTCCGGCCGCACCGTCCAGTTCAGGCCGTCGGCGGACACGGCCAGCAGCACGCGATGATTCCAGGGGCCGTCCTGCGCGGCGGCGCGCGGCGCGATGAGCGTAATCGCCGCCAGCGCAGATAGTGCAGTTCTGCTCATCCTTCCATCACTCCGTCCGCTATTCAGCATAGACCGCGGACAGCGCGAACGCGGTGCTCCGGAACGGCCGCCGCAGCATCGTCCGGCCGATCATCGTGGAAACAGACGCGGTCTTCGGCAGATCGGGCGGAGTCGCTTCGAGGATGTTGCGGGAGAAGGCGAGGCCGGCCTTCATCCCCGGCGCATCGCCGGGGAGCGCTCCACCGGCGTCGCGTCCAGGACCAGCTTCAAGCGGCCGCAAGCGACGTTCGGCGCCGCTTGCCGCGTGGCTTCGAGCCTGGGCCTCGGCCGGGTTTGCCAGCGGCATGGGGAAGATGCGGACGCCAAGGCGCGTGCCGGTCTGTTGGAGAAGCCGCATCAGCGGGTCCGGGATGAAAGCCAAGCTTTGGAGCGACGTGATGCGGCGGCCTGGCGCCTCTTCGAGGAAGGCGGCGATCCTCTGCCGAAGAACTTCATCGCTCACGGTGCGTGTCCCGGTGACCGGGAACCGCGCGCGTTCCCGCACAAAGCGGTCCCAGGACTTGCCGCGAGCGTCTTTGCCGTAGAATCCTCCGGGCGCCGGACCAGCCGCCGGGACTTCGAACTCCTTCACTGCGCCGCTGCTCAGGATCACCGCATGTCCGGACCATGCAGCGAGGAGCGTGGGGTGGGCGGGCGCGGGCTTGTCGAGTTGGGCCGCTATTCCGGCGCACTTTTGCAGCGGCACTTGCGGAAGCCCCGGCTCCCTGGCCGCCGGGCGCTCCGCAGACTCGAGCGCCGTCCGGACTCCGCGCGGGGCGCGGCCGTTCCGGACGGGGGATGCGCCGAGCGCCATACAACGGATGCCAACAAAGCCCTGCTCAGCGATCCACGGACGCTGCCGCGCGGCGAAAGGCTGTCCGAGCAGCCCTCAAAGACCCCTGAGGCCGCCCGCGATCATCGAAGACGCCAGGGCCAGAAGCAGAACACCCAGCGCGCGCATGACGAATTGGTATCCGCGGCCCATGAGTGCGTTCCGCGATCGCCCCACGAGGAGGGCGAGCAGCACCTTCGATCCGATCAGGCAGGCGTAGAAACCCGTCACGAATGCGGCCGCCGAGCCGTCCGCCCGCTTCATCCCGCTGAGCAGCATCGGCGCGCCGACCGTCGCCCAGAAGACGTAGACATGAGGGTTGAGCATGTTCACCGCGACGGCCTTGGTGACGGAGCGCGGAGCGGCCCAATCGCCGCCGAGTTCAAGCCGCGAGGCGCGCAACGATTCGCAACCCAGCCAGGCGACAACAATGCCCCCAGCGATCGAGAGCCAGGCCAGCGCCACGGCCATCGCTGAAAGCTTCGAGAGCGCGAACAGGCACAACAGAACGATGGGCAGGTCGGAAAGCAGAGGCACGAACGCGACCCTCATGCCTTCGCGCGCGCCGTGCCGCAGCGCCTGCGAGATGACGAGCCCCAGCATCGGTCCGGGGGACAGCCCCGCGGCCAGCCCCAAAGACAATCCGGAGACGAGGAAGGTCAGCACGTTTCAATCTATCATCGGGTGTTCCCGGGGCCGCTTATCCGCGCGGCGATCACAGGCGCGGCTTCACCAGAAGGCCGTTGTGCTCGCAGCAGACCGCCGGGCCGGCGACCACAGCCGCCGCCGGCGCGATGCGGCCGAAGCCGCGAAAGCCTGGCCGGGCCTCCCAGACAACCTGCCGGCCCGCGGCGCCCATGGCGGCCAGCAACAGGACAATGTGCTTCCTGTAGCTCTTTTGGCCGCGCGCACCGGAACAGGCAGTCCAGCCCGCCGGCCCGGCGCGAGATGAACTCCACTCAACTCCGGGTGTTCAGAACTCCAACCGCGCGCCCATTTGCAGGACGCGATTGTTCTTGGCGCGGCTGATGATGCCGCCGCTCAGGATGTCGACCCGGTTCTCCGGCAGGTTGAAGTTCGGGTGGTTGGGAAGGTTGAAGCTCTCCGCGCGAAGCTGGAGCGCCGCCGACTCGCCGAAGCGGATGCGTTTCGAGAGCGAGAGGTTGATATTCATCGTGCCGGGACCGTCCAGAACGTTGCGGCCCGAGGTCCCGAAGCGGAACGAGCCGAGGGGGACCGCGGGGAACGCCAGGCGGTCGAACCACTGCTCCACGGTGGGGGTGTCGAGTTTCCCTGAGGCGATGCGGTCGGGCCGGCTGGCGCCGCCGTTGGTGTAGTCGAACGTGCCCATCTTGGGGGTGAAGGGCGGGCCGGTGTAGAGCGTCGCGGCGCCCGAGATCTGCCAGTCGCTCAGCAGCGCGCGGCGCGAGAACTTCGGCGTCCAGATGAAGCTGCCGGCGAAGGTGTGGCCCATGTCGAAGTCCGACCGGCCGCGCTCCAGGCGCAGGTTGCGGGAGTCCTGCGCGCTCGAGAAGTTGTATTGAATCGTCCCGCCGGTGTTCGAGCTTTCGTCGATCGACTTCGAATAGGTGTACGCGGCGCGAATGAACAGCGTTTTAGCGAAGTTCTTGCGCAAGGTGAGCGAGCCGGCGTTGTAGATCGAGTTGGAGCCGTCGTTGATGATCTGGATGCTCCCGAATGCCTGGAAGGGCCGGAGTGTGCTCAGCGCCTGCTCGCGGAAGGGCTGGTTGATGTCGTAGCGGCGCTGGAGATGCGTGCCCTTCGAGCCGGCGTATGCGATCTCGAGCACCGCGCCTCTGAAGATGTCGCGCCCGAGGGTGAGGTTCCAGCTCTGCATGTACTGCGCCTTGGGCCGCACCGACTCCTGCCCGTAGCTGCTGGTGACGCCGCTGATGCCGCGCCGGTTCGCCGGGAACGGATTGGACGCGGTGACCAGCGACGGATTGCTGCTGCTCACGGAGAACGTCTCGGTGATCGCGAACGGGAACGTGTCGTTGTACTCGTCCATGCGATAAAGCGAGCTGCTCCCATAGAAGATGCCGTAGCCTCCGCGCACGACGCTGCGCGCGTTGCCGAACGGCCGCCAGGCGAAGCCGAAGCGCGGCGCGATGGTGTCGTAGTTCGCCTTGACAATGGTGGGAGGCAGGCCGATCGCGGAGGCCATCACGACGTTCTGTGCGCCGAGAGTCGCGATGCGCTGGTCGAACTCGGATTCGGAGAGCGTGCCGCGCCCGCCCAGCACCACCCTGCCCAGCGACGGGATGAACATCGACAGCGCGTCATACTTTTCGCGCGGCGGCTTCATGAGTTCGTAGCGCACGCCGAGATTGAGCGTGAGGTTCGGCGAGACCTTCCAGTCGTCCTGGAGAAACGCCTAGTAGTTGGAGACGAGATGGTAAGGGCCGGAGGCGTCCAGTTGCCGCCGCGAGCTGCTGGCCCAGCCGAGCATCATGTCGGCGAGGCTGTGCGAGGAAAAGCGGCCATTGAACGTCAGCCGGCCGCGCATGTCGCCGTAGCTGCGCGAGAAGTACTGCATGCGCAGGAAGTCGCCGCCGAGCTTGAGGTTGTGCCGCCCGCGGATCCACGTGAGGTTCGCGGAGTACTGATAGTTGTTGAAGGCCCAGATTTTGGGGTAGTCGTACGCCGGGCCGAGGATGATGAAGCCGGTGGCCTCGAACTGCGGCAGCCCGCGCGCGATCGGATTCTGCGTGCCGCCCACGAAGCCCACTTCCGCGGCCCAGTCTTTGTCCGCGCTGTAAGGCCAGAGCTGGTTGTTCGTGCGGCGCGAAAAGCTGCCGGTGGCTTCGAGGAACATCGTATTGGTGAGGCTCTTCAGATAGCGCGCGTAGCTCAGGATCTCGATGGTGTTGTTCTTGAGGCCGAACAGCGGAAGCGGCGAACGCGAGTTGACCACCGGGTCCCACGTGTTGGTGGGCCGCCAGAACGTGGAAAATGTGAGGCGGTCGCCGGGCGTGAGGTTGTGATCCACCTTGACGCCCATGCTTGTGTTGTCCTGCGTGCTGTTGCCCTGCGAGACGAAGTTGTTGCCGGAGCCCGTGAGATTCGCGGCCGGAAAGTAGGCGGCCATCTTGCGCGACACGGGATCGAGGCGGCTCTCGGGGATGATGTTTTCTGGGAAGGGCTGCCGGTTATTGAGAGTGTCGATGATGCGGGCGGGGCGGCCGAGCGCGTCGACGGCCTTCGAAAAGTCGCCGGCGAGCATTTCGGGCGAGGGCACGATGCCGCGTTGCGTCTTGCCGTCGACGGTCTTCACTGTGTCCCAGGTGAAGAGGAAGAAGGTGCGGTTGCCGCCCTTGTAGAGCTTGGGCAGGACCACGGGGCCGCTGACGGTGGCGCCGAACTGATTGCGCCGCAGCTTGCTCTTCACGAGGTCGAAGTAGCCCGTCGCGTCCCAGACGTCGTTGCGCACAAACTCGTAGAGCGAGCCGCGAAAGCGGTTCGTGCCGCTCTTGGTGACCACGCTGAGCACGCCGCCGGCGTAGCGGCCGAACTCGGCGGAGTAGCCCGAGGTCATCATCTTGAACTCCTGCACGCCTTCGATGGGCAGGTTGACGACGGGCCCGGTGTTGCGGCGCTGGGTGTTGTTCATGCCGTCGACGAGGAAGCTGATATTGTCGGCGCGCGCGCCATTGACCGCGTATTGGCCGTCGCCGCCGTCGCCCTTCGGAAGGACGCCGCCGGTGAGGAAGGCGAGGTCGGAGAAGTTGCGCCCCTCGAGCGGCATCTCGACGATCTCCTGGCTGGAGGTGACCTCGCCGCGCGCCCCGGTCTCGGTGTTGAGCGCGGGCGGGGTGTCGGAGACGGTGATCACTTCCGATGCGGCGCCCACCTCGAGGGCGATGTCGATGCGCAACTCCTGGTCCACCGCCAGGCTGAACTCGGCCAGCTTGTACGCCCGGAAACCGGGCGATGACGCTTCGAGCGTGTAACGGCCGGGATTCAGGTAGGGGATCGTGTAGTCGCCGACATCGCTCGAGACGGCGGACTGGCTGATGCTCGTTTCGAGGTTGGTGATCTTGATCGCGGCGCCGGTGACAACCGCGCCCGAGGGATCGGTGACGCGCCCGGTGACGCGCGCCGTGGGGGACTGTGCGACTGCGGCCGACAGTCCGAACAATAGAATCGCGATGCGCCTCATACACAACTCCCGCGCTTTATTCTATGCCAGCCGAGGGATGAAGCTGAGGTAAGGTTGGCAACATGGTGCGGCAAGGGCTGCTCGAGAGGGAGACACGGCGGATCATCGAGGATCATACGAGCGGTTCGACGGCGTTGGCCGCGTGCGCGGCGAAGTTGCTCGCCCGGGCGGCGCGGAGGGGCCGGGCGCAGGAGATCGCGCGGAAGCTGCTGGCGGCGCACCCGCGCATGGCTTCGCTGCACTACGTGGTGCGCCGCGCGCTTGACGACGGGGTCTGCGCGGATGAGGAGGTGTTGCGCTTTTCGCGCGAAGCGGGCATGCGCGCAGCGCGGTTGATCCCGGAGGGCGCCGCCGTGCTGACGCATTCGGCGAGCTCGGCGGTGTTCGCCGCGCTCACTCATGCCGCGCGTGTGCGCGTGATCTCCACCGAGTCGCGCCCGCTGCTGGAAGGCGTGAGTCAGGCGCGGCGGCTCGCGCGGCGCGGAGTGCACGTGGAGGTGATCGTCGACGCCGCGGCGGGCCTGTTCGTTCCACGCGTGGACCTTGTGCTGACCGGCGCGGACGCCGTCACCGGCGAGAGCGTCGTCAACAAGGCCGGGACCGCGCTGATCGTCCGCGCCGCCAGGGACGCCGGCGTGCCGCGCTACGCCGTCTGCGGTTCGGACAAGATCGTTGGGCCGGGAGTCACGCTGCCGCCGGAACGGCATAAGCCTCCGTCGGAGATCGTGCGAGGGGTTCGCGCCCTGAATTACTACTTCGACCAGACGCCGCTCGCATGGTGGTCCGGCGTCATCACGGAAGCCGGCCTTCATGGCGCTACGGCTGCGCCTTCGCCCTGAGAGTCGCGTCTTCGGACACGCGCCACCTCATCCGCAGGCCCTTGGGGATTGCCGGGCGTTTGGCGTCCCAGAGCAGGATGCCCTGCCCGGGCTGGACCTCCCGGACCAGCACGTCGAGACGCGGGCGCTGCTTCTTGCTGAAAGTCGGCATGAATCGCCTGGACTCCCGGATGACGCCTCTCTCCCCTTCAACGTCAACCAGAGTGGCCTTCACGGGCAGGATCACGCCCTCGCTCTCCACGCCCGTGAACTCAAGCCCGATCTCGTAGATCGGGAACGGCACGTCCTCCGATCGCAGGCGGCCGACAACTCCGTGAACGATCGACCCCGCGGGCAGCAGTTTGCCTTCGGGGCGCTCGACCGGCTTCGCAAGCCGCGCTCTGACCGGGTCGCCCTGCTTCAAGCGGTGAGGCGTGAGGTCCATATCCAGTTGGAGTTCGAGCATCGTGCCCGGGGGGAGCCACGGCCGGGATTCGGCGACAACCGGCGCCTTCGGCTTCTCCTCCTCCACGATCAGCGCGGACTCGGCCTCGAAGCGCTTGCACTCGCCGAAGCGCGCGCGGTTGAGCCGCTCGATTCCATCGGCCGTCGTCACATGCAGCGTCGCCGCGGAGGGCAGAAGCGCGTCAAGTCCGCGTACGTCCACGCGCGAATAGGTCACTTTGGTGTCGGCCTGGGCCAGCCCTACCTTCTCGGGGATGTCGTAGGCCTGCACGGTCAGCTCCAGGAGATCGAGCGTTTCGGCGTCGACGTGGAACGAGCCTTGGAACGCCACGATATCTCCGGCGCCGCCCATGCGCAGCGCGTACGTGCTCTTTTCTTTCGGGACGTCGTATTCGTATTCGTAGGCCTTGCGGCCGGCGCGCTCGCTCTCGCCGCGGTAACCGATCTTCGCCGCCTTCCAGGCGAACACGTGCCGCGCCATCAACCCGAACTGCCCGCTGCTGATGACGCCGCGGCGCGCGGCGCTCGCCAGCTCGGAGTCTTCGAAGCTCGCGCCGCCGGGCAGGCTATAGATCTCTCTGCCGGCGGCGAGGCCCACCGTGAATGTGAGAGTATCCTCGCGCTTCCAAGGCCCCTCGTTCATACCTCGGGCGAACCGTTCAATCTGCTGCGTGCAGACGTGGTCGGGAAGCCGCTGGAGTTCCGCTTCGATCTTGGCGAGGAACCGCTCCAGCACTTCCGCCGGCTCATCGGCGCAACAGACGGCCCGGCACACCAACAACACCACTGCCCCCTTCCCCGCGGCGGGTGTCATGGGAAGGATTATACTTCCAAGATTCGTCAGTGGAAAGGGGAATCGGCAGGGAAATGTAATCCCTCAGTCTCGGGGACACGCAAGGGATTGTGGACACGGATGCGTCGGC
>CAYYNC010000104.1:0-11413 GCA_964472745.1 uncultured Solibacteraceae bacterium
GACAGCGGCATTGTTGAACTATTCTTGTTTAGGATTTCAGACCCAAGAATCTAACTTGTTCGTAATGTCCTCGAACTTCTTCCAGTCGCGAGTGCGAAGCGCCCCATAATGCTGCGGCTTCGAATAGTGATCGTAATAAATGAACCAGTCCCGGCCGATCTTCAAAACCGAAGGCCCCTCCACCCAATCCCGCGAAATCGGCTCCGACACCCCGCGCCACGGCCCCGCCGGCGAATCCGCAAACGCCACCCGCAGCCGCTTCTGCAAAGGATTCCGCCGTTCGTCTTTGAACACCATGACCCACCGCCGCCCGTCGCGCACCAGAGTGGCGTCGATCGCATTGAACCCCGGATCAAACCACAGCTCGGCTTTCGTAAACGTGCGGAAGTCCTTCGTGCGGATCGAGTACAGCCGGTGGTTGTAGCCGCTGTCGCCGGTCTGCTCCGTATCTGGAAAGCGCCCCGGAATCGTCGTCGACCAGAAAACAATCCACTCCTTGCGCTGCGCATCCCAAGCCGCTTCCGGCGCCCAGGCGTTGCGCGCCGTTGGCTCGTCGTCCATTACGCGGATCTCGCGCTGCTCGCTCCAGTCGATCAAATCCTTCGAGCTCGAATAACCGATCCGCAAGACGCCCCCGGTCTCCTTGCGCGTCCACCCCCACGTCCACAACATGTGCCACGTCCCGTCCGGACCCCGCGCAAGAAACGGATCGCGCATCAGCATGCCCTCCGCTCCCGGCTTGATCCACGGGCGGTTGTCGTTCGCCGGGGTCCACTTCAATCCGTCGCGGCTCAACGCGAAGTACACGCCCGTCTCCCCGTTGCCGCGAAATGAAGCGAACAAATACCAATCGGACGCCGCGAGCGGAATCGCCAGCGTCAGCAATAAAACGGCGCGTCTCATTGGTCTCATGCTATTACGGATAGAAAGCCATGCCGCCCATTCCGCAGGTCACGCTGGAACAATTCAACACCGAGTATCGCGGCCGCCACCTGATCCACGCCGCGGTCGACTACTGGGCGGCGCGCAAACCCTCTCAGCCGGCCATCATCAACGCGACGCGCGGCACAACCACAACCTGGGCGGAGCTTCAACGCAGCTCCATGACGCTCGCCGGCGAGCTGAAGCGCATGGGCTTCCGCAAAGGCGACTTCCTCGCCGCCTCGCTCCCCTTCCTCACCGAGCACGTCCTGCTCGAATACGCCTGCTTTCGCCTCGGCGTCATTCACACTCCGCTCGACCTGCGCTTGCAGCCCGCCGAGGTGTTGCGCGACCTCGGCCTCGTCCGCGCGAAAGGCTACGCGTTCCTCGGCAAGACCCCCATCGCCGACTTCGCGGCGCTCGGCGAGGCGGTGCGCCGGCGCTGCGATTTCGTCGAACACCTCATCCAGTTCTCGCCGCCCGGCGAAACCATCGCCGGCGCCGTCAGCTTCGCTCAAGTGATGTCGCGCGCGGCGGCGGACCCTCAACCCGTCGTCAGCGAGTGCGCGCCCGAAGACGGCGCGCAGGTGATCTTCACCACCGGTTCGACGGGCTCGCCCAAGCCCGCGCTGCTGTCGCACCGCGGCATCGCGTGCCAGAATCTCTGCCTCGGCAGCGCGTTCGGTTTCGAGCCCGGCCAGCGCGTCCTCGACAACCTCCCCGCCTCCCACGTCGGCGGCCAGTCCGAGCTTCTGATCACGTCGTTGTTCACCGGCGCCACATGCGTGCTGCTCGAGATCTTCGACGCCGCGAAGTCGCTCGCCGCCATCGAGGAGCACGGCGTCACTCTGCTCGGCCAGATCCCGGCCATGTTCCAGATGGAGTGGCGCACGGCCGGCTACGGCCAGCGCAATCTCTCCAGCCTGCGCGCCGCCGTCTACGGCGGCCAGGCCGTCCCGCGCTCCTTCCTCGACAAGATGCTCACCATGGCCCCGGCGATCGGAACCGGACTCGGCCTGACCGAAGCCTCCGGCTTCTGCACCTATACCGCGCTGACGCCCGACGCCGGCGAAGTCGCCCGCGGCATCGGCTGGCCCATGCCGGTCTACCCGATGACGGTGCGCGAGCCCATGGAGGGCGCCCGCGCGGGACGCGAGCTGCCCCCCGGCGAGATCGGTCACATCTGCTTCTCCGGCCCGCAGAGCTTCCTCGGCTACGTCAACGACCCCGAGGCCACCGCGCGCGTGATCTCATCCGACGGAGTGCTCTACACGGGCGACATGGGCTATGTGGACGAAGCCGGACTGCACTTCTCCGGCCGCGCCAGGTGGGTGATCAAGCCCGCCGGCTTCCAGGTCTTCCCCGGCGACGTCGAGCACCACTTCAGCGAGCTCGAATCCAAGGTGGCCAGCGTCGGCGTCATCGGCCACGAACACCGCATCTGGAGCGAAGGCATCATCGCGTTTGTCGAAAAGAAGCCCGGCGCCGATCTCACCGAAGCCGAGCTCCGCCGCCACGCCCGCTCGATGACCTCCTACATGCGCCCCCTGCACTACGTCATCCTCGAGCCCGGCGCCATGCCCCTCAACCGCACCGCCAAAGTCGATGTCACCCGCCTCCAGGAGATCGCCCGCGACGAGGTCGCCCGCCTCCGCGCCCGCGGCCGCTGGGACGCCGGCGCCGAGCCCCTCGACCCCTGACCAGGACCCCGCGTGACTGAAGCGGATTGCCCCAGATCCTAACGCCCGTGCTTCTGTCGCCCGCGCGGTTTGCGTTCAGTCTCCATCCGCAGCTTCGCCGAGGCCGCCTGTTTGAAGATGCGCTCTCCGGATCTGCGGCTCGCGCGCACCAGACCAACGATCTCCTCCCTCGAGACCCCCGCACTCACCGCCGGCACATCCAGCGGGGAGCCCATACTCACAGCGGGCTTCAGGATAAAGACTTGGCCGCCTCGCCGGCGGATCTCCACTGCCCCCTCCCGCCGCGCGCGATCCAACACCTCCGCCAACCGTTGTCGCGCCTCGGAGTAGCTGTACGCCTTCATTTCTGAACCTCCACCAGCTTGACACCCATCCGCGCCGCGGCTCGTGCCAGCCCGCCGTCCAATGTGAGCAAAGGCAATCGCTCCGCGCGCGCCGTCTCCAGCACATAGGCGTCATAAGCGTGAAGCCCCAGCTTCATGGCAATCTCCAACGCGTGGCGCACGTCAATGTCCGCCAGGCGAACCCGCACCTTCTGGAAGCTCGACCACGCTTCCAGAACCAACCCGGCCCCCAACCGCCTGCGCCGAAAACCGGCCATCAAAGCGTTTCCGACTTCAGAAGGCAGCGACGGAGCCCCGACCAGGCTGCATCCCTCCGTGGCGGCGATGAGCAGGGGCCGGGCTGGCTCGTCCAACAAGACCGCCAGCACGGCGGACGCGTCGATGACCAAGGCACGCTCCATCTTGTACAATTGTACGACACAAGAGCGAATCCCTCAAGATAGAGTCTGTTCCCGCTGCCTGACGCGAGCACCGCAATCCACCGGCGCATTCAGGTGGCGCGGCCCATGTCTGGCGCGCCGGAGCCGGCCGTGTGGATCCTGATTCTCAAGCGCCCTTTCAGTCCGGTCGGTAGCTCGAACCCGCGATTGCTGGAGGCGGCTCTCCACACAATATCGACCGGGAGTGGGCGCCATTGCAGGGAGTCCCCAGCCAGCCCGCCAGCGGTCTCGAACTTCACGTGCCTCGGCTGCGCGCGTTTCTCCAGCCGGCGGAACTTCCGCGCCTACAAGGCTGCATCTGATCTCGTCCAGGTGGGCCGGACCGTGCCCGCCGTTCTATCTGCTCCCACAGAGCCTGCTTCTGCAATCACGCACCCAATCAAACGCCGTACGCGCATGCCGAGGGCCGCCCCGCTCACTCATGAGCCCGTAAGTCCGCCGCCGAGCCTCCCAGCAGCTTGAGATTCAACGCGCCCCCCAGAAACACCATCTCTTCGATCGCCGCGTCCACCGCCGCTTGCTGCAACTCCTCGTCCCCCGTTCCGAATTCGATCTGAAACTGCGCCGACCGCCGCATCAGCTCCTTGATGAACGCCGGACTCACCCCTTTCGTCCGCCGCACCAGCAGATCCAGCAGCGCCTCCGGGATCTTCAGCCCGCCGCAATAAAGCTGCACCAGCTTCCTCCGGCCTGCCTCGTCCGGCAGCGGAAACTCGATCGCCTGGTCGATGCGCCCCGGACGCGCCGCCAGCGCGGGCTCCAGCGCCTCGGGCCGGTTCGTCGTCAGGATGAACAGGACGTCTGCATCCTCGCGCAGGCCGTCCATTTCATTCAGCAGCTTGTTGAGCAGCAGCTCTTCGCCGGGGTTCCGCATGTGCTCGCGCTCGCGCGCCACGAGATCCACATCCTCAATCACCATCATCGCCGGCTGCAAAAAGCGCGCCAGCCGGAAGTACTCGTCCAGCAGCGCCACCTGTTCCGCGGTCACAAGCAGCGTCGTGTGTTCCGGCAACTGCGAGGCCAGATAGTGAATCGTCAGCGTCTTCCCTGTTCCCGGCGGACCGTAAAACAACAGCCCTTTCTTGGCGGAGAACCGCAGCCCTTTGATCTGCTGCCGCCGCGCCACAAAGCCCATGACGTTCCTGTCCAGCAGCGTCAGCGTGGTCGCGGGAAGGACGACATCCTCGCGCTTCACCTGATGAAGCCGGTGCACCTTCACGTTGCACCCCGCGCAGCCATAGCTCTGCTGCATCTCCAGCGAGAGCACGCGCCCGCGGTACGTCCGCCCCTCGTTCACCTTCACTTCCAATTGCCGGAACAAATCCTGCGACAGCCGGGCGCCGGCCTCCCCCCGCGGCGCCGCCACCTCGACGTGGACGCCGCTCGTCTGCCCGTACATCACTGCCGGCGACAACAGGACGCCGAACGCGATGCCGTTCTCCCGCCGCAGCCACAAACCGTTCCTGAGGCAGCGCGTGGGCTCGGAGTCGCCGATATCCACCTCGTCGTGTTGCAGGGGACCGAAATCGATTCCATACGGAGTCGCGTTCGTCAGCAGGTGCGCGAACGTCGTCGTCTCGTGCCCCATCTGCGAGTGGATGCCGAGCAGTGTTCCGCCCGCCCCGCCGTCCCCGAGCATCTCCTGAAGGGCGATCTGCACATCCACACGCGACGTCACCGGAAACTCCCGCGCCGCCGTCACCAGCTCGTTCAGCGCCGTCCCGTCGAAGTGCTTCCCGAGCCGCTTCTGAACAGCCCCACGACCCGCCAGCGAACGAACCAGGTAGCCGATCATCCTTCGCCCCTCCGTGATGTGCGCTCAGGCACGATTGTAGCCCGCGGTTCGTGACCGGTTATCGCGTCAGGATCAGTCAGGCGATAACCACGCCGCGCCCCAAGCCGGTCCGGCAGGAAAGTATTCCACTCCCTCGGATTCATCTCAGGCTGCAAAGATCTCCGCCTGTCTGCTCCTGGCTTCCGACTCCTTACTCCTTCTTTGTGGGGCAGGCGCTCGTGCCTGCGGCGGCCACTCAGGCCGCCCGGTGCGTGCTGAAACCGATCAATCTGGAACGGCTATCCCTGGAAGAATAGAGAGCGTTCACTTCACCGACGATTCAGTGGCGGTCGACCTCATCGACGGGCGCACAATCGTTCTCCCATTGACTTGGTTCGCAGAACTCCTCGACGCGACCTCGAAGCAGCGCTGCAACTGGCGGATCAGCGGCGCGCGCGATGGCATTCACTGGCCTGACCTCGACGAGGATCTGAGCGCCGGTGGGCTGTCGCGTGGCGCCCCGGCCGCGCCCAAGCCGCCCCAGGCTCGCAGTTGAATCGTCGCCCCTGCCTCGCTTCGCGCGCTCGTCTGCTCAGCTCGACTGAACTAATCCAGGTGGAAAACCTCCTCCAGCCGCGCCAGCGCCTCGTCCGCCCGCCGCCCCTCCATCGACTCGAAAAACGGCGCCATCTCTTGCTGCCAGCGGGCGTTGACCTCGCGCGAGGCCATCCCTGCGAGAGCCGTGGCGAAGTCCGCCGTCTCCAGATACCCCACCAGCAGGCCGTCCTCCCGCAAAAACAGCGAGTAGTTCCGCCACCCCGACTCCCGCAACGCCTCCAGCATCTCCGGCCACACCGCCGCGTGCCGCGCCCTGTACTCCTCCAGCCTCTCCCGCCGCACTTTCAACAAAAAGCAGATTCGCTCCATGCTGTGAACATACAGCATCCGCTATCCGTACCTCCGCGTCATGGGATAATCGGGTCGATGACGCGTGCAGAGTACCTCGCCAAGCGGAACAGCGACAAGATCCGCACCCAAATGCACTACGCCCGCCAGGGCGTCGTCACCGAAGAGATGGAGTCCGTCGCCCGCCGCGAGAGCCTCTCCCCCGAGCTCGTGCGCGGCGAAGTGGCCCGCGGGCGGATGATCATCCCCGCCAACGTCAACCACCTGAGCCTCGAACCGATGTGCATCGGCGTCGCGTCGAAGTGCAAGATCAACGCCAACATCGGCAACTCGGCGACCACCTCCAACATTGAAGGCGAGCTCGAAAAGCTCCATTACGCCGTCAAGTACGGCGCCGACACCGTCATGGACCTCTCCACCGGCGGCGACATCCCGGAGATCCGCAAGGCCATCCTCCGCGAGTCGCCCGTCCCCATCGGCACGGTCCCCATTTACGAAGCGCTGGCGCGCGTTCGCCGCATCGAGGACCTCACCGCCGATATCATGCTCGAGGTCATCGAAGAGCAGGCCCAGCAGGGCGTCGACTACATGACCATCCACGCCGGCGTCCTGGTGCAGTACATCCCGCTGACGACGAAGCGCGTCACCGGCATCGTCAGCCGCGGCGGCTCCATCCTCGCCGAATGGATGGTCCGCAACCACCGCCAGAACTTCCTCTACGAGCGCTTCGAGGACATCTGCAAAGTCTTCCAGAAGTACGACGTCAGCTTCTCCCTCGGCGACGGACTCCGCCCCGGCTCGCTCGCCGACGCCAGCGACGAAGCCCAGTTCGCCGAGCTCAAAACCCTCGGCGAGCTGACCAAAATCGCCTGGGACTACGACGTGCAAGTGATGATCGAAGGCCCGGGCCACATCCCCATGGACCAGATCCAGCTCCAGGTCGAAAAGGAGATGGAGATCTGCCACGAAGCGCCTTTCTACACGCTCGGCCCGCTCGTCACTGACTTCGCGCCCGGCTACGACCACATCACCAGCGCCATCGGAGCCGCCATGATCGGCTGGTACGGCGCGTCGATGCTCTGCTACGTCACCCCCAAGGAACACCTCGGCCTGCCCAACAAGGAAGACGTCAAGCAGGGCATCATCGCCTACAAGATCGCCGCCCACGCCGCCGACATCGCCCGCCGCCGCCCCGGCGCGCGCGACCGCGACGACGCGCTCTCTCACGCCCGCTACCGCTTCGATTGGAACCGCCAGTTCGAGCTCTCGCTCGACCCGGAGACCGCTCGCGCCTACCACGACGAGACCCTGCCCGACGAAGGCTTCAAGGACGCCCACTTCTGCTCCATGTGCGGCCCGAAGTTCTGCGCCTATAACATCTCCCAGAAGGTCGAAGAGTTCACCGAGGCCGACGCCGCCCGCATCGTGCGGGGCGAAGCCGCGGCCGGCAAGGAAGACCTCGTCAACATCTCGGGCGGCTGATGCCTGAAGTCGAAATCGGGGCGGACGAGCGGGTTCTCGCCGTCGGCCTGTCCGATCCCGCGCGCATCGGCGATTGGGCCGCTGTGGCTGTGCTCGTCGCCGCCATCGATCCCGACGACGTCAAGGTCCGCGAGGCCCGGCGCGTCCTCGCCGCATTTGACAACGTGATGGTCTCTCCCGGCAGCCGCGACGAAATCCCCTGGCGCGACGCCTGGTTCAGCCTCGTCCTCGATCTCGAACAAGGACCCGATACCCGCGAATTGCACCGCGTCCTGGCCCCCGGAGGCCGAATCCTCCGCCTCTGCCCCCCCGTGAGAACGCCGCCGGCGCCTTGATTCTCCATTCATGCGCATCCGCGGCCGTCCGTGGCCCAATCCCGGCGGTCTCCAGCGGCGTCCATCGGCGGCCAGCCAATTCCCCCGCCGAGTAACCTTCTATTTACACCCCCGTCATCGCCCCCCCAAAAAAGTTCTGCTACGCTGTCTCTCAAGTAACACCAAGTCAGGGGGACGTGAATCCATGAAGAACACTCTGTTCGTTCTCGCCCTGCTCTCCTCGGCGGCGTGGGGCCAATTCGAGACCGCATCCATCCTCGGCACTGTCAAAGACAAAACCGGCGCCGTCGTCCCCTGAGCCAAAGTCACCGTTCTGAGCCGCGAAACCGGAATCGGAACCAGCAAGCTCACCGACGAAAACGGAAACTTCGAGTTCTTCCAGCTCCGCATCGGCCACTACAACGTCTCGGTCGAAAAGTCCGGCTTCTCCCGCGCGCAGGTCGATGACGTCGAGCTCACCATCGGAGCCCGCCAGCGCGTCGACATCGAGCTCGCGGTCGGACAGCTCACCGAAACCGTGAACGTCTCCGAAACCGTCTCGCTCGTCGAAAGCGACACCAGCCAGCGCGGCCAGGTGGTCAAGCGCGAGGCCATCGTCGAGCTCCCCCTCAACGGGCGCCAGTACTCCTCCCTCGTCATGCTCACCACCGGCGTCCGCCCCTCGCCGATCTCCACCGGCGGCTTCACCGTCCGCGAAGGCTCCTTCAACGTCAACGGCCTGCGCAGCACCTTCAATAACTTCCTTCTGGACGGCGTCGACAACAACGCCTACGGCACCTCCAACCAGGGCTTCTCCAACCAGGTCATGCAGCCCCCGCCCGACGCCGTCGCCGAGTTCCAGGTCGTCACCAACAACATGTCCGCCGAATACGGCCGCGCCGGCGGGGCCACAATCAACGTCGCCTATCGCAGCGGCACGAACGAGCTGCACGGCTCGGCCTGGGAGTTCCTCCGCAACCGCTCCCTCAACGCCGGCGACTACTTCCGCCCCCGCGACAACCGCAAGGCCCCCTTCGCCCGCAACCAGTTCGGCTTCACCCTCGGCGGCCCCATCGTCAAAAACAGAACCTTCTACTTCCTCGATTACGAAGGCTACCGCCAAGTGAGCCGCGTCGTTGAATTCGCCAACCTCCCCATCCAGCGCGACCGTGACGCGGTCTTCGACTTCGCCGTTCAGGACCCTGTCCGCGGCGGCATCTACCCGGCCAATGTCCCGCTGCCGCGCACCGTCGTCAGCCCCTTCGCCCTGCGCGTCTTCGCCGATCTGCCGCAACCCTTTTCCCAAGCCACGCGTTCGAACAACTACTTCCGCGCGCGCCGCTTCCAGGACTTCACCGACAAGTACAACGTCAAGCTCGATCACCAGTTCTCCTCCAAGATCTCCGGCTTCTTCCGCATCGGCCAGCGCAAGGCCAACATCTTCGAGGAGCCCACGATCCCCGGACCCTCCGGCGGAGACGGCAACGGCTACACCGACGTCCTCAACCAGGCCCTCGCCTCCGGCCTCACCTACGCCATGTCGCCGCGGGACCTCTGGGAGTTCCGCTTCGGCGTCACGCGCACCCGCGCCGGCAAGCAGCCGCCCGGTCTCGGCGAAGCGACCATGCAGAACGTCTACGGCATCCCCGGCCTGCCCGCCGATCCGCGCATCGCCGGCGGCCTCACCACGCAGTTATTCAACGGCATTTCCACGCTCGGCCGCCAGGCCACAAATCCGCAGTGGCAGTACCCCACCGCGTGGAACCCCAAGGTCAACTACTCCCGCTTCCTCGGCGCGCATTCGCTCAAGGCCGGTTACGAATACCAGCGCGTTCACACCGAAATCCAGGACGTGAACCCGCTCTACGGCCGCGACACCTACCAGGGCGCGTTCTCCCGCCCCGCCCAGGGACCCTTCGGCGACGCCGCCGTCTACTCCATCGCCGACTTCTTCTTCGGCGCGCGCAACACCTATGCGCTCGTGAACTTCCTCGTCGCGCAATACCGCCAGAATCTCCACTTCGCCTACCTTCAGGACGACTGGAAGGTCTCGCGCAAGCTCACCCTCAACCTCGGCGTGCGCTACGAGTTCGCCACGCCCCAGTGGGAGAAGGACAACGTCCTGTCGAACTTCGATCCCGCCGGACGCAGAATGATCGCGGCCTCTTCAGGCTCGCTTTACAGCCGCGCGCTCATCAACCCCGACCGCAACAACTGGGCGCCACGCATCGGTCTTGCTTACTCAGTCACGGACAAAACAATCGTCCGCAGCGGCTTCGGCGTCAACTTCGTCCACTTCCACCGCGCCGGCGGCGGCAACATCCTCGCCATCAACGGCCCGCAGCTCGTTAACGCCCTCGTCACGCAGGCGCCGTCGCAGCCGGGCTTCCGCACCACCCAGCAAGGCTACCCCGCCGGCTTCACCGACAGCCGCAACTTCGACCCCCTGCGCGCCAACATCACCTACATGCCCCCCGACACGCGTACGACCTACCTGATGAGCTGGTTCTTCTCCATCCAGCGCGAGATCGCGAAGAACACTCTCGTGGACATCGCCTACGTCGGCAATCGAGCCAACAAGTCGCTGCTGTTCGCCGACTACAACCAGGCCGTCCCGAACACCAACGGCGGCACGATTCCGCTCCAACAGCGCCGGCCGATCCCCACCTTCTCCGACATCACCTACGCCTTCAACAGCGGCTGGTCCACCTACAACGCCCTGCAATTCCGCTTCGAGCGCCGCTTCGTCTCGGGCCTGTTCTTCCTCAACAGCTTCACGTGGTCGAAGGCCATGGACAACGGCGGCGGCGCGCTGGAAGGCATCAACGGAAGCGGCAGCTCCGTCCAGGACTTCTACAACCTCGCCGCCGAAAAAGGCCCCTCTCCCTACGATCAGACCCTCACCAACACGACATCGGTTCTCTACAACCTTCCCATCGGCCGGGGCCGCAAGTGGGGCGATGGTCTCCACCCGGCCGGCCAGTTCGTCCTCGGCGGCTGGCAAGTCGGCGCCATCCAAAACGCCTGGTCCGGCAACCGCATCAATCTCATCCACCAGCTCGCGGGCAACTTCGCCGTCAGCGGCATCGCCCAGGACTGGCGCGGCCGCCCCTGGTTCCGCCCCAATGTCACGGGCGACCCTGTCCTCGCTCCCGCCGAGCGGGCCAACGAGCAATACCTGAACCTCTCCACCGTGGCGCTTCCCACCAACACCGGACCCAACGGCAATAACCCCTTCGGCAACGCCGGCCGCAACATCGCCCGCATGCCGGCCTTCTACCAGATCGACTTCACGCTGACGAAGGACTTCCCCCTCCCCCGCGAAGGAATGAAGCTCCAGTTCCGCTCCGAGTTCTTCAACCTCTTCAACGTGACCAACTACCGCACTGTCGAAGCCAACCGCTCCAGCGCCGGCTTCGGCCGCTACACCAGCGCCTTCGAAAAGCGCCAGGTCCAGTTCGCCCTGCGCCTCTCGTTCTGAACTGCGGCAGGCGCGGAACTGCTGGAACAAGCGCCGCGGCGCCCCAAGCGG
>CAYYNC010000105.1:0-11162 GCA_964472745.1 uncultured Solibacteraceae bacterium
TCCGCGACTGGCTCCAAACACGATCCGCCGATCCGCCTGGGCTGCCCTCATTGGCGCTCGCGAACTGCCGGATTTGGGTTCAAAGGAATGGACCAATATCGCAAGGTCCAGAGCGAGCGCTGCGTCCGCCACGCCCCCTACCGCCGCTACGCCAACCCGCCGATCCTGGCCTCCAGCGGCCACGTGCTCAAGCGCCAGCGCGACTACCTGCAAGACCACCGCCTTTTCGAGACTTCGGTGCATCCTGAAACCGATCCGTTCGAGGACTCCCCCATCGCGCCGTGGCGGCCGGACGCACCCAAGCCGGAGCCTAACCCTCATCCCCGCAGCGGCTTAGGCGCTCGGGTTCGACCCCAGCTCGCGGTCCAATCGCACCCGATCCCGGAATCGGCGAGGATGACCGAGCCGAATACGCCCAAACCCCTCGAGAGAGGCTCCCTCGGAGCCCGCGTCCGCCTTCAGCCGGCCCCTCAGCCCATTCGGGTCCCCGATGCAGCACCAGAGCCGCCCGCCAAGGTCCCTGCAACCTCCGCGGATGCCCGCCCCGCGTCGGTCCCCCCGGCATCCGCGACTGCCAGCCCGGCCGGCCCCGAACCTGCTTCCGGCGGCCCCTCCCCTCGGCGATCCGAACCCATTGACTTCAAAAGGTGTTAAGGACACGCAACGGTTTGACCCCCTCTGAACGCCTGTGCTAGCGTAAAGACTTGGGATGGACGGTATCCCCCGCCAGTGAAATCCCGCCTGTGCGGCTCGCACAAGGTCTTTAAACGGCCCGGTCTATGGAACAGATCTTCGTAGCCCTGCAAGGGATCATCGTTCGCGCTCTGCCCACGTTTCTGCTGGTCATCGCTCTTCATTGGTATCTGAAGAAGGTCCTCATCCAGCCCATGGAGCGCGTCCTCGACGAGCGGCGCCGCCGCACCGAGGGCACGATCGAAGCTGCTGACTCCGCGCTCGCCGAAGCGGCTCGCAGACTGGCGGCCTACGAGAGAGCGCTTGCCGAAGCCCGCACCGCGATCTACCGCGACCAGGACGTCCACCGCAAAGCGCTCGCCGTGCGCCTGGCGAAAACCCTGGAACAGGAACGCACCAAAATGTCGGAACGCGTCGCAGCCGCCAAGGCGCAGGTCGACGCCGAAGCCGCGCGCTCCCGCAACGCGCTCGCCGCGCAAGCCGATGCGCTCGCCGACCGCATTGCCACCGCCGTCCTCGCCGGAGCCGCACGATGAAACGCCTGCTCCCGATCCTCCTGCTCGCCTCGGCCGGCGCCTTCGCCTCCGCCGAAGCCGCGCAACACGGCGGCGTCCCCGAGATCGTCAAGAAGTGGATCAACTTCGCGATCCTCGCCGGCGGACTCGGCTACCTCGCCGTCAAGTACGGAGGGCCCGCCATGCGCGCGCACCAGAAGCAGATCCTCGACTCCATCCACGGCGCCGCGCGCCGCGCCCAGGACGCCGAAGCCAAGGCCGCCGAGATCGACCGCAAGGTCGCCGGCCTCGAATCCGAGATCGACGCCCTCCGCGAGCAGGCCCGCGCCGAAATGCGCGCCGAAACCGCGCGCTTCGAAGAAGACGCCTTGGTGCAGCTCGACAAGATCCGCCGCCAGGCCGAGAACGACATCGCCGCCGCGCGCGCCGAGGCCATCGAAGACCTCAAGGCCCGCGCCGCCCGCCTCGCCCTCGACCTCGCCAAGCAGAAGGTCGAAGCGCGCATGACGCCCGAAACGCAGTCGCGCCTCGTCGCCCAGTTCGCCGCCGTCCTCGACGAAAGGAAGAACTAAGAGACCGCCATGTCGCTCGCTCTCGCCAATCAGTATGCGAAGGCCCTGCTGGCGGCCGTCTCCGAACCTCGCTCTGCGGTCACGCCCGAAGAAGCGCTGCGCCAGCTCACCGCGTTCGAGCAATTGGTGAAGTCCTCGCGCGAGTTGAGGACCGCGCTGTTGTCGCCCGCCATCGACCTTGCCTCGAAGTCGAAGGCGATCGCGCGGCTCGGCGAGAAGCTCGGGCTCAGTCCGGTGGTCCGCAACTTCCTGCTCGTCGTCGTGCGCCGCCGCCGCATTGCGATACTCGACGGCATCCGCGCGATGTTCCAGACGCAGATGGACGAGCGCAACGGCGTCGTGCGCGCGCTCGTCGCGGCCGCGCGCGACTTGACCAACGAAGAGCGCGCCGCGCTCAACGCGCGCCTCGAGAAGCGCACCGGCAGGAAGGTGCTCTGCGATTTCACGGTCGACCCCGCCCTGCTCGGCGGAGTCTCCGTAAGGATGGGTTCGACGGTTTTGGACGGCTCCGTGGCCGGAAGGCTCGAGACGCTGCGCCGCAAACTTGTGGGGCAGATCCATTGATCTGCCGGCCGATCTCCGATCGGCCTGTGCGCGTCCGAGCCGCGCCCGTAAGGGAGCGGCCGCGAGGAAAGTAGAGATCGAAACGGAATATGGCTCAGATTCAGGCGGACGAGATCGCACGCGTACTGCGTGAGGAGATCGAGAATTACGAATCGGCGGTCCAGGTCGCCGAGACCGGCTACGTGGTCACTGTCGGCGATGGCATCGCGCGCATCCACGGCCTCGACAAGGTGATGGCCGGAGAGATGATCGAGTTCCCCCACGGCGTCACCGGCATCGCCATGAACCTTGACGAGGACGAGGTCGGCGCCGTGCTGCTCGGCGAATACAACGAGATCAAGGAAGGCGACGAAGTCCGCCGCACCGGGCGTATCATGTCCGTCCCCGTCGGCGAAGCCCTCATCGGCCGCGTCGTCGACGCGCTCGGCCACCCCATCGACGGCAAGGGTCCTATTCAGACCGAGCACTTCAATCCCATCGAGCGCATCGCCCCCGGCGTCATCGACCGCCAGCCCGTGAAGGAGCCCCTCCAGACCGGCATCAAGGCCATCGACTCGATGATCCCCATCGGCCGCGGACAGCGCGAGCTCATCATCGGCGACCGCCAGACCGGCAAAACCGCCATTGCCCTGGACACCATCATCAATCAAAAGGGCCAGGGCGTCATTTGCATCTACGTCGCCATCGGCCAAAAGCGCTCCACCGTCGCGCAGGTCGTCAAGACTCTCGAGAAGTACGGCGCGATGGACTACAGCATCATCGTCGCCGCCACCGCGTCGGACCCCGCGCCCATGCAGTACATCGCCCCATACGCCGGCTGCGCCATGGGCGAATACTTTCGCGACCGCGCCGGCCACGTCCTCTGCATCTACGACGACCTCTCCAAGCAGGCCGCAGCGTACCGCGAGATCTCGCTCCTGCTGCGCCGCCCGCCCGGCCGCGAAGCCTTCCCCGGCGACGTCTTCTATCTCCACTCGCGCCTCCTCGAACGCGCCTCCAAGCTCAACGACAAGAACGGCGGCGGCTCGCTCACCGCGCTGCCCTTTATCGAGACCCAGGCCGGCGACGTCTCCGCCTACATCCCCACCAACGTCATCTCGATCACCGACGGCCAGATCTATCTTCAGGCCGACATGTTCAACTCCAACTTCCGCCCCGCCGTGGACGTCGGCATCAGCGTCAGCCGCGTCGGCGGCAACGCGCAGGTGAAGGCCATGCGCCAGGTGGCCGGCTCGCTGCGCCTCGACCTCGCGCAATTTCGCGCGCTCGCCGCCTTCGCCCAGTTCGGCTCCGATCTCGACAAGGCCAGCCAGGCCCAGCTCAACCGCGGGCGCCGCCTCACCGAGATCCTCAAGCAGGGCCAGTACCAGCCGCTCCCCGTCGAAAAGCAGATCATGATCATCTATGCCGCCACCAACGCCTACCTCGACGATCTGCCGGTGGAGTTGTGCCGTCCCTTCGAAACCGAGCTTTATCGCTTCCTCGACAACGCGCACAAGGACATCCTCGCGGACATCGCCGGAAAGAAGGCCCTCGACGACAGCCTCAAGGCGCGCATGGACGCCGCGCTCAAAGACTTCAAGCAGCGCTTCCTCGCCGAGCACGGGCAGGCGAAGTAGGAGCGAGGGCCATGCCCAGCCTCATCGACATCCGCCGGCGCATCCGCTCGGTCAAGAACACGCAGCAGATCACCAAGGCCATGAAGATGGTCTCGGCCGCGCGTCTGCGCAAGGCCCAGGAGCGCGTCATCAACTCGCGCCCCTACGCGCGCATGTTGGGTGAGATGCTCGCGAACGTCGCCGCCGCCGCGAGCGGAGATGAGCGCATCGCCGCTCATCCGCTCCTCGCGCAGCGCGAAGAGAAGCGCGTGCTGCTCGTGCTCGTCACCGCCGATCGCGGTCTCGCCGGCGCTTTCAACTCGAACCTCATCAAAGCGGCGCAGCAGTTCCTCGCCGAGCGCGGCGCGCAGCAGATCGAAATGGAATTGGTCGGCCGCAAGGGCCGCGACTTCTTCGTGCGCCGCGACGCCCGTATCGCCGGCGAGATCACCGGCATCTCGCAGGCGCCGAAGTTCGCCGATGCCGAAGCGCTCGCCAACAAGATCATGGCCCGCTTCACCGATGCCGGAATCGACGCGGTCTATCTTCTCTATAACGAGTTCAAGAGCGTGCTCGCGCAGAAGGTCACGCTCAGGCGCGTGCTCCCCTTCGCAGTCGCCGCCGGAGGCGCTCCCGCCAAGGAGTACATCTTCGAGCAGCCGGCGCCCGAGTTCATGGCGCGCCTGCTGCCGCGCACGGTCCAACTGCTGGTCTGGGAAGCCTTCGTCGAGTCCGCTGCCGCCGAGCTCGCGGCCCGCATGACCGCGATGGAGTCCGCCACCAACAACGCCAGCGAAGTCATCACCAAGCTGACCCTCTACATGAACCAGGTGCGCCAGGCGAGCATCACCCGAGAGATCATCGAGGTCGTCAGCGGAGCCTCCGCCCTCGAATAAGGAATGCATTCATGTCCACAGCGATTCAAACCGAAGTGATCGGCAAAGTGATTCAGGTCGCCGGCCCCGCCGTCGACATCCAGTTCCCCGAAGAGAAGATCCCGCTCATCTACACCGCGGTGCGCATCGTCAGCGACGGCTTCGACGTGCCCACGCCCATCCACATCACCGTCGAAGTGATGCAGCATATCGGCGAAGGCCGCGTGCGCTGCGTCGCGCTCCAGCCCACCGACGGTCTCGTGCGCGGCATGAAAGCGATCTCCACCGGCGCGCCGATCACCGTGCCTGTCGGCAAGCAGACGCTCGGCCGCGTGCTGAATGTGCTCGGCGAGCCCGTCGATGAAATGGGCCAGGTGAATACCGCCACGCGGCTGCCCATCCACCGCTCCGCGCCCGCCTTCGACGAGCAGTCCACCGAGTTGCAGATGTTCGAGACCGGCATCAAGGTCATCGACCTGCTCGAGCCGTATCTGCGCGGCGGCAAGATCGGACTGTTCGGCGGCGCGGGCGTCGGCAAGACCGTCATCATCATGGAGCTGATCAACAACATCGCCATGAAGCATGGCGGCGTGTCGGTCTTCGCCGGCGTCGGCGAGCGCACGCGCGAGGGCAACGACCTGTGGCTCGAGATGCAGGAGTCCGGCGTCCTCGATCCTTCCGACTGGACTAAGTCGAAGGTCGCGCTCATCTACGGCCAGATGACCGAGCCGCCCGGCGCGCGCCTCCGCGTGGGCCTCACCGGCCTCACTGTCGCCGAATACTTCCGCGACGAGGAGGGCCAGGACGTGCTCCTCTTCATCGACAACATCTTCCGCTTCACGCAGGCCGGCTCCGAGGTCTCCGCGCTGCTCGGCCGCATGCCGTCGGCCGTCGGCTATCAGCCCAACCTCGCCACCGAGATGGGCGAGTTGCAGGAGCGCATCACGTCCACAAAGAAAGGCTCGATCACGTCGGTGCAGGCCATCTACGTTCCCGCCGACGATTACACCGACCCCGCGCCAGCCACCACGTTCGCGCATCTCGACGCGACCACCAACCTCTCGCGCGAGATTGCGTCGATGGGCATCTACCCCGCCGTCGATCCGCTCAATTCGACGTCACGAATTCTCGATCCGCTGATCGTCGGCCAGGAGCACTACGACGTCGCGCAGCGCGTGAAGCAGATCCTCCAGCGCTACAAGGACCTTCAGGACATCATCGCCATCCTCGGCATCGACGAGCTCAGCGAAGACGACAAGCTCGTGGTCTCTCGCGCGCGCAAGATCCAGCGCTTCCTTTCGCAGCCCTTCCACGTCGCCGAGCAGTTCACCGGCTACAAGGGCAAGTACGTCAAGCTCGCCGACACGATCCGCGGCTTCAAAGAGATCTGCGACGGCAAGCACGACGATATCCCCGAGCAGGCCTTCTACATGCAAGGCACGATTGAAGAAGCGCTCGAGCGCGCCGAGGTGTTGAAGAAAGCGAGCTGACCATGGCCGGGAGCCTCCTTCTCGAAGTCGCCACCCCCGAGCGCATGCTCCTCAAGGCGCGTGTCACTGATGTGGAAGTCCCGGGCGCGAACGGCGCGCTCGGCATTTTGCCCGAGCACGCGCCGCTGTTGAGCGAGCTCGGCCCCGGCACGCTGAAGTACACGCCCGAAGGCGCGAACTACTGCAAGTGGATGTCGATCATGGGCGGCTGGCTCGAGGTGCTGCCCGACCGCGTGCGCGTCCTCGCCACCGCCGCCGAGTTCGCCGACGAAGTCGACATCAAGCGCGCCGAAGAGGCCCTGCAACGGGCCAACGAGCGCCTGCTCCACCCGACCGCCGACGTGGACATCGCCCGCGCCCTCGACGCCATGCAGCGCGCCCAAGCCCGCCTTAACGCCGCCAAGAACGTCCACCCCGCCGGCCGCTGATCACGACGCGGGTTTGCCGCGGCTCGACAGGATGAACTGCAATTGTTTTTGGAGGGCGGCCCGGAGGGCAGCCTCGGAGTTTGCGAGGTTGCGCATCTCGCGCGGGTCGGTGGAGTAGTCGTAGAGCTCTTCACCCTGGGCGCCGTCGGCCCACATCGTGTAGCGGTGGCGCGGGGTGCGGATGGAGTAGCCCATCACGAACTTGCCTTCGGCGCCGCGGCGGACTTGCGTGATGGCGGGCTTGTCCCAGGGCGCGCCGGGCCTGGCGAGCAGAGGCGCGAGACTGCGGCCGTGGAGGTTCGTGGGCGTTCGGCTGAGGCCGCAGAGGCCGGCCGCGGTGGGATAGAGGTCGAGCATCTCGACGATGCGGCGCGAGACTTTGCCGCGCGCCGTCACGCCGGCTCCGGCGACGATCAGCGGGATGCGCGCGGAGGGCTCGAACAGCGTCTGCTTCATCCACTGGCCGTGCTGGCCGAGCTGGTAGCCGTGGTCGCTCCAGAAGACGATTGTGGTGCGATCGGCCAGCTTGAAGCGCTCGAGCGCGTCGAGGATCTTGCCCACCTGCGCGTCGAGGAAGGCGATCGACGCGTAGTAGGCGCGCATCGCGTCCTTGCGCTGGCTCTCGTTCATGCCCCAGTGGGCGGGGCGCGTGAAGTAGGCCAGCTCGGGCGCGATGTGCATCTCGCTCTCGTCGAATGGGATGAGCTCGATGCTGCGCAGCGGGAAAAGGTCGAAGTACTTCGACGGCGCGATCCACGGCACGTGCGGGCGGTAGAAGCCGGCGCCGATGAAGAAGGGTTCGTTGCGGTGCTTGTCGAGCAGCTCGACGGCCTGCGCGGCGAGGATGCCGTCGGTGTGCTCTTCGTCCTTCGACTCCGAAGCGTGGAAGCCAATGGCCGAGCCGAGGCCGCGCTGCGGCGTGTAATTGGTGAGCAGCTTCTCGTCGCGCGTCTTGTCGACGCCGATGGGATTGAACACCTGGTTCCACGTCGGCTTGTCATCGAGCCCGTCGGTGCCGATCTGGCCGGGCACGCCGTAGTGATAGATCTTGCCCGTGCGCGCCGTGAAGTAGCCGTTCTTCTGGAACGCCTGGCCGAGGGTGACGACGTCCGGGATCTGCTCCCGGAAGTGGCGGCGCAGATCGTAGACGGTGGTGGTGTCGGGCGCGAGGCCGGTCATCAACGATGTGCGCGACGGGCTGCACAGCGGGAACTGGCAGTAAGCATTCTCGAAGCGGACGCCGCTGCGCGCGATGCGATCAATGTTCGGCGTCTTCACCAGCGGATGGCCGTAGCAGCTCAGGCAGGTGTTGAGGTCGTCGGAGGCGATAAATAAAAGGTTGCGGCGGGGGCGCGGCGCGGCGATCATCGGCGCGCCCAGAGCGCTCGCAAGAAAGGATCGTCTGTTGAGCATAGGTGCGTCCTCTTAATGAGTCATCGCATAGACGAGATAGTTGATGCCGATGCGGTAGGCGAGTGAGGCGAACTCTTCGGGATACTGAGGATCGTCGGCCCACTCCCAGGCGTCGCCGAGGTCCATGTTGTGACAGATGGCGACGGCGACTCTGCCCTTCGAGTCGAGCACGGCGCGCCAGCGCGGCTCGACGCCGTCGCGCTCGTAGGTGCGGCCGGAATAGACATAGTGATGGCCGGGGACCTGCACGCGGCGGTCGAGGTCGAACAGGACGTGGAAAATGGGGTTGGAGTTTTCGAGCTCGATGACGGAGCTGGCGGGGAAGACACGCCGGAAGCTCTCCATGAAGGCGTCCCACTCGTAGGTGCCGTGGAAGTCGTCGACCATGAAGAAGCCGCCGCGGTCGATGAACTCGCGCAGCCGCTCCGCCTGCGGCTCGTTCAAGTACCAGCGCCCGACCTCGACCGCGTAGAGGAAGGGCCAGTTATACATCTCGTCGCTGTCGGCGTCGATGATCTCCTCGGCCGAGCGCGTGTCGATGCGCGTGAGGCGGCGGAGTCCCTGGACGTAAACGCGCTCGGCCTTGTTGGAGTCGGTGCCCCAGCCGCCGCGGCGCCCTCCGTAGGGCGAGCGGTAGCGGAGGCGCGCGAAGGCGAACTCGGCTTCGACGTTCGCGTCGGGGGGATCAGGGACAGGGTTCTGCATCTCGCGCTCGTACATCGCCGAGCGCCGGCCCTGGAAGGCGAGGCCCGCACCGGCCGCCGCGAACATTGCCGCGGCGGCGATCGCGGCGCGCGACTGAATCATGCCGTCAAGATAGCACTGACGCGGCTTCGCACGCGCGCCGCATTTTCCTGTTCCCTGAAGGGGTTGTGCGCCATCACACAGTTATGCGTGTAACTTCCGTCACAGGATTTCTGTGCCTGTTCGCGTCGACCGTCGTGTTTGCCGAGAGCGGCGGAGCGCCGATCCGCTCGAGCGGGGCTCCCGGCGAGGAGACTTGCGTCGCGTGCCATGGGGGCGTGGCAAACACGGGTCCCGGCCGCGTGCGCGTGGAAGCGGCCAGCGGCGCGAGCTATGTTCCGGGACAGAAAACCCGCGTCCAGGTGATCGTAGAAGATCCGGACGCCGCGCGCTGGGGCTTTCAGCTCAGCGCGCGCGCACAAGGCAACGACGATGCGAGCGCGGGAACGCTGGAGTCGGTGAACAACCAGGCGCGGGTGCTGCGTGCGGACAACCTGCAATGGATCACGCACACCTCGGCGGGCACGCGGAGCGGCACGCGCAATACGGTGACGTTCGAGTTCGACTGGACGCCTCCGGCGTCGGCTGTCGGGACAATCACGCTTTTCGCCGCGGCGAACGCGGCGAACAACAACGGAGAATCGAGCGGCGACCGGATCTATACCGCGGCGGTGAAGCTGGAGCCGGGCTCGACAACGCCTCCCGCGCCGACGTACGCGGCGGAATCGGTGAGGGAGAGCTTCAGCGGGAAGGCGGGAATCGCGCCCGGCGCGTGGATCACGGTGACGGGAACGGACCTCGCGGCGCGCGAGGTGAACTGGTCGCCGGTGAGCGGGCGTCCGCTGCCGGCGGCGCTGGGCGGAGTCGTCGTGAAAGTGAACGACACGCCGGCAGCGCTGTCGATGGTGAGTCCCACGCGGATCATGTTTCTGGCGCCGGCGGGTCTGCCCGAGGGGAGCGTACCGCTGCTGATTGAGCGCGACGGAGTGCCCGGCGCGGCGGTGGCGGTGGGGAGCGCGGTTGCGTTGCCCGGACTGTCCTCGATCGCCGATCCGGCGAATGAAGGAATACGGATTGCGCTCGCGACGGCGGCGCGCGCGACGCCGGTGCTGGGATTGATCAACGCCAAAGGCTGGGCGCTGGGCCGTCCCGACGCCGACCCGCGCGCGGCGCGCCCCGCGTATCCGGGCGAAGAGATTGACCTGTACGCCACGGGACTCGGGCCGACTGCGCCGGACTTCCCGACCGGCACGCTGATCGCGGCGCCGCTGGCAGCGACGCTGACGATCCAGGTGAAGATCGCGGACCAGACGGTGACGCCGGTGTCCGCCAACCTGATCGCGCCGGGGCTGTACGCGGTGCGCGTGAAGCTGCCCGACACGCTCGCCGACGGCGACCTGCCGATCGCGATCGACGCGGGCGGCGTCACCAGCGCCGACAATGTCGTCCTGCCGGTGAAGAAAGAGCAGTAGCGCAGCATTCGAACGTTGAAGCCGTCTTTGACGCGGTAACCAGTTGTGGTTGCTATTGGGTCGTGACGGTGAGCGAGTTCAAGCGCTGGCTCAAGAAGGGCCTTGGTCAGAGTGTCCTCAGGGAATTGGGCTTGAAGATGTGAGCCGGCAATGGAACACTACCTGGCATTGTTCCAACGGGAGCCGGACGCAGGCGGGTACGTCGTGACGTTCCCCGGCTTCGGCTACGGCGCCACGCAGGGCGACACGGATGAAGAGGCCATGGAGATGGCTCGCGACCTCCTCATGCTCACACTCGAAGACCAGATTCGCTGGTCAGGATGGACGTCTGATACCCGCTGTCGGTGAGCTTGCGGATCTCGCGCAACCAGAACCGGTTGGACAACCGCGTCCCGCGCTCAGACAGTTTCATGGTCACGGTTTCGCCCCCGGCCGCGGGGACGCGGTGCGTAGCCAACTCTTCCGCCCGCCAGTCGTCGTGGGGAAACTTGTGATACGTCAGAATGGCAATTCGCTTCTCCCACAACTGCTTGAACAACTCTGGGCTGTAGCCTTCCCGGTCGCAGACCATGGTGAATCGATGAGCCCGCGGATCTTCCGCCAACCGCCGTTGTTGCTCCGGCGTCGAAGCCACGCTGGCCTCCAACCACGGAATCACGTCCTGTTTAAGCGTGGCGATCGGTCCGGGTCTACTTCCTTGTTCACGTACGGAAAAGGCTGGCCGTCCATGGCGTTGATCCAGCAATCGGTGGTGGCCCGCAGGCACAACCGCTCGCGCGCCACATAGTGGCGCGGCAG
>CAYYNC010000106.1:0-7837 GCA_964472745.1 uncultured Solibacteraceae bacterium
GGGGCCCTTAGCACAATGGTTAGTGCAGCGGACTCATAATCCGTTGGTTGCAGGTTCGAGTCCTGCAGGGCCCACCAAGTGATTTCGGCGGCGTGGGGGTTTCTCGAAGAGGAGACAGAGATGCGGCTTGGAATCGTTGCGGTGTTGGCTGCGTTGGGACTGGCCGGGCAGAATGTGCGGACGGAGGACGGGGGGTATCTGCTCAAGGCGGGGACGAGGATTCCATTGACATTGATGAACACCGTGAGCACGCGGAACGCGGCTGGGGGCGACCAGGTCTACATGCGGACGATGATGCCGCTGGTCGTGGAGAGGCAGGTTGTAATCCCGGCGGGCAGCCACGTGACAGGGACGATCACGCAGGCGAAGCGGCCGGGGAAGGTAAAGGGGCGGGGCGAGCTGTTCCTGCGGTTTGACACGCTGATTCTGCCGAGCGGCGCGACGCTGGACCTTCAGGCGCGGATGGGGAGTCTGGATGGGAGCAATCCGGGGCAGTTGTCGCGGGACGAGGGGAAGCTGACGAGCGAGAGCGGAGCGGGGCGCGACGCGCGGGGCGCGGCGGTGGCGACGGCGGGGGGCGCGCTGATGGGGGCCTGGATCGGGGAGCGGGGGCGGGACGCGGCGATCGGGGCGGGGGCCGGCGGGGCGGCCGGACTGGCAGGAGTGCTGCTGACGCGGGGGCCGGAGGCCGTGTTGCAGCGGGGCAGCATGGTGGAGATGGTGCTGCACGGGGATTTGAAGCTGACGGCGGATGAAGTGCGGGGGCGGTAAGCGGGGGGTCAGGGGTTGCGCCAGTCGCCCGACTTGATGATGCGGCGGGGATCGTAGGGGCGGTTGTAGATGTAGGCCCAGGCGGCGGCGGTTGTGGCGTCCTGGAGAGTGACCTCGATGCGGCGGCGGATGTAGAGGGAAGCGCGCTCATTGGCGGGGAGGTACTCCTCGATGGCGTCGAGGCGGGCGAGGAGGCCCGAGGCGGGGTCGAACTCGACGTATTCGCCGGTGACGCGGTGGCGGGGCATGCGCGGGGGGACGAGGCCGGGGAATTCGCCGAGATCAACGAGGCGGCCGGGGGCCGTGGCGGGGACGATGCGGATGGGGTTGGCGCGGGCGATGAAGTGAGCGCGGGGCTGGCCGCGCATCAGGGTTCCGTAGGTGAAGAGGGCGTCCATGCGTGTTTACCGGCGCGGGGGGTTTGCGGGCCGCGCGCCGGTCCAGGCGGAGACGAGGCTCGAGAAGCCCTGTAGGTTGATGGCGCGGACTCCAAGGACAGTTTCGTCGATCAGAACATTTTCGAGGGTGTATGATTCGGTCTTTCCGACGAAGATTTCGCGCTCCCAGAAGGGCGCGTGGGTGGGGCGGAGGAGGATGGCATAGCCGGCGAGGTCCTTCTCGGGGGCCGGCGGGGTCCACTTGAGGGCGGCGCCGTAGCGGCTGGAGCCGCGGCCGAGGGATCCGGGTTGCGGGGGGCGCGGGGCGGAGGCGAGGGCGGCGAACGCCGCGGCGGCGGCGCGGGTGACGAGCGTGGCGTAGGGCATGGAGACGCGGTCGGAGGTGTCGCGGTTGTTGTGCTGGTTTTCGAGCTGCTCGGCGGGGGTGGTGAAGCGGACGGCGGCGTAGCCGGCTTCGTGGAACGGGGAATGGTCGCCGGCGCGGCCGAAGCGGTCGGCGCGGAAGACGGGGTTGACGGTGAAGCCGGGGAGGTAGCGCTCGGCGTGTTCCTTGATGTAGCGGGCGAGGGAGCGGGAGGGGCCGTCCATGGGATCGGCGGAGTAGAGGTTGACGCGGGGTCCGGCCTGGATGCCGTTGCCGGTGACGTCGGAGCCGATGGTGTCGACGTTGAAGACGGCTTCGATGGTTTCCTTGGCCGAGGCGGCGCGCCGGGCGTAGGCGCGGGCGCCGACGAGGCCCTGCTCTTCGCCGGCGAAGAGGATGAAGACGAGGGTTTTGGGGAACTCGCGGGCGCTCATCGCGCGGGCGAGCTCGAGGACGCAGGCGACGCCGCTGGCGTTGTCGGCGGCTCCGGGGGCTTGCTCCGCGGCGGCGGTTTTCTCCCAGTCGGTTCCGTCTCCGCCCTCGCGCCGGACCATGGCCATGGAGTCGTAGTGGGCTCCGATGACGAGCTGGGTTTCGGGGTGAGCAGCGCCTTTCAGGACGGCGACGACGTTGGAGATTTCGGTGTCGCGAACCCAGCGTCCAGCCTTCTTGACGGGGTGAGCGTCGAGCCGGACCTCGAGGCGCGGGCTGTAAGAGCGCAGCTCGGCGGCGAGCCAGTCGCGGGCGGCGGAGATGCCGCGACCGGGCGCGGAGACGAGGCCGTTGGAATCGCGCGTGCCGAAGCTTTCGAGTCTGCGGATGATGGCGGCGATGCGGACTTCGGAGATTTCATTCATCAGGGAGAGGATGGCGGGGTGCTGTGAAGACGGGGATGCGGGCAAGAGCGTGAAGGGCAGGAAACACGCGGAGATGAGGGTGCGCAAGAACATACGGGACCATTAAACCGCAAAAAGCCGCACGGGGCGCAAGCGGGGGATTAACGGTTCCGGGAGCACACCGCGGCGATTGGACATGAGTGGGGGAGATGCAGAGAATTATCAAAAGGTCTACTCACTTGCCCCGAATAAGTGATATTCTCCTGTGAAGAGGCGTTCATGACTACGAACGAAATTGTTCAAATCCTGATTGCGGAGCGCGACAGACTGAACACGGCTATCGCAGCTCTCCAGGGCGGCGTGAGGAGGCGTGGCCGTCCGCCTGCTGCGTTGACGGCGGTATCAGCCGCGGCGCCGGCGGTGCGGACACGGCGCAAGCGCACGAAAGCCCAGCGTGAAGCCCAGGCAGAGAGAATGCGCCAGTATTGGGCGGCGCGCAAGAAGGCGGAAGCCAAAGAAGCGAAGAAATAGCCCTCGAATCCCGGATCGCCTCTCAAAGTAGGAAAGAGCAGATCTCCAGACAATACTGGGCGAATATGACGGGAGACGTGTGTCCGCCGCACTTGCGCACAAATGACGGCGCGGTGGGGCCGACCGGCACGGAGGGGATTTCCACGCCGCGCGCAAGGCAAGCGTGCGAGATAGGAGCACTCCCACCCAAAGGGGCGGCTCGCCGCCGGTTTCAAACTCCGTCTCCCCCGGTCGAGCGGGGTGCGCCAAGTGTGCGCCCTGATTGACATTCGCGGTTCAGACCGGAGGCATTTTGTTGTCCCGTTCGGCGCTCGTCTCCACATGGGCTGCGCCGGCCGTCTCGAGCGCCGCCGCCGAATCGCCGGATAGCCAACCGGGGACACGCAACCCCCGTCAGAGAAGCAGTTGCAGCCTGGTCCATTGGCACAGGATTTCGATTTCCGCCCGCGTTCCGCGGTGGAGAATCGCGCGGTGCGTTAAAAGAATCTTCCGAATACGATCTATGAACGCCGCGTGGAGGCAAGCTGGAATTGGTGCGGGCGCGCCGGGCGGCAAACAGGCGAAGCGCGGAGCGCCTTGATTCCCGATCCCGAGCCGGATGATTACTCCATCAGCCTGGACGGGTTCCCGGCGTACAGCGGAGTGAATCCGAGGACGGTTCAGAGGGTGTCGATTGCCGCTCCGGCGGAGCCGACATTCACGGCCACAATGAGCGGCCCCACTCCGCAGAGTTTGCGAATCAGCGAGCAGGAGGGCGTTTCGCTGAGCTGGGCGGCGGCGGTGAGGAGCGATAATACTCCGTGGCTGAGTTTTTCGCCCGCGACGGGTTTCGACTTCGCTCTTCCAACCGTATCGGTGAACCAGCGCGGCGTGGCCGGGGGGGACCTACACCGGCACGGTGACGATCACCGGGCCGGGCTTCAAAAGGCTCGCCGAAAGAAGCGAAGGTGGCGCTGCGGGTGAGTTGAGCCGCGGTCACCTGAAGCGATAGAGCAGGATTCCGTAACCGACGCCCGCTTCGTCGGCGGTGTTGGCGAGTTGGAAGGCCATGTACTTACCGTCGGTGGAGACGACAGGGTTGGAGGCTTTGCCGCCCACATAATCGTTGAAAAACGTCAGGCGCGTGAAGTCTTTCCCCGTGCCGTCGAGGCGCAGCTTCCAGATGTCGATATCGCGGAAGTAAGCGGTCTTTCCGCGGCGCACTGCTTGCTGGTCGCTTTCCACCAGCGTGTATTCGCCGCCCGGAAGAATTCCCTCGACTTCGTTGTAGCTGCCGATGGCTTTCGAGTGATTGACGGTCTGGCGGGTGTGGCGATTGATGGTCCAGACGCTGGCGCGGCCTTCGGGCTCGTAGCAGGAGTAGGTGAGCATACGGTCGTTGTCGAAGAAGTCCTGGGCTTCGATGACGCAGCCGCTGTCGGGGCTTTCGAGGATCACTGCGCGGTTTTTGAGGGCAGGGCCGGCGGGGTCCACTTCGGCGACGACGAGCTTCGATGAGCCGGGTTTCATCGACGGGTCCTGGGCGCTGGTGATGGAGAATGCGATCGTGAGCGACTGCTTTGAGACGGCCGCGCCTTCGCTCATCAACTGGCCGAGTTTGACGGGTTTGGAGCCGCGCTTGCGGTTGAGATACCACAGTTCGTTGTCGCGGCTGCGGCTTTTGCGGATGTCGGCGAACTTCTCGGGGCCGATGAGCAGGTAGTCGCCGTTGTTGAGATGCATCACGCGGAGAAACGCCGCGCAGGGGACGTTGCAGGTGAGGCAGCGGATGGCGCGGGTTTTCAGATTGATGACGAAGGCGTCGCCGAAACTCTTGGCCATGAATGCGACTTCGGCGTTATCGGGGGAGAAGTCGGCGCGCTCGCCGAAGCGGGTGAGGATTTCGATGTTCTTCGGCAGGTTGTCGAGCGGGTCGCCCGGCTTCAGTTGGGCGAAGCAGGCGCAGGCGAGGAGGAACATCGCAAGAGTTTTCATGGCACGCGCTCCTTGTCGTCGAAGCCGAGGAATTGAACTTCTTCTTCGAGCTCGAGTCCGAAGCGGCCGCGGACGCGGCGCTTCAGCTCGTTAATCATATCGCGCACTTCGGCGGCCGTGCCGCCGCCTTCGTTGTAGAGCAGGTTGGCGTGATAGCCGGCGACGACGATGCCGCCGTTGCGCATTCCGCGCGCTCCGCATTGATCGAGAAACCAGGCGGAAGGGACTTTGCCTTTCTTCACCACTTCGGGGGGAACGACGCTGCGCGCGGGTTCGGGCAGCTCCGCGAGGATGAGGTTCTTGAAGATGCTGCCGGCGCAGCGCATTTCGGGCGGATATTTTCTGTTGCGGATGGCGAGGATTTCGTCAGCGGTCCTTTTGAGCTCCCCGGCGTTGGCTTCGCTCAGCATGAATTCGGCGGAGAGAATCAGCCAGTCTTTGCGGCGTTTGAAGACGCTGTCGCGGTAGCGGAATTCGCAGCCGGCGTTGTCGAGCTCGCGCACGGCGCCGCACTCGAAGAAGCGGACCCGCATGAGCGTGTCGGAGACCGACTGGCCGTAGGCGCCGGCGTTGCCGTAGATGGCGGCGCCGGTGGAGCCGGGGATGCCGGTCATGGTGTGCAGGCCGGCGAGTCCGCGTTCGATGGCGAAGTCGACGAGGGACTGGAGTCCGGCGCCGGCGGCCACGTTGACGATGCGGCCATCGCCGGATATCGCGGCGCCGCGATAGCGCAGCACGGCGCCGTTGAAGCCGCCGTCATGAACGATGAGATTGGAGCCGGCGCCGATGACGGCCCACTGGAGGCCGCTCGACTTCAGCCAGCGCGCGGCTTCGATAAACGCGTCTTCGTTTGCAGTTTCGGCGAAGACGGCGGCGGGACCGCCGATCTGGAAGCGGGTGTGGCGCGAGAGCGGCTCATTGCGGGTAACCTGGAGAGCGGGAATGCGGGCGAGATGCTCGCGCGCCTGGTCGAAATGAGACATCCGACTTCGATTCTAGGGAAGGGCTCGCGATGAAATCCACTTTTGCGGGTTTTCCGAAAGAGATGCCGCGGTTTCTGCGGGACCTCGAGAAGAACAACAATCGCGACTGGTTCGAGGCGCACAAGCAGACTTACCTGGACGCCGTGAAAGCGCCGATGGAAGAGCTGGCGGCGCGCGTCGCGGCGGAGCTGATGAAGTTCGCGCCGCATTCGGCGACCGATCCGAAGCGGGCGATCTACCGGATCTATCGCGACACGCGGTTCAGCGCGGACAAGACTCCGTACAAGACGCATTGCGGCGCGTCTTTCTGGCACAAGGAGATGGCGAAGCACGAGGGGGCGGGGTATTACTTCGAGGTTTCGCACCGCTACGTAGGGGTGGCGGGGGGCGTTTACATGCCGCCGCCGGAGAATTTACGTTTGTTGCGCGCGCACATTCTTGAGAATCACTCGCGGTTCGCGAAGCTGCTGGGGGATAAGAATCTTGGCGCCGCTTGCGGGGAGCTTCAGGGTGAGAGGTTGAGCCGGCCGCCAAAGGGTTTTCCGGCGGAGCACCCGGCGACGGAGTGGCTCAAACTCAAACAGATGTATTTCTGGGTGGAGATGCCGGCGAAGCTGGCGCTGGCGCCCGCGGTGGTGAACGAGATCGTGAGGCGGTTCCGGCTGATGGCGCCGGTGATGGAGTTTCTGAATGAGCCGCTGTTGGCGATGAAGAAGAAGCGCGCGCCGCTGGAAGAAGGCTGGATCTGATTACGGGTGGCCGAACTCGCGGGCGCGGGGGATGAGCTCGCGATAGAGGTAATCGGGGACCGCGGCGTCCCAGTGTCCGGTGAGCTTGGCAACGCCCACCACGCCGAGGAAGAGCACGGCGATTCCGGCCGCCATCACCCAAGGCTGCACGGTCCGGCGAGTTTTGAAGACCGCCATGGCGAGCGCGCCCTCGGCCGGGCAGACGGCGACGCACTCCAGGCAGCCGAGGCATTCGGCGGAGCGGATCTGAATCAGCGTGTCGACCGGCAGGCGCGAGGGGCAGGCGCTGGCGCACCTGGCGCAGTCGATGCAAGCTTGCGGCGTGCGCTTGATGCGAAGCGGCGAGAGCAGCGAGGCGAATCCCATCAGCGCGCCGTAAGGGCAGAGGTAGCGGCACCAGAAGTTCTGGACGAAGATCGAGGCGAGGACCAGGAAGCCGATGGTGAGGGCCGCGGCCGCGCTCATGTAGCGGAAGAAGTCGAGCATCTTCACGTCGGCGACAATGCCGTAGGGCGAGCCGAGGAACCGGGCGATGGCGCGCGCGCTCATCGAGCCGACGGCGTAGAGGAAGAGCCCGAGGAGAATGTACTTGAGGCTGCGCAGGACGATGTCGAGCCACTTCGGCAGGAAGAAGTTGCGCTTGAAGGTGTCGCGGCCGAGCTTCCAGAGCCATTCCGAGATCGTTCCCACGGGGCAGAGCCAGCTACAAAAGGCTTTGCGGAAGATGAACGACATCACGAAGAACGTCGCGATGAGGAACATCGCGGCCGGGTGGACGGCGGGGATCTCGCCGGTGAGGAAGAAGTACTTCAGGTTCATCAGGCCGGCGATGGGAAGCCAGCCTTCGACGCCGGGAGGTCGTGAGAAACGCGCCGCACCGGGGACCTCGAAGTGGCGGACAAACAGGTAGAACTGGATGCCCAGCCACACGTTGAGCGCCAGGAAGGCGAGCTGGAAGGAACGCCGGAGGGCCTGGGAGGAATCAGGCTTGAGCCTCCGGACCCGCTCCTTCTTCTGCTTCGCCTGAGGAGGGGCTGCGGGCGCGTCGATTCCCGGTGCGGCGCTCGTCATTAGTTCCATGGTGGGGCTGCGGCGGGGGATTGTCCGTGACGCTGGTCACGGTTAAGACGGACACAGCCTGAAGGCTATGTTACTTTCACAGCCTGAAGGCTATGTTACTTCCACAGCCTGAAGGCTATGTTACTTTCACAGCCTGAAGGCTATGTTACTT
>CAYYNC010000106.1:7937-11091 GCA_964472745.1 uncultured Solibacteraceae bacterium
CACAGCCTGAAGGCTATGTTACTTTCACAGCCTGAAGGCTATGTTACTTGCGGACGAGGAGGATCCAGTCCTTTTGGGGGTCGGAGGGGGGTGCGCCCGCCGACGCGCGCGGCTCGGAAAGCGACCCGGTGCGAGGGTCGAACCAGGCGTAGGTGTAGCGGCCGGGCGGGAGGTCGAGTTTCGAGCCGCCGCCGATCACCTGCTTGACGTAGACGCTGCCTTTTTTCGCGAAGACGCGATCGGGGAGCGGCTCCATCTCGTTGAAGGGCAGGTGGCGCTGAAAGAGGTCGAGGGCGTAGCGGGTGAGGTCCCACATGCGGTCGCGGGAGCGCCAGTCTTCGCAGTTGAGGTCCATGTGGGGGAAGCTGTAGCCGAAGTACCACTCGACTCCGGCGCCGCCTCCGAGCAAGTTGCCCCAGAGGGCTTCGGCCCGCGAGACGTTGTGATCGGGGTCGCTGGCGTCGGGCATGATGCCGACTTCGGCGGAGGGCTGCTCGTCGCCGAAGATCACCCACTTGCGGCCCGCTTTGGCGCTGCGCTCACGGAGGGCCACGGCGTCGCGATAGTAATTGCGCATGTCGCCTTGAATGGAGGCCGCTTCGAAGAACGGGTCGCCGAGGAGGCCGTCGTAGAAGGTCGGGGCCTTGTTGTTATGAGTGTGGACGGTGATCGGATGGGCATAGGCGTCGAGGGCGCGGATGTAGCGGGCGATCTCCTTGCGGTCCGCGTCGGGGGTGTTGTTTTCCTCGCCCTGGTTCCAGACGACGGCGGGGTGGTGGGCGAAGCGCGCGACGAGCTCGCGGTAGTAGAGCTTGCGAATGGGGTTGAGGCCGGGCGAGCCGCCGAGCTTGCGGTCGTTTTCGGTCTCCTGGGTGACGACGTGGAGCATGATGCCGCGCGCGGTCATGTGCGAGAAGACGATCTCCCACTGGTCGAGCTTGGAGACGTCGTAGCGGTCGCGCACCATGGGGGAGGTCCACATCCAGACGTCTTTTCCGTCTCCGCCGTCGATATTGTAGGTGAGGAAGTAGACCGAGTTCATGCCCTTCGAGGAGAGGTAGTTCAGGGCGCCGATGATGCCCTTGCCTTTGCCGCCTTTCCAGGTGGGATCGCCGGGGCGCCAGTCTTTGATGTGCGGCGCGTACTGGTGGATGAAGGGCTTGCTTTCGGGATTGCCGCCTTCGTTGTGGCGGCCGTCGGTGTCCCAGGTGTCGTCGAAATCGGCGTAGGCGAGGAAATTCTCGGGGGAGTCGGCTCCGCCTTTCAGGTAGTAAGACTTGTCGCCGGCGAATTGGAGATAGTGGCCTCCGACGTAGCGCAGGGCCCCGCGGGCGCGGAAGTCGGGGATTCGCTTGTCGGTGGGGTTGACGTTGATGGAGCCTTTTAGTCCGTCCGGGGGGAGGGGCTTGCCGGCGGCGGGATCGAGGCTGATGGCGACGTCGGGGCCTGTGCGGAAGGAGACGGTGTAGCTCCAAGCGCCGGTGCGGTCCGGGGTGAAGTGGACGCGCCACTTGCCGCCGGCTTTCGCGGAAGTCTCGGCGGCGTCGCCGTCGGCGGCGTAGAAGCCGGGGACCGTGTATTTCGCGCCGGAGGAGTGAGTGAAGGTGACGTTGAGGCGGTAATCACGGAAGGGGTTGGGGGCGGCGTCTTCGCTGGTCCGCGGGCCGTCGAAGGTGAGCGTGACCCGGTGCCAGAGGCGATGTCCGGAGGAAGTCTGGGCCAGGGATGGACACGGATGGAGACCGATTGCGGACAAGAACACGGATAATAGGAAATGATTTTTCATCGGACCTTCTCCAAAATCTCCACGTCTTTGAACCACACCTCGGTCGGGCGCCGGGCTCCGTGGGCCTGGAGAGCGATGCGGCCTTCCGGCGAATTGCCGGAGAGGTCGTCGAGCGCTTCAAAGGTCTTCTTGCCGTTCACGTGGAAAACCACGCGGCGTCCGTGGATGGAAGCGACCATCTCATTCCAGCCGTCCTTGTTCACGACGGCGTTGTCGTTGGGGCCGTCCACCCAGTTGCGGCCTCCCACCTCCCAAAGGCCGCCAGTGCGCGTTTCCGCGTCCAGCTCGACTTCGTAGCCCTTCATCGACGGCGGCTGCGTGCGGATGAAGAAGCCGGAGTTGCCGCGCGCGATTTTGAACTTCATGCGGGCGGTGACGTCGGCGAATGAGCCGTTGGTGATGACGAAGCCGATGCGCGGGTCGTCGGTGGATTTGCCGTGGATGGCGCCGTCCTCGACCGACCAGGCTCCGCCGCCCTGAATGGTCCAGCCGTCGAGGGTCTTGCCGTCGAAGAGCGGTTTCCAGGCGTGACGGCCGAAGTCCTTGATCCTGATGTTGCGCCAGCGGACCTGGGCGGGTTTGGCGCCCTTGAAGGAGTGAACCTGGAGCGCGATGAAACCGGTGAGATCCATGGGGTCCGTGATGTCGCAGGTGAGGATGTCGTTCACCCAGACGCGGATGCGATCGCCGGCGGCTTCGATGCGGTAGCGGTTCCACTGGTTGTCCTTGAATGCCTTGGCGGCGGCGGCGTTCACCGCGGCGTGGGGCGCGGGGATGCCGGGCGCGGCGGTGGCGGCGGGGTCGGCCGGATTGAAGAGCCACCCGCGCCGGGCTTCGTCGTAGATGCCTCCGGAGCTGCCGCTCTTCTCGTTTGAGATCTCCACCTGGTAGCCGTAGACGCGGCCGGCGGGATGGCTGCCGACGGCCTGGGCGTAGCGGTGGGAACGGATCTGGATTCCTGAGTTGAGGACCGGGTCGACGAGCGTTTCCAGCTCGAGGACGAAATCGCCGTACTCCTTCCTGGTACAGAGGAAAGAGTTGGGGCTGCCTTCGGCGGTTGTGCCGACGATGACGCCTTCTTCGACTTTGTAGGTGGCGAAGCCGTTGCAGACTTCCCAGCCGTCGAGGGTCTTGCCGTCGAAGATGGGGACGGGAGGCTGGGCGGCGGCGAAAGCAGAAAGGAGGAGGAGTGAGACGAAGAAGCGCATTTTGATGTCCGGGGCGGCGGCGGTTCGATCGAGTCCATCATATTGCATTGAAGCGTGAACGGAGGAGGCGGAGGGAGGCGGAGCGGGATGCCGGCCCGGAGCTTCGGGCTCAAATCATCGCACTCCTTAGAAGAGCAGCGGCCGGCGGCGGGCCGGCGGG
>CAYYNC010000107.1:0-10637 GCA_964472745.1 uncultured Solibacteraceae bacterium
GGCGGCATGAAAATCTTCGCGCGCGGCAAAGATTTCAAGGGTTAGTAGTACAGGGGGTGTTTGTGTTCGGGTGCAACGGAAAGTCCGGATCGCCGCTGTTGCAAGCTGGCGTCATAGGCGCCTGCCTCACGCCTCCTCCGGGCCATCGCCTGTCCGGGGCGCTGAAGTTGACTGGCGGCAGCGTTGATATACGTTCCACTCTCGTTCAGGGCGGAGCAGGGAAAGCTGAACCCGCGCAAGTACGACTGCCACGCCGGCGTCGCCGCCGGAGTCGCCTCTGGGACTCCCCCGCCGCCGCAGGCGCCGTTGCCGGATCACGCGGGCAGCTTGGGACTTAGCAGCCATCGCGGCGACGGTCCACGGCGCAAGCATCAGACTGATTCGCAATTTCATGCCGATTGTCCTTCCTGTTTCGAACTCAAGGAAGCCGTCTTTCAGGCCCCTCTGAAACTGGAAACGGCAAATCCTGCCGCGCGGAGTCGCTCGTGGAAGTTCTCCAGCGCCCACACTCCTTCGCCTGTCCCCGCGTCAACCCCGGCACAGCCTTCGCCACGCCGCCGCTCAGCGGGACCATCGTCACGTTGCCCGGCTTGAACTCGCCGTGCACCACCCCGGCCGCCTGCGCCGCCGCCAGCCCTTGCGCCTGTTGCTCGATCACCGCCAGCGCACGCTCCGCCGGCTGCGGGCCTTCTTCTCTCATCCGCGCGCGCAGCCTCCGCCCGCGCAGGAGCTCCATCGTCAGCAGCAGCAAAGGCGCGCCCCCCTCTTCCGGCCGGTGCCCGGCGATGTCGTGAATTCGGCAGACATTCGGATGCGTCACCCGCCGCGCCATCTGGATCTCGCGCCGGAATCCCTCGCTCACCGCTTCGCGCTCCCCGACCCCCGTGCGGATCGTCTTCAGCCCGGCAGTCTGCCTCCAGTGGCTGTCCTCGGTCTCGCAGACCTCACCCATCCCCCCGGCCGATGAAACGCAAAACCCTGAACCGTCGCGCCGCCACATCCCCCGCCGCGAACCGCGGCTTCTCCCGGCCGGACTCCCCTCCGAACGGAGCCATCGTCAGGTCCATCGATGGGCTCTCGTGCTCCGCCGGCATCCTCTCCAGGTAGCCCGCCAGCTCGGGCTCGCTCGCGCGCAGCCCGGCCGACAAATCCCTGCGCCCGCTCTCACTCGCGCCCAGCGCCTTGTAAAACGGATCCTTCAGCCTCTTCCATTCCCGCGGATTCATTCATCGTCCCTCGACCCTTCACGCGCGCTTTCAGCCACGCGCGGGTCACCGCCCGGTCGCGCTTCACCGTCTTCTCCGAAATGCCCGGCGCCTCGGCGATCTCCGCCGCCTCCAGCCCCGTGAACCAGCGCAGTTCGACAATCCGCGCGCTGCGTGCGTCCATCCGCTCCAACTGCTCCAGCCATCTCGTTCCAGTGGAGGACCTCGTCCGGCGCGATCGTCTGCGCCGCCGCTTCGTCCGGCGGCTCCACCTGACTCCTGCCCCCGCCGCGCTTGGCCCGCAGGGTCCGCCGCGCGTGATCCACCAGCACCTGCCGCATCGCCCGCGCCGCCACCGCCGGAAAATGCGTCCGGTCCTTCCAGTCTTTTCGTTTGTCCCCGCCAGCCGCGGAAACAGCTCGTTGACCAGCGCCGCCGGCTGGAGCGTGTGCTCCCGAGCCTCCCTCCTCATCAGCGCCGCCGCGATCTTGCGCAGCTCTCCGCACACCAGCGGAAGAACCTCCCCCGCCGCGCTCGCGTCCCCTCTCCGCCACTTCTCCAGCAGCATCGCTACTTCCATCGCTTCGTCCCTGTGAGCCGTTCGTATTGGACTCGCCCCAAGGCGGATGGCCCATGTCTCTGGATCGCAACCGCTCCTCAACCGGCTGCAATGTTCTCCTGTTGCCAAATCATGCCGCAAACAAGCGAGTTGGAAGCCTGCGCCGCCCGTTCACCTCTCCTCGAACGCTTGCTCCACGTCTGTCCCGTCCACCGAAGCGATTTGGACCCAGGTGACATCAACCATGCCAAAACCTCTCGTCTGACGTTTTCCCCTGCTTAACTGAAGGCTCGGCGGCTCACGTTTGAATTAACAGGTGTAAACTGGCTCTAGGCTGAAACGAAGTATGATGCCGGGCTGTCTTCCCGCAGTCTCCGCGATTGGTGTGTGCCTGCTGACCTGCATCCTGTGGCCATGCCTGGGCCAGACAACTGCTTCAACCGCCAGACGGTCGAGCTCCTCCAATCCCAAGTGCCAGTTCCTGCGGCAGGAACTCAGGCGGCTTGCCCAAGAGCGCGAAGAAGTGGTCCAGAATTCACCATTCAGGTCTGTCACAAACCTCGAGCAGCTTGCGGAGGCAGAAGGAACAATCGACTCGCTCGCCCAGTACTTCGCCGATGTGGAACAGCGAATGTCTCGCGAGCGGATTCTGCGCGACAGGATTTCTTACTGTGATGCCCAGCGGAGTCTGGCCTCCATGGATAGGTTGGAGTCTATCGAGAGGCTGCGCGCTCGACAGGTGGACGACGTGCGGGGGCGCTGGCGCGCGATCGCGGGCGAGCCGGACACGCCGGCCGAGGCTGCGGTGGTTGCCCGCATCAACCAGGTCTTTGAAGAAGAGGGCTTGAACCTTCAACGCGCCGCTGCCGTTGACCACGGATGGGATCCTGAGGTCCGGATGGGATACCCCAACCTGGTCCAGTTGATCCGCGATTCACAGCTCGATCCTGAGACCAAGGACAGCTTATCCACTAAGATCGCCTTGATCCGGTTCGAGGAAGCCGGCAGGCTCGCGAATATCTTGGCCGGCATCGACAAGGACTCCAGCCTGAACTACGCAATTAAGTTGCGGAATATCTTAGCCCAGAGAGAGACGCTGATGGAACAGGTGCGTCGTGATCGCGCCGCCGCCGAACAGAAAGCCGTTAAAGAGCGATGGAGAAACCTGATGTGGACCTATGGACCGCTCGTCTTCGTGGGTTTGGGCGCCCTGGTCGTGGCCTGGGTGTTTCTGAGTTACGCGCGTGCCAAAGTACATGCTTTCCGAACGGGCAAGAAAAGAGTCCCTTATTGGGGAGGACTTGCGGAATTGATCCTCTGGGAGCCGGGTGAAACGGTTGTCATCCTCCAAAACAAACGGCTCACTCCGATGGGCGACCCGGGCGGCGGAATGACCTCGATCTCCGCGTGGAGAGGGCAGGAATACAAGGGCCGCATCACTTACAAAACGCGGATGTCGATGTGGCGTAGCGGCCCGATCCTCACCAGCGACGGCCTGCAAGTCAGTCTGGCATTTGGGATCTGGTGGAAGATTGTCGATCCCGGAAGGCACGTCTCGGCGATCGCAGCGGACTACCACCTCGGCTCAGAACATCGCACCGACGAACTCACCGAAGCCGCTGAAGTCTGGATCGAGCGCTTCGCCGCCAGCACGCTGAGGGAACAGGTGAACATGCTCCCAGCCGAGAGGCTCATTTCGCCATATGTGCAGACCTATATCCAAGTGGCGAATGAACGATCAAGCGAAGTCCCTCAGTTCTCCGACGTTCTGCTCACCGCGCGCGCCCAGCTCAGCGAGAAAACCACTGCCTACGGCATTCAGATCGAGCGCCTCGAAGTGCAGGAGTTGATCCTCCCGCCCGTCTATCAGGAGAAACTGGAAGCGGTGCGCGTCGCCTTCCTGGAACCCTACCAATCCAAGGCGCTGACCGAGGCCCAGGTCATTGCACTCCGCGGTTTGGCGAGCGTCATCGGTCCGGAGAAGGTCGGCCTGATCGAGATTCTCAAGCACGTCGATCTTTCCAGGGCGACCATGAACCCCTTTACCGGCGTTGTTCCCGTCGTGCAGCCAATCTTGAATACAGTGACGGACTCCACTCTCAAAGGCTTGGATGCCCCGGTAGCGCCCGCTGCAAGTCTAAACCCAGGTGAGGGTGAACCGGGCTCCGAGAAAGGCGCTTGACCTCCGCCGCAGGCAGCGTGCGCAAGCCGACAACGCCTGCCCTTCGCCGCGCTCGGGGACATTGCATGTCCCTCCTGGACCCTGGCGCACGAGCGCAATGGCAAGCTTGCACTCGGCCCCATGGGACTCGATGCTTTTTTGGCGATAGAACCTTCTCGTACCAGCCTGAATGAACACCGCGAATACCTTGCGCCCGGGCGAAGTGACGATCGGCCAGGTCTGCACTCTCGACCTCGTGAAGTCCCTCCAGCCGCGCTTCGCTGCCTGCGGTTAGAACCTCACTCGGGCGAAGGCCTCCTCCGCGGAATCCGAAGCCGCGGCAACAAAGGCCACCCCACGCCCGCGCGTTGTCGAGCTTGCGCCTCCTCGCCCCCCTCTATGCTGGCCCCCCCGCGCCCCGCACGATCGCCTCCAGCGCAATCCGCGGGCAGATCGCGCCCCGGATGTAATCCAGCAAACTCAAGCCGGCCCGCCGGATCCGCTTCTCAACCGCCCCGTCCAAACATCGCCCCTCCTCATCGAAGACCTTCTGAACGTTGGCCACCGAAACAGCGCCCGGCAAAACGATCGCCCCCACATGCAGGCACACCCCGGCCAGCGACTCCAGCGACTTGATCGCCCCGATCTGCCCCTGCGCCACCCCCACCAGCGCCACCGGTTTTCCCGCCAGCACCGAAGGGAACCCCAGATTCTCGATCACCAGCTTGATCACGCTCGAAAACGACCCGTGATACTCGGGCGTGGCCAGGACTACGCCGGTCGCGCGCCTCACCTTCTCCCGCAGCCCCTTCGAATCCGGCAGCTCGAGATTCACCCCCGGCGGCGGCAACTGCAATCCCGCCGGATCGATCAGCTCCACCCCAACGCCCTCCTGCCGCTCGAGCTCATCCACCACCAGCCGCAGCGCCTTCAGCGTGTAACTCCCTGGCCTCACCGCGCCCGCGATGGCCACGATCTGGATTCGTTCCGAACTCTTGTCGTCCATACGCATTAGGATGTGCGTCCACGCCCTGCCGCGCCGGAAACCTTTCCTCTGCACTGCCGTCTTCAGGCCCGCTTCGCACATTCCGGGAGGATTGCATTGGCGCGGCTGGCCGCCGCTGATAGACTTTCATCGCAGCTTCGCGCTCGCCGGGATGGCGCCCATAACTGTAGCAAAGCGAGGCAAGTGATGGAACCGGATCTCAACCAGGAACGCCGGCGGGCCCACACGTTGCTCGACCTGCTCCCTGGCGAAAAACTGAATGCCAGAAGGACTTTGCCCGAAATAATGGTTGAACCGCTCGCGCGCTCCTCGGCCCTGGCGCCTGTGGCAGAGGAAGAGATCGCTCCCGCCGCGGCTGCGGCCCTCGATCGAGCTCGCGCGGCGCTCGCTCGCGGCGAGGGAATCCCGCACGAAGAAATCTTGCAGCGATTTGGGCCAGGCTGGTCAGCGCAGCCGTCACGCCCGAACGAATCGCCGTCATCTGGGCGGCGGATGCCCGGACTGAACTCCCGCCGATCGATCGAACTGCGGCAATGCGGATCCTCGATTGGAATGATCGTTATTTGGCCAGCCGCACCGGCGAGCTGAAACAACTCAAGCTGCCACGCCCCGGCTTCCGGCTCCGCTCTGGCGGCTCTTGCGTGTCTTTCGATCCCAAAGGCGCGAACACCATCGGGATGACCGGCGCTCGCAACCGCCGCGAAGCGTATCGCTGACGGTTCATATCCGCTTCAACCTGACGTTCGCGCTTGGGGCTCCTTGGCGCGGAAAGGGTCCGCGATGCTCACATCGCGAACCTTCCGGCCGTGTTGCAGGTCTTCGCTGAGCAGCCTGTCGCAGCCGCCCCGGATTGCGGCGCTGACGATCGGTGCATCCCACCACGACAAGGAATCGTGGCGGTGAAGCTCCAGCGCGGTATCGAGCAGTTCGCGGCTGGATTGGACACGCCAAAGACGTTCGATCAGCTTTCGGTAGATCGAAGTTGCTTCCTCCGCGCTGAGCGGGACCGCCGCTTTGCGCAACACGACGTTGAACCATTCCTGCACCACTCCATCGCTCAGACATCCATCGCCCGTTTCGTGGGCCGTCGCAATCCACTTCTGTGCCGCGGATTATCTCCCAGGGTCGGTTGGATCAATCGCGTACACCAGTAGGTTGGTGTCGAGGAAGAACCTGCCGCTCATTGCGCTCCTCGCGTGTGAAACGGCGCCCGGCTCGGAACTGGCCGGCGGCCTCCGCTGCGCGCCGGACGTCTTCGGGCGGCAAACGCGGTCGCTCCGCGTATCGGGCGAGCCATTCCCGAAAGACATTATTGAGGCTCGTGTTCTCGGCTTCCGCCCTCCGGCGCGCGCCCTCGATGAGCGCTTCGTCAGCACTAAGAGTGATGTTCTTCACGCATGTAGGGTGCGCGAGTCGTGCACACAGAAGTGGACCCCGTGTTCTGGACAGCCCCGTTCGGTGGATCTGCGGCATGGAAAATGGACAGAAGCAATGCCGAAAACCCGCAAGACTCACCAGCCGAGCCTGAAGGCGAAGGCCGCCGTGGTGGCGATCCGCGGCGTTGGGACAACCGCGGAGATCGCGAAAATCTTTGACGTGCATCCCAATCTGGTCGCCAACTGGAAGCGCAGGCGCCGGAGCGGCTGCCGGCGATCTTGGCCGGCGCTCAGGCTGCGCGCCAGCATTCCGGCCCCGAGAAGGACGCCCTCTACCAGCAGATCGGGAGGCTGAAAGTGGAGCTCGACTGTCTCAAAAGAGTCGGCTGGCAGGATTAAGGACAAACGCCGGTGGGCCGATCCGTTCCATCCCCAGCTCAGCATCCAGAGCCAGTGCCGGTTGCCGGGGCTGTCCCGCTCCAGCTACTACTCCCAGCCACGGGCGGAAAGCGGGGAAACGCTGGCGCTGCCGCGCCGGCTGGACGAACTCTACATGGAACGGCCGTTCTTCGGCAGCCGCCGCACGGCGGCGATGCTCGGCGTGAACCGCAAGCCGATGCAGCGGCTGATGCGCCTGGCCGGCATCGAGGCGCTGTGGTGGAAGCCGCGGCTCAGCCGGCCGCGGCCCTGTCGCGAGATCCGTCCTTGCTTGCTGCGCGATGTGGCGATCGAGCGGCCCAACCAGGTCTGGGCGCGCGACATCACCTCTGTGCCGATGCGCCGGGGCTTTCTCTACCTGGAGGCGGTGATGGACCGGTTCAGCCGCTACGTGCTGAGTTGGGAGTTGTCGGCGACCCTGGACACCGGCTTCTGCCTGGGGGCATTGGCAGCCGCCCTGCGCCAGGGCGCGCCGGAGAGTTTCAACACCGGCCAGGGCTGGCAATTCACTGCGGCCGATTTCACCGGCGCCGTGCAGCAGCGCCAGATCCGGATCAGTATGGACGGCCGCGGCCGCTGGCTGGACAATGTTTTCGAGCGCTTGTGGCGCTCGGTGAAGTAGGAGCTGATCGAGCCGGGGGACTTCGCCGACGGGCATGAGCTGTGGATGGCGCTGGAGAATTGTTTCCGGTTCTACAGCCACAGCCGGCGGCACCAGGCGCTCGGCTGCCGGAGGCCGGCCGAGGTGTTCGCTTCGCGCGGCATGCAGCCGGTGGTTGCCCGAAATTGGGGCTCCGCCCCAAACCCCGGGATGTAGCGCTTTCGGCCAGACTGATTGCTTCGCTGTTGAGGAAGCATTCGGGCCGCCGGACAATCGAGGAGCCTCGCAGGAGGACAGGGCAACGCAGGGATGCGACCCGGGCGCCTGGCGAGGTCCGGACTGACAGGGCGGTAGCAAGACCGCCCTGCGAACCCGCCGCGATCCACTTAAGGAACGGGCGAAAACTCTCCAGTCTTTGGGGTCCCCCTCACCTTCTCTCGCCCCGCGCCTCAAAGCGACATTCCGTTTTTGCGCTCAGCCCGGCGATGACGTCAACAATCCCGTCCTCGATGAGTTGGTCGCCCGGCTCGTCAAGCTCAGTCGTCCGGCTGGCCAAGCGCCTTACATCTCGCTCTGGCGCCCTGAGCGCTGGACAGAAGAGATGATGCGCGACGCCGGCGGCTGCGGGGCCGCCATCGGGCGGCAGGCCGCATCCGGCAACCCCATCGTAATCGGCGGCCGCGCTCCCGTTTGGGCCTACCTGTCCGCCCTCCGCTGTGCGCTCCGCAAAGACCGCGCCGCGCGCGTGTTCTTCTTCGACCCGCGCCAGCCGCAGGTGCTCGTCGAGATTCCCTGCTCGCCGCAGCCGGGAGAATTCCCTCCCAATGTACTGGCTCTGTGTTGGGACAGGCTGCCGGACGGCATGCATCGCCTCACCTTCAACCACACCGCCACCGGCAAGTACCTGCCCCCCGCCGTGGCCCAGAAGCTCGCCGCCGCGCCGTGGGCGCTCCCGGTTCAAGTCCCCCAGGCTGTCGGCCTCAGCGGTCCCTCGCCTTTGTGGCTGTTCGGCGTTTACGCCCGCTGGCTACACAACGCCGGGGTGAAGCGGATCTCCTCATGGGACATGACAATGAAGAAGTTCGTGCCCGTCTGGACCTGAAAAGGGTCCAGCCGCTGTCATATCCAAAGGCCATGCTCCAGCACTTCCACGTCACCATCCTCGATCAAGCCGGCGGGGTGATCACCCTCCAGATCGGCTTCGGCGATCCGGCCGCCAACACCCTCCTCGTCCCCGCAGCCGTCGCCGCCCTCGGCGCCCTGAACCTCAAAGGCGGCCGCGGCATCCGCTTCACCGGCCCGGCGAGTCTCCCGGTCGCCATGGCGCTCGCCCACGCCGTCGCCCACCTGTACGGCTATGTCGCCTGTTACGATCCCAAGCTCGAAGGCTTCGTCGTCGCCATCTCCCACGATCCTGCGGTCCGCCCCGGCCAGTTGCTCAGATAGGCCGCCTCAATCCAGCACCAGCACCCGGACCTTCCCCAGCCCGAAGGTCGCCTTCTGCCCGAAATGCAGCACCTCGGCCGCCCGCGCGAACGGCATCCCCGGGTCGAGCTCCCCTGCCAGATCGATATAACCCACCACGCCGTCGAATTCCAGCCGTTTCTCCTGCCGGAATGTGTACCTCGGCAGGCGGTAGCGGAAAAGCCGGCGCCCTGCCAGTTCGTAGTTCAGCTTCGGAGCCTCCACCCAGGGCAGCCTTGGCCGGCCGGTGAGGCAGTTGTAGACTTGCACCGCCCGCGCCAGGCAGTGTTCAAAAAAGCAGGCCGCCAGATCGCTTGGGTTGAAGGTGATCCCCTGGCCCAGGTTGACCAGCGCCGGTGTCAGGAATGCGATCCGGACCACCCTGGCCCGCTCCTGTTCGCACGGCAGCCTGGCCAGCCCGGGCTGTTGCGCCGGAATCCGCGGCAGCCGGCTGTCGTATAACGCCCGCCCCGCAGCGTCGCGCGCGCCGCGCAGCCGGAAGCGCACTCCCCCCAGTTGCAGGCCGTAGCGTGCGATCGCAGCGACGATGCCGGCCAGTGTGATCGACAGCGGGCCGACCAAGCGGAGTCCCGGCCGCAGCAGCGCCCCTCTCTGCACCCTGAGAAGGTGATCGTTTTCCAGTGTCGGCGTGCGCTCCCCGCGCAGCGAAGGACCGCTGCGATAGGGCGGGTGCACGGGTCCCCCCATGGCGATCTCCTCCAGCGCCTCCGTCAGCGGCGCCTCCACGATCAAGGGCTTCGGCGCATTGGCCCCGCTCGAGGTTCGCGACCGCTCGAAGATCGCAAAGTACTTGCAGGTGTCCGGCCGCTGGCAGGTGTCCCCGCACTGCGCCGCCTCGCACAGCGCCGGCCGCATCAGGCGCCCCACAGCCCCCCTGAGACTCGAGCCCAGATACGGCGGCAGGTCCCCGGCCTCCGCCGCTTCCAGCTCGATCCATGCTTCCCGGTAGGTGATCTCTTCCAAAAACTGCGTCATCTGCGCCATGATATCCCTTGCGATGCATTTTGTAATCGCCTACGACATCGAAAGCGACCGCCGCCGCAACAAGGTGATGTCCACGTTGAAGGACTTCGGCCTTCGTGTGCAGTTCAGCGTCTTCGAGTGTGAGCTCGACGCTGCCCGCCTGTGGAAGCTCCGCGCGCGCCTGGAGCGCCTTATCGACCGCCGTTGCGACCGGCTCCATATCTACCCTCTTTGCGATGCCTGCTATTTCCGGGCCGAGAATCTCGGTCACGAGTCCGGCGATCTGGAGGGCGTGTGAATCCTGCCCGGTTCTCGTCCTGCTCCCAGACCCTCGGCCGGCCGTTTCGGTCCTTTCCGGTTTGCGAAACTTGGGGCCTTGCGCTCATTCGGCGCAACTCAAACATTTTCCAGCCCCTTACGCGGCCGATGGCAGGATCGTCCCAAAGCCTCGTTTTTACGCAAACCGCCCTCCATGGCCGTTCTTTCCGAGGTTTGCGAAGATGGGCGCGATTCGCGCTGCAACCGGGCCAATGGAATCAAGGGTTTGGGACCTGGCCGGAGGCCCGGATTTCGCAAACCTCCCCATGACGAAGAATCGCGATCCGGTTTGCGAAGCGCTATCTGATGGACAAGTGGTTGATTTCGTGGAACTTGACTATGCTAACCCTCGTTCAACCGGCGGTTTCGACGCGGCTGAACCGGCCGGTTTGCGAAACTCGTGGCCCTTGGCGCAAGCCGGGGGCGATCAACAACTTAGCAATTCCGGCACAGGGCGCTTGCGGAGCTAAGCCATTGATGGCACAATTGAATCACCCGGCCGGGTCGCAAAGGTGCGATTGATAC
>CAYYNC010000108.1:0-10531 GCA_964472745.1 uncultured Solibacteraceae bacterium
CGCTTGGCGTACTGCACCGGGATGCGGCGCTCGCCGCGCTCCACCAGCACGATGAACGCCACCACCAGCGCCATGATGATCAGGATGATGATCATCTGGAAGGGATTCCACTGGCCGGTGACAAAAGTGTTGACGTAGATGTTATTGATCGCGGCCGGAAGGCCGGCCACGATGCCGGCGAAGATGATCAGCGACATCCCGTTGCCGATGCCGCGCTCGGTGATCTGCTCGCCGAGCCACATGATGAAGGCCGTGCCCGTCGTCAGCGTGAGCATCGTCTGCAAAACGAACCCAAAGCCCGGATAGAGCACAAAATCGCCCTGACTTTGCAGCGCCGTGCCGATGAACATCGATTGCATCAGCGACAGCCCGACGGTCAGATAGCGCGTCCACTGCGTGATCTTGCGCCGGCCCAGCTCGCCTTCCTTCTGCAATTTCTCGAGCGTCGGCACCACCACGGTGAGCAACTGGAGCACGATCGACGCCGTGATGTACGGCATGATGCCCAGCGCAAACACCGTCAGCCGCCGGAACTGCCCGCCGCTGAACAGGTCGAGAAAGCCGAAAAACGTCCCCTGCTGGCGCCCGATGAACTCCTCGAACTTCAGCGCGTCCACGCCCGGGATCGGCACCGCCGCGCCAAGACGGTAGACGGCCAGCAGCCCGAGCGTGAACAGAACACGCTGCCGGAGATCCGGAATCCGGAATACATTGGCCAGTGCTTCGAAGAACTTGTTCATGACCTGCCTGTCACAACACCCTGTCGCGCGGCTTGCGCCCCGCTACTCTTTCGCCGTCTTCCGGCTCTCGGCGATCGCCGTCGTTCCGCCGGCCGCTTTGATCTTCTCCTCGGCCGACTTCGAAAACAGATGCGCCTCGACGTGAATCTTGCGGGTCAGCTCGCCGTTGCCGAGCACCTTCAGTCCGTCGCCCAGCTTCTTGACGACGCCGAGCTCGGCCAGCCGCGCCGGCGAGAACGAATCGCCCTCGAGCTTCTCGAGCGTCGAAACGTTGACGATCGCGAACCGCTTCTTAAACGGCTCGTTCGAGAAGCCGCGCTTCGGCAACCGGCGGTGCAGCGGCATCTGGCCGCCCTCGAAGCCCCGCATCAGCGAGAAGCCGCTGATCGACTTCTGGCCCTTCTGCCCTCGGCCCGAGTACTTGCCTCGTCCCGATCCCATGCCCCGGCCCACGCGGCGCTGTGCTTTCACCTGGCCGGCCGGCGGTTTCAAATTGCTGAGGTCCATGACTCTCCTCTATTTCTCGCTCAACGCGCGGCGCTCAGTCCACGATCCGCAACAGGTGGGGCGCTTTCTTGACCATGCCGCGGAAACCCGGCGTGTCGGGCTTCTCCACCACCTGGTTGATCTTCTTCAGCCTGAGGCCCCGGACCACCTTCTTCAGCTTCTCCGGGGAGCCGATCGGGCTGGCAATCAGCTTGATCTTGACGGTTGCTTCGGCCATTGCTCTACAGGTTCTCCACTGCCAGTCCGCGCAGGTCCGCCACCGCGTTCTTGTCGCGAAGCTGAACCAGCGCGTCGATGGTCGCCTTCACCACGTTGTGCGGGTTGGTCGTCCCGATCGACTTCGTCACCACGTTGCTGATTCCGGCCGACGCGATCACCGCGCGGACCGTGCCGCCCGCGATCACGCCCGTGCCTTCCGGCGCCGGCTTCAGCACCACGATGCCGGACCCGAAACGCCCCCGCACCTGGTGCGGAATCGTCGAGCCCAGCGTGTTCACCTTCCGCAGGTTCTTCTTGGCGGCCTCGATGCCCTTCTTGATCGCCGACGGAACTTCCTTCGCCTTGCCGGTTCCGAAGCCGACCACCTTTTGCTCGGGGTCGCCCACGATCACCAGCGCGGAAAAGCTGAGGTTCTTGCCGCCCTTGACCACCTTGGTCACGCGGTTGATCGACACGACCTGCTCTTTGAGGTTGAGCGATTTCGGATCGATGCGATTCACTTGAACGGTCGCCATGCTCTTAGAACTCCAATCCGGCTTCGCGCGCGGCTTCCGCCAGGGCCTTCACCCGGCCGTGATACAGAAACCCGCCGCGGTCGAATACGACCTTGGTGATGCCCGCGGCCTTCGCGCGCTCGGCCACCAGCTTGCCGATCTCGCGCGCTCCGGCCAGGTTGCCGCCCTTCGCCGCGGCGTGCTTTTCGTTGGTGGATGCCGCCACCAGGGTCCGGCCGCCGCGGTCGTCGATCACTTGCGCGTAGATGTGCTTCAGGCTGCGGAACACCGCCAGACGCGGGCGCTCGGGAGTCCCCAGCACCCGCTCGCGGATGCGGGTGTGAATCCGCCGCCGCCGTGCGTCTTTGTCGATTGCGCGCTTCATTGCTCTCTACCGTCCTCCCGCTCCCTTATTTGGCGCCCGCGCCGGACTTGCCGACCTTCTTGCGCACCGCCTCGCCGGTGTAGCGGATGCCTTTCTGCTTGTAAGGCTCCGGCGGACGCAGGGCGCGGATGTTCGCCGCCACCTGGCCCAGCGCCTGCTTGTCGCTTCCGCTCAGAACCAGGTGCGTCATCTTCTCGATCTTGCACTCGATCCCTTCCGGCAGGACAAACTCGATCGGGTGTGAATAACCCACTGTGAAGGTGATGAACTGCCCTTTCACCTCGGCGCGGTAGCCGATGCCCACGATGTCCATCTCGCGAACGAAACCGCTGCTCACGCCCGTCACCGCGTTCGCCGCCAGCGCCCGCGTCAGCCCGTGCAGCGCCGCGTGCTTGTCGCTCTCGCGCTTCACTTCCAGGATGGAGTCCGTCTTCTCGATGCGGATTCCTTCCGGGATCGGCACCGCCTGCTTGCCCCTCGGGCCTTCCACCACCAGTTGATCGCCGATGCTCACCTTCACGCCTTTCGGCAGCGGGATCGGCTTCTTTCCGACTCTCGACATCTCTTACTCCAGTCCGCTTTCCAGGTCCTGCCTGTGCGATTTCCAGACCTTCGTCAACAGGCCGCGCCGGCGCGCGGCCCGATCCTCATCACCAAACCTGGCACAACACCTCGCCGCCGATGCCTTCCTTGCGCGCCGACTTGCCCGTCATCACGCCGCGCGGCGTCGTCAGGATGTTGATCCCCAGACCGCCCAGCACCTTCGGGATCTCTTTCGAGCCCACGTACACGCGGCACCCCGGCCGCGACACGCGCTCCATGTGCGAGATCACCGCCGCGTTGGCGGTCGTGTACTTCAAATACACGCGGATCGCCTTGTGATTGCCTTCATCCACAATCTTGTAGTTCTGGATGTAGCCCTCGTCCTTCAGAATCCGCGCAATCTCCGTCTTCAGTTTCGACGCCGGCACGTCCACCTTCGGGTGCTTCGCCGCGATCGCGTTACGGATGCGCGTGAGCATGTCGGCGATGGGGTCTGAAATCATGGTTGCCTCTTTCCGATCCTTGCCTCTCTTGCGCGCCCTTCTACCAGCTCGACTTCACCACGCCGGGAACTTCGCCCGAAAGCGAGAGCTGCCGGAAACAGATGCGGCACAGTTCGAACTTCCTCATGTAACCCCGCGGGCGGCCGCACCGCTTGCAGCGGTTCCGGTGCCGGACGGCGTATTTCGGCTTCTTGAGATCCTTCGCGATTTTTGCCGTGGTGGCCATCGTGTGTCAGCCTCTTCTCAACCTCTCGCTCAGTTCTGCCGGAACGGCATGCCCATTTGCTTCAGCAGCGCCAGCGCCTCGGCGTCGTTCCGCGCCGTCGTGGTGATGCAGATGTTCATCCCCTTCAGCTTTTCCACCTTGTTGTAGTCCACCTCGGGAAAGATCAACTGGTCTTTCACCCCGAGCGTGTAGTTGCCCCGCCCGTCGAAGCTCCGCGTGGAAACCCCGCGGAAGTCGCGCACGCGCGGCAGCGCCACGTTCATCAGGCGGTCCAGAAACTCGTACATCCGGTCGCCCCGCAGCGTCACCATGCAGCCGATCGACATCCCCTCGCGCAGCTTGAAGGCCGCGATCGACTTCTTCGCCTTCGTCACCACCGGGCGCTGGCCCGTGATCGTGGCCAGCTCCTGCACCGCGCCGTCCAGCAGCTTCGGATTCTGCGTCGCCTCGCCCAGGCCGATGTTCACCGTGATCTTGTCGACCTTCGGCACGGCCATCACGTTCGTGTATCCGAACTCCTTCTGGAGCGCCGGCACGACCTTCTTCACGTAAAGCTCTCTCAGTCTGGCCTTCATGTCATTCACTCTCTACTGGCATTCACCATGCGGCAGGCGCGCTTACTTCTTGTCCAGAACCTCGCCGCCCCGCCGCGCGACCCGCACGCGGCGCGTCTTGCCGCCCACCGTCTCTTCCCTGATCCCGATTCGCGTCGTCTTGCCCTCCGAGGTCAGAAGCATCACGTTGGAAACGTGGATCGTGCTCTCGCGCTCGGCGATGCCGCCCTTGATGCCCCGCTGCGGAATCGGCTTGACGTGCTTCTTCACCATATTCACGCCTTCCACCAGAAGCCGCCCTTTGTCGCGGTCTACCTGCAAAACGCGTCCCGTCTTGCCTTTGTCGCGTCCCGCAATCACCTTGACCACGTCTTCCTTGCGGATCCGGGTGCGGACCGCGGCTTTCTTCTCGTTGTGCCTGTTCGCCAGCCGTCCCGCCATTTCAGATCACCTCCGGAGCGAGCGATACGATCTTCATGAAGCGCTTGTCGCGCAGCTCGCGCGCCACCGGCCCGAACACGCGCGTGCCCACCGGTTCGCCCAGCTCGTTCACCAGCACCGCGGCGTTGGAATCGAACCGGATGTAGGTCCCGTCTTTCCTCCGCGTCTCCTTGCGCATCCGGACGATGACGCAGCGCACCACCTTGCCCTTCTTGATCGTCGAGTCGGGCGCCGCCTCTTTGACGCTGGCCGTAACCACGTCGCCCAGGCCCGCTTGCAGCCCCTTGTCGCCGCCTCGCGGCATAATGCACTGGAGCTTCCGCGCGCCGCTGTTGTCGGCGACCTCAAGGATCGTTCTCATTCCGATCATGGCGTTACCCTCTTGCTCGAAAAAATCCCTGCTTCTCTATTCCGCCGCCACGCCGGCATCCGCCGACACCGACCTGCGCACCACTTCGCCGAGCGTCCAGCGCTTCAGCTTGCTCAGCGGGCGGCTCTCCACAATCCGCACCACGTCGCCGACCTTGGCCAGGCCCTTCTCGTCGTGCGCGTAGAACTTCGCCCGCTTGGTCACGATCCGCTTATAGAGCGGATGCGGCACTCGGCGCGTCACCTGGACGACGATGGTCTTCGCCATCTTGGCGGACACCACCTCGCCCACCTTCTCCTGCTTGTTCGGCTTCTTCTGCTCGGCCATGGCTTACCTGGCCTCCTTCGCGGCGGCCAGCTCGCGCTCGCGCTGCACCGTCAGCAGGCGCGCGCGGTCCTTCTTTAACACGCGGTACTTCTTCAAGCCTTCCATCTGTCCCATAGCCATCTGGAACTTGATCCGGAAGATCTCGTCGTCCGTCTCTTTGGCCTGGACCGCCAGTTCCTTGTCGTCCAACTCTCGAATCTTCTCCGCTTTCATCGCGCTCGTTCCTTCCCCGGGCTCAGCCGGCTGACTCCTGCCGCGTCACCAGCTTGCTGCGCACGGGCAGCTTCATCGCCGCCAGCCGCATCGCCTCGGCCGCCGTCGCCTGCGGGACGCCTTCCATTTCGAACATCACCTTGCCGGGCCGGATCACCGCCACCCACTGCTCCGGCGCGCCCTTGCCCTTGCCCATTCGGGTCTCGGCGGGCTTCTTCGTGATCGGCTTGTCCGGAAAAATGCGGATCCACACCTTGCCGCCGCGCTTGATGAAGCGCGTCATGGCGATGCGCGCCGCCTCGATCTGGCGGTCCGTCACCCACCCGGTCGTCAGCGCCTTCAAACCGTAGTCGCCGAAAGAGAGCGTCGAACCGCGCCACGCAAGGCCCGTGCGGCGTCCGCGCTGCTGCTTCCTGTACTTGACCTTCTTCGGCATCAACATGGGCTGTCAAACCCCCTTCAATCTCTTCTTGCGAACCTATTCCGACGCCGGCGTCTGACCGCCCGCCGCGCCCTCCGCCGGCTGCTCGGCCTTCCAGGACGGCTGCGCCGGCTGCGCTCCCAGCGGCGGCAACACCACTGCCGGGCCCGCTTCCGCGGGCGGCGCGGGCTGTTGCAGCGGACCGGCGGCCGCCGGCGGGGCGCTCTGCGCCGCGGGACGCCGCTCGCGCCGCTCGCCGCGATCGCGATCGCGATCGCCGCGCGGATTCCGCCGCGGCTCGTCGCTGCGGCCCGCTCTCCGCGAGAAGCCGTCGGTCGGCACCTCGCCCTTATACACCCAGCACTTGATCCCAATCACGCCGTAGGTCGTGTACGCCTGCGCGAAACCGTAATCGATGTCCGCCCGCAGCGTGTGCAGCGGCAACTGCCCTTGCAGATACCACTCGCTGCGCGCGATCTCGGCCCCGTTCAGCCGGCCCGACACGCGCACCTTGATCCCCTTGCACCCGAACCGCTGCGCGCTCTCCACCGACTTGCGCATCGCCCGGCGGAACGCCACGCGCTTCTCCAGTTGCAGCGCGATGGATTCCGCCACAAGCTGCGCGTCCATCTCCGGTTTCGACACTTCGTGAATGTCGATCATCACCTCGCGCTTGGTCTTCTGGCTCAGTTCCTGCTTCAGCTTCTCGATCTCGGCGCCCTTGCGCCCGATGATCAGCCCGGGCCGCGATGTGTGGATCGTGATGCGGATCTTCGCTCCGCCCGGCCGCTCCACTTCGATCGCGCTCACGCCCGCCGCCTTCAAGCGGTCCTTCAGCAGCTTCTTCAGCTCCAGGTCCTCATGCAGCAGCTTGGCGTAGTCGGTCGTGGCGAACCAGCGCGACCGCCAGTTCTTGCTGACGCCCAGCCGGAAACCGTAGGGATGAACTTTCTGGCCCATTCGCTTATTCCTTCTCGGCCTCTTCGGCCTTGCTCTCTTCCGGCTGGCCGTCGCTCACCTTGACGATGATGTGCGCCGTCCTCCGCTGGTAGCGGTACGCCCGCCCCATCGGCGCCGGGCGGATTCTCTTCTGCCGCGGCCCTTCGTTCACATAGGCCTCGGCCACCACCAGGCTGTCCACGTCCACGTCTGTGCTCTTGTTCTCCGCATTCGCGATCGCCGAGCGCAGCACCTTCTCCACCGCCGGCGCGATGCGCTTGTTCGTCGCCTGCAACACATTGATCGCCTCGCCCGCCTTCCGCCCGCGGATCAGGTCGATCACCAGCCGCGCCTTCTGCGGCGACACCCGAATGTATCTGGCTTCCGCTTTCGCTAGCATCTCTGGTTCCTTTCGCGCCTTTCGCCTACGCCGGCCGCCCCGCCTTGTCCGCCTTCGACGCGTGTCCTCGGAACGTCCGCGTCGGAGAGAACTCGCCGAGCTTGTGCCCCACCATGTTCTCCGTGATGTACACCGGAATGAACTTCTTGCCGTTGTGAACCGCGACCGTGTGGCCGATGAATTCCGGCCGGATCGTCGAGCGCCGCGACCACGTCCGGATCACTTTCTTCTCGCTCTTCGCGTTCAGCTCCACCACCTTCTTCAGCAGGTGGCCGTCGGTGAACGGCCCTTTCTTCAGTGATCGGCTCATGGATTCCTTCTCGCTCCCTCGCTACTTGTTCCGCGTCGGCCGGCGGTTCACGATCATGTTGTCGGTCCGCTTGTTGTTTCTCGTCTTGAAGCCGCGCGTCGGCTGGCCCCACGGCGTCACCGGATGCCGCCCGCCCGAAGTGCGGCCCTCGCCGCCCCCGTGGGGGTGATCGATCGGGTTCATCGACACGCCCCGGTTGTGCGGGCGCCGGCCCAGCCACCGCGTCCGGCCCGCCTTGCCCAGGCTCACGTTCTCGGCGTCGACGTTGCCCACCTGGCCGATCGTCGCGTAACACACCGACTGCACTTTGCGCACTTCGCCCGACGGCAGCTTGATCAGCGCGATGCCGGCTTCACGCGACACCAACTGCGCCGCCGCGCCGGCCGATCGCACCATCTGCCCGCCCTTGCCCGGACGCAGCTCGATGTTGTGAATCGTCGTGCCGGCCGGGATGTTCTCGAGCGGCAGCGCATTGCCCACCAGGATGTCAGCGTCCGCGCCGCTCACCACCGTCCGGCCCACTTCCAATCCCACCGGCGCCAGAATGTAGCGCTTCTCGCCGTCGGCGTAATTGAGCAACGCGATGTTCGCCGTGCGGTTGGGATCGTACTCGATTGACACCACCCTGGCTGGCACGCCGCGCTTGTCGCGCTTGAAATCGATGATGCGGTAGGTGCGCTTGTGCCCGCCGCCGCGGAAGCGGATCGTCACGCGCCCCTTGTTGTTCCGCCCGCCTTGCTTTCTCAGCCCTTCGGTGAGACTCTTTTCCGGCTTCTTGTCCGTCAGGTGGTCCGTCGTCACCACGGTCTGGAACCGCCGCGTCGGCGTCGTCGGTTTGAAGCTTTTGATCGGCATAGGGTTTCGCCTTCTTCCTCACATCTCCGCGTACTCGGGCATCTTCTGGCCCGCCTTCAGACGCACGTACGCCTTCTTCCAATCGGGCGTGTAGCCGGCGTAACGGCCCCTCCGGCGGAGCTTGCCCTCGAACGTAGCCGTCCGGACCTCCTCCACCTTCACCTTGAACAGGCTCTCCACGGCCTGTTTGATCTCGGTCTTGTTCGCTTCCGGATGAACCTGGAACAGCAGCGTCCGCGCCGCATCTTTCGCCGCCACGCCCTTCTCGGTCACGATCGGGCGCAGAATCACGTCATAGCTCTTCATTGGGAAAGCGCCTCCGACAGCTTCTTCGCGGCTGCCTCGCTCAACACCACGTGCTTGTGCGCCAGCAGGTCGTAAGTGGTGACGTCCTTGGTCGCCACCAGCTTCACGCCCTGAATGTTGCGCGCGCCCAGCTCCAGGTTGCGGTTCGCATCGGCCGTGCTCACCAGCAGAACCGAGCGCTTGGCCTCCAGCGCCTCGAGCGCCGCCACCATGTTCTTCGTCCGGTGGTCGGCCAGCGCGAAATGGTCCACCACCTTCAGCTCGCCGTCGCGCAGCTTCGCCGTCAGCGCCGAGCGCAGTGCGCCCAGCACAACCTTGCGATTCAGACGGTAGTAGTAGTCGCGCGGCTGGGGTCCGTGAGTCGTCCCGCCGTGCCGCCACAACGGGCTGCGGATCGAGCCCACGCGCGCCCGCCCCGTTCCCTTCTGCCGCCACAGCTTCTTGCCCGAGCCCGCCACTTCCCAGCGGTTCTTGGTCTTCGCCGTGCCGCTGCGCTGCGCCGCAAGCTGCTGCCGCACGCTCTCGTAGATCAGGTGCTCGTTGACCTCGGCGGCGAACACCGCGTCGGACAACTCCACCTCGCCCACTTTCTGGTTCGTCAGATCGACAACATCTACTTTCGGCATGGCTCGTTACCTCTTCGCCGGGCGGACGATCACGTATCCGCCGTTCGGGCCGGGCACCGCGCCCTTCACCATCAGCACGTTGTCCTCGGCGTCCACCTCGATCACCTCGAGGTTGCGCACCGTCACCTGGGCGTGGCCCATCTGGCCGCCCATCTTCGTCCCCGGGAAAACCCGCGACGGATAGCTGGACGCGCCGATCGAGCCCGGCGCGCGGTGGAACATCGATCCGTGCGTCGCATCGCCGCCGCCGAAATGATGGCGCTTCACCACGCCCGCGAAGCCGCGGCCTTTGCTCACGCCGGTGACGTCTACCTTGTCTTTCGGCTTGAACTGGTCCACCAACACGCGATCGCCCGGCTTCGGGTCGCCCATCCCCGACTTCAGCCGGAACTCGCGCATCCACTTCACGCCCTCCGCCCCGGACTTCTTGAGGTGCCCCGCCGCCGGCCTGTTCGGCTTCTTCGCGAATTCCACCAGCCCCAACTGCACCGCGTCGTAGCCGTCGCTGGTCGGCGTTTTGCGTTGCACCACCACGCACGGACCCGCCTTGAGCAGGGTCACGGGCACAACCTGGCCGTCCGGCCTGAAGACCTGCGTCATCCCAATCTTTTTGCCGATAATGCCTGGACTCATCTTCTTTCAGTCCTCATCCCCGCCGGCGCCTGCGTCTCCGCCCCGCCTGCGGGTCAAGCGCGCCGGACCCGCGGCCCGGCGCCCAGAATCTACTTCGGCCCCTTGTGGTAAGCCTTAATCTCCACATCCACTCCGGCCGGCAGGTCGAGCTTGGATAGCGCATCCACCGTCTCCTGCGTCGGCTCGATAATGTCCAGCAGCCGCTTGTGCGTGCGCACCTCGAACTGCTCTCTCGACTTCTTGTCCACGTGCGGCGAACGGTTCACCGTGTACTTGTTGATGATGGTCGGCAGCGGCACAGGGCCCGCCACGCGCGCGCCGGCGCGCTTCGCCGTCTCCACGATCTCGGTCGTGGACTGGTCCAGCAGCCGGTGATCGTAAGCCTTCAGCCGAATGCGAATCCGTTTGGTGATCATCTTGACCTGCTTGCCAGCCGCTACTCGAGGACTTCCGTCACCGTCCCGGCGCCCACCGTCCGGCCGCCTTCGCGAATCGCGAACCGCAGCCCCTTGTCCATCG
>CAYYNC010000109.1:0-10465 GCA_964472745.1 uncultured Solibacteraceae bacterium
ACAGCGGCATTGTTGAACTATTCTTGTTTAGGATTTCAGACCCAAGAATCTAGTGAGAGTCGGCCTTCATCTGTACGTTCTCGACCAGGCAGCGGTTAGTGCCGGCAATTTCCTAACAGCGCTCTTGGCGGCGAACATTTGTGTCTCTCTAAGCGAGTATGGCGTCTTCGCTGGCTTTTTCAGTCTGATCATCATCTTGAACAGTTTCCAGGATGCACTCATCCTGTATCCCCTGACCCTCCGGCTCGCCGGGGGTGCCCGTGCGCCGGACACCTATGCCAACAGTCTGCTCTTGAGCGTTGCAGCCGCCATTCCAAGCTGTTTGATTCTCTGCGCCTACGGGCTGTCTGCTGGCCGACCGCAGGCAGGGCTCTGGGCCGTCGTGGCGCTTTTTGCTTGGCAGACTCAGGAATTGCTGCGCCGTGGCAGGCTCGCGGTGCTCGATCCCCTCGGAGCACTCAGGTCCGACGTCATTCGGTATTCGATTCAGGTCATGGGCCTCCTGCTGATCGGTCGTCAGTTTCACCCGACTGCGGAACTCTGCCTGGCCTGGATCGCCTTCTGCTCCTTAGCAGGTGCCGTCGCCATCCGGGTTCAAATCCAGTCCGACTGGGCGAACCTTAGAACAACGGCTCGCGATTACTTTAACTGCGGTCGGTGGGTACTGGCCAGCAAACTTCTCGGTCTCTTCACCGCGCAGGGCGCTGTCGTCGTGCTGTCGTTGCTTGACTCCTCTCGGGCAGCCGGCCTTTTTTACGCCACGTCCAATGTCGCGCGAGTTCTTCAGCCCTTGTTGTTGGCCGCTGCAACGCAATTGGTTGCCCTCATCGCTGCTGCACACAAAAATAGCCAGCCCGTTGGCCGGAAAGTCTGGGGCACAATACTCCTCCTATTGATTGGTTCCAGTTTGTATACGCTGCTCCTATGGACTTATCCCCTTCCGATCTGGCGCCTCCTTTACCCCGGGCAAGACATCGATGAGTCTCTCATCAATGTGATGCGGTCCATGGCTGTGTGGTCTTTCCTGACTTGTGGTTCTATGATGCTCAACTCGAGTTTCTACGGGATGAGCGAATCTCGAGCCGTCCTTTTTATTGATCTTTTTGCTAATCTGTTCGTTCCACTCCCCTGGCTCATTCTAGGCCAGATGACTCCAACGGCTATGGTTTACGGTTTGTCGCTGGCCGAGTGTATGCGGATCCTGTGCGGAACTGCCTTGCTCCGGTTTCGCCTGTCTCATCCTCAGTGGCGCACCGTTCTGCTACACAAGGTCGAACTTGGCCGCGTCCCTGTCTCTTTTTCGTGAGAATTCTTGTCTGTCACAATTCGTATCGCATGCCAGGAGGCGAAGATACTGTATTCCGCTCCGAATGCGAACTACTTTCAGCGCACAACCACGATGTGCGCACACTTCACGTTCATAACAACGCTTTTCCTGACACTTCTGTTATGCGGGCTGCATTCACGACACTTTCTAACAATGACGCAGTTGCGAGGTTTAGAAGCCTCGCTTCCAAATTCGAGCCGAATCTCGTACACATTCATAACTTTTTTCCTTTACTCTCCCCCGCCGTCCATCGCTGTGCCCATCAACTCGGATTTCCGGTTGTTCAGACGATTCACAACTACCGCTTTGCCTGCGCTGCCTCTACCCTGAGTCGAAACGGTAAGGTCTGCACAAAGTGCCTCCAGAGTCCTGTCGGCCTGCCTGCCCTTCGCCACGCTTGTTATCGCGGTAGCCGTGTGGCAACTGCGGGACTACTCGCCGCCTTTGGCTGGCACCAATTGATCGGTACGTGGTCCCGGTGTGTCACCCTCTACATCGCTCTCACGGAGTTCATGCGCTCGACTCTGAGTGCCGGGAGCATCCCTTCGTCGCGAATCCGGGTAAAACCGAACTTCCTGCCGCAGGATCCAGGCGCTGGATCGGGCGATGGGGGCTACGCCCTCTTTGTCGGTCGTCTCGCTCCCGAGAAGGGCCTGGATGTCCTGATCACCGCCTGGATGGACCAAGCGGAATTTCCTCCAATTTACGTTGTTGGGGAGGGGCCGCTCAAACAAAGGTTGGCGGCGGAGGCGCGAGCCGCTTCCAATGTAAGATTCCTGGGCCACCAAAGCAGCCCGGATGTCTTGAGCTTGATGAAACAGGCCTTATTCTTGGTCGTCCCATCCTCGTGGTACGAGGGATTCCCACTCGTGCTGGCTGAAGCTTTTGCCACGGGTCTGCCTGCGATCGTGAGTGGCCATGGGAGCCTGGCGGAGATTGTGCGCGACGGCGAGAACGGACTGCACTTCCGCCCTGGCGACCCGCACAGCCTTCGCAGTGCCGTCGCTTCGATTCTGAGTCATCCGGACCGACTCGCCGCCTTCCGTCAGGCCGCGAGGCGTGAGTTCCTCCTGAAGTATTCAGCAGCAGCCAATTATTCCCTGCTTTCTCAAATCTATGAAGAGGCCATCGCCATCAATGCAAGGTGCCGCTAGCTACACCAGTTGCCGAAGCGTACTAGGAGTGAGAGTGGACAAGACTTCATACTCAAGCGCTACGGCCCTTGTGACGCGATGGGCGCATGCTGGCAATTCGCGGTACGTCTGTGTCGCAACTGTTAATAATGTGATGGAAGCCTGGGATAATCCTGTGTTCTGTCGTCTGACCAACGAGGCGGATCTTGTCACTCCTGACGGAATGCCCCTGGTCTGGGCACTGCGATTACTCGGCTTGCGCGACGCTACGCGGGTGTATGGTCCCGACCTTACTCCGTTGTTGCTGAGCAGCGCAGAGCGCGAGGGTCTGCCTGTTGGTTTTTACGGTGGCGCCCCCCATGTTCTCGATTTGTTGCTCAAGCGCGTCCGCCAAAAGTGGCCGCGCCTCCAGATCGCCTATGCCTTTTCTCCACCCTTCCGCCCCCTCACTCCGGAGGAGGATCTGAGGATCACCACTCAGATCGTTGAGTCCGGTGCCCGGATCGTCTTAGTCGGACTCCCTACACCGAAACAGGATTGGTGGATGGCGGCGCACCGTGGTGCCATCCCGGCCGTCATGCTCGGGGTCGGTGCCGCTTTTGAGTTCCTCGCCGGCACTAAGCCACAGGCGCCTCGTTGGATGATGCGCTGCGGGATGGAATGGCTGTTCAGGCTCGCCGTCGAGCCGCGCAGGCTCTGGAAACGCTACCTGAAACACAATCCGCGATTCGTGCTCTATTTCGCCCTCCAAATGATGGGCGTTCGCAAGTTTTGTCAGCCTGCCACGAAGAGAATTTGATCGATACACTAACTATAGATCTAGTGGAGCCCACCATGATTAATCGCGCTGTCGTCCTTGGAGCCGGTGGATTTATAGGCGGACATCTGGTGTCACGCCTTAAGAGGCTTGGGTACTGGGTTCGGGGCGTTGACCTCAAACCCCACGATTTCAGAGATACCGATGCTGACGACTTCATAATTGGCGATTTGCGGGACCACGATGTCGCACGCGCCTCTGTTCAGGACATGCATGAGGTTTACCAGTTGGCCGCGGACATGGGCGGCGCCGGCTACATTTTCACTGGAGAGCATGACGCCGACGTCATGCACAACTCCGCCACCATCAACCTCAATGTTCTCGAGGCCTTCCGCCGCGCTGGGGGCTTTCGCATTTTCTACTCCTCCTCCGCCTGCATCTATCCCGCATATAATCAGACGGATCCGGATAGCCCCAAGTGCTCGGAGGACTCGGCCTACCCGGCTGCCCCCGATAGCGAGTACGGGTGGGAGAAACTCTTCAGTGAACGCCTCTACCTCGCCTACATGCGCAATTACGGCATGCGCGTGCGAATCGCCCGCTTTCACAATATCTTCGGTCCCTATGGCGCCTGGACGGGAGGTCGCGAGAAGGCGCCTGCTGCGCTTTGCCGCAAGGTTGCCGAAGCAACAGACGGAGGCGAAATCGAAATCTGGGGGGATGGCCGGCAGACGCGGTCTTTCCTTTACATCGACGAATGCATCGACGGGATCCTCCGTCTCATGGAATCCGACTTCCCAGGTCCTGTCAACATCGGCTCCGAGGAGATGGTGACCATCAACTCTTTGGCGGAACTGGTCATGGAGATCGCGGGCAAAACCCTTCGCATTAGACACGTCGAGGGTCCGCTGGGCGTCAGAGGCCGCAACTCCGATAATCGCCTCATCCGTGAAAAGCTGGGCTGGGCGCCCTCTGCGCCTCTTCGACTCGGGTTGGTGACAACCTACGCGTGGATCGAGCAACAGGTCCGTATGGCCAGGGAGATTTCGCCCCCTCTCGAACAAGCCCACGCTTGACGTTCCGCACGTCTTCAAGGCGCGACATGGCTTCCACTGAATCATCGCCCGTCCTGCCGCTCTCTCGTACGGTTCGACTCCGCGACGGTCGCTGGGGGGCCGCCCTCCTCATCCTGAACGATATTGCCGCCCTCGAGTTCTGCCTGTTCCTGGGTTATTCACTCAGAATCGCGGTCCTCCCATGGCTCCCGGTCGAGCTTGGTCCAGCTCAGTATCGCGGCCTTGCACTGGGTTTGCTCGCCATTCCCGTGGCCTACGGACTGGGCGGTTTCTATCCGGGCTACGGGATGAACCCCGTTGAACGCCTGCGCAAGCGCATCCACACCACCGGCGCGGTCTTCGCTCTGCTCCTTGCGTGGGATACCCTCGTTCTGGACCGGCAGTGGTCGCGAGGCATCCTCGTTTTTACCGGCGTCTTTGCCCTCCTCCTCCCGCCCTTCCTGGATGAGACGCTTCGGCACGCGCTAGCCCGGAAAGGAATCTGGCAACTCCCCGTGATGATCCTCGGCGCGGGCCGCACGGGGAGCCTGCTGATTGGCTTGTTGCGCGCCAACCCCAGCCTGGGGCTGAAGCCGGCAGTCCTTCTGGACGATGACCCCTCCAAATGGGATTCCCAGATCCTCGGGCTCCCTGTCATTGGGCCGCTTAGCATGGCGAATCACTTCAGGGGTACCATCTCCACTGCAATCGTCGCGATCCGCGGGTTGGATCCATCCCGAACGACTCAACTTCTCCGGGAAATCCAATTGCCCCACGTGATTCTGCTACCGGCCTTGGCTGAAACCCAAAGCCTCTGGGTCACTGCTCGGGATTTTGGCGGCATCATTGGTCTCGATTTTCAGCGGCATGGGACCTCGGACTTCAACGCCAGGCTCAAGCGGTCCCTTGATCTCCTGATCGCCGTTCCGCTGTCGTTGCTCGCACTGCCCGTCCTCCTGCTTGCCGCCATCGCCATCAAACTCATCGATCGCGGCCCGGTGTTCTTCTCCCAAGTGCGGGTCGGCCTCGACGGGCATGAATTCTCGATCCTCAAGCTGCGCACGATGTACCGGGATAGCGAGATGATGCTGCTTCAGTACTTGGAGATCCGTCCTGACCAGAAGTCGGAATGGGAGTCGAGGTTCAAACTCAAGCACGACCCTCGTATCCTCCCCGTGATCGGCAGGTTCCTTCGTCGCTTCAGCCTGGACGAACTTCCCCAACTAATCCATGTTCTCCGGGGTGAAATGAGCATGGTCGGCCCCCGTCCATTCCCTCCATATCACCTCGGGAAATTCTCTGAGTCTTTCCGATCACTCCGCCACTCTGTCTCTCCAGGTCTCACTGGTCTCTGGCAGATCTCAGCCCGTGGCGATGGCGATTTGACAGTCCAACAATCCCTGGACACCTACTACATCCGAAACTGGTCCCCCTGGCTCGACCTTCACATTCTGGTCCACACGGTTCGAGCTGTCCTGCTTGGAAAGGGAGCATACTGAAGATTCGTCAGCTTTTGCCGATCTGGTTCGGAAGAAGGGACCGTGACAGGCCTTCGCCAGAATGCCTGCCGTAGCATCTGATTGTTTTGCAGACTCATCCTTATCTCGTTATTGCCGTTCGTCGCGCGGCTGGCAGCCCAGGTCACCGCCCTCAGCCCCTGGCCCGCCAATAACCTCGGCGCCGTCACCACCCACCAGGCCGTCACTCCCGCCGGCGTCTCCATCACCCTCCCCGCCCGCGTCTCCGGCGTCGCCTTCGACGGCAACGACAACCTCTGGACCCTCGCCGGCAATTCCCTCTACCTCGTCGACCGCAACCGCAGCCTCACCTGGCGCGCCATCGACCTCGGCGGTCGCCCCGCCTGGCACGGGATCCAGATGGATCCCGCCAACAACCTCCCCCTCCTCCTCGCCGCCGCTCCCGGCCGCGACGCCCAGGGCCGCGCCGAACCCGTCCGCATCGTCCGCTGGCGCGACGGCCAACTCAGCGACTTCATCCGCGAAATCGGCAACGCCGCCGCCGGCAACGTCGCCGCCGCCCTCCATCCCGACCCCCAGGGACGCCGCCTCGGCGTCGTCCCCCTCACCGCCCAGAACCGCGTCGCCCTCGTGGACCTCGACGGCGGCCGCCTGCTCGCCCATCTCCCCGCCGGACAGGCCCCGTTCGCCGCCGCTATCAGCCGCGACGGCGCCGTCGTCTACGTCTCCAACTGGGGCGGACGCCTCGCCCAACCCGGCGACCGCACCGCCGGCGGAGCCCGCGTCGTCACCGACCCCCGCGGCGTCGCCTCCACCGGAACCCTCACCAAATTCGACCTCGCCGCCCAAGCCGCCAAAACCACCATCCCCACCGAGCTCCACCCCACCGCCCTCGCCTGGGACCAGGACCGCGCCCGCCTCTACGTCGCCAACTCCAACAGCGACTCCCTCACCATCGTTGACACCGCCTCCGACCAGGTCCTCCGCCACCTCCCCCTCAAGCCATTCACCGCCGGCAAGTTCGGCATCACGCCCACCGCGCTCGCGCTCTCCCACGACGGTCTCCGCCTCTACATCGCCTGCGCCGGCATCAACGCCGTCGCCGTGCTCAATACCCAGTCGCTCGAAATCGAAGGCCTCGTCCCCACCGCCTGGTACCCCGTCAGCCTCTCGCTCAGCTTCGATGGCGCGAAGCTCGCCATAGGCTGCCTCTATGGAGCCGGCAGCGGGACCTCGGGCGCCGCAAGTCGCAAGTCAATCTTCAACATCCGCGGCGTCGTCAGTGTGGTCGACCTCCCCGACCGACGCCAGCTCCGCGAATACACCCTCGCCGTCGCCGCCAACACCGGCCTCCCGCCCGACGCCCTCCCCGGCGACACCTCGCCCGGCCCGCCCGCCTGCCCCGCCGCCGGACCCGTTCCCCACTGCCTCGGCGACGCCTCCCCCATCAAAAAGACCGTCCTCATCATCAAGGAAAACCGCACCTACGACCAGATCTTCGGCGACCTCGGCCGCGGCAACGGCGACCCCTCCCTCGTCCTCTACGGCCGCCGCGTCACCCCCAATCAGCACAAGCTCGCCGAAGAGTTCGTCACACTCGACAACTTCTACGCCACCGGCTTCGTCAGCGCCGACGGCCACCAGTGGCTCACCCAGGCTTACGCCTCCAGCTACACGCAGTGGCAGGGTTACACCGGCCGATCTAATCCGTTTGACGGAACGGACCCAATCGCGTACTCCTCCCAGGGCTTCCTCTGGGACCTCGCCCGCGCCCACGGCAAGTCCGTCCGCGTCTTCGGCGAGTTCGCCCCCGCCCGCCCCGACACGCGCGGCCAGTACCGCGCGCTTCTGGCCGAATGGCTCGAAGGAGCCCGAAACTTCCGCCTCCGCTTCTCCACCTCCTCCCAGATCCCCGGCCTCAACGACGTCCTCATCCCCGATTACCCGGCCTACACGATGGCCATCCCCGACGTCGTCCGCGCCGAAATCTTCCTCGCCGAGTTCCGCCAGTGGGTCGAAGCCGGCGAAATGCCGGATCTCACCCTCCTCCAATTGCCAGTCAACCACACCGTCGGCACAACCCCCGGCGAGCCCACGCCCCAGGCCATGATCGCCGACAACGACCACGCCTTAGGCCTCATCGTGCATGAGCTCACTCACTCGCCTTTCTGGAAGGAAATGGCCATCTTCGTCGTCGAGGACGACGCCCAGGACGGCGTCGACCACGTCGACGGGCACCGCTCCCCCGCCCAGGTCATCAGTCCCTACACCCGCCGCGGCCACGTCGACTCCACCTTCTACTCCCACCAGTCCGTCCTCAAAACCATCGAGCTCATCCACGGGCTCCCCCCGCTCACGCTGTTCGACCTCATCGCCCCCGACATGCGCAACGCCTTCCAGCCCGAGCCCGACCTGACCCCCTTCGAAGCCCTCGAGCCCCAAATCAACCTCATGGACGCCAATCCCCAGTTAGGCGCTCTCAACGGCCAACTCCGCCGCGACGCCGCCGCCTCCGCCAAAATGAACTGGCGCGTCCCCGACGAAGCCCCCTGGCCCCAGCTCAACCGCATCCTCTGGCGCCAGGCCAAAGGCCTAAAAACCCCCTACCCCACCCGCCGCACCGCCGCCCTCAAACCCTGGCTCCTCGAGTAACATAGCCTTCAGGCTGTGTGTGTTGTGTGTGTGTTGTGTGTGTACCACATCCTTCAGGCTGCGCTTCCGCTCGTTTGAACACATTCCTGGGTCGACAAGCGAGTGGAGCGAGAGTGTCAATCAGGCGAGGGTGTCCGCCCCTCATCGCGAGCTGCCAACAGTTCCTCAACAGTAACCCGCCCGGTACGCCAGCCAATCTCCCCGATCGCGGCGATCGCCTCATCAATCTCCGCCTGCTGCCGAGCCGCCTCTTCCTCGAGCTGGGCAGAATCGTCCCTGTCTTCTTCAGGATTCTCCCGCACCTCGGTCACTCATCCCGGTCAATCCAATCCTGGCTTGCTCCCAAACCCCCCGTGCGGTTCGGTGTCCATCCGCGGCCAAATTCAGTCCACCTGGGAGAATGAATCGGAGGGTGCCCCTATGCAGATCACGTTGGAACTGCCCGAGGACATTGCGCAAGGCCTGGAATCCAAGTGGAAGGACCTCTCCCGCGCGGCGCCCGAGAGCTTGGCGCTCGAGGCGTACAGGTTCCGTGCGCGGACAGCCGCCCAACTGCGCAGGCTGCCCGGTTTCGAAACGCGCGTGCAGGTGGACGCGTTTTTGAAGCAACACGCAATCTACGACTTCACAGCCGAAGACTTCGGGCATGACCGCGAAACGCTGCGTCGCCTTCGGGCGAGAGAGGCCCGGCGCTGAGCCCCTCTCGACATGGTTGTAGTCGCGGACACGTCGCCGGTCAATTGCCCCATCCTGATCGGGCACATCAACCTCCTGCGGCAGCTTTACACGCGAATTCTGGTCCCACCCGCGGTGCTGCGAGAGCTCAAACATCCCCTCGCGCCTGAACTTGTGCGCGAATCGGCCGGTCACACTCCAGACTGGCTGGAGATTCTCAACCCCAGGAACAGTCTCATTCTGCCTTAACTCGACGCAGGCGAGCGCCAAGCGATCTCGCTCGCAACGGAAGTCGGAGCGGAACTCCTGCTCATCGATGAGCAAGCCGGCCGGCAGGAAGCGCTGCGAAGAGGATTGAACGTTGCGGGCACACTCTCCGCCCTCGATGAGGCCGACAGAGCCGGACTCGTCCTCTTCGAAAATGTAGTCGCCCAACTGCGCGGCGCCAGCTTCCGCCTGTCACAGGGAGTCCTCTCGGAGATCAGGCAACGCCGATCAGGTTAGGCCCCTGCCGGCCGCCCTCTCGGTCGCTGGAAAGGACCTCAGAGCATCTCCATCGATCCTCCGGGATGCAGCGTGAATTCGTGTTCGCCTTGAACATCCGTGGCCAAAAATGTTTTTTCGCCCCTGTCCCGATGGCCCGTTCCAAGAAATCTTTTAACAATCTTTCCTTTGTTTTCAACGGCTTCCGAAAAAGGCCCGCAACGGCCCATCCGCGCTATGGCATCGTCATCTCTGGAGGCTGGGATATGCATGCCCTCTCACATCTCGACGCAGTGACGGACCGCACCCGATCTGCGTCTGCAAACCCAGACATCCCGCGTCCCGCCCACCCCCAGCCCCGCGAAAATTTCGTCCCCGGCAAACGAACCCATAACTCCTTCCAAATCAACAAAACCGCTCCCGCCCCCAACGCGGAGCAGTCCCCTGGCCTGCGGCGACCTCTCAGCCCCCCACACACCCCCGAAACCGCTCCGCCCGCCTCCAACGCGGAGCAGTCCCCTCGCCTACGGCGACCTCTCAGCCCGCCACCCAACCCCGAAACCGCTCCCGCCCCCAACGCGGAGCAGTCCCCTGGCCTACGGCGGACTCTCAGCCCGCCACCCAGCCCCAAAACCACCCCACCCACCCCCAACCCCGCCCACCCCCAGCCCCGCGAAAATTTCGTCCCCGGCAAACGAACCCATAACTCCTTCCAAATCAACAAAACCGCTCCCGCCCCCGAGGCGGAGCACGCCCCTCGCTTGCGGCGACCTCTCAGCCCGCCACCCACCTCCGATACCACCCCACCCACCCCCAACCCCGCCCACCCCCAGCCCCGCGAAAATTTCGTCCCCGGCAAACGAACCCATAACTCCTTCCAAATCAACAAAACCGCTCCCGCCCCC
>CAYYNC010000110.1:0-5409 GCA_964472745.1 uncultured Solibacteraceae bacterium
CCCGCCCGCATCGGCAACCAGCATCAACCCCAGGCGGGCCCGCAACGGCCCGCCCGCATCGGCAACCAGCATCAACCCCAGGCGGGCCCGAAACGGCCCGCCCTAATCGGCAACCAGCATCAACCCCAGGCGGGCCCGCAACGGCCCGCCTTTTGTATCGGAATTGAATCGACATGGACTGGACTTCATTCATCTTCGGAATACTGGTCGGCGCCGCGAGTACCGCAACCGCCTACATCGCTCTCCGTCCGCGCCGCGATCCCGAACCCTCCCTATCCGATCAACTCGCCGCCCTGAACAACGTAGTCAGCCCCCTCAAAGAATCCCTCGACAAGGTGGACCAGCGAATCCGCGAAATCGAAAAAGAGCGCATCGCATCCTACACCGGCCTCTCCCAGCTCGTCCAGCAATTGGCCGGAGCCCACACCCAGCTCAAAACAGAAACAGCCAATCTCGTTTCGGCCCTGAAAGTCCCGCAAGTCCGCGGCCGCTGGGGCGAAATCCAGCTCCGCCGCGTCGTCGAAATGGCCGGAATGCTCGGCCACTGCGACTTCGCCGAACAGGTCTCCGTCGCCGCCGAATCCGGCCGCCTGCGCCCCGACCTCATCGTCCACATGCCCAACGGACGCCAGGTCGTCGTCGACGCCAAGGTCTCCCTCAAAGCCTGCCTCGACGCCTTCGAAGCGAAGGACGACGACGCCCGAAACTCAGCCCTCGCCGAACACGCCCGCCAGATCCGCCAGCACATCCAGGGCCTCGCCTCGAAAGCCTACTGGGACCAGTTCGAATCGACCCCCGAGTTCGTCGTCGCCTTCCTCCCCGGCGAGAACTTCTTCTCCGCCGCTCTCCAGCGCGATCCCGAATTGATCGAATACGGCGTCGGCAACAAGGTCCTCATCGCCACGCCGACTACGTTGATCGCGCTGCTCAAAGCAGTCGCTTACGGCTGGCGCCAGGAACAGATCGCGCGTAACGCGCAGCAGATCAGCGCCCTCGGCCGCGATCTCTACTCGCGCCTCTCCACCTTCGCCGGCCACTTCGACAAGATCCGCGCCGGGCTCGAGAACGCCGTCAAAGCCTACAACGCCGCCGCCGCCAGCTTCGAATCGCGAGTCCTCGTCGCCGCCCGCCGCTTCAACGAGCTCGACTCCGCCGCCGGACCCGACATCCAACCCGCCGCCCAGGTCGAGGCCGCGCCTCGCCTCCTGCGCGCCCCGCACTCGGGAGGCCCTATGGAATAACCAGAACCTCGACGCCGCTCGCCATCGCGCGCCACCGCGCCACGCGCTGCGTCGCCTTCCTGAAATCGGAAGGCTTCGCGTGCGGGATGCTCTCCACGAACGTCTGCGGGTTGCGGTCGATGAGCGGAAACCACGAGCTCTGCACCTGCACCATGACGCGGTGCCCCCGCCGGAACGTGTGCAGCACGTCCGGCAACACATACTCGATGCGCACGAACTCGTTCGCAGGCAGCGGAACCGGCTTCTCGAAGCCCTTCCGGAACCGCCCGCGAAACGGCTCGCCGCGCACAAGCTGCTGATATCCGGCCAACCCCGCATCCTGTGCGTCGTCGGGCCAGACGTCGATCAGCTTCACCACAAAATCGGAATCGCTGCCCGACGTTGAAACGTGCAGCTTCGCCGTGATCGGACCCCCCACGGTGACGTCGCTCTCGAGCGGCTCGGTCTGATACGTGACCACGTCGGTGCGCCGCGCGGCGTGCCGCTGGTCGTCCACCATGTAGAGCTGGCTCATCCCCAGCGTGACGAAGCTCGTGAACGGCACGGGCTTCGCCGGATCGCTCACGTATTCATCGAACGCCGGCGCATCGCCGTCCGGCGCCTCGAAACTCAAAGCGCCGCCCGCGCGAAAGTAGAGCGTTTTCCTCTGCGCCGCGGCCGGCGGCCACTTGTCGAACCGGCGCCATTCGTTGCGCCCGGTTTCAAACAGCCACGCGGCGGGAAAGCTCTCGCCGCATTTGTTTTTGAGATGGCATTCGAAGAACGGAAACTCGATGTTCTCGCGGAAGTACGCCGCGGTCTTCGAGCCGAACGGAATCGCGCCGAGGCGTTCGCCGTCGCCGCGGTTCCAGCCGCCGTGGACCCACGGGCCCATCACCAGCGTCACCGGGCCTTGCGGTGCGTTGGCCGTGGCCGCGCGCGCCAGCGTGAGCGGCCCCTGGAGGTCCTCGGCGTCGTACCAACCGCCGACAGCGAGGACGGCGGGTTTGATCCCGCGGATGTGCGGCTCGAGATTGCGCGTTTTCCAGAATTCGTCGTAGGAGGTGTGATGCAGAAGATCGGTCCAATACTTGTTCTGAAATCTGTAGTGGCGCTCGTCCGCGTTCGCCAGCGGCCCCAGGTTGAGGTGGAACTCGTAGCCGTCCGGGGTGTCGTAGTCGAAACGGCCGCGCCGGTCCGCGCGCTGCGGCTCCTTGTGCTCGTGGAAGTTGGTGTAGAAGCCGAAGTTCGCCGCCAGGTAGAACGCGCCGTTGTGATACGCGTCGTCCCCGCGAAAGAGATCGACGATCGGCGCCTGTGGCGACGCCGCCTTCAATGCCGGATGCGCGTCGATCATCCCCGCGGCGGCATAGAAGCCCGGATACGAAGTGCCGTAAATGCCCGCCCGCCCGTTGTTGCCGGCGACGTTGCGCACCAGCCACTCGATCGTGTCGTAAGTGTCCGTGCTCTCATCGACATCGGCGGACGTGCGCTTCACCGCGCGGTGCGGAGTCATCTCGACGAACACGCCCTCGCTCTCGTAGCGTCCCCGCACGTCCTGCTGCACGAAAATGTAGCCGGCTCGCGCGAACTTCTCGTCCGGCCCCAGTCGCCCCGCGAAGTCGTCCGCGCCGTACGGGGCGACGCCGTACGGCGTGCGCACCATCAGAAACGGATACCTCCTGCCGCGGTCCTTCGGAACGTAGACGGAGGTGAACAGCTTCCGCCCATCCCGCATCGCAATCCGGTGCTCGAACTTGGTGTAGTTCGCTCGAATCCACTCCGCCCCCTGCCCGAATACGGAAAACGAAAGAAAGACAAAAACGCAGAGCCTCGCCACTCGCACCAGTGTATCCGCCGCTTGACGCCCTCGCGGCCCGCAACGCCCGGCGCCTCCGAGCCGAAGCCGCCCGCTGCCGGGCGGCCGATTCTCGCGTCGAACCTGCCCAGGTCCGCCTCGCCCGCCCCCGCCACATCGAAGCCGCGACGCGCCCCGACGCCCTTGTCTTGCACGCCCATCCTGCCCGACACCGCGCCCCAACGCACACCCTCCGCTCGCGCGCGGGCTCGCCTCCCACAACCGTCCAATGCTTCCTCGCGGCGGTGCGCCCCGTGCGCCTCCCCCCACCATGGAACGAAACCAATCGTTCATTCGTCCAATAGGGTGAAGTGGGTTCGAGAGGGGAGCCAGTCTGGAAATCCCCGGGGACTCCATCCTTCCTCTCGACGAGGGCGGCCGTTTCCTCCTCCGGCGGCCGCCCTTTTTCTTTGCGGTCCCGATGATATCCTCCACTCCAGCGGACCCGCCATGAAAACCATCATCGAACCCTTCCGCATCAAAAGCGTCGAGCCGCTGAAACACACTTCTCCCGCCCAGCGCGCGGCGCTGCTCGATCAGGCCGGATACAATCTCTTTCTCCTGGATGCCGAAGACATCCTCATCGATCTGCTGACCGATTCCGGCACCAGCGCGATGTCCACCGAACAGTGGGCCGCCATGATGCGCGGCGACGAAAGCTACGCCGGCAGCCGCAGCTTCTATCGCCTCAAGGAAGTCGTGCAGGAGCTCACCGGCTTCCGCCATGTCATCCCCACGCACCAGGGCCGCGCCGCCGAGCGCATCCTGTTCAGCGTGATGTGCCGCCCCGGCGACGTCGTCCCCAACAACACCCACTTCGACACCACGCGCGCCAACGTCGAATTCCAGCGCGCCGCCGCCATCGACCTCGTCGCGCCCGCAGCCGCCGACACGCAGGCGCGCCTGCCCTTCAAAGGCGACATGGACGTCGCCGCCCTCGAACGCCTCATCGAAGCGCGCGGCAAGCACAAGATTCCGCTGGTGATGATGACCGTCACCAACAACTCCGGCGGCGGCCAGCCCGTCTCGATGGCCAACCTCGAAGCCGTGCGCGCCGTCACGCGCAAACACGGCATCCCGTTCTACCTCGACGCCTGCCGCTTCGCCGAGAACGCGTGGTTCATCCGCCTGCGCGAAGAAGGCTATGCCGATTGGACGCCGAAACAGATCGCGCAGAAGATGTTCTCGCTCGCCGACGGCTGCACCTTCTCCGCCAAGAAGGACGCCTTCGCCAACATCGGCGGCTTCCTCTGCACCAACGACGACCGCCTCGCGCGCCAGGAAACCGAGCTCCTCATCCTCACCGAAGGCTTCCCCACCTACGGCGGGCTCGCCGGCCGCGACCTCGACGCCATCGCCGTCGGCCTAGAAGAGGTGCTCGACCCGGACTACCTCGAATACCGCATCGTCTCCACGTCCTACCTCGGCCGCCACATCGCCGATCGCGGCGTGCCCATCGTCGAGCCGCCCGGCGGCCACGCCATCTACATCGACGCCGGGCGCATGTTGCCGCACATCCCGCGTGAGCGTTTCCCGGCGCAATCGCTCGCCGTCGAGCTCTACCGCCACGCCGGAATCCGCGGCGTTGAAATCGGCTCGGTGATGTTCGGCGACCACGCGCGCAACGAACTGCTGCGCCTCGCCATCCCGCGCCGCGTTTATACGCAGAGCCACATCGACTACGTCGTCGAAGCGATCCTCGAAGTGAACGAGCGCAAAGAACAACTCCGCGGCTACGAGATCGTCGAGCAGCCCGAATTCCTGCGGCACTTTAGCTGCAAGTTCAAGCCCCTGGGAAACCCCCAGTCACGCGGCGCGTCATCCACAAGCGCAAACCCTTGGAGAATCGAGCGATGAACCCGCACAAACCCCCGCTCCCCGGCTCCACGACCGTCGAGCAACCCCCAATCGCGCGGCGCTTCAGCCGCAGGCTCAAACCCCGGGAGAATCGAGCGATGAACCCGCACAAACCCCCACTGCCCGGCTCCACGGCCGTCGAGCAACCCCCAATCGCGCGGCCCTCCAGCCGCAGGTTCAACCCCCCGGAGAATCGAGCGATGAACCCGCACAAACCCCCGCTCCCCGGCTCCACGACCGTCGAGCAACCCCCAATCGCGCGGCGCTCCAGCCGCAGGTTCAAGCCCCGGGAGAATCGAGCGATGAACCCGCACAAACCCCCGCTCCCCGGCTCCACGGCCGTCGAGCAACCCCCAATCGCGCGGCGCTCCAGCCGCAGGTTCAAGCCCCGGGAGAATCGAGCGATGAACCCGCACAACCCCCCACTGCCCGGCTCCACGGCCGTCGAGCAACCCCCAATCGCGCGGCGCTTCA
>CAYYNC010000110.1:5509-9955 GCA_964472745.1 uncultured Solibacteraceae bacterium
CACAAACCCCCACTGCCCGGCTCCACGGCCGTCGAGCAACCCCCAATCGCGCGGCGCTTCAGCCGCAGGCTCAAACCCCGGGAGAATCGAGCGATGGAAAGAAGAAACTTTCTGCTGGGCGCGCTGCTCGCCGAGGCGCCGAACGGCAGGATCACGCTCGGCGTGATCGGCACGGGCGGGCGCGGCACGTTTGTGATGGGCCTCTTTCAGAAGGACCCCACAGTGCGCGTCGCCGCGGTCTGCGATGTGTACGAGCCGAATCTCGAGCGCGCTCCCGGCGCGGCCTCCAAAGCGCAGGACTCTGCGCCCGCGGCGTATCGCGATTATCGCCGCCCGCTCGAAAACAAGTCGATCGACGCCGTTCTGATCGCCACGCCCGAGCAGGGCGTCGAGCTCGTCGAAGCCGAAAAGCGCACGAAACAGATCATCCAGGTCGGCATGCAGCGCCGCAGCTACGACCTCTATCTCGAAGCGCGCGAGATCGTCGCCGCCGGCGCGCCCGGCAATGTGCGCATGGTGCGCTCGTGGTGGCTCAACAACTATCTCGGCGGAACGAAAGCGACGAAGCTTGAAGGCAAGCTCGATTGGGAACAGTGGCTCGGACCCGCGGGCAGGCGCCCGTTCGGCCCCGACATCTTCCGCAACTGGCGCAACTACTCCGAGTTCGCCGGCGGCATCGTCGCCGATCAGGGCGCGCACGTCTACGACGGGATCCACATGCTGATGAACGCCGCGGCGCCCGCCGCAGTCACCGCCGCCGCCGGACGCCCGCACCGCGAGGGCTTCGACACGCCCGGGAGCGGCGGCGTCACCGGCGAGTACGCCGCGGAATTCATCGGCGTGTTCACCATCAACTACGCCGCCATGCGCTACAAATCGCGCAACGGCCAGATGAACCACCTCGACGGCGACAAGGCGCGCATGGACATCGGCCGCGGAGACTGCCGCGTCGCCATGCAGGACGCCGAAGAGGCGCCGGCCATCGAGAAGGAATCGCGGTACGGCTTCGGCCGCGCCACCGATGTCCACGTGCAGAACTTCCTCGAATGTGTCCGCACGCGCAAGCGCCCCACCGCCCCGATGGAGCTCGGCTTCCGCGCCGCGCTGGTTGTCCAGATGGCGAACCTCTCCCTGAAATCAGGCCGCCGCATCGAGTGGGACGGAAGGAGCGCGCGCGCATGAGAGCGCCGCATCCCGTGCCACCAGCCGTCCGTCGAACGGCGCGGCCGGAGTGCGCCCTCGCCGCTCAACGGCCCGCGCCGCTGCACGCGCCTCCGAGCCGCGGCGACCGGCCGGAGGGCGATGGGGCCTTCGCAACCGCGGCTTCGAGGGGCGGCCTTGCCGGCCCGCCAGCCGCAGCCCCGCGCTCCACGGATGAACTACTCCTTGAGCGCCGGCAGCCACTTGTCCAGCGCCGCAGCCAGAGTCTGAAGGTCGACGGGCTTGGCGATGAAGTCAGACATGCCGGCCTCGATGCACGCCTGGCGGTCTTCGGGAAACGCGCGCGCCGTGAGCGCCAGGATCGGCGGATTCTGCCTGCCGCCCCATTGACGGCGCAGCCGGCGCGCGGCCTCGAAGCCGTCCATCACCGGCATCTGGCAATCGAGGAAGATCAGGTCGAACGCGGCCGCAATCGCCTTGTCGTACGCCTCCTGTCCGTCGCGCGCCATTTCGACCGAGCAGCCGAGCCGCGCCAGCAGGCGCTCGGCGACCCGCCGGTTCACGGCGTTGTCCTCGGCCACCAGCACGCGCGGCTGAACGGCGCGCTGTGTCTTGACAGGCTTCTCTTCCGGCGATTCGGGCTTCTGCTCCGGCGCCGCCAGCGGCAGCGGCAGCTCCACCCAGAAGCGCGAACCCAGGCCGGGCGTGGAATCGGCGCCCACCGAGCCGCCCATCAGCTCCGCGAGATGCCGCGAGATGGCCAGTCCCAGGCCGCTGCCCGCGCGCAGGGCGCCCGATGGATCCTCGGCGCGAGAGAACTTCTCGAACAGCCGCGGCAGCATCTCCGGCGCGATGCCGATGCCGGTGTCCTTCACTTCGATGGCGAGCACGGGCCGCATCAGCTCCGAGCGCCAGCGCGCCCGCACCACCACGCTGCCGCGGTCGGTGAACTTCACCGCGTTGCCGACCAGGTTCTGGAGGATCTGCCGGATGCGCAGCGCGTCGCCGCTGAGCCAGCGCGGCAGCCGCTGATCGAGCTCGAGCTGAAGCGCAATCTGTTTCTCTCTCGCGCGCGCCGCGAAGAGACTCGCCGTGCTCTCCAGCAGCGCGCGCGGCTCGAACGGCGCGTTGTGCAGCCTGAACTTCCCGGCCTCGATCTTGGCGATGTCGAGGATGTCGTCGAGCAAAGAGAGCAGCGAGGAAGCCGACCCGTGGATGGTGTTCACGGATTCGCGGTCCTCAGGCGAGAGCCGTCCGTCGAGCATCAGGCTCGTCATGCCAAGGATGCCGTTCATCGGCGTGCGGATCTCATGGCTCATGTTGGCGAGGAACTCGCTCTTGGCGCGCGCGGCAATCTCAGACGCCCGCTTGGCCCGCCGCAGCCGGATCTCCGAAGACATCAGCAGGAAAAGACTCAGCAGCAGCACGGCGGTGAGAATGCGCAGATAGTTGGCATTGCGGCGCGCGGAAGTGTAATCGCTCAGCAGTCGCGTCTCGCCGCCGGTGACGCGCCAGTTCATCGAGATGGAGGCGAGGGCGCCGTCCTCGGACATGCGCACCAGCTCATAGCGGAGGCGGTTGGCGACCCTCGGCGCGCCCGGAATGGAGAGGCTTGCTCCAACGCCAAGCTCAACCAGCCAGTGCGGAGGCGAATAGACGAGGAAGCGCTTTCCGGCGCAGTCATCCGTCACCTCCATCGCAATGGGGGGAACCACATCCTGCGGCAGGAACGCGGCGTCGGCTTGTCCGGCGCAAACGGCGCGCAGATTCGCCAGGTGGTCGGGATTCCTGGCGATCGTCCGCGAGCGCAGCAATTCCGGGGCAAGCATGCGCAGCAGCGCGCCCGGCGATGCGGCGAGCCGCTTGCCCTTCATCTCGTCGAGGGAGCGGACTGGAGAAGAGGCGAGCGAGACCAGGCGGAACGATGTTCGCAAAAAGGGATCGGTGATCGCCATCCGCGCCTTGCGCTGCGGCGCGCGCACCACGGCCGGCCAGAGATCGACGACGCCCGACTCGAGCGCGGCGTCCACGCCGCCCGTGTAAGGCGTCCACCTGAGGCGCAGCTTCTGGCGCCGCGCCGCCTCGTTGAGCGAATCGATCGACGGCCCCGCGCACTGGCCGCGGGAGTCGATCCACTGAAGCGGCGGCGAGTTGTCGCAGCCTACGCGCCACACGCGCCCGCGGTCCTGGCCGTCGCGCCAGAGCGCGACGCCCCACGGCGCGAGAATGCTGATCAGCAGCGCCCCCAACGCTCCGGCGCCCCAGGGAAGAGGGCGGCTTCGAACAAGCTCCCAAAGGCTTTCGAGTTTGTGAGGCAGAGGGAACACGGCGACTGCCCGGCTGTAGGGCTTACCTCCCAAGGCCCTTATCGACTGACAGGTGCGGGAGAATTTAGTCAAAAAGTACCAGTACGGCAAAACGGTCGCGGCTGGAATCAGAGGGAAGGAGTGTCAAACGTAAGTGACCGAAAGAGTTTCAGATAAGAGTGCGCTCGTCATCGGAGCGTCCAGCGGGATCGGGCGCGCGAGCGCGGCCCTGCTGGCGCGCAACGGGGCGCGTGTGATGGCCGCCGCGCGGCGCATGGACAGGCTTCAGGCGCTGGCGGGCGAGGCGCCCGGCATCGAGATCGTGAGCTGCGACGCGACGTCGCGCGCGGAGTGCGAAGCGGCCGTCGCGGCTGCGACCACCAAGTTCGGACGGCTCGACATCCTGGTTTACGCAACCGGCAGCAACGTGCCCGAGCGCTCGCTGCAAAAGCTGACTCCCGAGACCTGGGACTGGATGATCCAGGTGAACCTGAGCGGTGCGTTCTACGCGACGCACGCCGCGCTGCCATCGATGCGCGCCGCCGGCGGCGGGCAGTTGATTTACATCTCGTCGATCTCGGCGCACGTGCCCGACGTCTCGGGCGCGGCCTATCAAGCCGCCAAGCGCGGGCTCAACGCGCTGGCCTACGCAGTCACGGTCGAGGAGAAACAGAACGGCATCCGCACCAGCGTGATCTGCCCGGGCCTCGTCGACACCGAGATCCTGCTGAAGCGCCCCGTGCGCCCGGCCGAGGAGCAGTTGAAGCTCGCGCTGCAACCGGAGGACGTCGCCGAAGCGGTGCTGTTCGTGGCCTCGCGCCCCGCGCGCGCCAGCATCCCGGTGATGGAGATCATGCCAAGCCGGCTCTGAGATCGCCACGTTTCGCCGCGCGGATCATGTGATCCGCGGCGCGGTAGGCCAGAGCGGATGTTCACCTCTAGCGTTTTAGGATAAGCCCTGAAGCATCATTGCGTTAGA
>CAYYNC010000111.1:0-9903 GCA_964472745.1 uncultured Solibacteraceae bacterium
GGACAGCGAGCCGGCATCCGTAGCAGCGGCCGCTTGCTCGCGGGCATCGGCGAAGGACCGCGCGGTCGTCCTAAACGAGTCGATCGCCCGGCGCTCCCGAGCGAGCTTCGCCGCGCGATCAGGGGGCCGAAGAGCGATTCAGTCGCGTGTCCCGCGCGCGGTGGACTTCGCCCATGCCGCCCGCCCCGAGCGGCGCCTTGATCTCGTAAGGGCCCGGTTTCGTTCCGTTGCGCAATCGCATCGCGCGCCTTTCAAGCGGGATGGCCCCGCGTTGCCGCAGCAGCGCTGCGGACGATCACGCATCTACCGCACGAGCCGCGTCACCGTCTCGATGTGATACGTCTGCGGGAACAGGTCGATCAAAGTCATCGACTCGACACTGTACCCTCCGCCGGCAAGTGCGGCCACATCGCGAGCCAAGGTAGCCGGATCGCAGGAAACGATCGTCAGCTTCCGCGGAGCGAGTTGCAGCAGCCGCTTCACGACGTGTTTGCCCAACCCGCTTCGCGGCGGATCGGCGAGCACGAAGTCCGGCGCCCGGTTGAGCCCCTCCAGATACTGCTCGGCCTGCAAGCGCAGCGCCTCCAGCCCCACGTTCGCGCGCTCGGCGTTCGCCGCCAGATCCAGCGCCGCCGCCGTGTTCGACTCCACGCCGGTCACCCGCAAAAAGCGCCGCGCCAGCGGAATCGTGAACAACCCGACGCCCGCGTAGAGGTCGAGCGCCCGCTCTCCCTCCACGCCCTCAAGCGCCTTCTCGCAAAGTGCATCGGTGAGGAAACGATTCACTTGGAAGAACGATCCGTGGCTCACGCGAAAGATCTCGCCTGCGGCGGCGCACTCGAGAGATCCCATCTCCGCCCCGGGAATCGACTCCGCGATCCAATCGAAGAACATCTTCGCAACGCGCTTGCCGCCCTGCGTCTCGAGGACGTTCACCATCACCTGCTCGCCGTTCGTGAACAGCTCGAGCGACACCACGAACCGCGGCCACCGCCGGTCCTTCATCAGCCGCCGCACCGTCGCGAGCGCCTCGTTGATCTTCGGCGCGGAGATCGGACAGCGCGCCACGGGCACAAGCTCGTGCGAGCTCGCCGCGCGGTATCCGCACTCCCCTTTCGCGAAATGAAACTGGCTGCGGTTGCGATACTCCCAAGGCTCGCCGCTGATGACATCGATCTCCGCCGGCGCCCTCATCTTCCCAACCCGCGCGAACACCTCGCGCAGGATCTCCACCTTGCGCTCGAGCTGATACGCGTACGGCGTGTGCTGGTAGTGACACCCGCCGCAGCGCTCGAAGTACGGGCACTCGGGCTCGATGCGCTCCGCCGCGCGCTCCACGATCTCGACCGCGCGCGCCTCAACGAATCCCGGCTTGCGCCTCTCGACTTCGATGCGCACCAGCTCGCCCGGCGCCACGCGCTGGATCATCGCCACCTGGCCCTCCACCCGAGCCAGCCCCGCGCCCCCGTACACCCACTTCTCAATCCGCGCCAGCCCCGCCCCGCACGCCGCGCCCCGCTCATCCCGCGCTCCAACGCCGCCCTCCACGCCCTGGCATGTCCGCGCCTCCACGCTGCTCTCCTGGCTTTGCCCGCCCCGCGCGTCGCAGCCGCCCTCAACCCCCATTGCGATCCGCGGCGCCACACTTCCCTCAATGGCCTTTGCGGCGTGCCCCGCCCCGCCATCCGCCGGCGTCTCCATCCGCGCTTGTTTCGCGTTTGCTTCTTCCATTTCGTGCGACGGGAAATTCATCCCCCTTCAAATGAGACCACGACTTCTTGCCTGCATGCATCCGGCGGGATATACTTCCACAAGCCGGAGCCCCTGGGATGTAAACTCCGGCTGAAGAGGTGGCTCATGGCAAGACAATACCGGTTCAATCTGTCCGCACGGTTCGTTGTGCGCTGGACCCACTCAGGGGAGTTGAAGGTTGTCGCCGCTCCGTTCCTCCAGGGCGACAATCCTTACCTCTTCACCGCCGGCGGCCGCATTCTCAGCGCGATCGAGGCGGCGGATCGGACAAGCGGCGCCTTCCTGTCCCGGGTAGGAAAAGCCTTCCGCAAGGAGTACATGGCGCTTCCTCCCGAAAAGCGGGAGGCCGTTGTCTTCCCCGACATCCCGTTCTCCGTCAAGGTCGCCGGAAGCGTGGACGTGCAAGCCCGCCTGATCCTGAAGGGCGAAGGCGTTGCCCGCGGCACAGTCGGGAACCTCAAGGGCAAGTCGCACGAAGTGGAGGTTCGCGTTTCGTACTCCGGCCTGACCGCGCAGCTCTTCCCGCCCGTCGCCATCGCAAAGACAGACCTCTGTTTTACAGGTGATTGGGAAATCAACGGGCACCCCGACCCCAATTGCCGCTGGTCCTGGGGTTCCTGCGGCTGCAAGGCGACACCCTGCTGCAACCATATCGTCCAGGACGCGGCCGGCAACTGTTGGACCGAAAAATGCGCCTGGGGCTGGCTGTGGCTTGCCTGCGGCTGCCACCGCGACCGCAAGGTACCCTGCCCTGACTGTCATTGACGCTGAGGCTGGATCTGATGACGCCGCGGCGCCCCTCGCGGTCGTCTCCGCGGCCACGCGCTTGCCCCCGCCTGATCAGGCCGCACCCGACATCCGGGCGAACGGTTTGGTGTTCGCTTCCCCCATTTCGTAGGATGGGAGTTCATCCCCATTCAAATGAAACCACGAGTTCTGTCCGGCGTCCAACCGTCGGGCGACCTTCACATCGGCAACTATCTCGGCGCGCTCAAGAACTGGGTGCGGATGCAGGAGTCGCACGAGTGCATCTTCTGCATCGTCGACCTGCACGCTATCACCGTCTACCAGCACCCCGCCGAGCTGCGCCGCAAGATCGAGCAGACCGCCGCGCTCTTCATCGCCTGCGGCATCGACCCCGCGAAGTCCGCGATCGTTGTTCAGTCCACCGTGAAGCAGCACGCCGAGCTCGCCTGGCTGCTCACCTGCGTCACGCCCATCGGCTGGCTCGAACGCATGACGCAATTTAAGGACAAGGCCGCGAAAGCGCAAGAGAAGCAGGAATCGGTCGGCGACGGCATCCTTCAATATCCCGTGCTGATGGCCGCCGACATCCTCCTTTATCAGGCGCACGCCGTTCCGGTCGGAGAAGACCAGTCGCAGCACCTCGAGCTCACGCGCGACCTCGCGCAGCGCTTCAACTCGCTCTACGGCGAGACGTTCGTCATGCCGGAAACGAAGCTCCCCGAAGTCGGCGCGCGCATCATGGGCCTCGACGATCCGACGAAGAAGATGAGCAAGTCCACCGAAGGCTCCGGACATGCCGTCTCGCTGCTCGACCCGCCCGAGGCCGCGCGCAAGAAGATCATGCGCGCGACGACGGACTCCAACCCCGCCGTCGACTTCGACGCGCTCGGCCCCGGCGTCGCCAACCTGCTCAACATTCATCAGGCCTTCACCGGCCTCTCCGACGAAGCGATGCGCGCGCGTTTCCACGGCCTGCGCTACGGCGAGCTGAAGAAGACGGTCGCCGAAGCGGTCGCCGCCGGTCTCGAACCGATCCAGCGCCGCTACACGGAGATCACCGCCGATCCCGCTTACCTTGCGCGCGTGCTGCGCGAAAGCGCCGAACGCGTCACGCCGCTCGCCGAATCCACCGTCAATCTCGTGAAGCGGCGCATGGGCCTCTACACTGCGTCATAATCGTTGCCGATGACGCAGGCGGCCAGAGCCCCGTCGTTCTCGCTGTCGGCCTACGGCCGCCTGCTCAGCGGCAACCGCGACTTCCGCCTGCTCTGGATGGCGCAGATCGTCTCCGAGATCGGAGACTGGCTGTACGCGGTCTCCATCTACTCGCTGCTGCTCGAGCTCACCGGACAGGCGCGCTCGGTCGGCTTCGCCGTTGTGCTCCAGCTTCTGCCGCAGGTCTTCATCGCGCCCACCGCCGGCGTGATCAACGATCGTCTGAGCCGCCGCTCGGTGATGATCTTCGCCGACATCTGCCGCGTCTTCATCGTGCTCGGCATGTTGCTGGTGAAGACCGCCGACATGATCTGGCTCGTTTGGATCCTGCTGCTGCTGGAGACCTTCATGTGGGCCCTGTTCGAGCCCGCCCGCAGCGCCATCATTCCCAGCGTGACGAAGAGTGAACACGAGCTGCTCACCGCGAACGCTCTTTCGTCGATGACATGGTCGTTCAACCTCGCCATCGGCGCCGGCGTCGGCGGGCTGATCGCCTATCACTTCGGCCGCCAGACCACGTTCCTGCTCAATGCAGTCAGCTTCATCGTCTCCGCCGCGCTGCTCTCGATGATGCGCCTGCGAGAGACGCACAGCGAGCATCTGCCGCCGTTCAGAGCGAGGGACCTCATCGACTTCAAGCCGATGCTCGAAGGCGTGCGTTACGTCTCGAGCGACATCCGCATGATCGCCACCATGATGGTGAAGGCCGGCATGGGCCTGCTCGGCGCGCACTGGGTGATCCTGCCGATCTTCGGCGAGCGCGTCTTCCCGATGGAGGGCCCCGTGCAGCACGGCGCCACCGGCGGCACTCTCGCGATGAGCCTGCTGTTCGGCTCGCGCGGCGTCGGAGCGCTGATCGGCAGCCTGGCGAGCGGCTTCTGGGTGCAGAACCGCGACAGCCGCATGCGCAGCGGCATCTTCTTCGGCTTCGTGCTCGTGTCGGTCTCCTACATGGCGCTCAGCGGCGCGCCCACGCTCGCGCTCGCCTGCCTCGCCGTCATCGTCGGCCACGCGGGCACGTCGATGGCCTGGGTCTTTTCGACGACGATGCTCCAGAACATGACCGAAGACCGCTTCCGCGGCCGCGTCTTCTCCGCCGACTTCGCCGGCCTGTTCCTCGTGATGAGCGCGGTCAGCTACGCCGCCGCCGAACTGGTCGACTGGGGCGCCTCCATCCGCGCCATCGCGCTGTGGACCGGCCTCATCGGCCTCATACCCGCTTTCCTCTGGCTCGCCGCGCAGCGCTTCTGGCGCCGCCCATAACCCCGCTAGCAACCCCGCCGCTTCCCTGCTCTATAATTCGATCACGCGCCTCACGCGCCGCATGTTGTCGATACTCGAAACCACGCCCCCGCGCACCGCGCCGGAAGTGTCGAATCACTCCTGGCCCCAATACCGCGGCGCCGGCGCGGTGATGGTCTTCGTCCACGGCGTTTTGTCCAGTTCGCGCTCCTGCTGGTTCAATCGCAGGCACGGAACATTCTGGCCCAATCTGATTGCGGACGATCCCGGCTTCAACAACTTCTCGCTGTTTCTCGGCGGCTACTACACCGGCCTCGAACAGGGCGAGCTCGGCATCGCCGATCACGCCGAAGAGCTGCTGCGCGCACTCGCCGTCGAGATCGGCGGAAACCCCGCCGTGCTCGATCACGGAACGATCGTCTTCGTCTGCCACAGCCTGGGCGGCGCGGTCGTCCGCTATCTCATCGAATGCTGGCGCGAGAGCTTCAAGGACAAGACGATCGGACTCGTGCTCATCGCTTCGCCCGCCCACGGCTCCGGGTACGCAAACTCCATCGACTCGCTCATCCGCCTCTATCAGCACGAGGCGGGGCGCCAGCTTCAATACCGCTCGCCCGAGCTGCGCGACCTGGACAAGCGCTTCCGCCGCCTGCTCAACGAGCATCTCATGCCGCGCCTGAGGGGAGTGGAGTTCTACGAGCAGTTCTTCTTCGGACCGAAGTGGCTGCGCTGGCTTCCGCCGCGCTGGCGCTTCGCGCCGGTCGTGCCGCGCAACTCGATGGGGCTCTACTTCGGCGAGCCCCGGCTGATCGCGGGATCCGACCACTCCTCTTGCGTGAAGCCGGCGCGCGCCACCGACGATGTCCACCGCTATCTCCGCGAGTTCTGCACAGCCCTGCTGAAAGAGTTCCCGCCCGCCGCGCAAGGTCCCCGTGCTCGCGCCGCCCCGAGCGGCGCGCCGGCCGGCGTCGAGCCCCAGTTCCGCTGCGGCATCATGGCGCTCGAGATCGACATCACCGAGGATGGCGACGGCTTCAACACCTTCAGTCTCGAAGAGATTATCGACGCCCGCGACGAGACGGGCGCGCCGGCATACCCCATGCATCCCACGATTCTCGAAAGCGGGCACACTTCGCCCTACTTCATTGCGCGCGCTCATACTTCTCCGGGGACTTCGATCAAGGCAGTCGAGACCAGCACCCTCCTGGTCCACGCCGGCGTCGTCTTCGATCACCACCCTTCCGAAGCCCAGCCTCTCGGCGCGCGCCTGGAGAGCATCGACTTCCAGGCTTACGCGATGGACGCCGCCGAGCTGCGAAGCGCAGTGCTCGGCCGCGCGACAAACGTCGATTACGTGCAAAAGTCGATCCGCTGGGAGAGGGTGCGAACACTCGTGCTTGCAGTGCGCTTCCCGAAAGCGATGCGGCTCAATCCGGCCAACCCGCCCTACGCCGAAGTGTTCAACCTCATCGGACCCGGCGGCGAGGAGCGGTTCAGAAACGAAAGCCTCACGCTCGAAGCCGTGGACTCCTTCTACTACTCAGCCAAGCTTCGCTCCGCCACTCTCGTCATCCGCTCGCCGCGGCCGCATACGGCGTATCGCATCAATTGGGAGCTGTCCGATCCTCCGCCAGGCGCAGGACCTCGCATTGCGGCGGCCGAAGCTGCATTGACGAAGCGCCGCCGCGATCTGCTCGAGATCAGGAAGCTGTTCGCCACGGCCGATGCGGGGCTCACCGACGCGGGCCGGCAACGGAAGCGGGCGACACTCGAAGCAGTGGCGGGATTCATGGGCTACGCCATCGAGTTGGTCCAGCGCGAGATGAAATCGCTCGCCCATGGAGGCCTGCCAGGGCCGAATCTGGATCCCGCGAGGATTGAAGTCACGCTGCTCGGAGTGGATTCGTTTTCCGCTCCGCCGCGAATCACCCTTCAGCCCGTCGCCGGCACGCACGTCGCCGATCCCGCCATCTGGAACCGCGAGCTCCCCCTGGGTCACGGCATCGGCGGCCGCGCCGCGAAGAAGGTGGAGCCGCGCGTCTTCAATCGAATCACGGCCAGAGGAACGCCCTCCGAATTCAGCTACCGGCACTTCCCGAACCTGCCGGCCCACGAATGGATCGTGTGCCTGCCCGTCTGGCGGGAGGAGACCGGGCGCGCGGCTTACGGCGTGCTCAGCCTCGGCACTTTCGACGAGGACCAGGCCCAGATTCTTGCCATTCTCGAGGAAGGCAAGTTCATCGAACAACTGTTGAAGTATGCGAACGAGACCTTTCTGCCGTCGCTCTTTTAGACTCGTGGTATAAAGGAATCAGGCGAGGCGGGCGTGAAGATCGTCGTCAAACAAAAGAAGAACCTCGGCGATGGCATCATCGGCTACGAGGTGTCCGTGCGGAACGAGGGCGCGATTTCCCCGCTGGAGAAGGCGACGCCCGGCGGCGTCAAGAAGCAGCCTCTCAACGACATAGCCCGCGGTTTTTATCTGCGGCTCGCGGACCAGTCCGCGAAACTCAGCCGCCTCGAGCCGAAGCTCGATCTCGATCTGTAGCTGCGGCCGTCAGCGAACGACCGTGACGCGCGAGAAGCCTTCGTCCATCGACGGCGGGCGCAGGCGCGCGGCGAAGCGCTCCATCACATCCTGAGGCACGATGCGGCGGCGGGCATCGTTGCGCGCTTTGCAGACATCGAGCGGGACGTCGAAGAAGACCGCTTCGATCTCGCAGTCCCACATCTCGGCGATCCGCACGAAAGACCGGCGCTCGCGCCGCGTCAGCGCCGTGGTATCGACGCACGTCACAGGCGCGCCGGCCTTGATGCGCGCGATGAGCAGCGAGCGCAGGACGCCGAAGACGACGCGGTTGGCGTTCTGGTTCGCGGCGTCGCCGGTGAGCATCTCGCGGATGGCGTCAGACGACAAAACCGGCAGGTTTTGTTCTTTCGCCCAGTACGACTTGCCCGAGCCGGGCAGCCCCACCAGGACGATGATGCGCGGGCGGCTCACATTCAGAAGATATACCGGCCCGTGTCGAGCACGCGGGCGGCGAGGCGCCTGCGCAAGGCGATTGCGTCCACGGGCTCGTACTTCGACAGCCGCCGCAGGACAGCCATCGACGTTCGCAGCGCGTCGCCCTCCATCGAAGCGGCGAAGACGCTGCGCGCCGCGGCGGCGGCGATGTCCATTGCGTCGCGCGTGAAGACCTGCGCGATGGCGGCGGCGCTTTCGCCCTTCGATGTCGCGGCGAGCCTTTGCGCGCGCAGCAGCACGCTCTCCATCACGAAGGCGTTCATCGCGCAGTCGGTGATCGCGGCGATCACCTCCTGCCGCTCTTCCATTTGTTCGCGGAAGCGCTGCCACGCGGCGCCGAGCGCGAGCAGGGCGAGCTTCTTGGCGTTTTCAACGAGGCGCTTCTCTTCGGCGAAGGGCGCGGCGCCGGGTAGCGCGGGCACGGGCGGCGACATCGCCTCGGCCTGCGCCCGCTTCACGGCATCGACCAGCGCGAGCTGGCCGCGCTGGGCGCGCTTGAGCAGCATGCCCGTCGCCAGCAGGCGGTTGATTTCGTTCGTGCCTTCGAAGATGCGGTTGATGCGCGAATCGCGATAGGCGCGCTCGACGGCGTAGTCCTGATGGTAGCCGTAGCCGCCGTGGATCTGAACGCCTTCGTCGACGACGTAATCGAGCATCTCCGAGGCCCACACCTTGACGTAGCTGCATTCGGCGGCGAACTCTTCGAAGGCCTTCAGCTTGTCGGGAAGGCTGTCGACCATGCCGGCGACGCGGTAGCTGATCGTCTCCGCGGCGAAGGTGCGGATGAGCATTTCGGCGAGCTTGTGCTGGATCAAGCCGAAGCGGGCGATGGGGCCGCCGAAGGCTTCGCGCTCCTTGGCGTACTTGGCGGAGACGGCGAGCACGTCCTTCGCGCCGCCGGAGGCGAAGGCGCCGAGCTTGAGACGTCCGATGTTGAGGATGCTGAACGCGATGATGTGGCCGCGGCCGATCTCGCCGAGGAGGTTTTCGACGGGCACCTTCACGTTGTCGAAGTAGACGGCGCAGGTGGACGAGCCCTTGATGCCCATCTTTTTTTCTTCCGGGCCGACAGTGACTCCGGGCCAGGAGCGCTCGACGAGGAACGCGGTGAACTTGTCCTTTTCGCCGTTGATTTTCGCGAAGACGGTGAAGAGATCGGCCTTGCCGGCGTTGGTGATCCACATCTTGGAGCCGTTCAGCACGTAATGCGTGCCGTCAGCGGAGAGGTCCGCGCGTGTTTTCGCGGCAAGCGCGTCGGATCCGGCGTGCGGCTCCGTAAGCGCGTAGGCGCCGATCAACTCGGCGGAGGCGAGGCGCGGCAGGTATTTCTTCTTTTGCGCTTCGGATCCGAACAACATGACGGGCAGCGTGCCGATTCCGGCGTGGGCGCCGTGCCATCCGGCGTAACTGCCGTCCTTGGCGATGCCTTCGGCGACGATCATCGCGGAGACGAGGTCCATCTCCATGCCTCCGTACTCTTCGGGGACGACGACGGCGGTGAGGCCGAGGCCGGCGGATTTGCGCAGCAGGCGCGCGGCGGCGTCGTGGTCCTGGTGGACGATGGCGTCGAGCACGGGCACGGCCTCGTTCCGCCAGAACTCGTCGACGGCGCGCTGGATGGCGCGGTGCTCGCCGGTGAAGTCTTCGGGGGTGAAGATCTCCTCGGGGGTGCGGGATTCGAGGAGGAAGGCGCCGCCTTTGGTTTGGGGAAGAAGTCGAAGAGTGGTGGCCATGGGTGGTTACTCCTTAGCTGCGGTGGATGACCCGCGAGGGTCTCGGGCTTGCTGGTTGGACGCAGTGGGCCCGGCGGCGCGGGGGTCGCCAGTGCGCGGGCTGGCCGCGGGGAATTCGCTGGCGCGGGGGGCGCTTGGGCGCGGGCTGGCGGCCGGGGTGTCGGCGGCGCTGGGGGCGGTTGGGTGCGG
>CAYYNC010000112.1:0-9799 GCA_964472745.1 uncultured Solibacteraceae bacterium
ACAGGGACTTCAGCGTGTACCGGCGGAACGACCGCCAGGTGATCGATTTCCTCTCGCCCGGCGGCGTCCGGCGGCGTTGATCAACCAGACAGCAATCCACATTCGCTCATGGATGGAGACGTTGCGAGGATCCCGGAGCGGCGGGCGCTAGCGGCGGCCCCACGGCGCCCGGCAGGCGCTCCGGGACAATCGCGCGGAGAGTCGCGGCGTTCTCTTTCAACCGGCTGGTCTTGCCAAAGGTCAGGCCGCTCTGGAGGATCGCCTTCGAGTCTCCGGCATTCAGACTGAAAATCACCGGCTCCCTGAAAAGATCGGCGATCGTTCCCCCTTTGTCCTGCTGGGTGATGGCGGCGGGGATCGTTCCGGAGACATCCTGGCCGCTCTGCTGCAAAGCGAGGCTGCTCATGCCGGCGTTGAGCAGCATGCCCGCAGCGGGCGCGTCATCCGCCTGTGCTCCGCGCGTATCGCCGCCGGCGCTCCCGCCGGTTCCACAGGGCTCGCTGTCGCATCCCGGATCAGCCGCTCCAACACAGTCTCCGGCGGCTGCTCCTCCCGAAAGGCGGGTTCGCGGATTCCTTGCGGCCGCCTCGGAGATGCGCGCCCTGGACGCAATCCTGGAAGAGGCGGGCTTCCTTCGTGAAGGCGAGAGCTGGCGTGCGCCTGAGTTCGTTTCGCTGGGCCGGCGGACGTGGAGCCTGAATTGGACGCGCGAGCGTTCTTTCGAGCTGCTCGATGGAATCACTGCTTCAATTCGACGATGGTGGCGCCGGTTCCGCCCTCGGCCCCCGAGGCGGGGTAGAACTTCTCCACCTCGGGGTGATTGCGCAGCAGCTCGTGAATCGCCTTGCGCAGAATCCCCATCCCGTGCCCGTGAACCACCCGCAGGCGTGAGACCCCGGCCAGGACCGCGGAGTCCAGCAGCCGGTCCACTTCCGCGCAGGCGTCCTCCGCGGTTCTGCCGATCACATTGATCTCGCGCGTCAGCGTGTCCCAGCGCGGGCCGCCCTGGAAGGTGACGCCCTTCGGCAGCGGCGCGCCGGACGCGGCTTCAGGCAGAACTTCCAGAACCTCCGCGGCGGGCGCCAGCATCTTCAGCAGACCCACCTCGACTTCGAGCATTCCCCCGCCAAGCACGCGCCGCACCTTCACCGCATCGCTCACGTCCCGCAGCCGAACCCGCGCGCCCTCGCGAATCTCCTGCTGCGCAGTCTTCGCGGCGGGCTTCTCCGGCGACTTCAGCGATTCCACCGACTCGTGCAGCTCGCGCTTCGTGCGCGCCACCTGGCGCAGCGCGCGCTCGGCGGCGCGGCGCTGCTCCGGCTCGGCCAGCACGCGGTCGATGAGCGCCTTCGCATCCTCCTCAAACCGTTTCTGCGCTTCGGCGGCGCGCTCCTCGATCTCGCGAATACGCGCCTTCACGCGTTTCTCCATCTCCTCGAGCAGCCGCTTCTCGCGTTCCTCCAGCGCGGCCTTTTGCCGGCGCAGCTCCTCCGCTTCGGCCGCTGCTTCGCCGATGCGCGTTTCCAGCTGTCGCAGAAACTCGGCGATGTCGCGCTCCGTCGAGGACATCGCGGCCCGCGCGCGGGCGATCAGGCGCCCCGGCAGCCCGAGGCGCGTCGCAATGTCGAGTCCGGCGGATTTTCCCGGCGCGCCGGTGCGCAGGATGTATGTCGGCTCCAGCGTCTCCTCGTTAAAGCCCATTGATGCATTGACCACGCCCGGCGTGTTCGAGCCGTAGACCTTCAGCGCGAGCAGGTGCGTGGATGCCAGCGTGAAACACCCGCGGTGCCGGAACTCGTCGAGCACCGCAACGCCCAGTGCTCCGCCCTCCTCCGGATCGGTGGCGCGGCCCAGCTCGTCGAGCAACACGAGCGCGCCGGGCGGCGCGGCCTCGGCCATTTCGCGGATGCGCATTACATGCGCGCTGAAACTCGACAGACTCTGCTCGATCGACTGATTGTCCCCGATGTCGGCCAGGACGTCTTCAAAAAGCGGCAGCTCGGCCTCCCCGGCCGGCACCGGCAGGCCGGACTGCGCCATCAGCGCGAGCAGTCCCACGGTCTTCATCGACACCGTCTTGCCGCCCGTATTCGGACCGCTGATGAGCAGCGTGCGTTGCGTGCCCGTGAGCTCCAGCGACACCGGCACAACACGCTTGCGCTGGCGGCGCAGAACGTCTTCGAGCAGCGGATGCCGCGCGTCGCGCAAATGCAGCCGCGGAGCATCCTCGGGCGAGAAGCGCGGGATCGTGCAGTCGAAATCCTCAGCGAAGCGGGCTTTCGCGAAGACGAGGTCGAGTTCGGCCAGGGCGGCGGCGGCGCGGCGAATCCCGTCGGCGTGCGCGCGCAGTTTCGCGGTGAGCTCGCGCAGAATCCGGTGGATCTCCTGATGCTCCTCCTCGGTGAGGCGCACGAGGTCGTTGTTGAGATCGATGGTTTCCAGCGGTTCGAGAAAGAGCGTCTGGCCCGATCCGGAGGCCCCGTGCACGACGCCGGGCAGTTTCTTTTTCGCGCCGGCGATGACGGGCACCACGAAACGGTCGTTGCGGATGGTGACGAACTCTTCCTGGAGCAGGCCGTCCTCGCGATGCTGCTTGAGGAACCGCTCGAGCGACTCCTGGATGTGCTGGCGCTGGCGCGCGATCTCGCGGCGGATGCGCGCCAGCGCCACGCTGGCCTCGTCGGCGATCGAGCCGTCGGGCAGGATCTTGCCCCCGATGTCTCGCAGCACGGAGCGAAAGTCGCCGATCGCGGAAGCGCACGCGGCAAGCCGCGGATAGCGGGCCGCGTGCGGCGCCAGTGCCAGGCGTACCTCGGCGGCGCGCTCCAGCAGCGTGCCGATGGCCGCGATTTCCAGCGCATCGAGGACCGCGCCCTCGATGCGCAGCCGCGCGGCCGGGGCGTCGCAATCCGGGATCGACTCGAAGCGCAGCCGCACGGGAGCGCCGCGTCCCGGCGCGGGCCGGGACGCGTCCTCCAAATACGCGATCGCTTCCGCGGCTTCGGCCAGCGCGGCCTCCAGGGCGGCGCGGTCCGTCGAAGGCTCGGCCGAGGAGAGCAGCTTGCGGCCCGCCGCGCTGCCCGCGTAGCGCGCGGCAAGATCGCGTAGCCTGCCGTACTCCAGCAGCTCAAGGCTCTCGGCGTTCACGCGATCATCTCCCACGCCTTGCGGAGCACGCCCGGCGTGCCGGGCGCGATCTTGTAGGCGCTCATCTCCTCGCGCGACACCCACGCCGCGCCGGCCACGTCGCTCGCCGCGCGCAGCTCTCCGCCCAGCGCCTGGCACAGGTAATCGACGATCACGTAGTGATGCCGCGTGCGGCCTTCGATGTCGGGCATGATGCGCTCGAACACGGCGACAATCGCGGTGGGCCGCACGCGCAGTCCCGTCTCTTCGAGAACCTCGCGCCGCACCGCGCACTCCAGACGCTCGCCTGTCTCCACCAGGCCGCCCGGCAGAGTCCACCAGCCTTTGAGCGGCTCCTGGCCGCGCTCGATCAGCAGCACGCGCCCGCCGCGCACGATCACCGCGCCGACGCCCAGCAGCGGGCGGACAGGATAACTGCGGTCTTCGCTCACTGGCCTTCCTTGCGGTCGAAGCGGATGCGGTAGAGCGACGTGCGCGCGGTCACGTAGACGAAGAACGGCTCGCCTTCGCCGATCGCGAGATTCGAAGGCTTCTCGCCCATCTCGATGAACTGTATCAGCTTGCCCCCGGGGGAATAGACCGCCACGCCCGCGCACGCGATCCAGAGATTGCCCTTGGCGTCGGTCTTCAATCCGTCCGGCACGCCCCGAATGCCCGTGATCAGCAGCCGCTCGTTCGAGGCGTTGCCCGAGCGGTCGAGGTCGAACGCGCGCACGGCGCGCTCGTCGCTCGAGGCGACGTAGAGCATCCGCCCGTTGGGCGAGATCGCGATCCCGTTCGGCCGCTTGTCCCAGCGGGCGATCGCCGCGATCTCTTTGCGCTGGTTCACGCGATAGACGCCGAAGAAGGGCAGCTCCTTGCGGTCGGCCGCCGGGCCGAACGCCGGATCGGTGAAGTAGATGTTGTTGCCGCGGATGACGATATCGTTCGGCGCGTTGAGCGGCTTGCCTTCAAAGGAATCGGCGATGACTTCAGGTTCGCCTTCCAGCGGAATGCGCGCCACGCGGCGTCCTTCTCCCTCGCAGGCCACCACGCGGCCCTTGTCATCGATGGCCAGCCCGTTTGCGCCTCTCGTGCCCGTTCGAAAGACCTCCAGCTTGCCGTCGCGGGAGAGGCGCAGAATGCGGTTCGAAGGGATGTCGGTGAAATAGAGGTGGCCCTCTTTCGAGAACGCCGGGCCTTCGAGAAACCGGTATCCCCCGGCGAGCTTCTCGATCTGCAAACGGCTGAAGTCCTGCGCGGCGACGGCGGCGGCTGCGGCGCACAGGAGCGCGAAGGGCCTCATACCTAGAAGCTATAACGAAGCGCCAGCAGGATGTGCGAATTGCGCCGGAACTGGCCGAGAAAGTCGCTCTCCCGGCCGCGCAACAGGACGCCCGCGAGCGTCGCCCGCCAGTGGTTGCCGATCGCCTGCGAGTACTCGAGCTTGCCATAGAGCCCGTGGAGATTGCGGCGCACGGCGGTTTCAAAGGCGACGCTGCGGTTTGCGTCGATGTTGTAGCTCGCGCGGCCGAGGAAGGTGCGCGTCAGGCCGCGGTCGGGCGCAAAGTCGAGAGGACCGCGGCGCTTTGTCACCGCCTCTCCGGCGTAGCCGCCCGTGAAGACCCATTCGCCCGACTGCCGCTCCGCTTGAATCACGTACTGCACATACTCGTCGGCCTGCGGCGTGGTCGTCGTGAAGTACGCCGCCTCGCCCTTCAGCGTGAGCCAGCGCAGCGGCGCGGCCGCGTCGCCGCCGTACATCCGCATCCGCGCGAAATAGCGCTGGAGCGAGATCCTCACATCGGGGAAGAAGCGCGCGTTGGCGTCGATCAGCGGCAGATGGTTGAAGCCGTCGAAGAAACTGAGCGAGTACTCATATCCGCTGCCGGCGTGGCTCCAGCGTATGCCGGCGTTGCCGCGGCCCGGGAACCGGAAGCCGAGGTCGGCGATAGGAAACCGGCGGATCTGCTCCGGCGGCGCCACCCAGCGCTGATTGAACAGCGGAGACCGGCTCGGGGTGAAGAACGGTTGCCAGACGACATCCACCGTCTCGCCGCCGCGCTCGTAGGTCGCGCGCGCCGCGATCACGCCGAGCAACTCCGTGTTGATGACGTTGAGGAAATCGCGCGGCGCGAATCGGTCCGTGGGGTTCAGAATGTCGGCCTTGCCCCAGCGGATGAACTGCCGCCCCGCCTCGAGCGTGAGGCCGCCGCGGTTCCACACGGCGGAATACCTGCGCGCGGAAAACGCCGGACGCTGAAGCGAGCGGTCGCGCCAGTCGAGCCGCGCGGCGCGCTCGAACTGACGGTGCGAATCGGACCGCGCGTCGAACGACACGTGGAGCCGCAGGTCCTTGCGCGGCCGCCACGTGCTCTCGTACCGCAGCAGCCCTTCGGAAACAATCCGCCCGCTGTCGCCCGGCGCCTCCTGCGGAAAGACCGCGTTGCGCGCTTCGAAGAAACCGCGCTGGGTCCACGTCTGCGCCGAGAGCGCGGCAGAGCAGACCAGCAGCGCCGCCCGGCCCCTCACCGTCTCACCCTTCCCTGCGCAGCGCCTGAAGCGTGAAGTTCTCCGGCGGCGGAGCCACGTTGTACTCCAGCTTCTCCAGCTTCATGATCGTGCGGCTCTTGTTGCGCAGGTCCTCGACTTCGATCTGCCGCGCTGTCCAGATGTTCTGCACCCGCTCGTGGCCGGAGTAAATGATCCGCCGCCGCGGTCCGTCCTTGTCGATCCCCTCCATCTTCATGAAGAGATAGTGATCCTTGCGGATCCACAGTAGAGCGCGTGTGTACTGCGAACGCGCCTCCGCTTTGGGCGTCGATTCGATCTTCCAGCAGAGGCCGCCGTCGCATGGCTCTTCGCCAAGCAGCCTGTAGGTGGAACGGTCGGCGTCGCGCTCTTCGAGGTCCTCGAAGGTGAAGTCGGTCCCGAAGAAGCGCGTGCGCCGGTCCTGGAAGGCGATGCGGCGCTCGCGCATCACCGCCGGCGTCCACATCCACTGGTCCGAGGCGCGATCCGGATGATTGAAGATGAGTAGCGCGACGCCCTTCACCTCGGGCGGGGCGGTAAAGCGCAGGACGGCTTTGGCTTCTCCCGCCGCGCCGAGCCGCTCATAGATCCAGCGCTTCGTCGAAACTTTGCGCCTGGCGTCGCGAACTTCGAGCGTGCCTTCGTAACGCTGCGATTGAGCCCGCGTGCGCTTCAGCGCCTCATCGACGATCGAGCGCGCCTCTTGCGCGCAGGCCGGCAGCGCGCAAAGCCACAACACCGCGATTGCCTTATTCATATTCGAGAGCCTCCGCCAGTGAGCCCCGCACCGCGGATTCGGCAGGTCCAAGAGCTGAAAACAAAGCCGCGCCGAGAATCACCGGAAACAGCGCCGCGGCGATCTCAATCGGGAACTCGTAGGCCAGCCGCAGTCCCGCAAGGTCGCGCCGCGTGACTTCGAGAATGTAATACAGGTTCACAGCCCCGAGCGCGAAGCCGATGATCAGCCCGAGCAGACCAATCGAGAGCGCCTCCATCCAGATCGTGTGGCGGATCTGGTTGCGCAATCCCCCGACGGCCTGCAACACGCCGAGCTCGCGCTTGCGGTCGGCGATCGAGACGGTGAGCGTATTGACGATGCCGAGGATCGCCACGAGGACTGCGACGAAGATCTGCACATACGTGATGCCGAACCACTGGTCGGTGAGCCGCAGCACGAAATCCCGCAGGTCTTCGTTGGTGAAGATGAACAGCCGCGTCCGGTTGCCGAAGCGATCGAGGATCGCGCGCCGCACCCGCGCTTCGTCTTCGCCCCGGCGCAGGTAGACCCGGAAGACGTTCACCGAGTCGTCGTTCCAGTGCTTCGCGAAGACGGAGCTGTCCATCAGGATGCTGCCTTGCTGATCGGAATAGTCGATGGTGATGCCGAGGACACGAAGCCGCAGCGGGCCGGATGGCGAGAGAATCTCGACGCTGTCGCCATAGCCCACCCTGCGAAGCAGGGAGAAATTGTCGCTGACGACGACGCCCTCGCCGCGCGCGGCCTGTTGGTACATCGTCTTCACGTCGCCCGCGACCACCTTCGCGCGCACGCGGCGGGCGATGGCTTCCACGTCGGCGGCCACCAGCATCACCGGCGTGCCCTTGTACAGGATGCGCGCCGTCCGCACCGGCTGCACCTCTTCGATCCCGGCCACCTGCGCGATCTCGGCGCCAAGCTCGCGCGGAAAGCGAAAGCTGCGCTGCGTGATCGACTCCGAGCTGGTGATGAAGAAATCGGGGTTGAACGCGGCTTCCATCCACTGGCGGATGGAGTTGTAGCTCGACCTTGCGATGCCCGCGAGCCCGATCACCAGCGCAAGCGAGAGCGCCAGCGCGGCCACCGCGCCCGACGTCCGGCGCGGAGCCTGGAGCAGGCTGTCGGCGGCCAGCGAGCCTTCCACCGGCCGCAGCCCTTTGAGCAGCGGCCGCAGCAGCCGCGCCAGCCACGTGCACAGCGTGGGAGTCATCAGCAGCGCCGCCAGCACGCTCAGCATGTATCCCGAATAAAAGAACGCCGGCTTGTGTCCAAACACGACGCAAAGCACGGCCAGCGCCGCGCAAACAACCGCCGCGGCGCGGCGCGCGCGATTCTCGCCTTCGCTGATCACCTGCGTGCGCCCCTTCTGGAGCGCCTTCACCGGGTCCACCGCCGACGCGGCGCGCGCCGGAAGCCAGCCCGCCACAATGCTGGTTGCGACGCCGATCGCCATGGCGCCGATGAGCAGCCGCGGATCGGCCGTGATCTCCTCGGCGCGCTGCGTCGCTCCGTAGACCTCGCCGAACAATGCGCTGAGGTATCCGGCGAGCCCGCGCGCGATCAGGACGCCCAGCGCCAGCCCCGCGGCCGATCCGAACAAACCGGCGATCGCGCTCTCGAACAGAAACAGTCGCCGGATGCGCCCCTGCGTCGCGCCGAGCGCGCGCAGCACGCCGATCTCGCTGCGCCGCTGCGTCACCGCGATCGAGAACGTCTCGTAGATCAGAAACATCCCGATGAACAGCGCGAACAGGCTCGTCACGTTCGCGGTCATCGAATAGATCTGCGACATCGCCTCGAACTGCTGGCCGCGCGAGCTCGGCGCAGCCGCCTGGAGCCCCGGCCCGAGCATCGCCTGCAAGCTCTCCCGGACGGCGTCCACGCGCGCCCCCTCGCGCAACACGATGTCGACGCGGTCGAACTTGCGCCCGCGCCCGAAGACATGCTGCGCCGCGTAGATGTCCATGACGGCGAGGTTGCCGCCGAACGCCGACGCGAGCCCGCCGCTTTTCATCACGCCGCGGATGGTGAACTGGCGCGGTCCCGACATCGTCTGCATCGTGATGCGGTCGTTGAGCTTCAGGCCCGTGCGCGCGCTGAAGTCGCGCGTGATGATGATCGAGTCCGGCTGCGCGAGGAAGACCAGCGGGTCTTCGATGATCGCCTCGTCGGCGTCTTCAAGCTCGTAGCTGCGCAGGCTGCGGTCGCCGGTCATGTCGACGCCCAGCACGAGCAGGTTGCCCTGCCCGGGGAGGCCGCTGTTCAACACCGCTTCGATCACCGGCACGGCGGCCGCGACGTCCGGGTGGTTCTGCACGCGCTCGAGGACCTCTTCGTCGAAGCCGGTCTCTCCCGCCGACACCTGCAACTCGGTCGCGCCGGCGATTCGGTCCACTGTTTTGTTGAACGCCGCGAGCACGCTCTGGTTCGCCGTGTGCATGCCGACGAAGACCGCGACGCCCAGCACGATGCCGGCCGTGGTCAGCGTCGAGCGCAGCAGGTGCTTGCGCACATAGGGCCAGGTGATGAGCCGCAGCAGCATCATCGCACATCGTCGCCGGTCACCCGTCCGTCGCGCAGCGAGATTGTGCGCTGGCAGCTCCCGGCCACCGCGGCGTCGTGCGTCACCATCAGGATCGTTGCGCCGAGCCGCTCGTGCAGATCGCGAATGAGCTTGAGGATCTCCGCGCCCGTCTCCGTGTCGAGGTTCCCCGTCGGCTCGTCGGCGAGCAGGATCGGCGGGTAGACCGACAGCGCCCGCGCGATCGCCACGCGCTGCCGCTCCCCGCCCGACAATTCATCGGGAAGATGTTCCAGCCGGTTGCCCAGTCCCACCAACTCCAAGAGCTCCGCGGCCCGCTCCCGCGCCTGCTTGCGGCGCCACTCGCGCAGGTGCAGAGGCAGGCTGACGTTTTCCAGGCACGACAGCGAAGGCAGCAGGTTGAAGAACTGAAAGATGAAGCCGATCTTGTCCCGCCGCACGCGCGTCAGCTCGTCGTCGGAAAGCCCCCCCAGCGCCTGACCGTCGATGACGATCTCGCCCCACGTCGGCCGGTCCAGCGTGCCGATAAGGTTGAGCAGCGTGGACTTGCCCGACCCCGACGGCCCGACGAGCGAGACGAACTCGCCCTTCTCGATCTGGAGATCGACATCGGCCAAAGCGCGCACCTTGCGCTTGCCGTCGAACTCCTTCGTCACGCTGTTGAGGCGAATCACCGGCCACTTCCAAGATGCCACACCCGCGCCCGCGGGCGGAAAAAAGCGCTGCGGGCCAAAGCGCGTGAGCCGTGGATTTGAGATCCAGGGACACGCCCCGGGCCGTCACCCCGGAGAAACTCGAAGCCGCAGCGCGCCGGCTCGTTGATGTCGCGCGGCCGCGGAAGA
>CAYYNC010000113.1:0-9650 GCA_964472745.1 uncultured Solibacteraceae bacterium
ATCCTACGAGATCGGAAACGCCTTCACTGTTTGGTTGCGGCTATGCCGCGCTGTGGTATTCTGCTTTCACTCGTATCGAGTGGCCTCTCCGGAAAGGTCGAGTATGGCCTGGCGGAAGTACTTGCAGGAACCCGACGAAGCGCTGGCCGCGCAGTATGGCGCGACGGGGGACGAGCGCGCGTTCAACGCGATCTACGCGCAGCACTATCCGCGGATTCTGGCGATTTGCCGGCGTATTCTGCGGAATGAGGCGGATGCAGAGGACGTCACGCAGGGCGTTTTCCTGAAGTTGAGCGTACACATCCAGCGTTTCGACAACGGCAATTTCGCGGCCTGGATCGGGACGATTGCGCGCCACGAGAGCATCAATCATTTGCAGCGGGCGTGCGCGCGGCACGAGCGCCGGAGCCTGGAGGATTTGCCGGAATCGGCCGGCGCGCGCGGCCCCGAGGTCCCCGACTTCGACCTGATCGACGCGCTGAACGAGTTGAAGTTTGTGCAAAGAGCGTCGCTGAAACTGTTCTATGGAATGGGGTTGAGCTGCGAGGAGACGGCCCGGCGCCTCGGCGTGAGCGCGGGGAAGGTGAGGTCCGCCATTCAGAACGGGAAGGCGAACTTGAGGAAGAAGCTGGAGGGCCGGCCGAAGGTCGCGAAATGAACGGCGGTAACGCAGACGAGAAGGAGTTGGAGCAGCGCCTGCGCGAACTGGGGCGCGGGCGGGGGGCGTGTCCTGCGCCGGAGGACCTGGCCGCTTACGCCGAGGGTTCGCTGGGGGCTGAGGCGGCCGAACGCGTTGGGGCGCACGTGAGGGTTTGCGGGGCCTGCGACGTCGCCGTGGAGAGATTAAAGACGCTGGACGACGCGGCGCCCGGGCCGCGCGGGACGCGGTGGCGGGACGTGTTGCGGCATCCGGCGTGGGGGTATGGGCTGGCCGCGGTGCTTGCGGGCGGATGGTTCGTGTCGGCGCCTGTGCGGCCTCCGGCAGCGGTTGTGGAGACTGCGCCGTTGCCGGCGGCGGTGTCGGCGCCCAGGTTCAATCTGGACCGCGAACGCGGCGGAGGGGATGCCGGCGCGCGCGTCGGGGACGGAGACGCCTTCTTCGATTTCTTTGTGCCGATGCGGCCGGAGATGGAATACACGGCGCGAATCGAGAGCGCTACCGGCGAGGTATTGAGTCGCGCGAAGTTGAAGCCAACCGACGCGCTGGGCAACTGTTCGCTCTATTGCCCGAGGGAGTTGCTGGCGCGCGGCGCGGCGCGGCTGGCGGTGGAAGAGTCGGGCGCGGGCTCCGGTCCCCGCGACGTGAGCGTGTACGTCCTTCCGCGGGAGTGACCCCATGCGGCGCGCGCTGCTGATTCTGGCTGCGCTGGTTGTCCCTGTCACAGGGCAGCGCCATCCTCTTGCGGACGAGTACAACCGCGCCTGGGCGCTGGCGGCGGGGAAGACGCGGGAGGAGGGGGTCGCGCTGATCAAGGCGCTGATCGAGAAGCAACCGGAGTTTGAGCTGGGGTATCTGGGGCTGCTCGAAGTGTACGAACCACACGAGACGCAGGGCCTCCTTGAGTACTTCCTTGACCTGACAAGGAGGGACTCCAAGAATCATGCTGCCTGGTGCGCCGCCGGCCATGTAGCGCACGCTGATCGGCGAGGGGCTGAGTTTGTGCTCAATGGGCTGCGGGCGAATCCTGAGAGCTTGTTCTGCTTGGAGAGAGCCTCAGACCTCGAACTGGTGGCGGACCCGGTCCGCGCCGTGGTGTTGAGAACGCCGGCGAGTGCTCGTTCGCTCTATGGGCGCGCAGTGAGGTTGGTATCCGAGAGGCGGTTGGAGGAAGCCTACCGGGCGGCAGAGCGCGGTCTCGCCTTGGCGCGCGAGTCTGGCGATACAGATGCGCTCGCCGCGCTGCATGCTATTGCGGCCTGCGCACTCAGCACCGGAGGCAGGCGAAGCGAGCTGGCGCTCGCTCATGTGCAAGAAGTATTCCGACTGGCGGAGGCGTCAGGCTTGGAACACCTTCGGCTATTCCGGCTGCGCAGTATGTCTGGGGCAGCTCAGGCGAACGGCGATCGCGAAAAGGCCGAACGATTCACCCGGCAACTGGTGCGTGAGAGCCAAATTGCGGGCAATCAACTTTATGTGTTTCTGGCGCTGCGCCACTCCGCCTTTATAAAGGTCCAGTCCGGTGAGTGGGAAGAAGCACGCGACTGGTATATGCGGGCGCTGCGCCTGGCCGAGGAACAGGGATTCCCGCATTACGCCGCCGTCGTTGCCCGTGACCTGGGCGACGTGTACCGGAGCCTGGGCGATCTGGATGCCGCGCGGGAGACTCTCGAATCGAGCATCCGCGGTTTTCTTGCCGTGGGTGATCACACCGGTAACCCGGCCTTCGCCGAGCGAGAGATCGGCAGCATCCTCCACGCGCAGGGCGATTATTTCCGAGCGATCGAGGTGATGCGCCATAGCCGGGATCTGCACGCGCGAAACAACCACGCCTGGGCAGCCGGCGCGACGACGGGGATGCTCGGCTCAGTCTACCGGGACCTGGGGGACCTCGACAAAGCGGAGGAACTGTATCGGGAATCTCTCTCCTCGGCGGCGCGCTTCCTGGACAGGGAGGAGCAGGTCAACCGGCTCACGCAGCTCGGCGACCTCGATCTGCGGCGCGGACGACTCGAAAGCGCTCAGGATCGTCTCGAACGCGCTGTGAAGCTTGCACGCACCGTGCAATGGCAGCCGCGGCTTGTGAATGCGCTGCTGAAACTGGGGAGCCTGTATCGGTCGCAGGGGCTACCGGCGGCGCGGGCGACTTTGGAAGAGTCTCTGGAGCTTGCTCGCAGGCTCGGATTGCGGGTTCAGGAGACTGAAGCGCTTATCGAGCTCTCGGGGTTGGCGCGCACACGCGGGAATGCAGTTGAGCCGGAGCGCCTGGCGCGCGAGGCGCTCTCGGCGGCGGAGTTGACGGCGACGCCCGCCCTCATCGCGAGTGCGCGGACCGAACTGGCGCGTGCGCTGAAGAGCGGCGGCGACCTGGATCGCGCGCTATCAGAGTTAGAGAAGGCTGTCGCGGCCCTGGAGTCCATCCGCAGCCTGCTGCCGACTCCGGAGATGCGGGCGGGCCTCGTCCACGCGCAATGGGGGACGTACGCGGAGATCCTCGATGTGCTCGCGACTCTCCATTCCCGAGACCCGGCCGCGGGCTACGACCGGCGCGCGTTCGACTACAGCAAGCGGATGCGTTCGCGGGCGTTCCTGGAGACGTTGGCCGAGGCGCGCGCGCAACTGCGTCGCACGCTGCCGGCCGAGGTGCGCGCGAAGCAACACGTGCTGGAGCGTGCGATCTCGGACGCGCACGCGGCCGTGATGAAGAGCCCGTCGGCGGCGAACCGCGCGAGGCTGGACAAGGCGGAAACCGAGTTGTCGTTGTGGGAGGGTGAGGTCCGGGCGAAATATCGCGCACTGCAATCTCCTCGGCCGCTGGGCGAGGCAGAGGCGCGGCAGGCTCTTCCCGCGGGCGCGGCGCTCGTGTCGTTCGCGCTGCTCGATGGGCGAAGCCTGCGTTGGGTGCTGACCAGGGGAGCGTTCCGGATGGACGAGCTAGCTTCGCGCGAGGAGATCGAGGTCCAGGCGCGCTTGCTGCGGGCGGCGTTGGAGCGGCATCCGAAGCGAGAGGCGGCCGGGGCGTGGCGCACGCCGGCGCAGCGGCTGGGGGCTCTGCTGTTCAAGTCGCTGCCCGCCGGTTTGGAGCGGCTGCTGATTGTGCCCGACGGGGCGCTGCACGGCGTTCCGTTCGCGGCGCTGCCCGCGCCGGGCGCGCCGGCGAAGTTCGCGGGCGAGGCGATGGCGGTGTCATACGCGCCGTCCGCGTCGGTGGCGGCGGAGCTCTCGGCGCATCTGGCAGGCGGCGCGGCGCGGGACCTGCTGGCGTATGGCGATCCGGACTACGGCGGCGCGCGCGTGGCGAGCGGGGTGGAGCTGGTGCGCGGAATTTACCAAAGGGCGGGCATCAACTTCGTGCAGTTGCCGTACGCGGGCGCGGAGGTGAGGGCGGTGGGGGCGTTGTACCCGCCGGAGCGGCGCAAGGTGGCGACGGGGGCTGAGGCGTCCGAAGCGGCTCTGAAGCGGGAGAGGCTGGCGGACTACCGCGTCCTTCATCTGGCGGCGCACGCGCTGGCGGATGAGGGCGCGCCGGCGCGGTCCGGAGTTGTACTGTCGCTGAAATCCCCCGGAGCCGAGGACGGCGTGCTGCGCGTGAACGAGATCCTGAACCTGGAGCTGGCCGCGGACCTGGTGGTGCTGTCGGCGTGCCAGACGGCGCGGGGCCGCTATCGCCGCGGCGAGGGGGTGGAAGGCCTGGCACGAGCATTCCTGCACGCAGGAGCGCGCAGCGTGGCGGCGAGCCTGTGGTCGGTCAACGACCGCGCGACCGCCGACCTGATGCGCCGGCTGCACGAGGGTCTGCGGCGGGGTCTCGACCCGGCCCGCGCGCTGCAAGCGGCGCAACTTGGTTTGATCCGATCGGGCGTCCCGGCGTACCGGCATCCGTACTTCTGGTCAGGGTTCGTGGTGCTGGGGCGGTTCTGAGTTCAGCAGTTGGTATTCCTGGTGACGGAATACGCACCAGGGTATGGACTGGATCTTGATTCACTCTTGGATCTTCGATCGCCGCCAGGGAAGCGTTTGGAGGCCCTACGCGGAGCGAAAATGGGGCAATACAGCATCCGGATCATCGACCAGTGGCGAATCCGTTTCAAATGGGAGGACGGGAAGGCTGTTGACGTGGAGATGGTGGACGATCACTGAGGGATTCGATGGCGAAGACGAAACAGTTGCTGGACCCGATTCACCCAGGCGAGGTGCTGCTGGAAGAGTTCATGCGGCCCATGGGAAGCAGCATCAATCGGTTGGCGCGGGACTTGCACGTGCCGCCCAACCGCATCCATGGGATCGTCCACGGGCAGAGGGCGATAACGGCAGATACCGCCCTGCGGCTCGCCGCGTACTTCGAGACATCGGCGGAGACATGGCTCAATTTGCAGAGCGAGTATGTGTTGCGTGTGGCGCGAGGGGAAGTGGGCCAGGAGATCAGCCGCGTCGTCCGGAAGCGGCCCGCGGCCTGACCGTCACATCTCGCGTCAATCCGGGTCACACACGGCGAGTAGAGTGATCCGAGCCGCTGCACCGCCGGGTGCAGGCCCCCTCCGCCCGCCGCGCCCCCAAGTCTTCACGACCTACTCAAGGATCCCGCATTGTGGTCTCCTTTTATCCCCCTGTACCCGCCGGAGGAGCGTAAGGCGGCGACTGGGGCGCAGGCGTCCGATGCAGCGTTGAAACAGGAGAAGCTGGCGCAGTATCGCGTGTCCACCCGGCGCCGCACGCGCGGGCGGGCGAAGGCGCGCCGGCGCGGCGGATGGCGTGTTGCGCGTGAACGAGATCCTGGACCTGGAACCGTAGCGGAGGTGGTTGTGCTGTCGGCGTGCCAGACGGCGTGGGATGCGGTCTCGACGCGGTGGCTCCTGCCCGCCGGAACTCGGAGCGTGGCGGCAAGCCTGTGGCCGGTCAGCGACCGTGCGACGGCCAATTTCATGCGCAGGCTGCACAAGAGTCTGGGCAGGGGCTGGATCCGGCGCGTGCGCTGCAAGAGGCGCGGGCGCGCTGATCCGCTCGGGCGTCCCGGCCAACCGGCATCCGTACTTCCGGTCAGGGCTCGACGGGCTGGGGGGATGTTGATGAGTTCAGATTGACAACAAGGCGGCAAGCCTCCCCCGTATTTCGCTAAGCACAAGCGGCTCAACACTCCCGATGAGCTCAGCCCTTCTGACTCGCCAATCTACGCACTTTACCTGGTCCGCCAGGATCACACCCAGGACTGGAAGACCCTCGGGGAGCGCGACTTCAAACGGGTATCCCTTGATCTGGCTTGTGATCGGACAGACAACCGCGAGCCCTGACTTGCCGTTGTAGGATCGCGCGGAAACGACGACCGCAGGCCGGCGGCCGGCTTGTTCCCTTCCCGCTTGAGGATCGAAGTTCAGCCAGACGACGTCACCCTCGCCGGGAATGTACGCAGACGTCACCAGACCTCTCTTCCGCGCGGATCGCCCCAGCCGGTTTCGTCGTGGCGGTTCTCCTCGGTGATCCCAGAGACGAGCTCGTCCAGGTCGTATCGCCTGCGAGCAGATTTCAGGACGATCTTCCCTTCGCCAAGAACCTCGATCTCGAGCTGCTCACCCTCGTGCAGGTTCGCCTGCCGGATCACGGTCCGTGGGATCCGGACCGCCAGACTGTTGCCCCATTTCGCCATCTGGATCATGTCTCGCATGTGTATCTACATTGTTTATACCACGGGTTAAGGGATCTGCCGACGCTCTGCTTGAGGCGCCACCGGCCATGACAGCGTGGAATTGCGGCCGCTAGCGCTGTTCTTACTCAAAGATAGTGTTTCGAGTTTGCGGAGGTTGCGGCTCAAGGCCGCTGCCGGTTCGATCAGCGGACGGCAGCACGTGCGGTCCGCCGCCTCCGTTCAGCCTGTGCGACTTCTGGCGCGAGCGTGATTCGACCCGGAGTAACGCACAAACGGCGGAGCGCCATAGTCCATGGCCGCTCCGCCGTTTCTTTTCGCAGTAGGACACCCACTATGGTCACGCCGCGTCTGCGACAGCCAGACGGAGAAGCTTGCCCAACATCTGGATCTCTGGATCGCAGTCTGAGGCTTCTCGATTTTGGTGTCGTGGTCGGGATCGAGCATCCTGCGCACTGCGGTCTCGCTGACTCCCAACCTCAGTGCGAGGTCGACGTTGGAGAACAGGTGCTCACGCATTGCCTGATACCGGGCGAGCTTTCCGGCGACCCACAGCGGGACGGGCACGAGCTTCTGGCGGCGCCGAGGCCGTGACGGCGGAGGGATTTGACGCCGGGAGGCCATGCGATTCGCAATTTATCCCCCAAGGAGATCGATGGCTTCCTGCATGGCTTCGAGCTCGTCCCTGCCGTCAGTGATGGCCCCTGGGAAGTCGGGGAAAGTCACCACGGGACGGCCGTGCTCATCGGACCGGAAAGTCGCGGGGAAAGTGAACAAGAACATGGACTATCCTCAAAGGTCACGGACATCGATGCCGAGGTGAGCGAGCATCCGGCGCAGCACTCCCAAGCCGATCTCCTTCTTGCGGACCTTCACAGTTGTTGATTGGCGGCCAAAGTACACCCTCCCGTGGCTGCCTTTCCCGTGCTCGTGATCGAAGTGGACCTCGACTCCGCGCTGCTTGCCCAACTTCCTGAGGCGCTGCGGAAACTCGCCTCCTACCACGAACACAGAATCGAACGGGAGTATTCGGATGTCAGAGCAATCGGAACGGCGCGGCAACTCCCTCCGCAAGGCCGGGCACGGAGAGAGTGAGGCGGCGGCGGCTGGCATCGCGCCGGGACTCCGCCGCCTCCGGCGGCCGTTGGGCTACTTGTGGATGACGATGCTTCCCCCGCCCAGCGGAGTCGACGGATCGCCGTTGTCGTCGGCGCCCATGTTGTTGTCGTAGACGATTCCGCCCGGGCCCCAAATCTTGATCCGGATTCGGTCAGTCCCTCCACCTCCGGGCTGGTCGCCGTCGATAGCGTTGAGCAGGAAGGAGTAGCCAGGGACGCCGTTGACCGAGCCCGCACCTTTGAACTGTGCGCGAGCGCCCGCAACAACGAGCCATTCGTACATCGTGCTCTTGAAATTGAGGTTGGCGTTCCTGAATTGGAATTCCGTATTGCCAGTGGGGACGTTGGCGCCGGGCTCGTACTTCGAGACGAAGCCGAAGTGAGCCTTGCCAGTCACAGCCAGATTGGCCGCGTAGGCTCCGGCCGGCGAGTTGAACCAGCCGCCACCGGTCACGAAGCCCGCACTGGGATCGTAAGCCGTGACCAGGATGCAGGAAGCCGCACTGGCGTTGCCGGCGAGGTCCGTTGTCGTGGCGCACACTTCATAGACCCCGGCCGAGGTGAAGGTCAAGGAGGCGCTGACATTGGTGGAGGCGCCGCTGGCTGGTTGCTCACCCTGCGAGGCGCCATTGACCGAGTGATCCCAGGAAGCCAGGCCGCTGGGGCCGGCATCTGTGAGGCCGGCGTTCAGGGTCGTCGGGATGTTCACCTGCTGTGGGTTGGGCACGGCATCAATGGACGCTACCGACGGAGCCGACTTGTCGATGCTGATGCCCGTCGCGTGCGTGGTGGCGGAGTTGCCGACGTTGTCCGAACAGGATCCCGGAACGGACTGTCCGCTACCCTCCGTGGCGACGATGGTTGTGGAGCCCGCCGAGACGACCCCCGATGTCGCGTCGGTGCACGTGAAGCTCACCGTCACATTGGTGTTGTTCCAGCCATTCGCATTCGGCGCGGGAGAGCGCGCAAAGCTGATCCCTGGCGGCGTCTTGTCGAGCTTGATCGTCACGCTTTGCGATGCGGTTCCGCCCGCACTCGTCGCGGTGCACGTGAGCGTGAGGCCGCTGGTATCGGCGCTGAGTACGATCGTGTCACAGCCGCTGGTCGAAGAGATTGGCGACTCGGGATCGCTCACCGACCACGTGACAGTGACGTCGGAGCTGTACCACCCGTTGGCGCCAAGTGTCCCAGAGACAGTGCCTGTGATGATCGGGGGGGTAGAATCCGACGGAACTGCTGTGTTGAGTCGAACCACGAATCCAGGATTCGACGCGGAGCCATCCGCCGCAGCGATGTCTATTTTGCCGTCTGCGTTGAAATCTCCTGAGGTGAGGTAAGGCAGGTATGATCCCATCGCGAAATCAATATTGGGCAAGAATTGCCCACTACCATTGCCTCGTTGTACCGCCACACTCCCCAACGGGCCGCGGACGATAGCTACGTCAAGGTTGCCATCTCCGTCGAAGTCAGCCCCAACCAGTTGGCCAGTGTACGGGGTTCCTCCTGCCGGGGCCACCGCACTGAGGCCGCCGAGTCCGTTCCCGACAAAGACCATGGGGCCCGAGGCAGTGCTCACCGCGACGTCAAGTTTGCCGTCATTCGTGAAATCGCCCGACGTCGCTGCACCGATGCCAAAACCCGATTGAAACACTCCGTGCAGTGAGAAGACGCCAGTTCCAAGGCCGAGGAACATCGAGACGGATCCATGAGAGAGATTGGTGGCGGCCACATCGAGCCTGCCGTCCAGATTGAAGTCGGCCAATGTCACGCCGTTGGCCTTTCCACCATAACTGGCAGTGGTGTCGTAGTCGGCAAAATGCGTGAATGTGCCATCGCCATTGCTGAGGTAGCTGTAGATACGGCCACAGTCCATGGCGCCGACAACAAGATCTGCCTTCCCATCGCCGTTTAGATCACCACTGGCAAGACCGGTGTTCGATCCGCAGGTTGAGAAGACGCGTGCGGGCGGGACGAAGCCGCCACTGCCGTTCCCGAGATGGACGGTGACCTTGTTGCCAAAGCCGTCTGGCGGACGGGCCCGGCTCCCTGCGTGAGCTACTGCTACATCCAAGTGAGTGTCGCCGTTGAAATCTCCGACGGCTATCGTGGACGGATTTGCCCCTGTCAACGACGCCATGCTTGAAACTCCCGACAGAGTGAACGTGCCGTTTCCCGCACCAAGTCCCCCGCCCCACGATTTTCTTGGACACTGATTTGAGAGAAGGAGAGTCAGCAT
>CAYYNC010000114.1:0-2307 GCA_964472745.1 uncultured Solibacteraceae bacterium
TAGTATTACACCTGAAAGTCCCGAATTCAACGGGGGCGGCGGGAGCGGCGGGGTTCAGTGCGTGAGGGAGTAGAGGATGTAGTTGACGCCCATGCGGTAGGCCATGGAGGCGTACTGTTCGGGGTATTGGGGGTCGTCGGCGAATTCCCAGGCGTCGCCGAGGTCCATGTTGAAACAGATGGCGATCTGGACGCGGCCTTTTTCGTCGATGACGGCGCGCCAGCGGGGATTGACTCCGCCGCGTTCGACCTGGCCGGAGTAGACGACGTTGTAGCCGGGGACGCGGACGCGTTTGGAGAGGTCGTAGACCGTATGGAAGATGGGGTGGTCGTCTTCGAGGTCGATGACGGCGTGGCCGGCGAGGATGCGCTTGACGCCGGCCATGAAATTGTCCCATTCACGCTCGGCGTGGAAGTCGTCGACCATCATGAAGCCTCCGCGCTCGAAGAACGTGCGCAGGCGCGCGGCCTGAGGTTCGGTGAGGACCCAATCTCCGACGGCGACGGCGTAGAGGAAGGGCCAGTCGTAGATCGAGTCGCTGTCGATATCGACGATCTCTTCGACGGAGCGGGCGTCGATGCGGGTGAGACGGCGAACGCCTTGCATGAACTGGCGCTCGGACTTGTTGGAGTCGATGCCCCAGCGCTGGTAGGGTCCGCCGCGGCGGTAGGCGCGATAGCGGAGGCGGGCGAAGGCGAATTCGGCGGGCTCCCAGGCGTCGGGGGGATCTTCGACGGGGGATTGCATTTCGCGTTCGTAGATCGCCCAGCGGCGGGTGGCGCGGCTGCCGGATTGGGCGAGGCAGAGGAACGCTGTCAGGGAAAGGAGCGCCAGCATCCCCTTTGGCGTCATGTTGACAATCTTAGCGCCACGCGGCGCCCGCGGTGTTAGACTCGGCTCACGAGGGGCGATTATGCTGCGAGCCATTGCCGGTTTGCTCGTGTTGGGGATTGCCGCGGGGCAGACGGCGCGGTTGAAGATCGAGGTGGGGCCGAATGTCCGGGTGAGCGATCCGGGCGCCTCGCATGTCGAGCCTTCCATCGCCGCGCATCCGGACGACGGGCGGAACCTGATCATCACTGTGAGCCACATCTCCGGGGAACAGGAGGGGGTCGTCGAGACCTTTGTTTCGCGGGATGGCGGGCGGGCGTGGGTGGACTCGCAGCTTCCGCAGTTGCGGGAGACGGCGGCGCGGAGGGAGGCGGTCGCTCCGATGGTGGATTCGTGGGTCACTTTCGCGGCGGACGGCACGGCGTACTGCTCGCTGGTTGCGCCCATGCAACCGGGCCACGCGTGGGGGCGGCTGCCCTTGCTCGCGTACCGCAGCCGGGACCGGGGGGCTCGCTGGGAAGGGCCTGTTGTCGAGGGTCCGTTTTTCGACCGGCCCGCTATGACCACGCACGGGACCGGCGCGGAGAAACGGCTGTATGTGTCGGCGATGGGGATGACCGCGCCGTCGGGCCCGGGCGTGGCGAGCAGCGTCGCGGTGCTCAGCTCCGCGGATGATGGCCTGAGTTTTCAGCGGACTTTTGTGACTCCGGACAACCTGGGGCACAACGCGCTGCGTCCCGTTGTCGCGCGGGATGGGACGCTGATCGTGCCGTACGTCGATTTTCCGGCGACGGGGCGAGTGGAGTTCGAACGGCGGCGGCCGCTGATGCGGACTTCGCGGATGTACTTGTTGCTGTCCAATGATCAGGGGCGGACGTTTGGGACTCCGCGGTTTGTCGCGGACATTCCTCGCGTGGCGGCGGGCTTTCCTGAGCTGGCGGCGGATCTCTCGGCCGGCAGGTTTGGCGGGCGGCTGTACATGGCTTGGAATGGCGAGAACGGCGAGAGGCAGAACGTCATGGTGGCGCGTTCGGAGGACCAGGGTGAAACCTGGGTGGCGGTTCCCCTGAGGGATGCGGAGGCGGGGCCGGCGTATCTCGCGACCATCGCGGTCTCCAAAGAGGGCATGGTGGGCGCGGCCTGGCTTCAGCACGAGAAGGAGGAGTCCAGGAAGCGATGCTGGCGGGTGTATTTTGCGGCTTCTGCGGATGGGGGCGAGAGTTTTTCGGCGCCTCGCGTGGTTTCGGATGTTGTTTCTTGTCCGGATGCTGGATCGAACAAATATGCGTTTCCGCGATTTGAGCGCGGGGGGGATTATATGGGACTGGCGGCGGGGGCGGACGGGCGGTTTCACCTGGTTTGGCCGGATTGCAGGGATGGGGCGTTTCAGGTTTATAGTGCGGGTTTGAGGGTGGGTGGGGGGTAGGGCACAGCCTGAAGGCTGTGCTACCTCGCACACACAGCCTGAAGGCTATG
>CAYYNC010000114.1:2407-9586 GCA_964472745.1 uncultured Solibacteraceae bacterium
TGCTACCTCGCACACACAGCCTGAAGGCTATGTTACGGGGCCCACTCGGCGAGGAAAATGTTGAACTCGTAGCGGGACCTGGCGTTGAGGTCGCTCGAGAAGACCAGGCGCTTGCCGTCGGGGGAGAATTCGGGGAAGCTGACGAAGCCTCCGAAGCTGGTGATTTGCTCGACGGCGCTGCCGTCGGGGTTCATCATGAAGAGCTCGAACCTGCGGCCGTCGCAGTTGTGCCTGTTCGAAGAGAATACGATCTTTGAGCCGTGGGGGGTGAAGGTGGGGGCGAAGCTGGCGCAGCCGAAGTTGGTGATCTGTTTCGCTCTGCTGCCGTCGGCGTTGGCGGTCCAGATCTCCATTTTCATGGGCTCGGTGAGGTTTTCCTTGATGAGCTGTCTGTAGCGCTCCATCGCTGTGAGGTTGTTGCGATCGGTGGCTCTCCAAACTAATCGCTTGCCGTCTCTGGAATAGAACGCTCCGCCGTCGTAGCCTTCGGATTTCGTAATCTGCTTTTTGCCGGAGCCGTCGGTTTTCATCTCCCAGAGCTCGAGGTCGCCGGTCGACATCGAGGTGTAGACGATCTTGTTCGTCTTCCAATTCACGGTCGCCTCGGCGTCGTAGCCTTCGGCGGTGGTCAGCTTCTTTTTGATTTCGCCGCGGTCGGTGGCGAGGTAGATGTCGTAGCCGGGGAAGACGGCCCAGACGTAGCCCTTGCTGCGGTCGGGCGGCGGCGGGCACTTCTCATCGCGCTCGTGGGTGGAGCCGTAGACGATGTGGCGGTTGTCCTTGAGGAAGTAGGCGCAGGTGGTGCGGCCCTTGCCTGTGGAGACGAGGCGCTGATCGCTGCCGTCGTCGTTCATGAGGAAAATCTGATCGCACTGGTAGGGCTCACGCGTGGACTGGAAGACGAGGCGCTTGCCGTCGGGCGCCCAGTAGGCTTCGGCGTTCTGGCCGCCATGGGTGAGCTGGCGGATGTTCCTCAGATATTTGCTTTCAGGAGGCGCCTGGGCGACGGCCGGAAGAAGACAGAGTAAGAGGACTGCGGGAGATTTGATCATTTCTTTCCTTCGAACAGATTGCGGCCTTCGACGAGTGCGCGCATTTTGCGGTCGGCGACACTGCGCTGGAGCATCCAGAAGCCGCAGTCGGGGTGGATGTAACGGACGCGGCCCTCGCCCAGGGTTTTCGCGGCGAGGTCGAGGCGCTGGGCGATGAGGTCGGGGGATTCCACCTCGTTGTCTTTTATGTCGACGACACCGAGTCCGAGTCCGATTCTGGGGTCGAGGTCCTTGAATTCTTCGAGCTCGCGGTAGCCGCGGCGGGCGAATTCGAGGACGAGGTGGTCGACGTGGAGTCCATTCAGGAAGGGCATGAGGTCCTTCCAGAAGCCTTTCTGCACGCTCTGGCCGCCGTAGTTGCCGAAGCAGATGTGGATGGCGCGTGTGCTTTTGATACCGTCGAGGACGTAGTTCAGGGCTTCGAGAGCCCAGGGTGCGTCTTCGGGGTGGCCGCTGATGTTGGCTTCGTCGAGCTGGACGACGGCGGCGTCGATTTTTTCGAGCTGCCTGCGGAGGACTTGCGCGATGGCCATCGCGAGCTTGTCGTATGAGCCGTAGTGGCGGTCGGTGAGGACCTTGGCCAGCATGTGGGGTCCGGTGCAGGTGAACTTGAGGGGGGATTCTGTGAGGGTGCGGGTGAATTCGAAGTCGCGGGGGAGATTGAGGACGCCTGCGCCGATCTCGCCGATGACGATGGCGGCAGGGTCGGTGCGGTAGGCGAGGCCGGCGTCGGCGCGGAAGGCCTGGATATCGGTGAGGGAGAAGCGGGTGCGGACTCCGTCGAGCTTTGTGACGAAGTAGTCGATCATGCCGTTGGTTTCGGGGTGGCTGGGGTCGAAGCGGTTCAGCTCTCCGTCGGCGATGACGTCTATGCCGGCCAGTTCCTGAGTTTTGAGAACGACCATGATCGCGTCTCGCAGGGTGGTGCGGGACGTGTCGCCGTAGAGCCAGCGGGGGATGGGGTAGCTTCCGACGACGGTGGTTTTGATGCCCATCTGTTGATTTTAGCGGAGGAGGGAAGAGCACAGCCTGAAGGCTGTGCTACTGGGGCAGGCTGGCTTAGAATCAAGGTTTGCCGACGGTTTCTGTTTGTGTGATTGTGCCTACGATTTCCGCCGATGCGCATCTGGGCGAGTGCCTGGCTTCGCTCGAGAGGCAGAGTCTGCGGGAGGCGGACGTCGTCGTGGTGGATAACAGCGGGCGGGGGGCGGTGCGGGCCTCGGGAATGGCGGGGCGGTTCGGATTCAGGCTGATTGAGAACGGCTCCAATGTGGGGTACGGGGCGGCGATCAACCAGGGGATTCGCGGCAGCGCGGCTCCGTTTGTGATGGCGTTGAACGACGATGCCGTGGTTCGGGAGGATTGCCTGGAGATATTGGCCGCGGCTCTTGCTGGTTCTCCTCACGCGGGGATGGCCGCTCCGCGGATCATGTTGCGGGGGACGGATCAACTGGATTCGGCGGGGATGCTGATTGCTCGCGACGGGTCGAGCTTGCAGCGGGGGCATGGGGCTGCTGTGGAAGAGTATGCGGTTGGCGGCGAGGCGCTGTGTCCCAGCGGGTGCGCGGCCCTGTACCGTCGGGCGATGCTCAATGAGATTGGCTTGTTCGACGAGGACTACTTTCTCTACTGCGAGGACACGGACCTGGGGCTGCGCGGGCGCTGGGCGGGGTGGGGGTGCGTCTACGTTCCGGCGGCGGTGGTGGAGCATCGATACTCGGAGTCGGCCGGGCGGGCTTCGGCGATGAAGGCATATCTTGTGGAGCGAAACAGGCTGAGGCTTGTGGTGAAGCTGTTTCCGGGCTCGCGATTATTGGAGGCGCCGTTCTTTGCAGCGGCGCGGTATTTTTGGCACGGGGTTTCGGTGTTCAGCGGGCGCGGGAAGGCGGCGGCGTTCGGCGGGGGCGGGGCGTGGCGGCTGGCCTGGCTGGCGATCAAGGCGCACCTTGCACTGCTCGCCGGGCTCGGCAGCGTCATCAGAAAGAGGCGCACGGTGACGAGGCGGATTTCGAGCGCGGAGTTCCGCGCTGTGCTCGATCGTTTCCGCATCGGCGTGCGGGAGGTGGCCCGGCATTGAGCAACGCATTCGATTCGGCGCTGCTGATCATCCCCGCGTTCAATGAAGAGGGCGCGATCGGGCGCGTGGTGAGCGAGGTCCGGGAGATGCATCCAGGGCTGGACGTGCTGGTCATCGACGATCACTCCACCGATGCCACGATCAACCTCGCGCGGGCGGCGGGGGCGCGAGTCCTGGCGCTGCCGTGCCACCTGGGTTTGGGCGGTTGCGTGCAGGCGGGATATAAGCTGGCGTTCGAGCTTGGGTACCAATGCGTGATCCGGATCGACGGCGACGGGCAGCACGATCCGCGCGACATTACGCGGCTGCTCGAGGTGCTGCGCACGAGCGGCGTGGAGATGGTGATCGGGGTGCGGTCGAAGAACGACGGCGGGCACCGGGCGAGCCTGATGCGGGCGATCGGGATCCGGTTCTTCAAGCTGCTGCTGCGGCCGATTCTGGGGCGCGCGGTGGCCGATCCGACCTCGGGGTTCGTGGCGGTGAACCGGCGGGCGCTGGAGGTGTTCAGCCGTAGCTTCCCGCTGGAGTATCCGGAGATCGAGGCACTGGTGGTGTTGCAGCGGAGGGCGTTCCGGTTTGAAGAAGTCCCGTGCGTCATGCGAAGCCGGATGGCGGGACGGAGCACGATCACGCCGCTGAAGTCGGTTTACTTTGTCGTGCACGTTTTGCTGGGTGTATTTGTGAACATCCTGCGTTTTGACGGGGCGCGGAGACGGAAGGGTTCCTGAGGAGGCATCGCATGGACCGTTTTCTGGACATACTGACGGCGCTCAGCCTGGTGCTGCTGATGATCGTGCTGCGCGGGCTGAGGCGGGAGCACATCCGGGTGGAGCACTCGGTGAGCTGGCTGGCCGCCGCGGTGCTGCTGCTGGTGGTGTCGCGCTCGAGCCGGTACCTGGATACGATCGCGGGGGCGCTGGGGCTGAAAGAGCATTCCTTGACAGTGATGTTCTTGGCGCTGATCGTGTTCTTGGGGGTGTTCTACCGCTTCTCGCGGGTGGTGAGCGAATTGAAGGACATGAACATCACTCTGACGCAGCGCGTGGCGATACTGGAGTACAAGATTCGTGAGAGGCAAGAAACAGCAGGGTAAGCGGGCGGAGACGCCGGCGGCTGCGGCGGCCGGGCCAGGCGTGCCGTGGTGGGTTTTTGCAGCTTTGATCGCGGGGGCGCTGCTCGCGTACATGCCCGCGCTGCGAGGCCCGTTTCTGTTTGACGACCTGGCGCTGCCGGTGTTCAGGCCGGAGGGTCCGCAGGGGTGGGCTCACTATGTGCGCAGCGTGCGGCCGCTCTACTATTTGAGCCTGATGGCGGACTACACGATTTTCGGCGCGGAGAACCCGCTGCCTTATCACTTCGTGAACTGGCTGCTGCATGTAGCCAACAGCGCGTTGGTGTTTTACATCTTGCGGAAGGCGCTGGAACTTGCGGGGCGAGGGAGGCGGGCGTCGCTCGCGGCGGCCGGCGCGGGGCTGTACCTGCTGCATCCGATGCAGACGGAGGCGGTGAGCTACATCGCGAGCCGGTCTGAGGGATTGAGCGTGATGTTCGCGTACGCGGCGCTGGCGGTATTCCTCGCGGGAGGCGCGGCGGCGGTGACGTTCGCGCGGGCATTGGTGATCCTGGTTTTGCTGGCCTTGGGTTTGGCGGCGAAGGAGCACGTGGTGGCGATGGCGGGGGCGATCGTGCTGGCGGACCTGTTTTTGTATCGCTCGCTTTCGCCGAAGGGTTTGGCGGTGAACTGGCGGCTGTATGTTCCGATGCTATTGGGAGGCGCTGCGGGGGGTGTGTACGTGCTGCGGCTGGCGTCGGGAGCGACGGCGGGGTTCTCGACCGCGGGAGTTCGGTGGTACGAGTACCTGTTCACGCAGTTCAAGGCGATCTGGATGTACGTGCGGTATTTCGTGATTCCGGTGGGGCAGAACCTGGATCACGGGATGCAATTCTCGCGGTCGATTGCGGAGCCGCTGGTATTGCTGGGGCTGGCGGCGCTGGCGGGCGCTCTGGCGGCGTGCTGGATCTGGCGCGCGCGGTTTCCTCTGGCAGCGCTTGGCTTTCTGATATTCCTCGCGCTGCTTGCGCCGACCTCGTCGGTGGTTCCGATCGCGGATGCGTTCGCGGAGCGGCGGCTGTATCTGCCGATGATCGGGCTGCTGCTGGTTTGCATGGAGTGTTTTTCGCGGCGGGGGTTGGATCGCAAGGTTGCCGCCGGAGCGGGCGCGGCGCTGCTGTTGTGTTGCGCGCTGACGTGGAACCGGAACAGCGTTTACGCGAGCACGATCGCGATGTGGGAGGATTCGGTGCGGGGCAATCCGCACAACGCGCGGGCGCAGTTCCAGCTTGCGCACGCCTACTATGTGGCGGGGCGGTGCCGGGAGGCCGAGCACGGGTACACGCGCACGGCGCAACTTCAGAAACCTGCGTACGATCTGTACGTTGATTGGGCGCTGGCGCTCGATTGCGACGGCCGTCCGGATGAGGCTCTGGAGAAGTTGAGGTCGGCTGCGAAACTGGAGCCTTCGGCGCACGTTTACTCGCAGATCGCCATGGTGCTGGCCAAGAGCAAAAGGTATGGCGAGGCGTTGGAGGCGGTGGAGAAGTCGCTGGGCTACGATCCGAACTACGAGCCTGCGCTGGTCTATCGGGGCAATATTCGATTGCTGACGGGGGATGCGGCAGCCGCGGCGGAGGATTTCAAGCGCGTGCTGGCGATGAATCCGGCGAATGAACAGGCGCGGCAGGGGCTGGCGGCGGCGCGCCCGCGATGAGCGGGCTGCGCATCGGTGTGAATGCCCTGTACCTGATTCCGGGCGGGGTCGGGGGGACGGAGATCTATTTGCGATCGCTGTTGAGGGCGATGGCGGAGATCGATTCGCCGCACCGGTTTCTTGTTTACCGCAACCGGGAGACCGGCACGGATCTTCTGCCTTCGTCGCCGCGGTTTGAGGGGCGGCAGTGCGGGGTGCGGGCGGTGGTGCGCCCATTGCGGATTCTGTATGAGCAGCTCGTGTTGCCGCGGCTTGCGGCGCGGGACGGCATCGACGTGCTGTTCAATCCGGGGTTCACCGCGCCGGCGTGGGCGCCGTGCCCGCAGGTGACAGTGTTTCACGATTTGCAGCACAAGCGGCATCCGGAGTATTTCCGCTGGTTTGAACGGCCCTTCTGGGATTTGTTTCTGGCGATTTCGGCGCGTGTTTCGCGGCGGGTGATCGCGGTTTCTCCGGCGACTGCGGCGGATTTGGAGCGGTTTTACGGGCTGCGGGGGGAGCGGGTGGCGATGATCTGGCTGGGGGTGGACGAGCGGTTCTTTGAGTTGGCAGGGAAGCGGCAGGCGCCTGCGGCGCGGGTTTTGCTGTGCGCTTCGACGACGCACCCGCACAAGAATCACCTGCGGCTGCTTCGGGTTTTCGCGCGGTTCCGCGCGCGGCATCCGGAGTGGCGCCTGGTGCTGACGGGCGTGCGCGGATTCGCGGACCGCGAGGTCCAGCAGGAGATCGACCGGCTGGATTTGCGCGCGGCGGCGGCGCTGACGGGATGGGTGGAGCGCGAGAAGCTGTATGGGCTGTTCGCGCAGGCTTCGGCGTTTGTCTATCCGTCAACGTTTGAGGGGTTCGGGCTGCCGGTGCTGGAGGCGATGGCGGCGGGGTTGCCGGTGGCCTGCTCGGACATCGAGCCTCTAAGGACGATATCGGGCGGGGCGGCGGCGCGGTTCGATCCGGGGGACGAGGAGTCGATGCTCGCTGCGCTGGAGAGGATCACGCACTGGCCGGGGAGCGAGACTCTGGCGGCGGCGGGTCCGGCGCGGGCGCGGGAGTTCTCTTGGGGGGCGGCGGCGGCGCGGACTTTGGGGGTCTTGGAGGAGGCGGCGGGGGAATCGCAGTGAGCTGGCGAGAGTGGCGCAGAGAATCTCAGATGTTCAAGGCTCGGGCAGGATGTCGCGTTCTCCTGGCTGCCTCTCTACTGTGACGGTTAAAAACAACACCACGTGGTGATTCCGGCCAGGATTCGGCAGCAGGCCCGCATCAGAGCCGGCGGCCGGCTCGAGGCTAG
>CAYYNC010000115.1:0-9104 GCA_964472745.1 uncultured Solibacteraceae bacterium
CCCGCCAATCTCTTCGACAGCCGCCTCATGCGCTCCGGCGCCGCCCAAGTCGACGTCGACATCACCGGCGCGCGCGAGCTCTGGCTCCTCATCGAGGACGTCGACTCTTACGACCCCGCCCGTATCATCGCCGGCTGGGCCGAAGCCGAGCTCATCGGACCCAACGGAACCGAACTCATCGAGCCCGCCCCCTTCAAAACGAAGCCCATCCAGAAGTTCGACATCGCCGGAAAAGGCTACACCCGCTTCCGCGCCAAAGCCTACATCGACGACGCCAGCCGCCAAAGCGACATCAGCCCCGCCCTCCGCTTCTTCGTCTTCACCGCGGAGCCCGACCGCGAAAGACTGGTCCGCATCGCCGGCCCAACACCCATCCCGCCGCCCACCGCCCCGCCAACCGCCGAACGCCTCTACACCCATCTCCTCTCCCGGAAACCCACCAGCGAGGAGTTAACCATCGCCAAAGAAATCCTGTCCGCCGGCCAATCCGGCCTGGAAGATTTGATGTGGTCGATCCTGATGAGCCCGGAGTGCCAATACATCCAATGACCCGCCGCGACTTTGTTCTCACTAACATGGCCAGTAACATAGCCTTCAGGCTGTGTGCTTCTTCTTCTCCGGCCCCAACCCCCAAAGCCGACGCCGTAATCCTCCTCTGGATGGCCGGAGGAATGGCCCAAACCGAAACCTTCGACCCCAAAGCCTACACCCCTTACGAGACCGGTCTGGAATCAAAGCGAGTCCTCTCCACCTTCCCATCAATAGACACCGCTGTAGACAACATCAAGATCTCCAAAGGCCTGGAACAAATAGCAGCGGTAATGGACCGCGCAACGTTAATAAGATCCCACCGCGTAGGCGACTTGGGCTTCATCCTCCACTCCCGCCATCAATACCACTGGCACACCGGCTACGAACCCCCGCAACAGGTCGCCGTCCCCCACATGGGAGCCTGGGTGACGAAGCTGCTGGGCCCGAAGAACCCCGACGTCCCGCCCTTCGTAGTAGTCGGCCAAAACATGGAGATAGGAGCGGAGAGCGATCCCCTGAAATCCTTCCACACAGGCGGTTTCCTGGGCACGGAGTACGGCCCCTTCTTAATCACCGACCCAAGAGACGCGATAGCCAGCGTACAGCCCCCAGTCAGAATGGCAGGAGGCCGTTTCGAGCGCCGCTGGCAAAACTACAGGAAGCTCCTCGAAGCGAATCCCACTCTGCGAGACGCCAACGACGACCAGCGCCAGTCCTTCCTCCGCGCGATGGAGAACGCAAACCGCCTCCTCACCTCCCCAGCCGCAAAAGCATTCGACCTCACTCTCGAGTCCAAAGAAAGCTACGACGCCTACAACACCGGCCGCTTCGGACTCGGCTGCCTCCTCGCCCGCCGCCTCGTCGAAGCCGGCGCGCGCTTCGTCGAAGTCACCAGCGAGTACATCCCCTTCCGCTACTGGGACACCCACGAAAACGGCCATGAGCGCGCCGCCGGCATGAAGGCCACGATCGACCGCCCGGTCGCCCGCCTCGTCCGCGACCTCGAAGAGCGCGGCCTCCTCTCGCGCACGCTCGTCATCATCGCCAGCGAGTTCGGCCGCGACATGATGACCGAAGGCAAGCCCGGCAAGGAAGTAAAGGAACAGGTGAAACAACCCGACATCATCACCGAGCCCAAGCACTACGGCATGCACCGCCACTTCACCGAAGCCGGCTCGCTCGTCGTCTTCGGCGGCGGCTTCAAGCGCGGCTTCCTTTACGGCGAAACCGCGCCCGAGCGCCCCTGCTCCATCGTCAAGAACCCCGTCACAGTTGAAGATTTCCACGCCACCGTCTATCACGCCCTCGGCATCCCGCCCACCGCCGGGCACGTCGTCGAACAGCGCCCGGTCTACGTCACGAAAGACGGCAAGGGGAAACCTGTGATGGAGTTATTGACATGACCCGCACGCTCCTCGCCTTCCTCTTCACGCTCGCGCTCCACGCCCAGACCCTCCGCCTCCACCCCGCGAATCCCCGTTACTACGAATTCCGCGGCAAACCAACGGTCCTCGTGACATCGGCCGAACACTACGGCGCCGTCCTCAACCTCGACTTCGATCAGACGAAGTATCTCGACACGCTCGCGAAAGACAAGCTGAATCTCTCGCGCATCTTCAGCGGAGCCTACCGCGAGTTCGCGGAAGACTTCGGCATCAGCCGCAACACGCTCGCTCCCGCGCCCGGCCGTTACATCACGCCGTGGGTCGAAGTCTCCCCCAATAAGTGGGACCTCACGAAGTGGAACCCCGCCTACTTCGAGCGCCTGCGCAACTTCGTCCGCATGGCCGCCGGGCGCGGCATCGTCGTCGAGATGACGCTCTTCACCGCCTACTACGACGCTAAAAAGTGGGAAGCCTGCCCGCTGTTCAAAGCGAACAACGTGAACGGCGTCGGCGACGCGGTCTTCACCGAAGCCCTCACGCTCAAGCACAAGGACCTCGTCGAAGCGCAATCCGCGATGGTCCGCAAGATCGTCACCGAGCTGAACGCGTTCGACAACGTCCTCTTCGAGATCTGCAACGAGCCCTACTTTGCCGGCGTGACGCTCGACTGGCAGCGCCACATCGCGCGCGTCATCGACGACACCGAAGACGCGCTCCCCAGGAAGCACCTGATCGCGCAAAACATCGCCAACAACACCGCCGTCGTCGCCGAGCCAGACCCGCTCGTCTCCGTCTTCAACTTCCACTACGCGCGCCCGCCCGTCGCGGTCGAGCAGAACTGGCATCTCAATCGCGTCATCGGCTTCGACGAGTCCGGCTTCGACGGCACGCTCGACGCCGTCTACCGCATCCAGGGCTGGGACTTCATCCTCGCCGGAGGCGCGCACTACAACAACCTCGACTACTCCTTCGCCGTCGGACACGAAGACGGCACATTCAAAGTCCCCGGAACCGACCCCGGCTTCGGCTCGCCGAATCTGCGCCGCTCCCTCCGCGTGCTGCAAGAGTTTATTTCCTCGTTCGACTTCATCAGGATGTCCCCCGCGCGGGATCTGATCGTTGCGGGAGTTCCCGAAGGCGCCTCAGCCAGAGCTCTTGCTGAGCCCGGCAAGCAGTACGCAATCTATATCCACCACGGAAGAGTTCAGCCCGGTCTCCGCCCCGCCTACGCCTACTCGACCCGCCGCCAGCTCCTCCAACTCGAGCTCCGCCTCCCGAAAGGAACGTACAACGTCGAATGGTGGAATCCCCGCACCGGCTCGATCGACCATCGCGACCAAGCCGCTCATGAAGGCGGCCCCCGCCGCATCTCCTCACCCCCATACACCGAAGACATCGCCCTCCGCCTCACCGCTCCTTGACATCCGAATACCCGCCGTAGCATAGCCTTCAGGCTGTGCGCGCTTATTCCCCGCGCGGGCGGCGCGAAAAGCATGCGCGGGGTAGGGGTCTGCTCACCGCCAGGCCAGAGAGTCTGTTCGGCAGGTCGCCCGACCTGCCCGCCGAACGCCGATCGGCCCCCAAGCGCCGCCGCGGAATCGTCTCCCGACTTCCTCTCCATGATCTTCGTTAAACTGAAGCCACATGGGGATTTCTCCTCCACGGCAGAGTGGCGCACCGCGGAACGGAGCCTCCAAGTGGGGCACCTACATCGTTTACGCGATCTCGTTAGGCTGCCTGCTGTGGGTCTACCACGACTTCAACTGGTCGGAAGAGATCCCACGCCTGGGGCGCATCCACTGGGGCTGGATCGTACTCGCGGTGGCTTGCGACGTCCTGGTCTACGTGTCGCAAGCCTGGCGCTGGAGACTCCTTCTTCAACCCATCGCAAACGTCTCCCTCTGGCGCAGCGTGCAAGCAATCTACATCGGACTCTTCGCGAACGAGCTCCTGCCGTTGCGCAGCGGAGAGCTCATCCGGTGCTACCTGCTCGCCGTCTGGCACAAAATCCGCTTCGCGCTCGTGCTCTCCTCGGCGCTCATCGAAAGGCTCGTCGACGGAGTCTGGCTGATCCTCGGCTTCTACATCGCCAGCCGCTACATGGAGCTGCCGCGGCGTCTTGAGGCGGGAGCGACAGCGCTCGGCGCGATTGTCGCCGGCGTCGGCGGGCTGGTGATCTTCGCCGTGCTCAACAAACGCTTCGCCCACCACGTCAGCACGCGCCACCGCTGGTCCGAAGCCCTGCGCACCGTGGTCGAAGGACTCCACGCGATGGGCCGCTCGCGCAGCTTCGTCCACGCCGTCGGCGCCAGCATGGTCTACCTCGCCCTCCAGATCATCCCCATCCACGCCGTTCTCGAAGGCTACGGGCTTGACCTCCCTTTGGGCAGCGCCGCCGTCGTACTGATCGTCCTGCGCCTCGCCACCGTCGTCCCGGGGCCGCCCGGCAACGTCGGCGTCTTCCACATCTTCTGTTACCTTGCACTGAACCGGGTGCTCGGCGTCGAAGCGCAGATCGCCAAAAGCCTCACCGGCGTGATGTTCTTCGTCATCACGGTGCCGCTGCTCGTCGCCGGCTCCATCGCGATCGCCTTTACGGGGCTCAACATCGGCGAGATCCTTCACCGCGCGCGCCATCACCGCCACCACGAACACCACCCCAAAGAAGAGTCCCCCGCCGGGCATGTACGATAAAATTCGACCCGAGTGAGAAACACCCATGAAATCCTCCGCATACTCGCGCCGCGCGCTTTTCACCGGCGCAGCGGCATTCACCATCGTCAAGCCGCAGGCCGTGCGCGGCTCGCAGGCCAACTCAAAGATCTCCGTCGGCTTGATCGGCTCCGGCAATCGCGGCACGTACGACGCAACCATCGTCCACGCCGACCCGCGCGCGCAGGTCGCCGCGCTCTGCGACAAGTTCGACGACCGCATCGAGATGGCGCAGTCGAAGCTGAAGCTCGCATCCCCGAAAACCTTCAACGACTATCAGAAGCTGCTCGCCGACTCGTCCATCGACGCCGTCATCATCGCCACTCCGCCCTTCGAGCACCCGCCGATGCTCGAAGCCGCCATCGACGCGAAGAAGCACGTCTATTGCGAGAAGCCGATGGGCGTCGACGCCGCCGGCTGCCAGCGCGTCATCCGGGCCGGCCGCCGCGCCGACAAGTCCAAGTGCGTCTCTGTCGGCTTCCAGCAGCGCTACGGCCCGGTCTACCTCGAAGCCTACAAGCGCATCCAGGAAGGGCAGATCGGCACGCTCGCCACAGCGCGCGGCTTCTGGATCGCCAACGATCCTTTCACGCGCATGCCCTACCCCGATCCCAAAATCGAGAAGCTGCGAAATTGGTTTTGCTACAAAGACTACTCCGGCGATTTCATCGTCGAGCAGGACTGCCACAACTTCGACGTCCTGCACTGGTTCCTCGGCGGCCTGCCCCTACGCGCCATCGGCTACGGAGGCACGAAAGTGCGCACCACGATGGAGATCATGGACCACCTCACGTTGTCGTTTGAATGGCCCAACGGCATCCACGTCAACTTCGAGGCCAACCAGTTGACGCCGCCGGGCTTCAACCGCATCGGCGAGGAGTTCACCGGCACGCTCGGCACCATCGAGACTTCGCGCTCGCGCATGGTTCATCACAAGGGCCCGAAGGACTCCGAGACGATGGCCTCCAAGCGCGACATCACTTACGACGGCATCGAGCAGTTCCTCGAGCGCATCGCAACCAACAACCCTGAGAACGTCGCCGAGCGCTCCGCGCTCTCGACGATGATCGCGATTCTCGGCCGCACGGCCATCTACACCGGCAAGGAGCAGACGTGGAAAGGACTTTTCGGTTCGGCAGCCTGATTTTATTGGCCGGGGCGCTTGCCTTGGCGCAAGGCCCCAAGCTTCGCGTGATCGCCATCGGCGCGCACCCGGACGATTGCGACATCAAGTTCGGCGGAACTGCCATCAAGCTCGCGAAGGCGGGCCACGCTGTGAAGTTTCTCTCCGTCACCAACGGAGACGCGGGACACCAGGCGCTCGGCGGCGCGGCGCTGGCCAAGCGGCGCTACCTCGAAACGCAGGAGGCCGCGCGGCGCTTCGGCATCGCCGAATACCAGGTGCTCGACAATCACGACGGCGAGCTGATGCCGAGTCTCGAAGTGCGCAAGCAGATCATCCGCGCCATCCGGCAGTGGAAGGCCGACATCGTGGTCGCGCCGCGGCCCAACGACTATCACCCCGACCACCGCTACACCGGCGTGCTCGTGCAGGACGCCGCCTACATGGTCGTGGTGCCGAACATCGTCGCCGACACTCCGCCGCTCGACCGCAACCCGATCTTCCTCTACTACCAGGACAACTTCCAGAAGCCCGCGCCGTTCCGCCCCGACGTCGTCGTGCCGCTCGACGACGTGTGGGACCAGAAGATCAACGCGCTCGACGCGCACGTCTCTCAGTTCTACGAGTGGCTGCCTTGGGTGGACCGCACCCTCGACAAAGTGCCGGCCGACCCGGCCGCGCGCAAGAAAATGCTTTCCGGAATGCGCATCCAACCGGTCAACGACGCCGTGCGCAAGACTTTGACCGAAGAACTCGGCGCCGACGCCGCGGCGAAGGTGCAGCACGTCGAGTCGTTCGAGCTTTGCGAGTATGGACGCCGCCCGTCGATCGGCGAGCTGCGCGCGCTCTTCCCGCTGAAGTAGGTCCACGTGGAGCGCGAAGAGCAGTACCGGCAACTGCCGTCGGTCGATGAACTGGCTACGGCGCTGAGCGGGCTGGAGTCGCGCTTCCCTCGCAAGCTGATCGTCGAGGAGTGCAGGCGCGCGCTCGACGCCGCGCGCGCCGCGATCCGCGCGGGACACGCCGCGCCGAAGGATCTTGCCACGTGCGTTCACTCCGCGCTCGAAGCGCTCGCGCGGCCGTCGCTCAAGCGTGTGATCAACGCGACCGGCGTGATCCTGCACACGAATCTCGGACGGGCGCCGCTGCCGGTTGTGGCTTCGCAGGGCTGGTACTCGAACCTCGAGTACGACCTCGAAGGCGGCAAGCGCGGCAAGCGCGACGTGCACACGGCGCACCTGCTCGCGCGGCTGCTCGGCGCGCGGTCGATTGTGGTGAACAACAACGCAGCGGCGGTGTTTCTTGTCCTGCACGAACTGGCAGGCGATGGCGGCGAAGTGGTCGTCTCGCGCGGCGAGCTGATCGAGATCGGCGACGGATTCCGCATTCCGGATATCATGGCCCGCTCCGGCGCACGCCTGGTCGAAGTCGGGACGACAAATCGCACGCGCATCGAGGACTACCGCAGCGCGATCACCGATCGAACGCGTCTGCTGATGCGCGTCCACCCGAGCAACTTTCGTATCGCCGGCTTCACCGGAAGGCCGGAGCTGAGCGAGCTCGCCGCACTCGGGCGCGAGTTCGGCCTGCCGGTGTACGAGGACCTTGGCAGCGGCTGCATGAAGGACCTGCGCGAGCACGGCGTCGACGAGCCGCCGGCGCGCGCGAGCCTGGAGGCCGGCGCCGGCATTGTCAGCTTCAGCGGCGACAAGCTCCTGGGCGGTCCGCAAGCGGGCGTGATCGCGGGCAACGCGGAGCTCGTCGACCGCTGCCGCCGCAATCCGATATTCCGCGCGCTGCGCGTCGACAAACTGACGATCGCGGCGCTCGAGACCGTGCTGCGCCACTACCTGCTCGAGCGGTGGGATCAGCTTCCCGTGTACCGCATGCTGATGCAGACGCCGGAAGAACTGCGCGCGAGAGCCGAAGCGTTTGCGACGGCGGCCGGCGCCGAGGTGATCCGCGGCGAATCGCTGCTCGGCGGCGGCTCGACCCCCGAGCAGACGCTGCCCGCGTGGCTCGTCGCGTTGCGGGGCAACGCCGTGCAGCTCGAACAGCGTCTTCGCGCCGCCGACCCGCCCGTCATCGCCCGCATCGAGAAAGACCGTCTGCTCATCGACCTCCGCACCGTCGCCCCGGAAGACGAACCGGCGCTTGTCACACTGCTGACACAGCCCGCCTAATGCGAAGCCAAGCGGATGAGCAGTGAATTCGGGCGTCGAAAGCGACGTGGATCCTATGGCGTGGTATGCTCGACACGCAGGGCGCGATGCACCGCATCCAAGCCTTCCTTGTCGAGTAACCGCTTGAGTGCGGCGCGTTCCATTCTGGCGCCCTGTTTCATGCCGTAGAGGACGCCGGCCTGACGAATAGAGCTGTCCCCCCAAACAGAATCGTCGGAGAAGAGAACGTAAACTGCCCTAAGTTCAATCTTCGCGGCCTCACCTCCAATGGAAGACTCCGATGCGTTGCGGACATAGTCAGTCCACGTCTCGCCCGGTTGAAACGCAGGACGCCCAGCCGAAGGCACGACTCCCCTCGTCATTGTCATGACTTCATACTTAAATTTCGCTTTTCCGTCCACACCCATCAGCCGGCAACTCACGACATATGCATCAACCGTCTTCTTCGCATTGTTTGTCACCTGAAACGTGAGTGCGTGAGTGCCCGGTCGAGTCTGCTCAAACCTTGCGTTGCTAATGGAAAGAGGGTTGTCCTCCGACACCTGAGCCCGCAGGCTGGCTCCCGCGGCCAGCGCAACAAGTGAATAGGCTAAGACTTTCTTGGGCATGGCTTGATCACCTCATCTACCTCTCACTAGATCATATCCCACAAGTATCCCCACAACTGCAACAGTACGCCACGTCTTGGTGCCAGAGCTGGTTGACTTCATCCCAATATGTGCAGCTCCAGCAATGAACCAGCCCTGAACAAAAACAGCCGCCGCTTGTCATCGAAATGTAACCGGGATCGTTACAGCACGCATACTGAGCGCCTCTCCCGTCACAACTGTACGAAAAAATGCCTGCGCCACTTCCGGCGCACGGCGTTCGCTGTCACGACCAGCATTGCGCGAGGCTCGGGCTGGCAAGAAATGCGCCCAGCATCAGAACGATCAGAGCAACTTTTCCTATGTGCTTCATCCTCATACACTCCTTTTAGTAGGCTAAAGAATTGCGTGAAAACAAGGCGCATCGATTCGCGCAACAACGTTAGCGGGAAATCGCCTCGTCAGTGAATGGGGGATTTGGGGGCGTCCAGGCCCGGGAGGTCTTCCGAGTGTTAGAGAAGGGTACAGGGGGGGGGACTCCCCACCATTTGTCAAGAGTTTTTCCGGAGGGGTGGTTTCCCCT
>CAYYNC010000116.1:0-8413 GCA_964472745.1 uncultured Solibacteraceae bacterium
CAGGCTGTGCAGTCGCCTCCCTCCATGCCGCCCCACGCCGCCGCGTTGGACGCGAAGCGATCCCTGTGAGCCCGCCCTCGAGCCGCGAGGTTGCCGTCCCGCTGCGCAAAACGCGCCGCCTGGTTGTTACCACCGCCAGCAAAACGGGATTCGAGGAGCGGGTCGGGCGAGGAAGTGAGGTTGTTGTGACAGGGATCGGGAAAGAACCGGGGTTGGAGTGTCAATGGAGGATCAACTCACGCTCCTCGAATCCACCCTGTCGATTGCACACGCTGCACCTCGTGCAATCCGTTCGCCAAAAGGAAAAGGCCGCAAAAACGGCCCTTTTCCTCACCCGCCATGCGCTCCCGTCTCAACCAGGTGCGCCGGATCGGAACACCTGCCCGTTCCGGCACGCGCGACAGTTCACTCGGCGCCTGGAGGCAGCGGAGTAATCGGCCGCGACGACTTGCCTGACATCGCCTCTGCGATCTCCACTTTGTAGCGCTCCAGCACCTGCGCCGTCTGCAAATCAAGCTGCACGCGCGCCCGGCTGTACGCCGCCAGCGCGGCCACCTCCGAACCTTGCGCCTGCGCCAGATCGCGCTGGGTCTGCACAACCTGGAACGCCGTCGACGCGCCCAGCGCGTACTTCTTGTTCTCGGCGTCGAGCGTTTGCTCCTGAAGTTGCCGCTCCTTCACGGCGGCGGCGTACCGCGCGCGCGCCTGGAGCACCGCAGTCAGCGCGTTCGCAACGTTCACGCGCACGTCGTTGATCTGCCGCTGGGCGCTCAGTTCCGCCTGGCGCAGCGAGATCTGGTCGCGAACGAAGTCCGCCTGAGCCGTGCGGTTCCGGATCGGAATGTTCAACTGGAAGCCAATGCTGTAATCGGGGAAGTTGCGCCGGAAGATCTGGCCCAGCGCCTTGCCATATCCGCCGAGAAAGAACGCGTCCACGATCCCCGGCTGGTTGGCCACCGCCGGCGGCAGCAGCGAGTTCACTTGTCCCGCGAGGGCGTTGTTCTGGAAGGTGGCTTGGACGTCGAGCGACGGCAGCAATTGGTTGCGCGACCCGATCACGGCGATCTTGTTGTTCTCCAGGTTGATTCGCGTCTGCTCCAGATCGGGGCGTGAGCTCATGGCGACCTCGGTCAGATCCTCCAGCTTGCCCACGGGATCGGAGTCGGGCATCACCAGCCGGTCGGTCGGAATGATGCGCGCCGCTGAAACCGTCGGACTCGCCACGCCTGTCTTACTGAGCGCGTTCTTCAGAATCGTCTCCTGCTGGAGCAGCGACGTTTCAGAGTTGGTCAGCTCCTGCTGCGCTTGCGCCACGCGCGCCTCAGCGCGCACGATCTCAATCGGAGCGAGGGTCCCGATCTCCACCTGCTTCTTGTTGTCTTCGTAAAACTTCTGCGCCACCTCGAGCGCCTTCCGCTTCACCTTGAGGTCCTCGTTGAAGCTCACCAGGTCCCAGTACAGATTGACGACGCCCGCCACGGTCGTCATCACCTGCAACTTGAACGTCAGGTCCCCCACCCGGACGTTGTTCTTCGCCACGCGGATGTTGCGCGTGTTCACCGCAAGGCCGAAGCCCTGGAGGAGCCGCTGCGAGATCTGCAACTGCATGTTCGGGTTGTAGCCGGGGTTGATCACCGAGTTGCGGTTGTTCGATGCGAAGTGCGTATTGTTCCAGCCGTAGCTGACCTGCGTTCCCGTGGCGAAGTTCTGCTGGTAGCCCATGCTCCAGATCTTGCTGTCGAAGGCCAGCGCCGTCGTGCCCGTGGTGATCGTGTTCGACTGCGGCGACGAACGGTGCGCGGTCGTTGCGCTGAAGAACAATTGAGGATCGTAAATGGGCACCGCTGTGCCCGTCTGTGTGATGACCGCGCCGCCGACGCCGCCGCCCTCGCCGCCGCCCGCGCCGCCCTGCACCGCCTGGGCGCCCTGGCCGCCGCCGCCCGTCGCGCCGCCCGTCACCTGGGCCTGCACTCCGCTGGCCGCCGCCCGCACAGCCGTCGGCACGCCGCGCAGCAGGCCGCCCGACTTCGCGCGCAGCAAATCCACTTGCGCGAGTTGCGGCGTGTAGCGCGACAGCTCGATGTCCAGGTTATTCTCCAGGGCCAGCGCGATTGCGTCGTCCAATGAGAGATAGAGGTTCCCGCCCCGGATCAACGCCTCCAGGCGGTTCGAATTGGCCAGATTCACCGGCGGCAGCGTCGGCTGCCGGTATGGCCTCAGCCAGCGGTTGCCCGCCGCGGAGGGAACCTGCGGCTGGTCCAGGTTCATCTTTGTGGCGGTCTCCGCGATGGGCTGCTGAGCCAGCCCCGCGGGGACGATTAGAAGCGCAGAAAGAGTGATGGACAGAAATGATCGGATGGGATTCATCGGTTGTGAGTCCTGCTGTTTCTCATGCTCGCCGAGGCGCGGAGCGGTCTCTTATGGTTACAACGCTACCACGCCGGAACTTGTTCCCTGAAAACAACTTGATCTTAGCGCAGCCCCGCTTTCCGCCGGGCGGAGCCGCCCGCGCCGCCGATGCTATCCTGAGCCTGAAGTGACCACCCCGACCGACGAGATACTCGACCTCTTCACCCGGACCGGCGGCTACCTGAAAGGCCATTTCCGCCTCACCAGCGGCCTCCACAGCGAAGAGTACTTGCAGTGTGCGCTGGTTCTCCAACACCCGGCGCACGCCGAAGATCTCGGACGCCGCCTCGCCTTGCTCCTCAAGGCTACTGCCGCTTTCACCGAGGCCGACACCGTCGTCTCCCCGGCCATCGGAGGACTGATCATCGGCCACGAAGCCGCCCGCGCTCTCGGCGCCCGTCACATCTTCACCGAACGGGACAGCGAACGCCGCATGACGCTGCGCCGGGGCTTCAGCGTCTCCCCCGGCGAGCGCTGCGTCGTGGTCGAAGACGTTGTCACCACGGGCGGCAGCTCGCTGGAGGTGGTCGACTTGCTCCTGGCGTCCGGAGCCCGCGTCCTCGCCGCCGGCTCGATCATCGACCGCAGCGGAGGCGCCGCCCGCTTCCCCGTCCCCCGCGCCGCGCTCGCCGTCATGAATGTCGTCACCTGGCAGCCGGACGCTTGCCCGCTCTGCGCCCAGGGCTCTCCTGTGGTGAAGCCGGGCTCCCGCCCCGAGTAGCTCGTGTCCCCCCGCCGCATCCGCATCACCCTCGCCTACGACGGCACCGACTTCCACGGCTGGCAGATCCAACCCGGCCTCCCCACCATCCAGGGCGAGATCGAGAAAATCCTCGCCGGAATCGAAGGCAATCCCGTCCACGTCGCCGGCAGCGGCCGCACCGACGCCGGAGTCCACGCCCTCGCCCAGGTCGCCGCGTTCACGCTCCACAACCCCATCCCCGCCGATAACCTGCGCCGCGCGATGAACCGCCTCCTCCCGCGCGCCATTCGCGTCACCGGCGTCCAAGAGACCCACGCGGATTTCCACCCGCGCTATCACGCGCACGCGAAGACTTACGAGTACCGCATCTGGCGCGAAGAGATCTGCCCGCCCATGCGCCGGCTGTATCTCTATCACTACCCCTACCCGCTCGACGAACAACGCATGTCCGCGCTCGCGCCCCTCTTCGAAGGCCTGCACGACTTCACCGCCTTCGCGGCCTCGGACGAGAAAGATGCGTTGGGCCTGTCCAAAGTCCGCCGCATCTTCTCCTCCTCGCTATGGCGCGAAGGCGGCGAACTCGTCTATCGTGTCCAAGGGAGCGGTTTTCTCAAACACATGGTTCGCATCCTCGTGGGCTCGCTCATCGAAGCCGGCAAAGGCAACCTCGACCGCGATGCCCTCCTCGCGCGCCTCCAACCCGGCTTCCCCGGCAAAGCCGCGCCCAGCGTCCCGCCCTGCGGGCTCTGCCTCATCTCCGTGGAGTATTGAACTCATGCCTCGATTTGCACTCTTCCTTCTCGCCTTCTCTCTCGCCGCCCAGACCCCCGTGATCTTCGACACCGACATGGGCAACGACATCGACGACGCGCTCGCCCTCGCCATGCTGCACGCCTTCGAAACGCGCGGCGAAATCAAGCTCCTCGCCGTCACCGTCACCAAGGACAATCCCTGGGCCCCGCGCTTCGTCAGCGCCCTCAACACCTTCTACGGCCGCGGTGCGATCCCCATCGGCATGGTCGCGGGCGGCAAGACGCGCGAAGAAGGCAACTACAACCGCGTCGCCATCGAGCGCGGCAAGCACCCCTACGGCGACAAGCACGAAGACGCCGTCACGCTCCTCCGCCGCACCTTGCGCGATCAGCCCGACAACTCCGTGATCGTGATCCAGGTCGGCTTCAGCACGAACCTCGCGCGTCTCCTCGACACGCAGCAAGACCGCGACCTCGTGGCCCGCAAAGCGAAACTCCTCTCGATCATGGCCGGCAACTTCGCCGAGCCCAGGCCCGAATACAACGTGATGACCGACGTCCCCGCCGCGCAAAAGCTCGCCCGCGACTGGCCCACCCCTGTCGTCTGGAGCGGCTTCGAGATCGGCCGCGTCATCAAATTTCCCGCGCGCAGCATCGAGCATGACTTCGGCCCGCCCGGCGCCCACCCCGTCGCCGACGGCTACCGCGCTTACATGAAGATGCCCTACGACCGCGAAACCTGGGACCTCACCAGCGTCCTCTACGCCGTCCGCCCCGACGACGGCTACTTCGACCTCTCCAACACCGGCGATGTCGCCATCGACGCCAAAGGCGTCACCACATTCACCCCCCGCCCCGGCGCCCGCCACCGCATTCTCCAGGTCAACTCCTTCCAGCGCGCCCACGTGCTGGAGGCTTTCATCTGGCTCGCTTCGCAGCCAGTGGGCGGCCGGGCGCATGGTAGCCTGAAAAAATAGAGACTATGCCGGAGACGACGACAGTCCCTGACAAGCCCAAAGCCCCCATCTCCAAATGGCTCCCGGTCGTTCTGGTCGCCTGGCTGATCCCGGGCGGCGGCCACTTCATGCTCAAGAAGACCTACCGCGGCCTGATCATCGCCGGCTGCGTCTTCATCACCTTCTTCTTCGGCCTGATGATGCGCGGCTACCTCTTCCAGCCTCTGCGCGCCGACCTGCTCACCACGCTCATCTACACCGGGGGCTTCGTCGGCGACATGGCCGCCGGCGTCCTCTATTTCATGACCCGCTGGTTCGGCTACAACCAGCCCGACGTCGCCGGCCACGTCATCGACTACGGCACGAAGTTCCTCGTCGCCGCCGGCCTGCTCAACATCCTCGCCATGGTGGACGCCTACGAAATCGCCGCCGGGCGCAAAGACTGACCGGAGGACCCGCATGCCCGAAGCCAACCTCTCTCACTTCGAAGCCACGATGCTGCTGGCCCTCTTTATTTCCGTCGTGCTCGGCATCACCACCAAGAACACCGATCGCGAGCGCCTCATGTACGGCCTCCGCTCCTTCGGCTGGTTCCTGGCGGCGATCTTCGGGCTCGGCTGGCTCATGTACTTCGGCCACCGTTGATCCTCGCGCTCCTGCTGCTCCTGCAACCGGCCGCCCCGCGCGCCGCGCTTGATTGGAAATCCGCCGGAGTCCGCGCCGCCCAGCAGGGCGACTACGAAACAGCCGCGCAAGCCTTCGCCGAAGCCTGCCGCCTCGATCCCCGGCTCCCCGACGCCTGTTACTTCCAGGGCCGGGCCCTTTACTACCTCAATCGCTTTGAAGAAGCCCTGCCGCCGCTCAAGGCGTCTCTCGGAGTCGACAAGGACGCCGCCCGCGCGCACACCGCCATCGCCCAGGCCCTCGAAGCCCTTGGTCGCGCGAGCGAAGCTGAGCACTCCTTCCGCCAGGCCCTGCGCTCCGGCCGGTCGCCCGACACGCGCGTCCGCTACGCCGTCTTCCTCTTCCGCCAGGGCCGCACGGAAGAAGCGCTCAAGCCCCTCCAGGACGCCCTCCAGCGCGATCCCGCGCACTTCGACGCCAACCTCGAAGCGGGCCGCGTCCTCCTGCAATTAGGCCGTCTCGACGACGCCGTCCGCCATCTCGACCGCGCCCTCCAGTCGCGCCCCGGCGCCTCGCAAGCGCACCTCCTTGCGGCCCGCGCCCTGCAACGGGCGGGCAAGCACGCCGAAGCGGAAAAGCACCTCCGCGCGGTCAAGGTTCCCGAACAGTGAGCGCCTGGTTCACAGAAACATTCTCAAGCGTCTGCGTTTTCCCCGACGGCCACCGCACTTCGACCGTCTTCACGAGTTTCTGCGCCCCCAGCCCGAAATGCACGACCTTCTCGCTCGCGCTCGCGTAGCCCACCGACGTCGTGGCGTGATTCCACTGCTCGCCCGCCGCCGTCGCGACTCGCACCCGCGCCCCCAATCCGTCGCGGTTCGACTTCACCCCCTCCAGCTTCACCCGCAGCCAGTTCCGCCCCGCCGCCGCGCGATTCAGCCACAGCGCCGGCCTCTCGTCGATGCGCGACGCCACGATGTCCACCGCCCCATCGCCATCGAAATCCGCGAACGCCGCCCCGCGATGCCACGCCGCCGCGCCGAAATGCTCCGCCTCGAACTTGAGCCCCGCCTTCTGCCATAAAACAAGCGACTGCTGTTTTGATTTTCTGCTCGAAAACAGCTCCGTGTTGTCGTTGACATCGCCGTTGGCGCAGAAGATGTCCTTCAGCCCGTCGTTGTCGAGATCGTAGACCCCGCCGCCCCACCCGCTCAACGCCATCGTCGCCGCCCCGATCCGCGAAGGATATGTGACATCGGCGAACAACCCCCGCCCCAGATTGCGATACAGCGGATGCGTCTCGTTGGCCAGCGCCGTCACAAAGATGTCGTCGCGTCCGTCGTTGTCCACATCGCGGAAGTCCGCGCCCATCGACGACAGCGCCCGCCCGTCGTCGTTCAGCGCCAACCCCGCCTGCGCCGCGATCTCCTCGAACCGCCCCCCGCCCAGATTGCGGAACAGAAAGTTCGGCGTCGTGTCGTTGGTCACGAAGATGTCCGGCAGTCCGTCGTTGTCGATGTCGCCGAACACCACCGCCATCCCCTTGCCCGCATGACGCCCGACCCCCGACTCCGCCGAGACATCGCTGAACGTCCCATCCCCGTTGTTCCGCAACAGCACATTCGGCAGGTTCTCGTAATACTTCGGATGGCAATACGTGCGGTAGCCGCGCTGCATGTCCCCGCAGAACGGCTCCGTCTTCGGGTCCCACTTCACGTAGTTCACGATGAACAGATCGAGATCCCCATCGCGGTCGTAATCGAAGAACCCCGCCGCGATCGCCCAGCCCGTGTGCGGCACGCGCGCCTTCTTCGTGATGTCCTCGAACGTCCCATCGCCGCGGTTGCGATAGAGGATGTTCCGCTCCACCCCCGCCACAAACAGATCCGCGTGGCCGTCGTTGTCGTAATCCCCCGTCGCGACGCCAAACGAATACCCCTCACCCGCGACCCCCGCCTTCGCCGTCACATCCTCGAAGCGCCCCTCCCCCGAATTCCGGTACAGCCGGTTCCACCACTCCGGCCCCCCCTTCCGCAGCGACGGCTGCGGAGCCCCGTTGCTGAAGAACAAGTCCGGCCGCCCGTCGCCATCGTAGTCCAGCGCCGCCACCCCGCCCGCCATCGTCTCGATCTGGTGCTTCTCCGCGGTCCGCGCATTCCTCAGCGCGCCCGCCACACCCGACCTCTCGCCCAACTCCACAAACACCGGCCCCGCCGCAAGAACAACGAGGGCGGCGCCCCCCAGGGCCGCCAGCCCGATTGCCGGTCTGTTCAGCACACTACCAGAGTACTTTCATCCGCAACCGGGCCCGGCGGCCGCGGCGGTCCTCCCCTGTGTCTGATACGCGATTCCTTGACAGATCCTCTTGTCCCCGGCGATCGGCCCAGCCTTCGCCTCGGTCTGCACCGGCGCCACTATGAAGATAAAAAGGTCTGTATAAACTAAAACGGCGGGGCGGTTGCGCCTATCTTTTGATTTTTATACTATCAACCTAAATATGGGCTGGGACCACGTAACGGGCCCGCCAACTGAAGGGGTGAACATGAAGAACTTACTTCTGCTTCTCCTTGTGTTGACCTCCATGTCAGCACAGGAGTTCCGCGCAACCATCTCCGGTCACGTTTACGACAGTAGCGGCGCTGCCGTGCCAAACGCCAAGTTGCAGGCCATCAACGTCGCCACCAACGAAACGTCGAACGCAACCACCGATGCCTCGGGTTCGTATTCGATCCCGTTCCTTCGTCCGGGGCAGTACAAGCTCACCGTCACTGCCGACGGCTTCAAGCAGTTAACCCGCGAAAACATCACACTTGAGGTCGGCAGAATCGTCGGCCTCGACCTGACCCTCGAGCTCGGCCAGGTGACCGAATCCATCGAGGTCACCGCAGACGTGGCGCTGCTCGAGACGCAGTCGGCCAGCCGCGTCGGCGTCGTCACCCAGAAACAGGTCGCCGAGCTCCCGCTCAACA
>CAYYNC010000117.1:0-8376 GCA_964472745.1 uncultured Solibacteraceae bacterium
AGCGCGTTTCATTGGCATGCTCTGGAGTCTTAACCGGCCCTTTGAAGGCTGCACGGGCACACCTCGGCAATGCCCATGTTACACTGTCCTTCCAGCATCCGCGGCATGCGGACCGCCCTTTTAGGCCGAGACACCCCCACCAGCACCCGAATTGCAGGCATCAGGCACCAAAACCATTGACGCTCTCGCACAAAGGAGATAGGATCTATTCAGCCATTGGATGAGGGGACGGAGCGCCGATGATCGTTTGATCACGGCGCCAACGGAGCAAGTTATTTCGCGCCGAGGCGGATTGTTGTATCCAGACAGGGGAGCGTGTGTATGCAAAGCGGCGAAGGAAAGCAACACACCGTAGCCCGGATCTGGTCTCCGTACCTGAGGACAAAGTTCCTGGCCCGGACGACTTGGGCAGTCTACGCGTTTATGTTCGTCTGCGATATGAGCTGGATTCTCATTCTACGAGTCATGCGGCCGGAGCCAGGCTCACTGCTGATCCAGCTGCCGCAATACTTGACGATCCTTGGAGCTGACTCACGATTTATTTTCCCAGTTTTCATTGGTGCCCTGGCCGTGGACATACTTAGTCGTCGCGAACCAGACACACAACGCCTGCGCACGCCAACCGGCCGCGCAATCGCAGTGATTATCGTATACGCTGTCCTCTGGATCATCTCAACACTTGTCTTTGTAATACTCGCCATCCTGTTGGGCGGGCACTAATTCTTAAGGAGGTCATTCCAATGAAGTTTTGTCGCGGTGGGAGAGGAATGCAGTCGGCATCGCTCATCATGTTCGCTTTGTGCCTCGTGACTCAAGTGTGGTTGCCGCTCTGGGCATTCAAACCAAACAATAACAACAAAACGACGCCGAGTGACATCACTCACGAAAGCATTACGATGAAGGTGATCGAGAGACTAGACAAAAATGAATTGTTTCATGTGACTAACTTAACGGATTCGATGACTCGCGCAGCGAAGGAGATTGCGGATGGCAACGCAGGTGTAGACCTATCAAACCTCTTTTTCGTTCCATCATACCATTTTGACGACGAGGAATTCGCGGCGGGTCAGAATCTACTCGTCCAAGCAGTGGACAGGATCAAGGACGCATTGAACAAGCACGACACTAAAGCCGCGCGCCGAGAGCTCGGCCGGGCGCTGCACACATTGCAGGATTTTTACTCTCACACTAACTGGCTTGAGCTCGGAAACACTTCCCCTAACAGTGTGCTCGGCAAGAAGGGCCAAACGATCCGGAACGCTGCGTCCAAGAATGAGAGGACGTGCAACGATTGTACGGTGTGTGTCAACTGCACAAACAACCTCATTACGCAGCGCCTGACGAGCGGCTGGTTTGGGCTCATTTCCCCCGACAAGCCGAACGGAAAGTGCAGCCACGGTGGAACCTTCGACCGAACGGCGAGGAGATCTCCGATTGGAGGCATTAACAAAGATACAAAGGACTGCGACTCTTCGCCGCACAGCGACCGCCATGAGGATGCGGCTAACCTGGCGGAACGGGCCACTGAGAACTATATCCGGGACTTGGTAGCCGAGATCAGTCTGCGACAACGGGATCTTCTGTTCGGCCGCGGCCCGACGATAGCGATGGCAATCGATACGACTGGCAGCATGGGTCCGATCATTGAGAACGTAAAAGCGCAAGCTATTCAAATCGTAAACAGCCGGCTCGGCACCGACGAGGAGCCCTCCAAGTATGTTCTGGCGTCCTTTAATGATCCCGCTGTATCTCCGCCCTTCGTTACCAACGATCCCGACGCGTTCAAATCTGCGATCAGCTCTCTATTCGCGAGCTGCGGAGGCGACTGTCCCGAGCTTTCAATGACCGGTGTTTATAATGGATTAGGTGCAACCGATGAAGGCGGAGACCTGTTTGCGTTCACGGATGCCAGTGCCAAGGACAGCAGCCGGGCCGGCGATGTGGAAAGCCTTGCGCTTTCCAAGGACATCAAGATCTTTCCACTCGTGTTCGGAAGTTGCTCCCCCATCGACCCTGTATACGTTCGACTTGCCACTGCGACGGGCGGTCAGTTCTTCTTCTTGCAGAGTTCTGAAGCCGCCTCGATCACGAAGCTGGCGGATGCCGTTGTGCGATCGAACGGTGTGGATCTGCTCTCTGTCGGAGATACTCTGGCAGGCGCGCCGAAGACTTATTCGATCCCGGTTGACTCGACAATGAGCAGCCTGACCGTCTCGCTCAGTGGTGTTACCAGCCTCGAAGTCCGGCGGCCGACTGGCAGCGTCGTCAGCTCGACCGATGCCGACGCTACCTTTGTCCCGCTCAGCAGCGGGATCATCGTTAGAATTGCCTCTCCTGTTTCAGGCGCCTGGAGCGCGACCGTAAGCGGTTCTGGAATATTCTCGCTCCTGGTAGCGGGTGAGAGTGATCTGCGTTTCAGTTCCTTCCGCTTCACCAGGCTGGCCGGACGGCCCGGCCACGAGGGCTATTTCCCGATCGATGGTCTTCCCCTCGCCGGGCAAACCAGCACCGCGGATGCTGTCCTCGACGGTCCGTTCACAACGGCGCAGTTCGAGCTGCGAAACAAAGCGGGCGCGGTGGTGCAGGTGCTCGCGCTCAGCAGGATCGACGACGAAGAATTTCTGGGAGATGTGGTCGTGCCCTCGACACCCTTCATCGCTTATGTGACCGGGACTGACGCAAGCGGGAAGCCCTACCAACGAGTCTTGCCGGGCAGCATCGGACCCACGACCGTCAAAGTCACCGCGCCCGATGATCAGTATTTACGCCCAGGTCAGACAACGACCTACACGTTCCAGGTGACGAATCTGGGACCACAGGACACGTTCCAGATTACTGCGACGGACGACCAGGGCTACGTACAAAGCGTGAGCCCAACAACGCTGACACTGAAGACGAATGAAACCGCTGTCGTCACCGTTACACTGCAACCGGGCACAACGGCACAACCAGGCACCACCGATACCCTGACGGTCACGGCTCAGAGTCCAACCAGCGGCGCGAGGAACTTCGCCGTCGTGGAAAGCCTTGTTGTGCAGGTGATAGGGGCCCAGTAAAAACGGAGCTATTTTCGGCCCGCCTGGCGGTGGCCAGGGACCCACGTCCTCGAAGTAGCGGCCACGTGTACCACTTACTCCGTCGCCGCAGCTCTTCGTCGGCTTCGGTGGGCAGAACACCGGCTTCATCTACATGCGCCTCAAGCCCCGCGGGGAGCGCCCGCACGCCAGCGCGGTTCTCCAGCAGGTCCGCGGCCAGCTCGCCGCCGTCCCCGGCATCATGACGTTCCTGCGCATGCCGCCTCTCATCACCATCGGACAACAGGGCCGCGCCGCGTATCTCGTCTCCGTGCTCGAAGCCGACACGGACACGCTTTACGAATGGGCGCCGAAGATCGAGGCGCACATGAGAGCCCTGCCCGCGCTTCAGGACGTGATCAGCGATCTGCGACTCGCCAATCCGCGACTCTGGGTCGACATCGATCGCGACAAAGCGTCCGCCCTCGGAGTCACGCCCGAAGCCGTCGCGCAGGCGCTGTTCAGCGCCTACGGCAACCGCCAGGTCTCCACCATAAACACCGCGTCGAACGAATACTACGTCATCCTCGAAGTCGCGCCCGAGTTCCAGAAGGACCCCGCGGCGCTGTCGCGCCTCTACGTGCGCTCCAATACGGCCAAGCTGATTCCCCTTTCCGCCGTCACCACCGCCCGCGCTGCTGTCGCCCCGCTCAACGTCAATCACAACGGCCAGCTCCCGGCGGTCAACATCTCCTTCAATCTTCGCCCCGGCGCGGCCCTGGGCGACGCCGTCAACCAGATCGAAGAAACTGTCGCCGGCATGGGCCTGCCCGGGACGACGAAGCTCATGTTCCAAGGCACGGCGCAGGCCTTCCAGGAGTCGCTCAAGAATCTCACCGTGCTGCTCATCATGGCGGTGCTGGTGATCTATCTCCTGCTGGGCGTTCTCTACGAGAGCTTCATCCACCCGATCACGATCCTCTCCGGGCTTCCCTCCGCCGGGCTCGGCGCGCTCGTCACGCTCCTGTTCTTCAAGATGGAGTTCTCCCTCTACGCTTTCGTCGGCCTGCTCCTGCTGATCGGCATCGTGAAGAAGAACGCGATCATGATGATCGACTTCGCCCTCACCGCCCAGCGCGAGGAAGGCCGCAGCTCCTACGACGCCATCGTCGAAGGCTGTCTGCTCCGTTTCCGCCCCATCATGATGACGACGATGGCCGCCCTGCTCGGCTCCATGCCCATCGCCATCGGCATCGGCGCGGGCGCGGAGGCGCGCCGCCCGCTGGGCCTCGCCATCGTCGGCGGCTTGGTCGTCTCGCAGGCCGTGACGCTCTACCTCACGCCCGTCCTCTTCCTCTACTTCGAGCAGCTCCAGCAGTGGCTCACCCGCCGGCGTACCAAAGCCGTCGCCGTGACCCCGCCGCCTGCGCCGGTGCATTGATCTTCACGCGCCCTTGCGAACGCCGCGTCGAAATCTGCGGTGGCGGCGGATACAGCAACGACGAAAACGTTCCTCTCCAATGCGGTAAGCAGGGCGAGCCCCTGCCCAGTCCGGAGGCGCGCAAAACCGTTGACTCCCCTCACACGGAGATGATGACTTCCGCCCGGTGAACGAGACAGTGAGCGGAGTGCCAGCGATCGTTTACGACGCGCCGGCGTTTCGCCGGTTAGTCGGCACATGTGCGAAATCCGATGGCTGCATCCATAGAAGACCGGGAAGGAACGCCGAGGAGAGTGGTTCGGGACCGGTCTCCGTACTTGAGAGCGAAGTTTCTCGCCCGAATCGCTTGGGCGGTCTTCTCATTCGCGTTGGCCTTTGATCTCAGCACCCTGTTCATTCTGCGCGTCATCCAACCGGACTCAGGCTCATTGCTGATCCACGTGCCCCCGTACTTGGCGACGTTTGGCGCTGGGGCGCGATTCAGATCTCCAATCCTCGCTATTGCATTCTGAATAGACTTATTGAGCCGTCACGATCCCGAGGCTGCGCGTCACCGCGCGCCATTGTGCCGCGGCGATCACCGTACTGATTGCCTACATCGTGCTCTAGATCGTATCTAAGGCTGTCTTCGTGGCGCTCGCCTTCCATTTTCTTGGCGCTAATTCTCAAGGGCTATCAACCTTTCCCTGAGCCCTCTTCAGCGCAGATGGCAACCGCTGGATTTAAAGCATTGTCGCCGCGCCAAACGAAATCCGTGTGATCCTCGAGGTCGACCGCGAGTGTCCGGCCAGCCGCCGCCAGCGAAATCGGCCTGCTCGCGGCACTCCTGCTCTTCAGGAGGGCCTTCTCCCGCTTCTTCTATCTCAGCCTGCCCGTGGTGACCGGCGTGGACCCGCCGCGCCCAAGCAGCATTTTACAGTCCACAAATGAGCCTGAACTCGCGATTTGATTCCAACGCGCGATGAGCCTGAGAATCAGGTGCTGTTCCAATGCGGAGTGAGCCTGAACGCCGGGGCGGCTCGTGACGCTGGCGGAGCCTGCCGGAGGTCTCCTCTCTTCTTGGGCTCTCGTTCCCGCCCCGAGCGTCCGCGGGACGCGAGGGGCGCCTTTGGTTTGTTCTGGGATAAGAAGAGATCGCGGTCGGCGCTGTGGCTTCGCAACCGGCACCGCTTTGCTCCTCCTCGCCCCGTTGTTCGACTCCCAGCCAGCAGCGTCAGCTTCGCCTTCCGTATGCGGCGTGCAGTTTGTGTGTCGCTCCGGCGTTGTGCTTCTTGGTTCAGAAACTGCGCGGTGACGCCTCGCTTCAGGTACTTCTTCCAGTTCTCCAGCGAGGTGAACTTCTCATTCGGCGTCTGGTAATCCTTGTGGCGGTAAATGCGTTTCCGTCTGCCGCGCTGGTTCACCTCGATGGTGGCGAAACCGCAGGGACGCACGATTCTCTCACACTCCTCCAGTCGCACCGTGCGCGTCCGGCAATCGCCTCTGCTTCCTTCAGTAGAAGCCATAACTGCGGAACGGAATCCTCTTCATTCGACGGCGCTGTGAACCCGTGATTCCCGTACACAAGAAACTGGCGCATTGTCCTGAAAACTTCCCCACGAACCCCGGCGCCTTGAGCCGCCGGATGAAATCGGTGCGCTTACAGGGCATCCGCCGGGACATGGGAGGGCGTCCTGCTCAGGTCAATCTCACCCGGCACAGGAAGCGTGTGCCCGAGTTCCAGCCCCATGAGAATCCAATCCTCAAGGGTCGATCTGAGCTCCTCCTCGCAGGCTCGCAGGCTCGCCCCCAAAGCCACCACGCTCGTGCACCCCGGAATCTTCCCGGCGTATGTGCCGTCTTCAAGCTTCTCGTAAACGGCTTGCGCTATGGCCGTCTCGACATAATCGGTGAGGACGTAAAGACTCCCCATCTCGGTCCGCCTCCTGCGTCCCGCACTGTAGCGCGCGAACGCGCCTGAGCCGCATTATCATGGCCCCATGCACCGCCGCGACTTCCTCGCCCTCTCCCTGGCCCCCGCCGCCGCCAGCCCCCACCGCGCCGTCATCATCGGCCACACCGGACAAGGCAACTACGGCCACGACTGGGACACCGCCTTCACCGGCTTCCCCGAAATCGAAGTCCGCGCCGTCGCCGACCCCGTCGAATCCGGACGCGTCAAAGCCATGGCCCGCAGCGGAGCCCCGCGTGGTTATTCCGATTACCGCGAGATGATCGCCCGCGAAAACCCCACCCTCGTCGTCATCGCCCCCCGCGCCCTCCCCGAGCGCCTGCCCATGTTCCGCGCCGCCGCCGAAGCCGGAGCCCACGTCCTGATGGAGAAACCCTTCGCGCGCGACCTCCACGAAGCGGACGCCATGGTCGATCTCGCCGAAAAACGCCGCATCAAGGTGCAGGTCGGCCACACCGCCCGCCCGACCCCCGTCACCATGAAAGCCCGGCGCATGATCCAGGAAGGCGAAATCGGCACGCTCCTCGAAATGCGCGCCCGCGGCAAGGAGGACCGCCGCGCCGGCGGCGAGGACATGATGGTCCTCGGAACCCACCTCTTCGACATGATGCGCTTCTTCGCCGGCGACCCCCTCTGGTGTTCCGCCCACGTGACCGTCCGCGGCCGCGACATCACCCGCGCGGACGCCCGCGAAGCCACCGAACGCCTCGGCCCTGTCGCCGGCGACGAAATCGCCGCCACATACTGGTTCGCGAGCGGAGTCCACGGCTACTTCGCCTCCCGCCCCAACGACGCGACCACCGGCGACCGCTTCGGCCTCATGCTCCTCGGCAGCAAGGGCGCCATCTTCGTCCCCACCACGCAGGTCCCCGGAGCTCCGCCCGACATCCTCCGCTCCCGCTCCTGGACCTCCGGCGCATGGGCCAAAATCCCCGTCGCCCCCGAAGAAGACATCCGCGAGCGCGGCGCCGCCAACCGCCTCATGGTCCGCGACCTCCTCGACGCCATCGAAAGCGGCCGCGAACCCGTCTGCAACCACCGCGACGGCCGCTGGACCATCGAGATGACCATGGCCGTCTACCAGTCCCACTTCGCCGCCGGCGCCCGCGTCACATTCCCTCTCAAGGACCGCGCCCACCCGCTCGCCTGACCGAGGATGGGACCACTTTCTGCGAAGCCACCCCGCATTCTGAATGCCCCTATCGGGATCCAAACTGCAATGTGACTTGACGCGTAGCCGACGCCCGCCCAGAATTGACTTGAGTATGTCCACCGACCCGCCCGTAGATCCGCCGCCCGAAATCGACTACGCCGGTGTCGCAAGCAAGATTAGGAACGCGTTGGCCAAGCTCCTCTATCAAGAGAAAGATCTGTTCACCCGGGATGCGAATGAGCGTTCCCTCACGCACCACCTCGCCAAATATCTGGAAGAGGAGTTCCGGGAGGTCCACGATCTGCATGTTGACTGCGAGTACAACCGCCAAAACGGAAACCCCAAGAAACTCCCGGTACCGGCTGGAATCCCACTGACTACGACTACTGATGACCGTGACGCCATCACCGTCTATCCTGACATCATCATCCACCTCAGGGGCACGGACAGAAACTTGCTGGTCATCGAGGCGAAGAAATCGAATAGGCAAGAAGGACGAGACAGAGATCTGAATAAATTGACGGGATTTCTAGGAGACAAAAGGTTCCGCTATCGTTTCGCGGCTTTCATAGAGTTTGATGTGGACAACTCACCGCCTGGAGCGTCGATTTGGCTCTGGCTCGGAGGAACGGGTCCCACGGAGATCCCGATTGAGTCTCACAAGTGGCGTGAAGAGATAGAGAACCGCATCCGTTTCTTCTATCTCCTCTGATCAACCACACATCACCACAACCCACCGACCTCCCCCCACGTCATCACGCGCGCCTGCGCCCGCGTCACATTCCCCCTCAAGGACCGCGCCCACCCGCTCGCTTGA
>CAYYNC010000118.1:0-8115 GCA_964472745.1 uncultured Solibacteraceae bacterium
GCCGGAAACACAGAGCGAGTTTTTCAAAAGAGTTTTTCAGCAGTTCCATCAATCGAGGACTCCCTACCCTTGGCAATCGAATTTATTTGACCTGGCGGTTGCGAACGCGTGGCCTGAGACGATCAACGCGCCGACAGGCAGCGGCAAGACGGCCGTCATGACGGTCTGGCTTGCGGCCCTGATGTGGCAGGTAAAGACGCGAGCGGAGGTGACGGTCCCTCGCCGCTTGGTGTGGGTGGTGAACCGGAGAGTGGTGGTCGACCAGGCAACGGAGGAGGCCGAGGACCTGTTGCGGATCGTGGAGCAGGACCCGAACTGCGAGGAATTTGCCATATTGCTCGCCCGGCTGTCGCGGCGTGAAGGGCGCAGGGGTGTCCTGGCAGTCAGCACGCTGCGGGGCGAAAGGGCGGACAACCGCGAATGGTCGCTGGATGCAAGCAGGCCGGCGATCATTGTCGGCACTGTCGACATGATCGGAAGCCGGCTGCTGTTTTCCGGTTACGGAGACGGACGGGGCGCAACTGCTCACAATGCCGGACTGCTCGGCGCCGACTCTCTCATTGTGAATGACGAGGCTCACTTGAGCCCCGCGTTCGCCCAGTTGATCCGTTCCCTCCGCCCCTTTCAGCAGAAGTCTCCAAAGCCTTGCAGAACGATGCTGTTATCCGCAACCTTGTCGGCTGGCGGACCGGTCTTCCCTTCCACTTTCGCCGCGGACGAGCAGACCGCGGAATTGTTTCGGACACGCTTCCGGGCGGCGAAGAGGCTCCGGCTGCTCAAGGTCGACAAAGCCGCCCTCACTCGCAGAATCGTGGACCTGGCGCTGGAGGACGGAAACGCGAAACGGATAGTCGTCTTCGTCGAATCGCCCGAGCTGGCCCTTGAGATCTCCAAGATGCTCGCCAAGCGGGCGCCCGCGGAGCGAGTCACCCTGATGACCGGCGAGCAGCGCGGCTACGAGCGTGATGACATGCTCACGCGCCAGCCGTTCCTCGACTTCCTGCGGGAGACGCTTCCAGCGGAACGCTGCTGGCTGGTCGCCACCTCGGCCGCGGAGGTCGGTGTCGATTTGAGTTCGTGCCGGATGGTGACCACGTTGACCACGGCCGGCCATCTGCTCCAGCGGTTTGGCAGGTTGAACCGCTTCGGAGAAACCGACGGTGACGCGATTGTTCTCTACCCGCCGGAAGCGGAACCTGGTGGCGTTGAGACCAGGAAATCGCGCCAGGGGTTGGACAGACTCCAGGCGGCTCTGGCCTATCTGCGAACCCTCAATGACGTTTCGCCGGCGACATTGTTCGCGAACTCTCCGCCCCAGGACGCTATGGAAGCGCCGCCGCGGCTGGCGCAGCTTGAGCAGTGGCTCATCGAGCGCTGGACGAACACGAGCATCCACTCACCGGCTCAACCCGACGTGGAGCCGTGGCTCCACGGCAAACAAGAGAAACTCCCCCGAACGTCGGTCGCCTGGCGGGTCGAGGTTCCGCTGCTAACCTCGGCGAACATCGAGCCGGAGGACTTGACACGCGGATTCGCGGCGTTCCCGATTGCCGCTCACGAGAAGTTGGAGGCGCCGACCTATCGGTTAGTGGAGAAACTTCGAACCCTGGCCCCGCTGTTGGAGCACAGGGACCAACGCGCGATTCTGCTGACTGCGCGAGGCGAAGCGGAAATCGTCGACTTCGCGAATGCAGACTGGATGGCGCTCGAGCGGCGTTTGCGCTACGGCATTCTCGTACTGCCTCCCGGAGTGGGCGGGCTCGAAAACGGAATGTTCGATCCGGCGGGCGCCAACTCGAATGACGTTGCCGGCCTGGCAAAAACAGGTGCAATCGAGCGGCGGCGATTCCTGGCGGCGCCTGTAGGGGAACTGGCTTGGCTGCTGAAGCCATTGGAAGCGCAGGGACAGCCCATGGGTCCGGGAGAATTGCTTGCGCTCCTCGGGCAGAATGGCCTGCGTCTCGATCACTGCCTCGTGTTGGGGGCTGGCGAAGAAAATGGAGAGGGCCGGGCGCCGCTGCTGATCGTCGCCCGGCCCCGGCCGGCCGGAATACGCACCGAGGATCAGGCGCTGGACGAGCACCAGGCGCAGGTGGCCGAACGAGCCGGACACTTGGCGGCGCTGTTGGGGGTGAATCCGGACACGTTCCGCTGGGCCGGACTGCACCATGACGATGGCAAAGCGCACCCCCTCTGGCAGGAGGCGATGTGCGGCAGTCCGCCGCAACCCCTCGCCAAATCGAAGCGGAAATCCCGGCCCGGAATGCTCGGCGGAATGCGACACGAATTAGTCTCCCTGTTGAGAACCAACGCCGATCAGGCAACTGACCTCGCCAGGCATCTCGTTGCCGCGCATCACGGGTGGGGTCGTCCTCACTTCAGGCCCGGTGCTGCCGATCCTCTCGAGCCGGGCTCCGCGGCCGCCGTGACTGCGGAGAGCGTCTGCCGATTCTCCCGGTTGCAGGACCAGTACAGCGCATGGGGCTTGGCTTGGCTGGAGGCCATTTTCAGATCGGCCGACTGGCAGGTATCCGCACAGCTCGGAGAACTCGACGGCGGGGGGCCTGACTATGCCTAACCTTGAAATCCCGATTGATCCGATCAACCCCGCCCAATTTTATGCCTGCTGCGGGCTGGTCGAGTTATTTGATCTCTTCGGAGCGGAGACGCTTTCCCGTTTCGAAGTGAATCGCAGGATGCCGCGTTGGGGCAACTTCGTCCTCGAGTCGGCTCACCCGCTCAACCTGAACCAACTCCTGGGAACGCTTCAAACCGCTTCCTACACGGTACTGGACACAACCGAAGAGGCCATCAAGCCGGTTCTTGTCGGCTTCTCCGCCCACGGCAAAGAACTCGAGCTGAACTGGTGGCTGGACGAGGTTCGAGAAGAATCGGCGGACACCAAGTGTTGGGCAGGTCAGGTGACAAGCCGCAAGATCTTTCAGGAATTGCCAAAGCTCCTGCCCTCATCCGCAACGCCGGGCCGTCTCTTCTCGATGCCGTGCTCGACAAGCACTCGATTCGGAGTCGATCCGCGCTCCGCGTGGAACGCCTTGGATTTTGGCTCCTCGCCGAACGAGCAGGGGAAAGAAGCTGCGACATTCGCCGCTGTTGAGGTTTTGGCGGCCTTCGGGTTGCAGGGCTTTCGCCCTGTCGTCGAGGCGAGGAACGAAGTTGCCTACCACATGTGGCGGATCCCGCTGCCGCGCGCGGTCGCGCGCGTCTTTGCCGCATGTGGCATCGAGGGGATAGCCGGCGAGCGGGCGGTGTTCCAAATCGCCAGGCGGGGTCAAAGCTACAAGTACTTCACGTACGCCGAACTCATGGAAAGGAATGAACAACGATGACAGTCAACTTTGATGAATTGCTGGCCCCGCACGGGCCAGTCGCGCTCACGATCCGGCAGCCGCTGGTCCCTGCGTTGGGAGAGGGAGCGGTGGTCTTCCCGCCCACTTTCGCGCCCGCCGAGGGCTCGGATGAAGCCCCCAACTACCTGATCGATCCGATAGGGGATGGTAACTTCATCGCCCTGATCGACAGCGTGGGGTCTCAGGCCAACCGGATGGAGCCGATATTTCAGAAGCCGCCCTACTCGAAGCTGGTCCCGCAGGTTACGGTCGAGATCGGCTCACGCAAGCTCGATCTGCTCGAAGCCGGACATCGAGCGGCGGACGCGATCGTTCGGTTCTCGGACAAGGCCGAGGTGTTCCAGAAGGCATTCGAGGCAATCCGCGACTCGGGAGACTCCACCCGGCTCGCGAAGATTGCGCCCACATCAATCGTTTTTGGCGTCTGGGACTCCCGCCTGACTCAAGTGAAGCTGCCGCGGCTGGTGGAGGCAACCGTCCGCGCTTATGGCGTTCAGCGGATCACTCGCAGCGCCCAGTTCTTCGCGGCACTGTCCAAGGACGAATTGGCCGGAATTTCCGACAACCAGAAACAGCTTTCCAAAGAGGGGCTGGATGACGCGCCGTCGGGCCGTTTGCCCGGGGGTGTTGTGGCGGGGAAGGGGATTGAGAGACAGGCGATTCTCAATCTTGTCGCATTGCGGGCTTTGAGCGCCTCCGGAGAAACAGCCGCCAATCAGCTTCAACGCTATATCCTCGGACTGTCCCTGATTGCGTTTTTGGCGCCCGCGCCTCTGTATCTTCGGCAAGGCTGCCTGCTTGTGGAAAAAGGCAACGCCGCAGCGGAAGCGGTATACAGGGACAACCAGCGCGCGCCATTTGCAGTGTCCTTGGCGGAAGCAACCAAGTTTGCGCAGAGCGAGGCCGCCGCCTTCGGAGTCGGCGAAGGATTCACCGCCCGGTTCGAGCCGGGCAAAGCCAAAGAGTCCATCGCCAAGAACGCAAAGAAGAAGGGTTCGTAACAATAGCACAGCGTTGCGAGGACGACTATGGCGCGGCAATTTTGTATCACTGCAACTCTGCTTGCTGGACGATACCACGGACAGGAATGGCCGGCCTCGCCGGCCCGAGTGTTCCAGGCTCTGGTAGCGGGGGTGATGACCGGCGGGAACCGGGCTCTCGAGATACGCGCCGGGCCTGCACTGCGATGGCTGGAAGAGCTGGCGCCGCCGCGAATCGTGGCGGCGCGCGCGGAGAACCGTGTGCGATACCGGCTTGCGGTTCCGAACAACGATATGGATGGAGTCGCGAGAAGCTGGGCTCGAGGCAAGTACGAGTCTCCGGCCAGGCTCCGCACCATGAAGGACGTCGCCCCGCGCGACCTCAGCGATCCCCCTCCGCATTTGCACTACGTCTGGCCTCTCCCGGAAGAAGACAACCTCGTTCACGAAGAACATACGCAAACTCTCGCGGAGGTGGCTCGTTGTCTGCACACGCTGGGGTGGGGAATTGATATGGCGTTTGCGGACGCGCGCGTCATCGATGATCCGGGCGAATTAAAAGGGGAGACCTGGATTCCGAGCGAACAGGGGCTGCCGCTGGCGGTTCCGGTTCCGGGATTCTATGCCGACCTGAAGGAATGTTACCGACGCTTCCTCCGCCGCGGCAGCGGGAATACGGTAGATGCTGACACCCGGCCGCGCATGTACGGCGTTCAGCCGTACTCGCGGCGCGGCGAAGTCGTCCGGCCCTGGTTCGCCTTCAGACTCGAGCGCCCCCGGACGCTCCTGGCCGAGTCCGGCTACTCGCGTCCAGCCGCCGATGTCCGGCTCGTCGCGGCTTGGCTGCGCCACGCCGCGGGGCAAGCCCTCCAGGGGCGGGTCGACACGCCGGAGCTGAACGCCTATGTCCTGGGCCACACCGGCGAAAACGATCTCGGCAACCGGCTTTCCTACCTTCCTCTGCCGTCGATCGGGCACCCGAACTCGGACGGCCGGATCAGGCGCGTGCTCGTGCTTGCTCCTGCGGCGCCCGCGCTGGCATCCTTTGACTTGCTGCGGCGGGCTCTGATCGGAGCGGCGTTGGAGGACCAGGACCACGGACCGGTCTGCCGCCTGGGCGAACTCTCCGCGCACGATCCGGTCGTGCGCCGGTACACCGCGCGCGCGGCCGCCTGGCGCACCGTGACCCCGGTGATCCTCCACGGCCACAACGGCGCGCGGGGGCGGATCTCCGTCGCCAAGACCGTGAAACTGCTCCGCCAGGCCCTCGCGGAGTCCGGCTACGGGGGTATCCAGGTCGAGATCGAGGCGTTCCAACCGGCGCCGTTCTTCCCCGGCCTGCCCGCCGCCTTCCAAATCGAGGTCCCCGCGCACCTGCGCGCTTGGCCGCGATATCATGCCGCCATCCGTTTCGCCCGCCCGGTCGCCGGCCCGGTGGTGGCCGGAATCGGCCGCCACTACGGCATCGGACTGTTCGCGCCCATCGAGTGAGGTGAGACGATGCGCGATTCCTACCTCGTTTGCTATGACATCTGCGACGACAAGCGGCTCCGCAAGGTCTTTCATTGCCTGCGGAGCTGGGGCGACCACTTGCAGTACTCGGTCTTCGAGTGCCAGTTGACTCCGATGGACCTCGTGCGCATGCGCGCCGAGCTCAACGAGCTCATCCACCACACCGAAGACCAGGTCCTGTTCGTCAACCTCGGTCCGGCCGAGGGCCGCGGCGAGCGCGTCATTACTTCCCTCGGCAAACCCTACACCAAAATCGACGCGCCCTGCGTGATTGTGTGAGGTCTCTATGTCTGCGATGCCTGCGTTTCAACCGGAGCCCGGACGGGCGCTCCCGGATTACCTGCCCGCGCGGATGGTCAACGAGTACGTTTACTGTCCCCGCCTGTTTTTCTACGAATGGGTGGAAGGGGTCTTTGTCGCCAGCAAGGACACCGTCGCCGGCGCGCTCGACCACCGGCGCGTGGACCGCGAGGGTGCGGGACTGCCGCCGCCGGAAGAATTGCCGGAGGATCTGAAATCGCGCGCGGTGACGTTGTCGTCCGAGCGGCTGAGGGTGATCGCGAAGCTGGACGTGGTGGACGTGGCGGGCGGGGTCGTCACTCCGGTGGACTACAAGCACGGCCGGCCTTGCGAGGTGGACGGCGCGCTGACGGCGTGGCCGGCGGACCGGGTGCAGCTTGCGCTCCAGGGGATCATTCTGCGCGAAAACGGCTACCAGTGCGAGGAGGGCGTCATCTATTACTGCTCGACGAAGCAGAGGGTGCGGCTGCGGTTCGACGAGCAGGTGGTGGATGAGGCGGAGCGGGCGGCGCAGCAGGCGTGGCGGACGGCCAGGGCAGGCATCCTGCCGGGGCCCCTTGTCGATTCGCCGAAATGCGTGGGGTGCTCGCTGGCGCCGATCTGTTTGCCCGACGAATCAATAGCGCTGTCGCAGAGCGCGGACGGCGGTTCGCAGTTGGCCCTCTTCCCGGAGATGACTCCGCCACGGAAGCCGCCGGCAACCGAGGTGCGGCGGCTGGTCACTCCGCGGGATGATCTGCGGCCGGTGTACCTGGACACGCAGGGGCTGCGAGTGTCCAAGAGCGGGGGCGTGCTGAAGGTGTTTGAAAAGGAGGCGCTACGCCAGGAGATCCGCCTGAACGAGGTCAACCATGTTTGCGTGATGGGGAACATCCAGGTGACGACGCAGGCGATCCAGTCGCTGCTCGAGGCGGAGATCCCGGTGTGCTGGTTTTCGCAGGGCGGGTGGTTTTACGGCATCACGCAGGGGATGGCGACGAAGAACGTGTTCTTGCGGGCGGCGCAGTTCAAGCTGGCCGAAGAGGAGTGGTTCTGCCTGCGTCTGGCTCGGCGGTTGGTCGCCGGCAAGATCAGGAATCAGCGCGTCCTGCTCATGCGCAACCATGTCGAGCCTCCGCCCGAGATCCTTGTGGAGATGAAGCGGCTCGCCGAGCGCGCGGAGACCGCGGAGAGCGTCGAGGCGCTGCTCGGACTCGAAGGCGCAGCGGCGCGGGCGTACTTCGCCGGGTTCGGCGGGATGTTGAAGGGGGAGGACGGCGCGCCCTCCGGTTTGCGGTTTGACTTTCAGGGGCGCAACCGGCGTCCGCCGCGTGATCCGGTGAATGCGCTGCTCTCGCTGGCCTACAGCATGCTGTCCAAGGACCTCACCGTGGCGTGCTACGCGGTCGGCTTCGACCCCATGATGGGGTTCTACCACCAGCCGCGGTTTGGGCGTCCGGCGCTGGCTCTGGATCTGATGGAGCCGTTCCGGCCGTTGATTGCGGACAGCGCAGTTTTGCAGGCGGTGAACAACCAGATGGTGACACCGGCTGATTTTGTAGCCTCGGCGGGGTCGGTCGCGCTGAGCCCGAACGGGCGGAAGGCCTTTTACCGGGCCTACGAGCTGCGCATGGACATGCTGGTGACGCATCCGCTGTTCGGCTACCGGGTCAGCTACCGCCGGTTGCTTGAGATCCAGGCGCGCTTGCTGGCAAAATACCTGGAGGGGAGTGTCCCTGAGTACCCGGTTTTCGTGACGCGGTGAGGCTGCTGCGAGCGGTGGCGTGGAGGCGGGGCCCCCGGGAGGCGCTCGCGTTTTGACTGGAAAGGAGTTAGGCTTGGCATTGAGGGTTTTGGGGTCGGCTGGCGGGCCGGTTTGCGGGACCGCTCGCAACGGGCTCCGCAGGTCGTTGAAAACTGAATACGTTAGGCTGGCGGCTATTTCCGCGATCAATTGATCGCGGCCCCATTGAAGC
>CAYYNC010000119.1:0-7400 GCA_964472745.1 uncultured Solibacteraceae bacterium
GCGCGCAGCGCAAGGTGCCGAAGGTCGCTTGCCCTTCGGGGACGCCCGGGTAGGCGCGCTGGAGGACGAAGGTCCCCGACGGCACGACTTCGCCCTCCGAGCCGGGTCCGGTGATCTGGGCGCACTCATACGAGCGGCGGCCCGGATTGTTCGGGTCGGCGGATTCGTCATTGAAGACCACGAAGTCGCCGACGCGGAAGACGCGCCCGGTATCCGGATTCACGGTGCAGGTGATGGTGGCCGGATCCGTGGCATTGTCGAGCGGCTCGTCGATCGAGGCCCAGAGGTCCGTGGTCAGTTCGTCCACGTAGTAGAGCGCGAGCGTGATCTCGTGCGCGCCGACGATGTTGGCATTGCCGGAGGCATCGGGCGCAACCGACATGTCGTCGATGGCGAAGGTCCCGTAATCGCCAAGGCGCGGCGTGCCGGTCAGCACGCCGGGCACACCCGTGTCGATGAGCACTTCCTCGGCGGGCGGCTCGGGCACGACGTCGGCGGGCTTGGGGCCGGAAACGAGGTCGTACATCGAATCCGTCACCGTGCGGCCCTGGATGTCGATCGAATAGTCCTTGTTCAGCCGCCATCCGGTGACGCGGAACTCACCCGCGCCGCCGGGCATGTCGGGATGAGTGAGCGAGCAAACCATGCCGGGCTCGGTGTTCAGAGCCAGTACGGTGGTCTTGAAGGCGACCTGGCGCGCGGCTTTCCATTCGGCCGGCGTGATGCCGCCGAGCTCTTCGCGCAGACGCACCGCAATAATGCGGGCCGCCTGGGACTTCGACGCCGTGCCGGATAGGTTGACGGTCGATTTCAGAAACAGCGGCCCGCCTGCGCCGCCTAGGAGCGATGCATGGTCGATGTCGTAGAGCGAAATCGAGTTGGCGACGAAGTCAAAATCCTCGTCGGCGAAGTTGGCCGTCAGGTGGTTGAACGAGGGTTTCAGCGGAGCGAGCTGGAGGCTGCGGAACAGGATGTTGCCCTCGGTGAAGGCCTCCAAGGCCGAGGAGTTCACCCGCACGCCGAGCTTGAGCTTGCCATTGGCGAACGTGTAGTAGCCCAGGCAGTTCATCAGGACTTCCTGGAGCCAGTCGCGCAACGGCTTCTCCTCTTGCAGCACGCCGCGGAACTTGAACTGGGTCTCGGTGCCCGCGCCGACCAGCTTTGAAACCTGCTCGTCGCAGATGACCGCCGCTGCGATGGCCGCATCGACATCGAACAGCGTCTCGGCGAAGTCGAGTTGCTGCGAGGTGGCGTTTGCGCCCATCCGGATGCCGCGCGCCCGAAGCAGCATGTTCACGGCGATCCAAATGGGGTTGGTCAGCGCGGGCTGCCATGTGCGATTGCCGGGCCCGGTCCACGTCCAGCCGCCGAGGCCCTGCGCGACGACCACCTCCATCGCATGCTCGCTGAGCCGCGAGAGCTGCAAGCCCTTGGCGTCCGAACGCCGGATCATGACGAAGGCTGTGCCCGCCGCGCGCTCCGGGATCACGGGCGCATCGGTATCAAAGCCGAAAGCCGTGGGATTCGGATCCGGACCGAGGTTTTCGAGCAGACCGAGCGGCCCAGGGTAGCCGTGATGGTACTGCCCGTCCAGCTTGCTGCCCGTGCCGTATGCACCCAGCGGCCCTTCGCCCACGATGCCCACTGCCGAGTAGAAATCGCTCTCGTCGCGGCCCGAAGCGATCTTGGCGTTTATGGGGAGGGCCGAATCAGTGTAGATCTCGGGCAGGACTTGGTCGTAGATCGAGTCGGCGACCAGCGAGACGGAGGTGAGCGTCGAGCGGCCGAAGCCCCAGACGCCAGTCGAGTTGTCCTTGATGCGCACGCCCTGGGGCTTGGCGATGATGCCGCCGAAGTAGTTGTCCATGCCGTGCGTGCGGCAGCCGTTGGGCGTATCGAAGCCTTTATCGCACGACGTGTCGGGGCCCGAATATGGGCAGGCCGGCCCCTTGAATTGCTTCCAGCAGGTGCGCGAGATACGGCGTGTCGGATAAGGCAGGTTCAGTTCGTAGAGGCCGTCGGCGGCTGTGACGCGAAACTCAGGGCCCGAGTCGCAGGACCAGTTGACGATGTTGCCCTTCCAGAGATCGAGCTTGGTGCCGGCGCCAACGTGGAAGAGGCTGAAGGCAATCTCGGCGCGGAACAGATCGACGTCGTTGGCCACGTCGCGCATCACGCGGTCGGCATTACCGAAGGTGAACTGGGCCTCGTCGGATTCGTTGCCGGTGGATTGCGAGATGCCGTCGAGCTCGATGAGCCGCGCCTGGTAAAGCTGGACGTCGATCGTACACCGGCGATCACTGAGATGGATGGCGGGATAACCAGGTTGAAGGGGTTGAATACGGATGAGCGGGATGATCTCCTGGACCTGCGACAGCAGAGCTGTCTGGAGCGCCGCTGGCGGGAAGCGGTTGACGGTCTGGTTGAGTGAGTAGGACGGCGTCGCCTGCGGGATCTCGATGAGCGTGACCCCCAGCGAGCACGCCCAGTCGGCGACCATCTCCCAGGAGAGCGGCTCGTTGGCGAAGCGGCACGTGATTGGTGTCGTGCCCGTACCGTCATCGTTTGGCGCGTTGTAGGTGAAGGCGCCGTAGGGGCCGTACTTCGATTCCCAGAAGTTGCGCAGGGCGATGCGCTCGGCGTCGCGGAGCCACTGCTTCCGAATCGTGAATCGCCGCGCGCCCGTGCCGAGGAGAAAGCGTTGCTCGATCTTCGCATTGCCCCTGCCAAACTGGTGCACGACGACCTCATGGTCGCGGCGCACCTCGAGCGGGTAATCGGGTGTGAGGGGAAACACTCCGCTCGGCGTGATCTCGGGGACCGGGACGTTACCGATGTAGTCAGGCATCAGCGCTCCTCGACGCGAATGGTGAACGAGCGGTCCTCCGTCCGGCCGGCGGCAGTGGTGATGCGATTGGTCACCGTGTAGCTCTGTCCCGCCGATCCGCTCGAGAGCCACACAGTGGCTTTCGTGGCCGTGTTCGTTTCGCTGACCTTCGTCAGCCCAGTCGGGACAACCCACGCGCTGGCAGCAATCGTGTCTCCGGCCAACCACCGGCTCCAATCGACGGCGTAGTCGAGGATCGCGTCGGGGTCCTTGGAAAACGTCATGCGTCGATCTCTCTCTTTTCCGCGCGCACGGCCAGCGTCCGGGCGTCAGCGGCAGGACGGATCGCTCGCCGTTCACGGTTGACTCGAATAGAGCGATCCTCGAAGCCGATGACGACCGTTCGCGATTCTCCCCGGGCGAAGACCGTTCGAGCCAGCGCCGAGCGAACCGCGGACAGGAGAAGGCCCGCAATAGCCGACCATCCTGCGGCCCGGCCTGTAAAGCTGCGGATCACGCCCAACCGGCCAAACAGCGTGGCGCCTGCCAGCCCTCCACTGATCAGCGCACGCACGCGAACCAACTGAGCAAGGACCGCAGCGGCGCCCATGCTGACCGCTGTGAGCGCCTTTGCCAGTGAGAGTCTCCCAGCTGCTCTGGATACTGCGGCGCATGAGCCCACCAATACGCGCCCGATGGCAACCGTGCCTCCAGAGCTACTTGAGCTGTACGCGGTACCGGCAACAGCCCGAACCCTTGCCAGATGTGCGCGAACCTCGCCGAGCGCGGCAACTGCGCCGGCGAGCACCCGGATCAGACACAACCCAGCACTGGCATTCGAGCCCGCCGCCGCGACTCCGGCGAGGCCGTTCACAAGCCGGCTCGCTCCCGACGTTACTCCCACGCCGCCCGTGAATCCGGTCAGGCGCAAGGCGCGCGTGAAACTGCCGGAGACCCAGGAACCGGCGAACGCAGCTCCGGAGACCGGCCGCAGGACGTGAAGGCCCGCCACCGTGCTTGCCAGCCCCGCCGCGCTCCCGGCCAGCGGCTGGATGACTCCGCTGCTGCCGAAGAAGTACGCCGATAAGGCAGGCCGGACACCGTCATCCGGCTTGCGAGTAAGGGCCGGGCGTTTGACGCGCGCCGACTGGTTTGGATAAGCGCACCGGCCCGGCATCAGCCCTCGATGAACTCAACCGCCGCCATGATGTTTCCCGTGACAGTGCCTGTGCAAAGAACCTGAAGGGCGAGGCATGCGTCAGGGAAAACCTCGGGCATCCCCAGGGCGAAAGCGTCGCGGTCGGCAAGGACATTGACGACGGTGATCGGCACTTCGGCAAGCCTGCGCAGCAGCACCAGGCCGAAGTCGCCGGCTGTTCCCGTGGCCGCCGACAACTGCACCTGGCTCACCGTCCGCACGCCCGTGTCGCCGGCCTGGAGCAGAAACGGAAACATCTGCCCGACCGAAAGCGCGTTGGCGGGCATGGAGTACGTCGCCGCGCGCCCCGCGACGCCGTCCTGGTTGGTATAGGTGGCGGTGAATACGCTCGCTGTCGCGCCCATCGCCGTGTACACCTCGCCCCACAGCTCTACGTCGGCGCCGTCGGCGTCAGGCCGCGTCAGCGTGGGCGGCGTCGCAATCGTCTGCGCCGTAGTGATGTTGCCGCTGAACCCCGAGTTGTGCCACAGGCGATCGTAGAGAATCACGGTACCCGCGGTTGCGCCAGCGGCGGAAAACCGCGCCAGGTACAGCTTGTTCGCGCCGCTGGGATTCACCAGCGTGATGGCTCCGGCGGTAAGGCGCGTGGGCGTCTGGCCGTTGCCCGCGGGCGGCGTCGAACCGGCGCCGGGGCTGCCAGCGGCTTTCCACAGCGAATGCCAGGTACCCGCGCCCTCGGCGGTCTGAGATGCTTTGAAGAGATGGCGGTGCTGTCCGGGCAGCGCCGCGACCAGCTTGTCCATTGAGTCGATGGCCACGTCAGTCCTCCTTGACGGCGAGCGTGCCTGGGGCGAACTGGCCGTAGTCGTCCTGCTGGATGGTCTTGGGCGTGGTCAGCACGTCCCAGTAGAGGAGCGTGCCGCCGGAGGACGCGTCGAAGATGCCGAAGGCGACTGCCTGAAGCCAATCGGCCGATGCCGGGCCAAAGGAGATGTTGTTGGTGTTCGAGATCTTCCGGACGTTGCCCGTGTCGGCGGCGGGCGCGCCGAACGCGACGGCCTGGCGTTGGTAGCCGTTTCCGGCGAGCTCCGTGCCCGCGGCAGCGTCGTTGGCAGGCGCCGCGGAAAAAAGGCCGACGTAGGGCGAGACGCCGTTCAGTGTCGTGCCACGCAGGACGTTGAGGACCGCGTCGGTGTGTGTTTGCGATTTGCCGGGCATGGTTCAAGCCACCTCGATCAGTTCGACGGAAACGTCACTTCGCCCGAGTCCGACCGATTGGGTCCACTCGCCGGCGAATCGCACGGTATAGCGACCCGCGACGGCTTGGCCCGTCGGGTCGTGGGAGAATTTTGGGTTGGTTTCATACGGGTCGTAGAAGTAGAACGGCTCGGTGGTGCCCTTGCGGGCTTCGTAGAAATCGCGCAGGGTCGCGAGCTGCGCGGGCGCGAGCCGTTTCACCAGGCGCCAGCGCTTGCGGCTGTTGGTCGCCTGAACCGACCGCTGCGATTCCCCGTTGCGGTACTCGTTGTCGAGAACCGGATACTCGCGCTCGTGGACGAACGCGCGAGACAGGCTCGCCGGCAACACTGTTGTGGGGGTAGCAGTCTGAACAGAGTTCGGCATCGTTACTCGCACCACCGCACCAAAGATGTATGATGTGCGCAGAATGGTGAACGCGGACGAAAAGGTCCTCGGCGAGGTGATGTCGTTCCTTGACCGGCAGAAACTCCCTCACACGGAAAGCGAAGAGCAGTACTGCACCAAGGTGAATGTTCGGAGTGGGCCACACAAGGCGTCCGTCAGCGTTTACAACTCAGGCAAAATGTCCGTCCAGGGACCCTCATCGCCGCTCAAGACGCTGCTCGAGCAGATGAAGCAGGCACTTGAAAGCGGGGGGGCACCTCCAGGCCAAGCCCTTCCTTTCGAAATCGAACTGTTCCCCCAGACACTGCGTGAGCGGGTCCCCGATTGCGATCCTGTGATCACTAGCTTCCTGGAGGAGGCGATTCGCTGTTATAAGGCAGAAGCCTTACTTGGCTGTGCTTTCATGATTGGCGCGGCATCCGAACGTGCCATCGGGCTCCTAATCCAGACGTTCGGCGAGTGCATCGGCGACGAGGCAAACCGAAACAAGTTTTTTTCCAAGGTGAATGGCCGAATGATCTCCATGCGGTACGACGAATTTGAGGCCCGCTACCGAAGTTGCAAGAGCAAGCCGACCGACGCAGTCCTTTCCCAGGACCTTGATGTTGTCATTGGGAACATGTTCCAGTTTTGCCGAATCACGAGAAATGAGGTTGGCCATCCTCAGATCGTTCCCGACCTCGTCAAGGGTGTTCTGCTGGCAAATCTGGGCCACTTCGTCTCCTATATTGAGCGCATTTACGGTTTAATGCGGCATTTCAGACAAAGCGGTGTCGTTTTATGATGGTTGCTGATCAGTTCTCGAATCGACCCGAGTGCGCGAGGCACGTATGATTAGCAAGTATTCAGTGGTCATGCTTCTTGTCTGCATGTGCTACACGCTCAGTGCAGAGTCCCGTTTCAACCGGCCCGTGATGAAACTCGCTGAGCCCAAGGCCTATCGTTTCTTTCGGCTAGACGATAACAACTTCCCTGTGATGGACAAGGAACGGAGTTCAGTCACCTGCATGGTGTATCGCGGCACGAAGCGCTACTATGTCGAGGTCGCCGTGATGAATAGATCACAAAAGCCTCTAACGCTGGAACGCGGGTTCGTAACCTTCGTGAAGCCCGGCTATTCCGTCTTTGTATCCGACACAATTGCCTCGGCTGCTGACGTCTGGGCTAGTGTGGCAGGCGATTTCATGCCGACTCCCCCACCTCCTCCGACTCGCGCAACTACCTCGTACTCAGGCACTGCCCAGACCTACGGGAATACGACCCAAGTGTCTGGCACGGCAACAACAACCGTGGACAATTCCGCGGCCGGTTGGCATGCCCTGGGTCAGGCTCTGGCGGCGAGGTCCTATTACAAGACACAGTCTCGAGAACAGAGCTTTGCCATGTACCTCGCCACGTTCGCGCATGAAAGACAGTCGGGCGTCGTGCCTCCCGGTGAAACTCGCCTGTTCGTGTTCACCTTCGAGCAGATTAGGCCGAAAAAGGCCCCATTCACCATCAACGTCGCGATCGAGGACGAGGTTTTCGTATTCAAGTACAAGGAATAGTTAATCCATCAAGCAGAGACTAAGTCGATCAGCCGCTGGTCCGGCTGCACTCCGAGCTTGGCTGCCACAAAGCGCGCATAGGTCGCCGGGTGGTTGCCGTCGGCCGAGGGCGCATACACCTGGAACATCTCCTCCACGGTCGGCGGCTTCCCCTGCGTGTAGCGGCCATCCAGATACTGTCCAATCAGCACGCGCAGAACGCGCCAGCCTTCCTCGATGGCCC
>CAYYNC010000120.1:0-7319 GCA_964472745.1 uncultured Solibacteraceae bacterium
AGAATCGGCGCGAACGACGCCGGCTGGCTCAAGCTGAGCGTCCGAATGCCTGACGGCAAGACGAAGGAATTCGAATTGCTGCCCATGATATTCACTTATCGCAAGCGGGACGAGTTGCTTGCGATGGATCACGTCGTCCGGCCGGACAAGGAACGGGAGCACCGGCGCTTGCTCAACCTGCTGACGCGGTTGATTCAGAAGTATCTCTGACTCACACGGCCCAACTGCGGTCGTCGACGGCGCCGGCGACTTCTCTGTTCTTGTCGGCGAGGCGGAGGAGCTCTAACCGGATGCCGTCGACCAGGGCGCGGAAGCTGGCGTCGACGATGTTGCCGGAGACGCCCTCCGTCGTCCACTGGCCTTCGGGGCCGGTCCAGTCGATGAGGACTCGCGCGCGCGCGGCCGAGCCTTGCTCGGGGCGCAGGACGCGGAGGCGGTAGTCGGCCAGGCGCGCGTTGTCCAGGCCCGGGTAGACGGTCGAGAGGCACTGGCGCAGGGCGAGGTCGAGGGCGTGGATCGGGCCTTCGCCTTCGGCTGATGCGCTGAGGATCGAACCTCGCACGTCGAGGACGATCGACGCCCGGGTCTGCGAGTTGCGAAGCCCCCGCTGGCGCGTGGTCACTTCCCACTCGACGACTTCGAAGGGCAGGAAATCGGGGCGGTCGGCTTCGCGCGAGAGGAGCTCCAGCGTGCCGTCGGCGATCTCGAGGTCGTAGCCTTCGGCGGCGAGGACGTGCTTGCGGTCGCGCTGTTCGCCTTCAAGCGCTTCGAAGCCGACGGCTGAAGGGTCTTCATGCGGCGTCGCGTGCGGGCCGTCGAGCACGGCGCGCATCGTGCGCTGCGCGGGACCGTAGGCGGCGTCGCCGACATACGGCGCCGAGGGCGGCACGCGCAGGCCCAGGGCTTCCGCCACCAGGCGCGCGGTGGAGTGCAACAGCTTCAGGCGCTCGGAGCCGACGGAGCGGCGCCGCATCTTGAGCTCGAGCGCGGGCAGGATGGAACAGAGGTTGGCGGCGCCCGCCTTCTCGCCGTAGCCGCTGATGCTGCCGGCGATCCACGTAAACCCGTTCTCGACGGCGGCCAGCGTGTTCGCCACGGCGACATCGGCGTCGTTGGCCGCGCGGACGCCCAGCGGCGCTTTCGTGTGGCCGCGGGCTTCGCGGCAGATGGCGGCGAGGCGCGACGGCAGCGTGGCGCCGCGCGTGTCGCAAAGGATGATTGCATCGGCGCCGGCATCGAGCGATGCGAACGCGTGCTGCGGCGAGGCCTCGCAGACGTCGAAGAAGTGCTCGAGGTTGAGGATCACCTCGCAGCCTTCCGCTTTGAGCCGCGCCACTTCCGCGCGCGGGTCGTCGCCGGTCTTCATGAACAGACTGACCACGCCCCCGCGCCCCCCTTCTCCGGAACGGCAGGCCAGCGCCAGCCGCGCGTGTTCGAGCGGCTGCGCGGCCGCCTTCTCGTAAAACTCGCGGCCGCACTCCAGGTAGTCCGCGCCCAGCGCGTCGAGCGCGCGCATGATGCGCAGGCAGCCTTCAAAATCGATGCGCGCGCCGGCGGCGAGCGGGCCGTCGCGCAGCGTCGTGTCGAGAATATGGATTCGCATCTCGCCTACCGTGTTCCTACCAGAGTACCCGCGTAGACGCGGTGAAGCCAATTGCGGCACGATGGGAGCCGCCCGCGCGTGGCCTCAATGTACAGCCGTTTCAACTCCGTGGTCACCAGCCCGATCTGGCCGTTGCCGATGGGCCGGTGGTCCACTTTCACCACCGGCGCGATCTCCACCGCCGTGCCCGTGAAGAAGAGCTCGTCGCACAGGTAGAGCTCGCTGCGGTCGATGCTGCGCTCGACCACTTCGAGGCGCAGCTCGCGTTTGGCGAGCTCCATCACGCAGGCGCGCGTGATGCCTTCGAGAATGTTGTCCGTTCCCGGCGGCGTCATCAGCTTCCCGTTGCGCACCAGGAAGATATTGCACGTCGCGCCTTCGGCGACGTGGCCGTCGTCGTTCAACAGGATCGCCTCGTCGTAGCCGTTGCGGCGCGCTTCGTCGCTGGCCAATGCGCTGTTGACGTACGCGCCGCAGATCTTCCCGCGCGCGGGGATGGCGTTGTCCTCAATGCGCCGCCAGCTCACGACGCCGGCGTGCAGCCCGCGCCGGCTGTCCAGATAGTCGCCGAACGGGACGGCGATGATCGAGAAGGCGTCCTTTTCGTCGGGCAGCACGCCGATCCGCTGGGCCGACTTGTACGCCAGCGGCCGCACGTACACGTTCGCTTCGAAGTGATTGCGGCGGCACAACTCGGCCGTGATCTCGCACAGCTCCTCGACGCTGCGCGGAACCTGGATGCGGAGGAAACAGCAGTTGCGCTTCCAGCGCTCGTAGTGCTCAGCCATCCGCACCAGCATCAGCTCGTGCTCGTCGGCATCCCAATAGCCGCGGATGCCTTCGAACACGCCGGTGCCGTAGTGCAGGGCATGCGTCAGGATGCCCACCTTGGCTTCGGCGAGCGGAACGAAGCAGTTGTCGAAGTAGACGACGGTGCGGGGATCGGGTTCAGAGGCTTTCATCGCAGACCTCCTCCAGGATGGGTTCGTGCACGGCCGCGCGGCCCGCGGCGAGCGCTTTGCGGTCCAGATCGAGCCAGCGCGCGGACTTCACCTTCCTCCGCAGCGCCGCGTCGATGCAGGCGCCGTCCAGCACGCCGGCCGCCTCGAGCAGCGCGCCGAGGGCGACCATATTGCCGCAGCGGGCGTCGCCGGCCTCGTCGGCGATCTTCACAAACGGCCGCACGATCATCTGAAGATCGGCGCGGCGGCAGCCTTCGGGCGGCTCTTCCGCGTTGTAGAGAACGTAACCGCCGGGCTCGACGCTGTGGATGAATTTGCGCAACGACGGCTCGTTGAGAGCGATGAGCACGTTCGGCTTTGAGATGAGCGGCGAGTCGATGGGGACCGAGGAGAGGCGCACGTGGCAGTTCGAAGTGCCCGAGCGCATCTCGGGACCGTAGGAGGGGAGCCAGGAGACCTCGAGTCCCGCGGCGAGACCGGCTTCGGCGAGGACCTCGCCCAACATGAGCACTCCCTGTCCGCCGAACCCTGCAATCTTGATGCGCCAGTCCGCCGCACGGGGCTGCGCGGCCGGCGCCGGCATGGCGCCTCGCGTCGCGAGTCTGGACCGCTCAGCGCCCTCCGCCGGGGATACCCTGGCCATGGGCGCGGCCTGCTGCGCGCCTTGGGCCCCGGGACCGCCGGCGTGAGTGTCGTTCAGCTCGAGCCGCTCGTACAGCTCTGCGCGGGAGGGCTCGGCGGGCGCTGCCGGACGAGGTTCCGCGGTAGCGGTGCGGTCGCGCAAGACGCCCAGCGGGTAGACCTTGGCGAGCTCTTCTCTCACCCAGCGCTGCGCTTCCACCGGCGTCTTCTTCCAGATCGTGGGGCAAGGGGAGAGGACCTCGATCAGCGAGAAGCCGAGACCCTTCATCTGAACCTCAAGGGCCTTACGGATCGCGCGCGCGGCCTGGAGGATCTGCTTTGGATTGCCGAGCGCGACGCGCTCGATGTAGACCGGAGCCTCAAGCGAGGACAGCGCCTCGCTGATGTGCAACGGATAGCCTTCACTCCAGACGCTGCGGCCGTAGGGGCTGGTCGTCGATTTCGCGCCGAGCGGCGTCGTCGGCGCCATCTGGCCGCCCGTCATCCCGTAGATCGCGTTGTTGATGAAAATGACCGTGACCGGCTCGCCGCGGTTGGCGGTGTGCAGGATCTCGGCCGAGCCGATCGCGGCGAGGTCGCCGTCGCCCTGGTAGCTGACGACGATCGCTTCCGGGCGGCTGCGCTTCACAGCCGTCGCGACGGCGGGCGCGCGCCCGTGGGCCGCCTGGATGTTGCCGACGTCCAGGTAGTAGTAGGCGAAGACCGAGCAGCCCACGGGGTTGATGAGAACGACGCGGTCCTGGATGCCAAGCTCGTCGATGGCCCGCGCCAGCAGCTTGTGCGCGACGCCGTGGCCGCAGCCCGGGCAGTAGTGCGTCATGTGCTGCTCGGCCGCCTTGCGCTCGTAGAGGTCGTAGAAGCTCCGGGCTTTCTGCTGGATGATGCGGAATTCAGACATGGAGGGCCTCCTCGACCGGCGTGTTTTCCGGCAGCCGGGCCACGGCGCCGTACTTCTCGGCCAGCCCGCGGACGAACGCGGCGAGCTCTTCGTGCGACGGGCAGTTTCCGCCGCAGCGCCCGAAGAACTCCACCGGACGGCGGCCTTCGAGCGCCAGCCTGACGTCGTCCACCATCTGTCCCAGGCTCATCTCGCAGACGCCGAAGACGCGCCCCCGGCGCGCGGCCGCCCGGATCGCCTCTTCGGGGAAGGGCCAGAGTGTGATCGGACGCAGAAGGCCGGCCGGCAGCCCTTCGGCCCGCAGGTGCTCCACCACGGCCTTGAGTATCCGCGCCACGATGCCGTAGCCCATCAGGACGATCTCGGCCCCTTCGAGCCGGTACTCCTCACAGCGCACCTCCTCGCGGGCGATGCGCTTGTACTTCGCCTCGAGCCGGTGCAGGTGGGCCTCGAGCGCGTCGGGCTCGAGGTGGATGGAGCTGATCAGGTTCTTGCGCGTCTCGCGCGTCCCGTCGACGCGCCACGGCTTGGCGGGCGGCGCCGCCGGGCGGGCCATGAACTCCACGGGCTCCATCATCTGGCCGATGTAGCCGTCGGCCACGACAACCACCGGATTGCGGTACTTGTCGGCTAGCTCGAAGGCCAGGGCGGTGAGGTCCGCCATCTCCTGGCAGGAGTCCGGCGCCAGCACGATGGTGTGGTAGCCCCCGTGGCCGCCGCACTTGACCAACTGGTGGTAGTCGGACTGCTCCGGGGCGATGTTGCCAAGGCCCGGACCGCCGCGCGTGATGCTGGCGATGACGCACGGCAGCTCGGCGCCGGCGAGGTAGCTGATGCCCTCCTGCATCAGGCTGATGCCGGGCCCCGACGACGCCGTCATGGCGCGCACGCCGGCCGATGCCGCGCCGTACAGCATGTTGATCGAGGCCACTTCGCTTTCGGCCTGGACGACAACGCCGCCCGCCACGGGCATGTACTTCGCCGCGGCCTCGGCGATTTCGCTGGCCGGCGTGATGGGGTAACCGTAGTAAGCGCGGCAGCCCGCCAGAATCGCGCTCTTGACGATGGCTTCGTTGCCTTTGATGAGCTGCTTGGCCATGATCGTCTCCTCAGGCGGCCTTCACCCGTTTGTAGACGGTGATCGCTCCCGGCTCGGGGCAGGCGTAGAAACAGAGCCCGCAGCCGTTGCAGCCATGGCCGTCGTAGACCGCCGGGTGGTAGCCGTAGCGGTTCAGGTGTTCCGCCAGGCGCAGCGCCTTCGGCACGCAGGCCTCGATGCACAGCCCGCACCCCTTGCATTCTTCCTGGTTGATCTCGACCGTCCCCAGGTCTTCTCTTAGCGCAACCATGGTTTCCTCTCCTCACCCTGCCAGCACGGCCGCGGGCCGCAGGATATGCGCCTTGTATGCAAAATCATACAATTCGTCACGGAATTTCGGGTCCGCAATTTTGATAAGGGCCTCGGCGCGCTGGCGCAGGTTCTTGCCGTGGAGGTAGGCCACGCCATGCTCGGTGACGACGTAGTGGACGTCCCCGCGGCCTGTCACCACGCCGGAGCCGGGCGTCAGCACGGGCGCGATGCGCGAGATCGTTCCGCCCTTCGCCGTGGAGGGCAGGGCGATGATGGGCTTTCCCCCCTTCGATCGCGCCGCCCCGCGGATGAAATCGGTCTGGCCGCCGAACCCGCTGTAGGGCTTGGGGCCGAGCGAGTCCGAACAGACCTGGCCGCTGAGGTCCACCTGGATCGCTGAATTCACCGCCACCATGCGCTCGTTCTGGGCGATCACGAAGGGGTCGTTGATGTGATAAACGGGGTGGAATTCGAAGAACGGATCGTTGTCGATGAAGTCGAACAGCTTCTTCGTCCCCAGGACGAACGAGATCACCGCCTTGCCGGGATGGAGCGTCTTCCGCCGGCAACTGATGACGCCGCTCTCGATGAGCGGGATCGTTCCGTCGGAGATCATCTCGCTGTGGATGCCGAGGTCCTTGTGGCCGGTGAGGCAGGACAGGACCGCGTCGGGGATCTCGCCGATGCCGAGCTGGAGCGTGGCGCCGTCGGGGATGAGCGCGGCGACGTTTTCGGCGATGCGGCGGTGCACGGGCCCGTAGGGCGGGACTTCCAGCTCCAGCAGCGGACGCGAGGTCTCAACGACGTGCGTGACTTGCGTGATGTGGAGAAAGCAGTCGCCGAAGGTGCGCGGCATGCGGTGGTTCACTTCGGCAATCACGCAGGGCGAGTTCAGAGCCGCGGTGAGTGTGCAATCCACGCCCACGCCGAAGCTCATGTAGCCGTGCGAGTCCGGGGGAGAAAGCTGAAGAAGCACGACGTCCAGCGGGAACTCCCCGGAAGTGATCAGCCCCTCGATCTCGTGGAGAAAGATGGGGACGTAGTCGGCGCGGCCCTCCTGCACCGCGGGCCGCATGTTCCCTCCCAGGAACAGCCCGTTGGCCCGGAAGATGCCCTCGTATTCGGGCCGCGTGTATTCGGCGGGTCCTAGAGTGAGCATGTGGGCGCACTCGACATTGCGCAGATACGGGGCGCGGCGGACCAGGGCTTCCACCAGCGGCAGCGGAGTCGAGCAGCCGGGCTGGATCCATACCCTCTGCCCCGCCCGGACCGCCTCGAGCGCCCGGTCCGCAGTCGTCACCTTCGACTTATACTGGAGCGCCCAGTTCATCTTCGTAACTCCTTGTTCGCCTTGCCATTGGACTCAATTCTGTGCTTCGCTTTCCACATTAACACCACCTGAACGTGGTGCTGTATAATTCCAGTCAATTCGATCATAAAATCTCTTGTTGCCGGAGTCAAGAGGATTCCGCCGGCGTAGGGGGTAGGCCAGCGCAGCGGCGCCGGCGCGGCAGGCCCGCAAAGAGCCGCAGCCCTGCGGTTCGGATTCGAGAACCGCCTTCTCTCAACCCACCGGGCGCACTGATTCCAATCCACGGACGGGTTCGAAATCGAGAACCTCCAGGTTCACGCGCATCATGCGCAACCCGGAGAAACCAGCCGGGCGCGGCGAGTGCCGGCGTTTCAGTCGGCCAGCCTCCTGGGCGGCTTGTTCGGAGTTCGCAACGTGCCGAAAACACGCGCGAGAACCTGCGAATCTCTGAGTCCGCAGCAGCGGCGTTGTCCGCCCCACTGAGGCGGCCAACACCCGCGCGCGAGAACCGGCGAATCTCTGAGTCCGCAGCAGCGGCGTTGTCTGCCCCA
>CAYYNC010000121.1:0-6833 GCA_964472745.1 uncultured Solibacteraceae bacterium
GCCATTGATGGCACAATTGAATCACCCGGCCGGGTCGCAAAGGTGCGATTGATACAGTTATCCGACGTTCTGGAACGTTGGCACCTCAACGAATCACCCGGCCGGGTCCCTCTGTGCCAACATTGATGAGACAGCTCCCCCGGTCATAATTACTGAGCAGGGCGAGAATAGGAAACAATGTGAAGAACAACGGAATCTCTTCGGCTTCCCTCACGGTTTTGCCCGCCACGGAACGTAGGGAGGCCGAGCGGAGCGAGGCCGACCGGAGCGTAGTGGCGGGCAAAACCGTTGCCGCCGAGCCGACCACCCCGCCCCGACCAGACCCGGAGGTTGTCGCCGACGCCCGGCGCCGGACCTTCTCTGCCGACTACAAGCAGCGCATCCTGGCCGAGGCCGATGCTGCCTCCGCACAACCCGGCGCCATCGGAGCCCTGCTGCGCCGCGAGGGCCTCTACTCCTCGCACCTGGTCACTTGGCGTCGCGAGCGGCAGGCCGGCATCCTCCAGGGCTTGACCCCGCACAAGCGCGGCCCCAAGTCCAAACGCAGCCCGCAGGAGGAGGAGATCCAGCGACTCCGCCGGGAGAACCAGCGCCTGACCGAGGAACTGCGCAAAGCCGAGATCGTCATTGATGTTCAAAAAAAAGTGGGTGCGCTGTTGGGGTGGCCGCTGCCGAAGGCAGAGCCCGAGGAGAAATCCTGATGGACGCTGTCACCCATCTGGCCCCGACGGTGGGCGTCGTGGCCGCCTGCGATCTCCTGGGAGTGGCCCGCGCTTCCTTCTATCGGCAGCGGCCGATCTTGGGCCCACCGGCCTCGCCGGTCCCCGAGCCGGCTTTGCCGGCGGAGCGGCCCGCTCCCGCTCGTGCTCTCAGTCCGGACGAACGCGCCAGGGTACTGACCGTCTTGCATGAAGAGCGATTCCAGGACCGTGCTCCAGCCGCCATTCAGGCCACCTTGCTGGACGAAGGCCAGTACCTCTGCTCGACCCGCACCATGTACCGCATCCTCGAGCAGGAGGGGGAGTCGCGCGAGCGCCGCGATCAACTCGTCCATCCGCCGTACCAAAAACCGGAGTTGCTGGCCACCGCCCCCAACCAACTCTGGAGCTGGGACATCACCAAGCTGCTGGGTCCGGCAAAGTGGACCTACTTCTATCTCTACGTCATTCTGGACGTCTTCAGCCGCTACGTCACCGGCTGGATGGTCGCGCACCGGGAAAGCGCGGAGCTGGCCAAGCAATTCATCGAGGAGACCATCGGCAAACACCCGGTTCCCGCCGGCCAACTCACCATCCACGCCGACCGTGGCAAGGTCATGAGATCCAAGCCGGTCGCCTTTCTGATGGCTGATCTCGGCGTCACCAAGACCCACAGCCGGCCCCATGTTTCCGACGACAACCCGTACTCGGAAAGCCAGTTTCGCACCCTGAAGTACCGCCCGGAGTTCCCCGATCGCTTCGGCTCGATTCAAGACAGCCGCGCCTTTTGTCAGCAGTTTTTCCAGTGGTACAACCAAGAGCACCGCCATTCCGGCATCGGCTTGCTCACCCCAGCCATGGTTCACTTCAGCCAAACCGAGAAGGTCCTGGCTCACCGCCAGGCGGTGCTCGATGCCGCTTACCAAGCGCACCCAGACCGCTTCGTCCGGCGGCCGCCAAAACCACTCCCATTGCCTTCGGAGGTTTGGATCAACAGACCAGTTCAACCCGGCCAAAAAACAAAGGAAGGAGGTCAGTAAATTCCCATGCCGGGTGTCTCAAAGTGCTTGACACGCGCCGCCCTACTTCAACCGCCGGCTGATCAGCCCTCTCTTGCCCCCGTTTTGTCCTTGGTCAAAATTGCGAGTATCAACATTTTGAAATTTTAATAATACTTACTATCTTATTGTAACTAAAGAACGACTCTCCATGGCTCGCCCTCCCCGAAAGCAAATCGCTTCCCCGCCCTCTGTACGCTGTCGCGCGGAGGTGAACTCCAACTATGCGCATCACGTCACACAAAAAAGCCGAAGCCGCCCGCCGCAACGGACGTCTGTCCCGCGGCCCCGTCACCCCACAAGGCAAACAACGCTCCTCCCGCAACGCCCTCAAACACGGCTTCCGCTCCTCCTCCCACCTCCCCGCCTTCATCCCCCACCTGTACCGCTTCGCCTACCACACCTTCCTCGCCCACTTCCAGACCTCCCGCCCCTTCTTCAACGCCCTCCTCATCAACTTCCTCTTCTGGCGCGCCTGGTTCCACCGCAACAACCATTACTTCGACCAGATCCCCATCTCCGACACCTACCGCCTCGTCCTCAACCTCCACGAGGCCCTCCTCATCTACCCCCACTACTCCCGCGCCCTGTTCGCCCTGGTGGACTATATCGGCCTCTACGGCATGCCCGCTGAGCTCCAATCCCACCCCCTCAGCCTTATCCACGCCCTCGAGCCTTTCCCCCGCGACCTCCCCCGCGCCGCAGGAATTTTGTCCCCGGCAAACGAACCCATAACTCCCCTGGAATCAACAAAACCGCTCACATTAACCGCCGCTGCCGGGGCCCATCCCGCCCCGGTGATCACCGCCGCCGTCCCCAGCCCGGATCAGAAAACTTCGTCCCCGGCAAACGAACCCATAACTCCTTCAGAATCAACAAAAGCTGTTCCCGCCCCGCCCCCCTTCGAGCCCGAATGGTTCTTCGGCTTCTTCCGCCGCCCCCGCCAGCCCCGCTACTGTCGCGCCGCCCGCGCCCCCATGTCCCCCATGCGCCCCTGCTCCCTCCGCGAATTCCTGAAAAGACGCCGCCTGCCGCCCGGGAAACCCCCGACCTATTACCTCTTCTCCGGCCCCGGGAGCGCGCGATGAGGCGGCCGATCACTCCTTCCGGTTCGGCCGGCTGCCGCATTCTTGGGTTCGCTCGGCAGTACTGTTTTTCTTGCCCTCCTGCCGCCGCTGCCGTCTTTGCCGAACGAACCCAACAAGCCGCACTCGGTGCTCATCCCCGCCTGCCGATGCGCCCGCCCTCGCGCTTCTCCAATCGCGGCCCGCTCGGCGACCCCGCCGCGACCCCAGGATCTCCCCCTCAAGGAGAGCAGGAAGCCGCTCCTCCAAGGTCGGACGCCGATCCTCAGCCCCCGCTCTTGCCCCGCAATCAGCTAAACTCTCCCCACAGGGGCACTCTTCTCATGAACTCCATCCGCTCCGTGGCCGTCCTCGGCGCCGGCGTCATGGGCAGCCGCATCGCCGCCCACTTCGCCAACGCCGGCGTCCCGGCCCTCCTCCTCGACCTCACTCCGGACCACGCCCGCAAAGGCTTCGAGGCCGCCCGCAAAGGCTCGCCGGCCGCTCTCTTCACATCCGCCGCCGCAAGCCTTGTCTCCCTCGACGGCTTCGACAACGGCCTCCCCCGCATCGCCTCGGCCGACTGGGTCATCGAGGCTGTCGTCGAAAAGCTCGAGATCAAGCAGGACCTCTGGAGCCGCGTCCTCGCCCACGCCGCGCCCGCCGCCGCCCTCGCCACCAATACCTCCGGCATCCCCCTCGCCCGCATCGCCGCAAGTTTCCCCGCGGAAGCGCGGAGCCGCTTCTGCGGCGCCCACTTCTTCAACCCCCCGCGCTACCTCCACCTCCTCGAGCTCATCCCGCTCCCCGACACAGATCCCGCCCTCCTCGCCCGCCTCGAGGACTTCTCCGATCGCCGCCTCGGCAAAGGCGTCGTCCGCTGCAACGACACGCCCAACTTCATCGCCAATCGCATCGGATCTTTCTTCGGCGCCACCACCGCGAAGCTCACGATGGAGCTCGACCTCACCGTCGAAGAAGTCGACGCCCTCACCGGCCCCGTCATCGGACTGCCTCGTTCCGCCTCTTTCCGCCTGCTCGACATCGTCGGCATCGACGTCTGGGACTTCGTCTCCCGCAACCTCTACGACCTCGTCCCCCACGACCCCTGGCGCGAGCGCTTCGTCTCGCCCCCGTTCTTGAAACAGATGATCGAGCGCGGCTGGCTCGGCGACAAGACCGGCCAGGGCTTCTACAAAAGAACCCCCACGAAAGAAATCCTCGCCATCGACTGGAAGACCCTCGAATATCACCCGCAGCAGAAGCCGCGCCTCCCCGCCCTCGACAACGCGAAAACGATCGAAGATCTCCCCGCGCGCCTGCGCGCTCTCGCCGCCGATACGAGCAAAGCCGGTAAGTTCGTCTGGGGCCTCTACTCCGATCTCTTCCTTTACGCCGCGGAGCGCATCCCCGAAATCGCGCCGCGCATCGTCGAGATCGATCGCGCCATGCGCTGGGGCTACGCCCACCAGCTCGGCCCCTTCGAAGCCTGGGACGCTCTCGGATTCCCCGATGTTTGCGCCCGCATCGAAAACGAAGGCCGCGCCCTGCCGCCGGCCATCGAAGCCATGCGGCGCTCCGGCGCGCAGTCCTTCTATCAGGCCGCCGGCGAAAACGGCCGGCCGCGCACGCTCTACTTCGACATCGTCGCCACCGCCCCGAAGCCCATCGAGCCCCGCCCCGGCATCCTCAGCCTTTCCGAAACAAAACGCGCCCGCGGTGTTGTGGAGAAAAATCCCGGCGCATCGCTGATCGACCTCGGCGCCGGCGCGCTCTGCCTCGAGCTCCACTCCAAGCTCAACACCCTCGGCGACGACTACATCAACATGGTCTTCCGCGCCATCGAGCGCCTCGAGTCGGACTTCGAGGCGCTCGTCGTCGCGGCCGAAGGCGAGATCTTCTCCGCCGGCGCGAACCTCGCCCTCGTCCTTATGGCCGCGATCGGCGAGGAGTGGGACGAGCTCTCCGCCGCGGTTCACCGCTTCCAGCAGGCCCACATGGCCCTCAAGTACGCGCCGAAACCAACGGTAGTCGCGCCGTTCTCGCGCGCCCTCGGCGGCGGCTGCGAGATCGTCCTCCACGCCCACCGCGTCCAGGCCTCCGCTGAGCTCTACATGGGGCTGGTCGAGATCGGAGTCGGCCTCATCCCCGCCGCCGGCGGCTGCAAGGAGTTGATCGCCCGGCTCGAAGATCCGCGCCGCGTCTTCGAGCTGATCGGCATGGCGAAAGTCTCAACCTCCGCCGACGACGCGCGCGACCTCGGCCTGCTCGACCGCTCCGCCGGCATCACCATGAACCCCGAGCGCCTCATCCACGACGCCCGCCAGCTCGCCCTCTCCCTCGCCTCCAGCTACCGGCCCGGCAAGCCCCGCGACGACATCAAGGTCGGCGGCGACTCCGCCTATGCCGCCCTCCGCATGGGCGCATGGCTCATGCGCGAAGCCGGCCAGATCACCGAACACGAGTTCACGATCGCCGAAAAGCTCGCCCGCGTTCTCACCGGCGGCAACCTCACCGGAGAACAGCTCGTGAGCGAACAGCTCCTGCTCGACCTCGAGCGCGAAGCCTTCCTCAGCCTCTGCGGTATGCCGAAAACGCAGGAGCGCATGAAGCACATGCTCGACACTGGAAAGCCCTTGAGGAACTAGGAGGAATCGCCATGCCGCAAGCCGTCATCATCGATTGCCTCCGCACCCCGGTGGGCAAAGCCCCGCGCGGCGCGCTCCGCACCGTCCGCCCCGACGACCTCGCCTCCGCCGCCATCAAAGCGCTGCTCGCCAAATTCCCGCAGCTCGACCCGCGCGCTGTCGACGACGTCATCCTCGGCTGCGCCATGCCCGAAGCCGAGCAGGGCATGAACCTCGCCCGCGTCGCCGCGCTCGCCGCCGGGCTCCCCGTTGAAGTCCCTGCCATGACCATCAACCGCTTCTGCTCCTCGGGACTTCAAGCCATCGCCCTCGCCGCCGAAAAAATCGCCGCCGGCTCGGCCGAAATCGTCATTGCCGGCGGCGCCGAGTCGATGTCGATGGTGCCGGTCTCCGGCACAAAGTTCGCGCCCAACCCGCGCCTCGCCGTACAGTGGCCCGAGATCTACATCTCCATGGGTCTCACCGCCGAAAACCTGCAACGGCGTTACGCCATCTCGCGCGAGGATCAGGACGCCTTCGCCCTCCGCAGCCATCAGAACGCTCTCGCCGCCCAGTCCTCCGGAGCCTTCGACGAAGAGCTGATCCCCATCGGTGTGGAGCGAACCCTCATTGTGGATGGCAAGCCCGTCACCGAGCGCTTCACGTTCGCTAAGGACGAAGGCCCGCGCGCCGACACATCGCTCGAAGCCCTCGCTAAGCTGAAGCCGGTCTTCCATGCGAAAGGCACGGTCACCGCCGGCAACGCCTCCCAAACCTCCGACGGCGCCGCCGCCGCCCTCGTCATGTCCGAAACAAAAGCCCGCGAGCTTGGTTTAACGCCCAAGGCGCGCTTTCTCAGTTTCGCCGTCGCCGGCTGCGCCCCCGAAGTCATGGGCCTCGGCCCGGTCTACGCGATCCCCAAGGCCCTGCGCCTCGCCGGGCTCGCGCTCGGCGACATCGGACTCATCGAGCTGAACGAAGCCTTCGCCGTGCAGGCCCTCGCCGTCATCCGCGAAGCCGGACTCAACATCGACATCCTCAACGTCAACGGCGGCGCCGTCGCGCTCGGCCACCCCCTCGGCTGCACCGGAGCCAAGCTGACCGCCACACTGCTCAACGAAATGCGCCGCCGCAACACGCGCTACGGCATGGTGACAATGTGCATCGGAGGCGGCCAGGGCGCCGCCGGAATCTTCGAGCTCGTCACAAACCCCCGCACCGCCGACACCACTGCCGCCAACCCGCGCACCGGCGACCCCCGCGCCGCCGAACCCACGGCCGCCAACCCGCGCACCGGCGACCCCCGCGCCGCCGGCACCCCGGCCGCCAGCCCGCACCCAACCGCCCCCAGCGCCGCCGACACCCCGGCCGCCAGCCCGCGCCCAA
>CAYYNC010000122.1:0-1663 GCA_964472745.1 uncultured Solibacteraceae bacterium
CCCCCTTTGGCGCCGGAGCGCGGCGGGGGCGGGGCGTCGAGGACGACTCCGCCCGGGCCTGTGAAGCCCATCAGCGAGGAGTGGATCATCAGGCCGGCTCTCTCTTCGATCGTCATTTGACGGATCAGATCCTCGGCTCGCTGTTGCGGGGTCAGGCGCCAGTCTTCGTACTTATCCAGTTTTCCGTTGCGGTTGAGGTCGCGGAATTCGAGGCCTTCGGACTTGAGGATGGGGGCTTTCCTTGAGCCTAATGCGGGCTGCGTGGGGGGTGCGGCCAGGGCGGCGATTGTCATGACCCCCAGACAGATAAGGAGCCGAGGCAGAGCCGGATGCAGACCGGCGGGCAGATCCGGCGATCTGCCCCACATGAAGAACCGGGTACTCATGGCGATTCCTATCTGAAGAGCTGCGGCGCGAACTCGATCAGGTAGTCGCGCCAGTTCAGCCACGTGTGTCCGCCGCCGGTTTCGCGATAGACGGGGGAGAAGCCGTGCTTCTTGAACATGTCGACCGTTGCGATCGTGGTCTTCAGGAGGAAATCCTCTTTACCCGTGGCGAACCAGAGGAGTTTCAGACCCTTCTTCAAACTTGCGTTGTCGAGGGCAGCGAGGTTTTCCTTCTCCCATTCGGCGGACGGGCCTGGAACCGAAGGCGGAGTTCCCGGAGCAGCGGGCCGCGGCGCTCCGAAGACTCCGGAGCTGAAGACTCCGATCGCGGAAAACCAGTCCAGGTGCGCGAGCGAGACGTTGATGGTTTGCAGTCCGCCCATCGAGAGGCCGGCGATGGCGCGGTGCTGGCGGCCGGTGAGGACGCGGTAGTTGCGTTCGACGTAGGGCAGGATGTCCTTCGCGAAGTCCTCAGTGAATTCCTTGAGCGCCGACGCCATTCCTCCGCCGGGGCCGAATGCGCGCGAGGTGTGGCCGGCCGGCATCACGACGATCATGGGGACCGCTTTCTTTTGCGCGATGAGATTGTCGAGGATGAAGCCCGCGCGGCCCACCGATGTCCAGGAGTCGTCGCTGTCGCCGGCGCCGTGGAGAAGGTAGAAGACGGGGTACTTGCCTTTGCCCGATTCGTAGCCCGGGGGTGTGTAGATCGTCATGCGGCGGCGCCTGCCTAGCGCGGTGGAGTAGTAATGCACTCGCGCGACGGCGCCATGGGGGACTTTGTTGGCGTCCATCCATTCATTGCCGGGCACAGCCACCAGGCTCCAGGCGTTGGTGTTCGATTCGCTCGTGTCGGGGTTGCGCGGGTCCATCGCGGGGACTCCGTTGACGACGAAGCGGTAGCGGTAGGCTCCCGGGTCGACGGGGCCGAGGGTGATTTCCCAGACTCCGTTTTCGGCTTTCGTGAGCGGGGCGCCTCCGCGGGGCTGGCCTGGGATGTCGCCGGCCATCAGGGTTACGGTCTCGGCCTTGGGCGCCAGAATTCGCAGGGTGATGCGGCGGTCAGGCTGCACTTCGGGGGAGTTCACGATGGGGCCCTGGGGAGGTTGTTGGGCCCAGGCGGCTGTTATCGCCAGCGCGGTGAAGAGAAGGGTTTTCAATTGGTGGTGCATATGAGATCGTTCTTTCCTTGGAGCGGGTTCTGGATACGGGCGTAGCCGGTCAACCACTGCCACAGGCTGAAGCCTGTGGTACTAAGACGACACAGGCTGAAGCCT
>CAYYNC010000122.1:1763-6506 GCA_964472745.1 uncultured Solibacteraceae bacterium
TGGTACTAAGACGACACAGGCTGAAGCCTATGTTACTTTCTGAGGGCATCGATGTACCTCCCGTCGAAGTAGTAGAAGAAGCCGTCCTCGGCTCCTACGATCAGGTCGAGCTTGCCGTCTTCGTTCCAGTCGGCGAGATTCGGTGTGGGGTTGTGGCCCGGGAGTTTCGCGGGGACCAAGAGCCCTCTGTTGACCATCGCCGGGTTTTGCTGGGAGCCGGTGTTTTCGTGCCAGACTGGGCCGTCGTCGGAGTCGGTGACGAGGTCGAGGTCGCCGTCCTTGTCGAGATCGGCGAATTCGATTTTGCGGCGGCCGCTCGAGCCGGCGCGGCCGTTGGCGAGGTTGAGAAAGCGGCCTGAAGCGGTGACGAAGATTCTTTCGGGCGGCATCAGCTTCAGCCCGCCGTTCACCCGCTTGCGCCGGAAGAGCGAGAGGTAGCCCTGATGGTTGAGCATGACGAGGTCGGGGAGTCCGTCGCGATCCCAGTCGACGACCTTTGGCGTCGTGCGCCATTGCGTCACGAGCTGTTTCGGCTTGGGCTCCCACCAGACCCAGTCGGGCTTCGGCGGGCGTCCGGTCCATTCGACTTCGACGGACGCGGCGGGGGCGAGATCAGGCTTCGTGCGCGTTCCGATGTTGCGGTACCAGACGACGTCGCCCCAGATGTCGTTTACCAGGATGTCGAGGTCGCCGTCGAGGTCCCAGTCGGCGACTGACGGGTTGCTGTAGCCCCACTTGGCTTCGGCGGGGCCTTGCACGGACCCGTTCGGCCCGGCCACGCGGCGGATCACTTTGCCCGCAGCCTTGAGGTAGCCGCGATCTTCAAAGGCAGGCTGATCTCGCGCGCCGACGTTTTCGAAGTACTGCAAGTAGCCGGCGGAGTTGCCTGAGACGATATCGAGTTTACCGTCGCCGTTCCAATCGGCGGCGACGGGACGCGAGAGGGCGCCGCTCTTGAGGTAGGGGTCGATCTGCATGAGCGGGCGGCCGGCTGCGAGGCGCGGCTCTTCGCCGGCCTTGGCTTCGTTTTCAAAGAGCGTGACCGTGCCGTCCTCCTCGGCGACCAGGAGCGAGGGCAGGCGGCCGGGGCGCCAGACGACGGTGCGCGGCTGGATCATGCAGAGGTCCATCCGGACCGGTGAGCCGCCGGCTTCGAGGGGGACGCCGGGCAGGAGGCCGTTGCCGCCATTGCGATAGAGCGTGATCGTATCGAGGAAGTTGCCGGCGATCAGGTCGAGGCGGCCCTTGCCGAACCAGTCGACGGGGTTGGGCGTGGGGCTGCCGTATTGATCGATCGGTTTACCGCCGGCTGCGAGCTTGACGGGCTTGTCGAAGACGGGCTGCTGGTTCGTGCCGATGTTGCGGTGGAACCAGACGTAGCCGTGGAGCGGGCCGCGGGTCCACTCGCCCTTCTCGTTGAAGGCGTCGTCCCAGCCGTACTCGCGCCAGTCGCTGACGCCGGCGAGGATGTCGATTCTGCCGTCGCCGTCCCAGTCAACCGGATACCAGAGGTCGTCGCGGCCGATGTGGTAGTCGCGGTGGAACTGGATCTGGACGAAGCGGGCGAGGCGGTTGCGGCGGACATCACTGAAGTAGCCGCCGCTGACGACGATGTCGATGTTGCCGTCGCCGTTGAAGTCGGCCGCGACAAGGTCCTTGCGGCCGGGCCCGAGCCATTCGGCGCGGTCGAACTGCGGCGCGCCGGGAGGGCCGGCGTTGCGGAAGAGGTAAGTGCCGTTATAGGGGCGGTCGGCGCAGCCCACGATCAGGTCCATGCGTCCGTCGCCGTCGAAATCGAGCGGCGCGGGGTGCGCCCAGAGGCCGACAGCGAGTTTGCCGGCGACGCCGCCGCGGCCGTAGGTGATGCGATCGCCCGTGCCGATCATTGCGGGCGCGGCAAGGCGCTTCGCTTCGCCGTACAGTCCTTCGTCGAAGTAAACGAAGTAAGCGGGAGCGCCGGTTGAGACGAAGCTGATGCGCGCGTTTGGGTTGCGCCACTCGACCTTGGACGGGATGGCCGAGCGGCTGCCTTCGGCGACCACGCGCACGGAGTCCGGGTTGAATGCCGCGGGGAGTGCGAAATCCGCAGCCAGGGGCATGCCCAGCGGAGCGGCCTGCGCCACGCGCACCCGGTAGCGGTTGGCAGTGGGCCAATCCGCGTCGCCGCGCCGTTCGATTTGAAACGCCGCCGCGCCGGCAGTCAAGACAACGAAACAGAGGAAGGCCCTCAGCACGGAATCTCTCCCAGGAGACCAGCATCTCGCATCCCGCGCTTCGGTTGCGGAGCGGACGGGTGGTTCGATTGAAAACAAAGGACTTATGGGCTCGTTTGCCGGGGACAAAATTTTTGCGTTCGGCCCTCTGCGGCACGGCGGACGGGCAGAGCGGCCGTCAATCGACCGGCAGCCCGTGCGAGTCAGAAATCCGGCGCGGTTCCAAGTTTGTGAATCGTCTCGTCGTCTCGAATTGGCATTCGTGGACATGCAGTCCCCCGCATTTTGAGTAGCACACGATTCTGGCATCATTTTCCAGGAATCTGCGGGCGCGTTGAAAACAAAGAAAATAAACTTCAGAATTCTTGTGAATGGCCCATCCTGACACTGCGTGTTTGGACAACGAAGGATGAAAAAGGGGTGTTGGAGACCCGCTGCGATGTGCAGGGGGAGAAGGATCAACCAGCCGCCGGCGGACGCCGATTCCGAGGACACGGGGGGCAAGGAAGAAGCAAAAAGGAGAGAGAGGCGGACGGATAGCGGCGGTTGGACCGGCGGTTCCGGCGGGGAAGGCCGGTTCAAGCAATCTATCGAAACGGTGGCGGAACCAGGGGCGGTTTTTCTCAGGAACGACCGCACTAGACTCTGCGAGTCCGCACAAGGAGGAGTTCAAGCGATTCCCTATCCGGGCCTGCCGCACCCCTGTCCCGGGGCTTGCCGCGCCGTGAGGGATCCTGCGGCAGAGCCGTATGCGCCAACGAGCGCTCGTCCGGATCCGCGTGCTCAATGACTGACAGCGCTACCACGAGCGGTGATGACAAATGGCAACCCAAACTCCTCTCCGTTTCCAGGCGATTGCGAATTGCACCTGATCGGCCTGGCGCCGATCGTTCAGGGGCTGATGCAGAGGGATCGCGGCTCGCCGTAGAACAGCATGCGACATTCGCCAGGCCGTCTTCAAGCGCGGGCCGCGCGATGTGAAGCTTGTTCTCCTGCGCAACAAGGAGAATCGGGTGAACCTGACCCGCGCCCGTGGAGAGGAACCTGCGGCGTTTCGCGCCGCCCTGGCGCAAACGTCCGGCGCGCGGTTTGTGGAAGCATAACGCATCCGGCTCTTGAGGAGGCCGGTCGCCTGCGCAATTGCGTGGACGCGGGCCGGAATCCCCAGCGGTTGAAGCCTGCGAGCCTGGAACCGAATCGTGGCAGCGCGAGCGTGTGTTATCCGGCGTCGAACACAGCCGCTGTCGACTGGCGCAAATCTGGAGGTGAGCCATGCGGATGCTGATGCACGTTCATTTGCCGCTCGAACCGTTTAACACCGCCGTTCGGGATGGGAGCGCCGGCCCGAAGATCCAGCGGATCATCGAGGCCATTCAACCGGAAGCCGTCTATTTCTCGGAACAGGACGGCAAGCGGGGCGGCGTCCTCGTGGTGAATGTCGAGGATTCTTCCCAGGTCCCGGCGTTGGCCGAGCCCTGGTTTCTCTTTTTCAACGCCGAAGTGGAGTTCCGGATTGCGATGACTCCGGAAGATCTCGCTCGCGCGAATCTGGAGGAACCGGGGAAGAAGTGGGCTTAGGACCCGTCAGAGATCAACCATGCCACGCCGCAGGAGGGTCTGACCTTCGTGGGGCGAGTTCTCGGCCCGGGGTCCACCATGGGGAGGGCTCCCAGTCCGCCGCACATGGAGTCGACACAGGTCAGACTTGAAAGGGTGATTTCATGATGAATCCTTAGCGGGCCGCTGTTCCGCCATCAAGCCGCGAGGCAGAGGCCGGCAAATCCGGATCTCAGTTAAAGGCGCCACTGCTGGTTGCCGCCGCCGCGCGACGTTACGAGAGCAGCGGCGCCGCACAATCGGGCCGTCTTGTACTGCGACCAGAAGCGGTGCGAGGAGTCGCGGCGATACTTCGAGGAGGCGCTGCGAGCGCGCGAGGAGGTTCATGGAGTCCGGCGTCCCGAGGCCGCCCACACCATGCCGGCGTACTCAAAGCTTCCGGGCGCGCTGAAGCTGAAGCCGGAGGCGCGCCACATGAAGCGGCGCGCGGAGCGGATCATTCACTTTCAGCGCGTTCGCGGGGCGGTGAGTGCGGCTTGGCGTGCACGCCGGCGACAAACTGCTTGTGGCGGTGCGCCGCAATGCGGTTGTCATCCGTCCGCGCCCGCGCTCCTGGGCCAAGGCGTTGCGCGGATTGGGCAAACAGCGATATCCCAAGGGCTATCTCAAGAAGGAACGCGACAGTTGGGACTGACTCGGCTGCGGGCATTTCTTCAGAAACGCCGCCGGATCGCGCTCGATGCCAGCATCTTCATCCACCACATCGAGGCGAATCCGACGTATGGCGAAATGGCGGGCGAGGTGTTCGAGTGGCTGGAGAACTCACCGCACGCCGCAGTCACGTCCACGCTCCCGATCACCGAACTGCTCGTGCATCCCTGCCGCAACAGGAACGAAGACATGCTGAACCAGTACTACGCTCTGTACTACTAACCCTTGAAATCTTTGCCGCGCGCGAAGATTTTCATGCCGC
>CAYYNC010000123.1:0-6448 GCA_964472745.1 uncultured Solibacteraceae bacterium
AGCCGGACAGGTCAGGATGAACGGAGCGGCGTTCGCGACCGACCTCGCGGCAAGCCGGAAGCGGCGTCTTCGGGAGCGATCCCGACCGCCAATTGTCCCGCGATTCACAATCCTTAAGCCGGCGCTGCCGGGCTGCAACCCGCCGGTTGCTGGAGGGACAGCGGTTGCGCGGCGCCCCGGCGAGATTCGCGCTCACGATGTCGGCGCACGCGGTTCCTGCCACGCGGACTTGCCGCCTTCGCGTTGTTCCATGCCGTCCTGTCCCGCGCATCCGGAATTGGTGATCCGCCGGATTGTGGTAGTTGGTGGATATGGGGATGCGCGGGCTTCTGTTATTCGCCGCTGCGCTGGCTGCTGCCGGACAGCCCCGGGTGCGGCCGGTGTTTGTGGCGGGCGGGTTTGACTCTCCGGTTGATATTCAGACGCCGCGCGATGGGACGTGGCGGCTGTTTGTGGTTGAGCAGGGCGGGCGGATCAAGGTGATTCAGGATGGGGAGGTGCTGGCTACTCCGTTTCTGGACATCACGCCAAAGGTGCGGTCGGGCGGGGAGCGGGGGTTGCTGGGGCTGGGCTTTCCTCCCGGGTTTGCGGAGAAGAAGCACTTCTATGTGAACTACACGGAGGGGCGCGGGGCTCCGGATTTGCGGACGGTGGTGGCGCGGTATCGCGTGAGCGCGGATGATCCGAACCGGGCGGACCCGGCGAGCGAGGAGCGCATCCTCGTTGTGGATCAGCCGTTCGACAATCACAATGGGGGGCAGCTTGCGTTCGGGCCGGATGGATACCTGTATGCCGGGCTGGGCGACGGGGGCGGGGCCAACGATCCGTTACGGGCGGCGCAGAATCCGCAGATGCTTCTGGGCAAGATGCTGCGGATCGATGTCGAATCGGGCGCGAAACCGTACGCGATTCCGCCGGGCAATCCTTTCGCGCAGGGCGGGGGGCGTCCGGAGATCTGGGCGCTTGGGCTGCGCAATCCGTGGCGATATTCGTTCGATCGCGCAACAGGCGATCTCTATATCGCAGACGTCGGGCAGAATCGCCGGGAGGAGATCGACTTCGAGCCGGCGGGGAGCGCGGGGGGAGCGAACTACGGGTGGCCCGCCGTGGAAGGGACATTGTGCAATACGCCGGGATGCAATCTCGCCGCTTACATGGCTCCGGTGTTCGACTACACGCAGAACGGGGCGCAGAGCGTGACCGGCGGATACGTCTATCGCGGCGAGGCGCACACATCCTGGCAGGGCGCTTATTTCTTCGCCGATTACATCTCCGGGCGGTTCTGGTCGCTGAAGCGCGGCGGGGCGGGATGGGAGGGTGGAGAGATTCTGCGGCTGGAAGGTTGGAACGTCTCGACATTCGGCGAGGACGAGGGCGGAGAGATCTACTTCGCGCGGCACAGGCCGCAGGGGCGCGGCGAGATCTGGCGGCTAGCGGATGAACGTCCGGTGACAAAGCCGCGGCTGATTGTGAACAGCGCGAGCGGAGAGGCCGGCGCCGCGCCGGGATCGCGGCTGAACATTTATGGGTGGGGCGTTTCGAATGAGGCAGGCGGGCGGCACGCAGAGGGGCTGACGGCGGAGGAGGTGAGCGGCGTCCGCGTGTGGTTCGATGAGATCGCGGCGGGGGTCATCAGCGTTTTGAATTTCGGCGGCCGCGAGGGCGTTGTAGTTCAGGCGCCGCTGGCGATCGCGGGGCGGGGGACGGTGAAGGTGGTCATCGAGCGAAGCGGCAACCGGGGCGAGGCAGTTGAGGTGGAAGTCCGTCCGGCGCACCCTGCGCTGTATGCGGGGCTCGTGCCCGAGGCCGTGGCGGGCGGCGAGGCGGCGCTATTGGGAACAGGATTGGGCGAAGTGGACGGCGAGGGGCGATGCGCGCTGGCGGTGGAGACGCGGATCGGAGAGCGAACCGCGGAGACCAAATACTGCCGGGCTTCTCTCGACATGGCCGGGGTTTACGAGATCGGGGTCCGGCTGCCGGAGGGGGTGGCGGGCAAGGTCCCAGTGACGATTTCGGCGGGGGGTGTGGAGAGTCCGGCGGTGCTGATGCGGGTCAGGTGAGGAAGAAAAGTTGATGGTCTCGCGGCAGGGCCGTGCTAAACTGCTGCGGGGGAAGTGTCCTGATGGAGGAGGAGAGTAAATCCACAATCAGACCCGGAACGATCCTCTCCCACTACCAGATTCTGGAGCGGCTGGGCGGGGGCGCATTCGCGGATGTGTACGCGGCGCAGGACCTCAGCCTGGGGAGGCAGGTGGCGCTGAAAGTGCCGAAAGCCGAGGCTTTCGACAGCGCGGCCAATGAGCAACTGAAGCGCGAGGCGCGCGCGGCGAGCGGGCTGAACCATCCGAACATCGCGCAGATCTTCTACTACGAGGAGACGCCGAGCGGCCGCTGCTTCATCGTGATGGAGCTGGCGAAGGGGCGCACGCTCAGGGAGATCCTGTCCGTGGGGAAGCTGGACTGGCGGCGGGCGTTGAAGTTCGCGGTCCGCATCGCCGAGGCGCTGGAGTCGGCGCACGCGCAGGGCGTCATCCACCGCGACATCAAGCCGGGCAACGTGTGCATCTCGGAGACCGACACGCTGAAGGTGCTGGATTTCGGGCTGGCGCGGCAACCGCGGCTGAATCGCCCGGCGGACGAGACCGAGACCTCGACGTCGCCTGGGTTGGTGATGGGCACTTTGCCCTACATGTCGCCGGAGCAGGTGCAGGGGCTGGAGATCGACGAGACGAGCGACCTGTGGTCGCTGGGTGTGTTGCTCTACGAATGCCTGACGGGCAAGCGGCCTTTCGAGGGGAAGACGACGGCGGAGCTTGCGGCGGAGATCCTGCATAAGGACCCGCTGCCGCCGTCGCGCTTGAACAGAGAAGTCTCGAAGCACGTCGACGCGATCGTGCGGCGCCTGCTGAAGAAGCGGCGGGAGGAAAGGTACCAGAACGCGGCGGACGTGCTGCGCGACCTGCGGGCGGCGGAGCAGGAGTCGTCGCGGACCTGGCTGAACATCCTCATCGACGAGGTGAAGTTCGGTTGGGGGCGGTGGGTGGCGGCGGGCCTGGCGGTAGCTGTAATCGCCGGCGGCGGGTGGTGGTATTACTCGCAGAAGACGGGGTATGCGCCTAAGGCGGCCGCAGTGCAATCGTTCCGGCGGGGCCTGCAATACATCCAGGAGGGCAGCTTCGAGTCGGCGATCAAGGCGCTGGAGCAGGCGGTGACGGCCGATCCGGACTTCGCCGTGGCGCATGCCAGGATGGCCGAGGCGCTGCTGGAGCTGGGGCGAGTGGGCCAGGCGCGTCAGGAGATGCTGAAGGCGCGCCCGCCGGATGCGAAGCGGCCGCTCATCCGTTCGAAGGCGGACGACTTCGTGGACGCCGTGCACTATGCGGCGTTAGCGGACCGGGAGCGCAGTCTGGAGTTGTTCAGGCAGCTTGTGGAGGCCGAGTCCGGCGAGAGCAGGGCGTACGCGGAGCTGGACCTGTGCCGCGCGTATTCGCGAGCGGGGAATCCGAAGGAAGCGCTGGCGAGCTGCGACCGGGCGCTGCGGGCCGATCCGAAGAGCGCGGCGGCGTATCTTCGCAAGGGCATACTGCTGGCGAGCCAAAGGGCGCCGGGAGCGGCCGAGGCGCTCAAGGAAGCGCGCAGGCTTTTCCAGGCGAACTCGAACGCGGAGGGGGAGGCCGAGGCCTTGCTGGCCGAGGGGATGCGGCTGAACCTCTCGATGAAACCGGTCGAGGCCGAGCAGGCGCTGGATGAGGCGCTGAAGATCTCGGAGGCGGTGAAGAACGAGCAGCAGACGTTGCGAATCAAGATGCAGATGGCCGATACCCTGCGCCTGGCCCGCCGGATCGACGAAGCGGAGAAAGTGGCGGAGGAGGTGCTCGACAGAGCGAAGGGGGCGGGGAACGAGGTGATCCTGGTGAGGGCGCTCATCACGCGGGCGAATGTGCGGTCCGCGCGGGGCATGGGGAAGCAAGTCGTCGAGGACTACCGGCAGGCGATTCGCGAAGCGGACCGGTTTGGCGTGATCAACTACGCGGCGCGGGCGCGCGTGACGCTTTCGACGATCGTGGGGAGCCAGGATCCGAAGGAGGCCCTGGCGCTGGCTGAGAAGGCGGTGGAGCAGGGCACCCAGGACGCGCGGATCGAGACCGAGGGGTACGCCTACGTGGCGCGGGGGCGGGCGCGCCGGGGGCTGCGCGATTACGACGGCGCGCGGGCGGACTTTCTGAAGGCCGCCGGGATCGCGGAGCGGGCCAACATGAGGCAGCAGTTGGGATTCGCCGAGGAGGGACTGGCGAGCCTGCTGGAGCGGGAAGAGCGTTATCCGCAGGTGATGGAGAAGCTGGCGAAGGCGATTGCCCTGTTGAGCGAGCAGCCGGCGAACGCGGGCTACCTGCACATCAGAAGAGCGCGGGCGGCGATGAGGATGGGTCGGTTCGAAGAGGCGAGGGCCGAGCTCGAAAGCGCAAAGACTCTGGCGGGAGAGCAAGAGGTCCGCCTGAAGTCGATGGCGATCGCGGAGGAAGCGGCGCTCGATGCGATCTCGGGACGGCCGGCGGACGCGCTCAGGAGGCTGGACGAGGCGGAGGGCGCGGGGCAAGGACAGCAGAAGTACGACGGGGCGCGCCGCGAGTACGCGGCAGCGGCGCTGATGATGAAGGGCGATGGGGCGAAGGCGGTGAAAGAGTGCGACGAGGCGGAGTCGCAGGGCAAGCTGGACGGCGGGCTGCGCCTGGCGTGCGCGGAGGCCGCGTTGGCGGCGAGGGATCGCGAGCGCGCGCAGCGGTGGGCGAGAGCGGCGCAGGCGGAAGCGGAGCAGTTCAAGAAGATTGAGTCCGAGTGGCGGGCGTGGCAGATTCTGGCGCAAGCGGACCCGGCCGACGCGGGAGCGCGCGACAGAGCGGCACTGAGCCTGGAGCGGCTGAAGCAGGAGTGGGGTGCGGAGGCCTTCCTGGGTTTTGCGGCCCGCCCGGATGTGCCCAAGAGGCTGAAAGGAGGGCTGAAATAACATGCTCGATCCCATTGGTTTGGCGGCGGCAGCGGCCGTGGCGGGCGCGATCATCGGATACTTGCTCGGCAAGAGCAGCAGGACGAAGGAGGAGCCTCCTGAGCCGGAGCCAGAGCCGATTATCGTTATCGAGGGCGGCTCGATCAACATCGAGTCGCCCGTGGCGCTGGCGAGGTGGCGCCAGAATCCGAGTCACATGGGCTTTCCGAAATTCGACCAGCAGATGAGGAAGGTGACGGTGAATGGCAAAGAGGCCGCCGCGCAACCCGCGCCGAACAAGAAGAACATCCTGAAGTGCGCGTTCCAGTGCGCGGGAGAACAGGCGGAGGCGCTCACGCTGGAGTCGGGCGAAAACGGCAAGGACCTGACGCTGCACAGCGCGGGTGTGAGCTTTGAAGATCCCGGGTGGGTGAAGAAAACCTACACATGGACATATCGCCTGCCGGTGGAGAAGGTGGTTGTCACGCTGGAGACCGCGGGCAGCGAGAAGAGGGAGATTGCGCGCGGAGAGAAGGTGAAGGTTGAAGTGCATTGACGATCGGTATTGACGCCGGGCCAGGCGGCGCCGGATCTCCGGCGGCCCGGCGTTTACGAGGGAATACAAACAAACTGTGGAGAGAAAATCATGGAACCTTGGGTGGGATTAGGGATCGGCGTTGTGCTCGGCGCGGCTTTGATGGTGGCGCTGAAGAAACTGGCAACGTCCAAAACGAGGGATGGCGACCCGGAGCCGATTATTATCATTGGCGATGGATCAGTTTATTTCGGCTCGCCGACTTTTGCCGACGACTGGCAGCAGCAGGCCGGGACTAACAAACTTGTGTACAGGGATGCGGGCCGGAAGATCAGAAAGACCAAAGTCAACGGGCAGGCGAAAGGACAGCCCAACGCGAACGGAAAGAACGATCTCAAGTGCGACTTTCTGGTGGCAGGGACATCGCAGGCGGTACTGAAGGTGGAAACCGATTCTAACGGCAAAAACATTTCCCTGGTGATCGACCAACTCAACGTGAGCGACCCGAATTGGGTGAAGACGAAGTATGGCTGGGGGTATCCGCTGCCGGTTGGGGAGGAGGTCATCACTCTGACGGCGGGGAGCGGGCAGCCGCAGAACCTCGGTCGAGGGAACAACCTGGAGACTGAGGTGTGTTGAGTGAATGGGAGCAATGGCGGCAGGGTGGCGACCTGCCGCCGGGTTTCGAGGAGTTCTGTTAGCGCTTCGCGCGGCGAAGGCCGGGCAGAGGTTCCCCAGGGAGGGGCAAATTCACTGATTTCTTGAGAGTTCGAGTTGACGCTGGGGGAGAGCAGAGCAGAATCCCGCGCGGCGCGGCGTTTGGGGTGGGAAGCGTGCAATTCGAGGAGAGGAACCCATGGAGAACTGGGCGGGTTTAGATTCTTGGGTCTGAAATCCTAAACAAGAATAGTTCAACAATGCCGCTGTCA
>CAYYNC010000124.1:0-5994 GCA_964472745.1 uncultured Solibacteraceae bacterium
GTTGATTGAGATCGCGGTAAGCCGGCACTTTATCCGCGCCGGGGATCTTCGTCTTCGCGTTGTCGATCTTGTCGGGGAAGATGTCGCAGATGGCGGCGATGCGCGCGTTGGGGTCCTGCGCCATGAACGTTCCGACATACGTACCGCGGCCGCCTGTGCCGATGACGCCGAACGAGACGGCGGAGTTGGCCTGCGAGCCGAACGCGGTGGAGGGCTTGACCACCATCAGGGGTGCGGCGCCTCCGGTGAGTGCGTGTCTTCTTGTGAGTTTTGGCATTTCGGAGTTCCTGGAAGAGCACAGCCTGAAGGCTATGTTACAAACGCCACAGCCTGAAGGCTATGTTACAAACGCCACAGCCTGAAGGCTATGTTACAAACGCCACAGCCTGAAGGCTATGTTACACGCGCCACAGCCTGAAGGCTATGTTACCCCCGTTTCGGTCCACTGGCCGGTTTTGGCGGAGTTGAGCACGGCTTCGCAGACCTTCTGGGTCTGGAGCGCGTTGCGGAAGTCGGGCTGCGCGGGCCGGCCCGATTCGATGCCCGTGACGAAATCGGCGAGGGCGTTGAGGAACGTGTGCTCGTAACCGATGATGAGGCCGGGCACCCAGTAGCGGTTCATGTAAGGGTGCTCGCCGTTGGTGACGTGGATGCGACGCCAGCCGCGGACGTGCGACTCCGTCCCTTTGTACTCGAAGTAGTCCAGGAACTGCATCTCCTCGAGATCGAAGGCGAGCGAGCCGTCGGCGCCGTTGATCTCGAAGGTCTTGAGCGCCTTGTGGCCGCGGGCGTAGCGCGTCGATTCAAAGAGGCCAAGAGAGCCGTTGGCGAACTCGGCGATGAAGAGGCAGGCGTCGTCGATGCCGACCGGCTCGACTTTGCCCGTGAGCTGGTGCATGCGCTCTTTGACGAACGTCTCGGTGCGCGCGACGACGCGCGTGATAGGCCCGTTCAAATACATTGCGGTGTCGATGTTGTGGGCGAGCAGGTCGCCGGTGACTCCGGAGCCGGCGGCCTTGACGTCGAGCCGCCACAGCGCGGCGCCGCCCTGCGGGACGTCGGGCGAGATGGTCCAATCCTGGAGGAAATTGGAGCGGAAGTGATAGGGCTTGCCGATGCGGCCCTCGTCGATCAACTGTTTGGCGAGCGTGATGGCGGGCACACGGCGATAGTTGAACCAGACCATGTTCGGCACGCCGGCCTTTTCGACAGCCTCGACCATCGGCTCGGCTTCGGCGACGGTGCGCGCGAGCGGCTTTTCGCAGAGAATCATTTTGCCGGCCTTGGCGGCGGCGATGGCGATCTCCTGGTGAGTGTCGTTGGGCGTGCAGATGTCGATGAGGTCCACGTCGGGAGCGGTGACGGCGTTGCGCCAGTCGGTCTCGATGCGCTCATAGCCCCAGTTGGCGGCGAACGCCTGCGCTTTTTCGGCGTTGCGCGCGCAGGCGACCTTCAGCACGGGCTTGTGGTGTACGGGGAAGAAGTCGGTGAGACGTTTATAGGCGTTCGAGTGGGCGCGGCCCATGAAGCCGTACCCGATTATGGCTACTCGGAGTTCCTTCATTGATTTGCTCCTTGGCTGGAGAGCGTCCGGCGCGGCCCGAGCGGCGATCGGGGGGCAGATCGGCGATCCGCCACCCGCAAGGCATCAGTTCCCATACCTGGCCACCAGGGTGTCGGCGAATTTCTTGCACTGCTCGGTGGCTTCCCAGGCGTTGGCCCAGAAGCAGAGGTCGATGGTCCACCAGTCGTGCGGAGTGCGGGCGGCCTTGACGAGCTCGGGCATGATCTCGTCGAAGTTGAGAATGCCGAGGCCGAAGGGCGGATGCGTCGAGGTCTCGTCCTCGCCGTTGGCGTCCTTGTGGCAGGTGTTGTCGGAGTCGATGATGTGGATGTGGTTGATGCGTCCGGTGAGGAAGCGAATGAAGTCCACCTGCGTGGGGAAGACCTCCTTTTCGCCCTCCTGGCGCGCGCCGGCGACGCCGACCATCTGGCCGTGGCAGGTGTCGTACAGGAGGCCGAAGTTGTCCTTATTCACGGCGTCGTGAATGCGGGCGATGTCCGAAGGCTTGTTGAAAGCGAAGCCCGGCTCGAACTCCCAGCAGATGTAGAGGCCGTAGTCGGCGGCGATCGAGCAGCAGGTCTTCCAGGTGATGACAACGCGCTTGAAAGCGGTGTCGTAGTCGACGTCGCGGAGGATTGTCGGCGGCTGGACGCAATCGACGCGCACGCCGCCGATGCCGAGGTCGGCGGCGAACTCCGCGTTCTTCTTGAACTCCGAGATGTACTTCGTCTGGTCGTCGGTGTTGATCAGCTTCTCGCCCCAGAGGTTGGCGGCGATGCCGCTCAAGCCGAGTCCTGTTTCGGCGAGCTTGGCTTTGAGCTCGATGCGCTGCGACTTCTCGGGCATGGCTCCGGGCCATTCGGAGTCGGGACCGTTGGGATTGCCCGGATTCGGGTGTGGAGGGAAGGCGCCGAGTTCGACGCCGTCGAAGCCGAGGGCTTTCAACTTGCCGCAGACCGTGTCGAAGTCAATCGGGTTCTTCGCGTAGGGGCCGATGGTGTAGGCCCAAGAACCGATGGAGATGCGCTTGCTCATTTCGAACTCCCTTTCTCCGCCTGAACCGCGGATTTAGTTTTCGTGAGGTTTTCAAACCGGAACAGCCCGCTCTTGCCGGGCGCGATGAAGTCGATGTCGCCGTCGCCGTCGAGGTCGGCGGCGGGCAACTGCATGCCGCCGCCGGCGCGGGTGGCGTAGTCGATGAGGTGGCGCACCCAGTCGAGCTGGCCGTTGGGCAGCTTGCGGGACTCGTACCAGTAGATGCCGAGCGGCTCGCGCTCGCCGGGGTCGCGGCCGTTGTGGGCCATGTAGCGCTTGCCGGTGAGGATGTCGAGGCGTCCGTCGCCGTTGAGATCGACGAGCGTGATGGCGTGGGGCTGCGACCAGGAGTCGTCGATCATGCGCCGGGTCCACTTCCCCGCCCCGCCGTTCTCGAGCCAGAAGATGCCGTAGTTGTGGGCGTTGCCGGTCAGGACGTCGTTGCGCCCGTCTCCGTTGACGTCGAGGACGTGCATGAAGCCGAGGGCCTCGGTTTCATCCCAGTCAGCGTGGAATTTCCATTCGGGGCCGTTGAGCGGATCGGCCGGCGCTTCGAACCAGCCTTTCGGCGTGAGGATGTCGGTGCGCTTGTCGCCGTTCAAGTCGCCGGCGCCGATGCCGTGGCCGTAGCTGCGATTGCCAATCGGGCGCCCCTCGTATTTTCCGTTCTTCAGCTCGTACCAGGTGAGGGGGGCTTTCTCGCTGCCGAACTGCGGGAGGATTTCAAGGGCTTTGCCGTCGTTGTTGATGTCGACGAGGAAGGCGAACTCGATCGGCGCGATGTTCTCGATCACCTGCTCGACCCAGGGCATCTTCGTGCGGCCGGGGTTTTTCCACCAGGCGAGTTTGCGGGAGAACCAGGAGGCGGTGACGATGTCGGGGTAGCCGTCGCCGTTCACATCGACCGGCAGATCGCTGAAGGCGTCGATGTAGTTGTTGGAGTAGCCGAGCTCGCGGAACGTGCGCCTGGTGAAAGCCGGCGCTTCGTACCAGTTCTCGCCGGAGACGATGTCCGGGCGGCCGTCTTTGTTGATGTCGGCGATGGCGGCGGTTTCGTTGGCGCCGAGGTCGAGGGTGTGGGGCCGGAAGGGGATGTCGGGCGGACGGCCGGATCCCGGCAGCAAGACAGCGGCGAGCAGCAGTGCGGATGCCCGGCGCAGGCGGGAAGCCCGCCCGATGTCAGGCCTCATGGAAGCTCCTTGATGCGGATGTTGCGGAACCAGACGGCCATGGGGGGACCGGCGTGCAACTGAAGCGCGATGACGCCCTTCAACTTCACCGAGTCGCGCAGCTCGGCGGTGTCGAGGCCATTGATGTTGATCTTGATGAGGTCGCCCTGGCAGAAGATCTCGACATCGTTCCAGTCGTTGTCCTTGACGACCTTTTCGGCCTTGCCCTTCCAGCCGTTGACCATGACGCCGCGCGTGCCGCGCTCTTCGTAGACTCCGCCCCACCAGTTGTTCCGGGCCATGTCGGCCTGGTAGCCGCGGACCACCCAGTTGTCGAGCGCTTCGCTGCGGAACTGAATGCCGCTGTTGTGATTGCGCAGCTTCACCTGCGCGCGGAGGATGAAGTCGCCGAACTCTTTCTTGCGGTAAATGAGGAACGTGTTGCCCTTGGCGGGCGTTTCGTCGGTGGAGCCCTGGATGGCGCCGTCGACGACTTTCCAGAAGCTGGTGTCGCCGTCCCAGCCGTCGAGGGTTTTGCCGTCGAAGAGCGGAACAAAGCCGGTTTCGTCGCGGCCGCCCTGCGCCATGAGCGTAGCGGCGGCGAAGAGTGTGAGACAGATGGTTTTCATCGCTGATCCCGCGGCAATTTTATCGCAATGGGGCATGGGACGGCTTACTCCTTGAACTTGATTTCGCGGGTGGAGCGCTCGCGACCGGTGGGAATGGTGAGCGGCTTATAGAGCTCGGGGCGCCGGGCCATGATCCACTGCTGGCCGCTGCTTTCGGGGATGAGCGAGAGGTCGAGGTCGGCGATCACCATGTCGTCGCCCGCCTTGTCCGTTTCGGCGAGGATGCGGCCGTAAGGATCGAGGACCATGGAGTTGCCGGTGCGGATCTCGTCGTCATCGACGCCGATGCCGTTGGCGAAGACCAGGAACATGCCGTTGTCGTGGGCGCGCGAGGGGAGCCAGCGCATGAGCCAGCCGCGGCCCTTGTCGCCGCGCAGCTCGCGGCGGATGGCGTCGGGGTCGTTGTGGCGGTTGTCCCAAGCGGCGCGGTCGATGACGCCCATCAGGTGCGGGTTGGTGGTGCGGCAGCCGCCGGTCTGGTGAGGAGCGAGGAGGATCTGCGCGCCCATCAGCGCGGTGATGCGCGCGTTCTCGTTGAGGTTGAGGTCGTAGCAGATGAGGACGCCGACGCGGACGCCGTGGGGGGTATCGAAGACGGTGTATTGGTCGCCGCAGGCGAGATACGGGCTGACGAAGGCGTGGAGCTTGCGGTGGCTTTTGTACGTGCCGCCGGGCATGGCGACCACGTAGGGCTTATAGAACTTGCCGTCCGGGCCCGCCTCGATGAAGCCCGCGCCGAGGGTGATGTTGAACTCGCGGGAGAGGTCCAGGAGCGCCTGCGTGGTGGGTCCGGGGACGGGCTCGGCGAGGGCGGCGAAGTCGTCGCGGGAGAGTTTGCGGAGGAACCAGTAGCCTGTGACCGAGCATTCGGGGAAGGCGACGATCTGGACGCCTTGGGCGGCGGCCTGCGCGGTGAAGGCGCGGATTTTGGCGAGGTTGGCGGGCTTGTCGCCTGGAGCGGACTCGAACTGGACGGCTGCAACGCGGATGGTCTTGGGAGTGTCAGGCATGATGCCTCCTCATGGGTTGGGGCGATGGAAAGAGTGGGGGTTGGTTGATTCTCAAGGGAGTTATAGGCTTGGTTGAAGTCTTGTGGCAGGTGCGGTTCTGTCGAGTCGTCAGCATGTCTTGGCTTCGAGCGGAGTTGCTTTGTCTTGGATCGCGGCCGGCGGCGCGCCCGAGGATCCGCGATCCGACGGGGGACATACCTCCCCCATCCAGATATAGTGAAGCACACGCCGACGGGAGCCCGGCTCGCCTGGAATGGCGACTTCCTCGGCTTTGCCAGCCAGCGTTGACGAAGGATGTTGGTACGGTGCATCCCGACACCGGGCGTCCGGACGACGATGTGTGACGGAGGGGGTTGCGGGCTCCGGCGTGGCGCTCGAGGGCGCAGGCGGCGGGGGGCCGGCCGCGAGTGAGGAGTTCATTCATTGGACACTCCTTGGGCGGGCGAAGAGGTAGTAGGTGGGGGGCGGTTGGGGCGGGAGGCGGCGTCTTTTGAGGTATTCGCGCAGGGAGCAGGGACGCATGGGGGACATCGGGGCGCGGGCGGCGCGACAGTAGCGGGGCTGGCGGGGGCGGCGGAAGAAGCCGA
>CAYYNC010000125.1:0-5620 GCA_964472745.1 uncultured Solibacteraceae bacterium
TCATCTCGCGGCGGCCGGCGTTCTGCTTGGTTGCCGCCATTGTTGCGGACTGCACCGCACGCGGATTTTCGACCACCACTCGCACCGTTTCCTTCTCGAAGAACTCCTTCGCGCCTGGCACGGTGATGTTGATCACCGTGGGCGCAGCGGCAGATGGCGCACCGCCGCCGATGCGGTCCATCGTCAGGCCGCCAGAGCTCGGCTGGAACAGGCTGCCGCCTTGTTGCAGCAGCGAGACCGGCTTGACCGTGGCCGGAAGCCCAGAGGTGCTCTGGCCTGTGGACAGCGCGTACAGTTCGACGAGATCGCGGATCTGCTGGCTCCGAATGGCCATGTCGAGGTTGCCGCCGAAGCCGGTTTTGGCGATGTTCGCAATCTCGGCGAGGATGTTCTTCTCGCGGATGTCGATGCCGTAGGTGGCCTTGATCTTCTCGCGGGCTTTCTCCTGCGCGCCCTTCACGAAAAGCCGCACCAGCCCGGCAACAGCGCCCACGCCAGCGCCGATCGCCGCGCCGATCGGTCCGCCATACTTGAAGCCGACCATCGCGCCGCCGGCCGTGGTCATAGCAAGGCCGGAGAGGCCGCCGCGCTGGAGACCCATCATCGCGAGCGTTGCGCCACCAAGCAGCGCGGCATTCGACCGCCCGAGGGCCGAAAGCTTCTGGCCCATGGTGGCTGATTCCCAGGTCACCGCCTTGCCAGGCGCATACTGGACGCCGCCGCCGAAACCGAGGAAGTCCTTCCAGCCGCCGAGTACTCCAGTCCACCCACCACCCTTGCCTGACGGAACAAACGGAGGAGTACCCCACCCTCCGGCTGCGCCGCCAGGAATGGGCCCACCGCCGCTGCCGAATACCGGGGCGGCGCCAACGCCCAGCAGTCCGCCAATCCGCCCGAGCGGACCACCGGAGGCTCCACCGCCGGCGAGAGAAACCCGCGTTCCGGTGAACAACTGCATCAGCAAGGCCGCCACGCGCGAACTCACCGCATCCTTGATGGCGGTCAAAAGTGCGGTCTTGAGCGAATTGCCGATCGCCGACCAGATCGACTGCGACTTGGTGAGCAGCGCATCGAAGACACCTTCGGCCTGGCGCTTGAATGAGTCGAAGATGCGTTGGTTCTGATCCCGAATCAGCTGCGCCTGGCGGATCGCCGCCGTTTCTCGCGCACCCTGAATGGCGGCGTCAGTGGCTTCCTGCTGGAACCGGTGGATCTCGTCCCGCTGCGCGGTGAGCTCGGCAATGCGCGCCTGGATTTCGTCAACCCGGTAACCGAGCCGCTTCAGGGTCGCCTCTTCCTCGATGACCATCCGCGAGGTTTCAAGATCAAACAGGCGCATGCGGATCTCGTGGACCCGCGTGAGGTACTCGACCTCGATCGCCGCCTTGCGCTGCTCGACGGCCAGCTTCTGCTCGAGGCTCTGGGCGTTCGTGGCATCGAGTGCCCGTAGTTGGGCTTCGCGCGCGATCCCGGCGCGCTGCTCCTCGATCCCGAGCATCTGTTCGAGGTGATCGAGGTTTCGCTTCGAGATCTCCTCGTTATAGGCCAGCCGCTGGGCGAACACTTGTGCGTCGAGTTCCATCCGCCGCCGCGCGGCTTCCTCTTCCGCAGCCAGATATTCGGCGAGGTTCTTGCGGTTGGTTTCCTGGACTTCCTTCTGCCAGTTGGCAAGCCGCTCGCGCAGTTCGCCGATGACGTTTCCCCAGGCCTTGCGGGTGAGAGCGATCCGTTGTTCGTTGCCGCGCTCATCGACAAACGTGGTCCACTTGCGGATCTGCTCCTGGACCTCGGCCACATCCCGCGCGAAGCCGGTGAGCCCACGCCGGCGCGCTTCTTCGAGCGCCCGTGCGCTCTCCCGCTCCACCTCCAACTGGCGCTTCCGGATCTCGGCGGCGCGTTTCAGTGCTTCGAGGTCGGGCCCCGGCGACGTCTTGATGGTCAGCATCGGCCCCTCATGTTCGAACGCCTGCCCGCCAGGGAGCCACTGCTTGCCCATCACGAGTTCGCGGATCTGGTCATCGGTCATCCCTTGCTTGCGGAGGGCGTCAACGCTCGTCTTGCCGCTCAGCAGGTCGTCCCGCAACGCCTTCCGCTGCATGTCGTCGAACCGAGCCTGAAGTTGATCCTGGGTGTCCTTCCACTGCGAGTAGATGGCAAAGCCCGCGCCGACGACGCCGACCGCGAGAAGAGCGTAAGGGTTGATGCTTGCGAGCTGGAGCGCGGCAATCGACTTCGCGAGCGCCATGATCTTTTCGGCCAGCGCGTAGGTGGCCAAGGCCCCGGAAACCCACAGCGCCACCTCCCCGAACTTCTGGAGCAGATCGGTGTTCTCGCGCAGCCAGCCCACCAAGCCGCGCAGGTTGCCGATCAGCGCCTTGAAGTCATCCTGGAACTTCGCGCCGATGTCCTCACGCAGGTTGTTGAACTCGCGGCGCAATGCGCCGAGTTGGCCTTCGACGGTCTGCGAGGCCGCCGCATGCGCGCCTTGAATCTTCGCCCCTTCGCGCATCACGGCGTTGTAGCGGAGTTGCTTCTCCTCGGTCTCAGTCAGGGCGCGGCCGAGCTGAAGCTGGGCAATTTGAGCTTCCTTCTGGAAATCGACGAACAGGCCCAGCGTGCGCAGGCCGCGCGAGGCGCCCGATTCGATCGCCATCACGATCGACTCGAGGGCCTCGCCGGCCGTGATGTTCTGGACCGCGGCGGCGTCCTTGGCGAGCTTGGCCAGACCCTGTGCCTTCGAGAGTTCCAGATCGGCCACGATCAGCCGCTGAACCGCGTGCGCCGCCTCCGTGTATTCGAAGCCGATCTCTTCGATCGCGGAGACCTGCCTGGCCGCCGCGGCCGCTCCCACGCCGTGGGCGTTGGCCAGCGCCTTGAGCGAGGCCTCGGCCTTAGCGTTCTCAGCCGCCATCATGACCGAGCCGACGGTGAAATCCTTGGCCCATGCGAGCGCGCTCTTGATGGCGTCGGCCAGCAGGTTCCCTGCAGTGGCTCCTTTCACCATGGCCGCCGTCATGCCGTCGATGCCCTGCGCCGCGCCCCGGGCACTCTTTGCCGCCGCGGCCTCCATGCTCGACAGGCTCGCGTTGACGCTCTTGATGGACGCATTGGCCCGGTTCGCATCGACTTCGACGACGAGTTCGAGCTTGTTATCAGCCATGGCCAGGGATAAAGACCTTGCGATGTGGTATCACGAGCGGTACCATGAAGAAGTGAGCAATGCTGCCAAGATCCTCCGGCGCATGCGGGCCAATCCGCAGGACTGGCGGATCGAGGACCTGAAGGTGGTAGCGGAGCGATTTTCCATCGACTATCGCCAGCACGGTACGAGTCACGTAGTGTTCCGACACCCTGTGGCTGGCTTGCTCACGGTTCCCAGTGCGCGCCCGATTAAGCCGGTCTACATCCGGCGATTCGTGGCGTTGATTGATCTGGTGGAGGGTAAGCAATGAAGAAGAAACTCCCTCTGGATCGGTACCCGTTTATCGTGCGTCCGCTCTCCAAAGAGGAAGGCGGAGGGTATTTGGTTGAGTATCCGGATTTTCCCGGCGTTATTTCCGATGGCGAGTCTCCGGAAGAAGCGATTCGCAATGCACAGGATGCGCTTGCTGCTGCGTTGAAGACGCTCGAAGAATTCGGGGATGCGATTCCGAAACCAGGCCAGAACACGTCGGCCAGCGGGCAGTGGCGGCAGCGCGTACCCCGCTCTCTGCATGCTCGTCTGGTGGCCCGCGCCCAGCAGGAGGGAGTGAGTCTGAACACGCTCGTCACCACGTTGATCGCGGAGGGGCTCGGGAGAAAGGAAATCTCTCGTCGCCATCGATGATCTGGGTTTTGGATGAACTCTGACAGGCAATGCCAGTGCATCGGCTTGAGCGACTGTCCAAGAAAAGGCCAAGAACGGACCTGACCTCTGATGCGATAGAACTCCTGCATCGGCGGCTCTTCCGGGGACAGCCGGAGCGCCAGAGGGTACTGGAAGAAGCCCGGGCCGACGACGAGGTCGCCCGGAAGATCTATGAACTTCGGAAAAAGGCCGGTTTGACGCAAGCCCAATTGGCCAAGATGATCGGCACAACGGCGTCGGTGATTTCACGTCTCGAGGATGCCGACTATGAAGGCCACTCGCTGGCCATGCTGCGCCGGATCGCGGCAGCCCTGAACAAGCGGGTCGAGATTCGCTTCGTTCCGATCCGGCGATCCGCATGAGAGTCGACGTCAATGCGGCGGCATGGCCGCTTTTTCCCGCTCGAACTCAGCTTGTTCTTCCTCCAACTTGACCAGTGCTGCGAACTCATCCGCCTGGATCTCGTCCAGGCCGATTCGGACACCCATCTTCAACGCTGCTCGGAGATCGAGCGCGCGGCGCAACAGCAGACCCGCTTCGGAAGACTGCGCCGCATCGAGCCTGTCGAGCGGGCAGTGGTCGCAGCGGCCGCCATCGTCCGGAGCATCCGGGCAGAGGCCGGGGTCGCAGAGTTCTTCGCGACGCAGAGCCCAATGAATCAGAAATCGCAGGGAGGGTTTTTCGGGCCACTCCCCGCATGTCAGTTTGGGTCCGAAGACTCTTCGAAGGAGCCGTCGAGCGCATCGATCGAGGCTTTCACTGCGACGGCCTGGTGGATGATCGGCACGTCGCCTGCGTAGCCTTCGGTGGACTCAACCAGCTTCTTGTAGAGCGCCGCTGCCGGGCCGAGGTTGATGATTAGTTCCTGGCGGTTATAGGGCAGGTCGAGCACCCGCGCGAAACCGCGCCGGTATTCGAAGACGTCCTTGGCCGATGGCATGCGCAGCACGTGGCACACCGTGCCGCCGAGGACGCGCATCGTCACCCGGAAGCCGTCGCCCACCTGGACCACATCGTCGACATCGGCTTGACTCAACTGCTCGATGATGCGGCTCGCCTCGAAGGCGTCGACCTCGGGCGCATTCTCCTCCGGCACCCGGATCCTCGCGAGCAGCGCGGCATCGGCGTCCTGGGAGTCGGGGATAGTGGTCTCGGAGACCCCGCGCCCCAGTTGCTTCACGATGACCTTGCGCTTCTTCTGGCGGTCGATCCACTCTTCGTCTGTCGGAAATCGCACACGGACAGCCTTTACGCCTTCGGGCGTGCGGAGATGGATGGTGATGGGTTGCTTTGCGTCAAACATGAAAGTCCTCTCTACTGGCAGATCCCGTCCACGCCACATTTGGCCACGGCCGAAACGACGCCGTTGGTCTCATCCCACATCGGCAGGCACTCCACCGACACCGTGACGATGCCGTCCGTCTCGCCGACTTCGGCAGTCGCAAAGGAAACCTTGTACCAGGTGAGTTCGAGCGAGTTGTTCGAGTCGTAGCTGAGCGAGATCACTGCCGTGCCAGCCGTCTGCTGGCGCAACTTGGTGAGCTCGGTCGAGCCATTCTCGAAGCGGGCGACGAAGCGCAGCGTGCCCTGACGGTTGCCAAACTCGAGCCGCCCGCGGATGGCGCCGCTCGCGCCGTCGCCAGGCGTCTGGAAGCCGGAGCCGGGGAAGAAACCGCCGTCCAGCCGCACGTTGTTCTTCCAGGAGGTTTCAAGCGAAACGATGTTCTTGTTCGAGACGTAGTTGACGCCGTTGATCGTCAGCGCCAGCGACGC
>CAYYNC010000126.1:0-5552 GCA_964472745.1 uncultured Solibacteraceae bacterium
CCAACGCCCTGTCGAATGATGCTCAAAAAAAGACGTTTTCCGATGAGCGGTAACATATATCGCCGGGCATCGCCAATTGTCCAGAGTTTTTTGCGATGTCAACCAACAAATGCCAGGATTTTCTCAGGATGATTGCCGGAACACAGGGAACGGGAAGACGGGAGCGGATATCGTGCGGCATTGAATGGGCGCAACACGAAGGCGAAGCTCAAAGGGTCAGGTCTCCTTGTCGGGGCTGCGATTGCCTCCTGTCCGCATACATGGAAGTCGGACGTTCCCGCTGCGGACTCACTCCGCCTCTTGTCGGGGCAGAGGCCGCCGCGACGCAAACCCTATGGCGAGCTCGCCAGTTCGCGGTGGGTCGCAATCCCCTCCTTGTCGGGGTGGCGGCCGCCTCGTTTGGCGCCATCCTGGTTTGTTTGCGGCTCGCGATGAGTCTCAATCCCCTTCTTGTCGGGGTGGCCGGCGGCCCTATTTCTGGCAGGCGCTGCGGTACAAGTCGGCGGGGTACATGCGGCATTTGCGGAGTTTTGTTTTTTCGGAGGGCGCGCGGTATCGGGAGCTTGAGCCGGCTTCGGAGAGTTTGTCGCAGCGGAAGGCGGCGGGGGCTTCCGAGCGCGGGTTGGACGGGTGGGGATTTATGATGCGGACGCCCGAGAAGGATTTCGGGCTGCTGTATTTGGAGAACAAGGCGCAGGCGGGGAGCATGAGCGGGTGGACGGCGGGCGGGACGTATCGGTTCACGTGGTACGATCCGCGGACCGGGGAGTGGCGGCAGGGCGTGAGTCTCGCGGCGGACGAGCGGGGCGAGATCGAGCTGCCGCGATTCCCGGGCGGCGGGGAGGTTGCCGGCGCCGACTGGGCTGCCAAAATCGTCAGCAGCCGTTAGCATCGCGACAGTCGATTTCTTCAGATGCCCGAAGCGCCGGGCTCCCTCGCCGGGTTGGGAGGCGTGTTGAACGGAGATTGCGGCTCCGCCGGGGAGTGCGGCGTACTCCGGGGCGGACAAGACGAAAGCGACAGCGCCGGCGCCGCCGTTGACGAGGTAGCGGCTGAGGGTGAACTCCGCGTCGCCGATCATCAGCGTCAGGAGATCTTCCTGGGGCAGGAAGAGACGGTTGCTTGAGAGCGCGATCTCGACGCCTTCGGCTGCGCCTCATTCGGGGATGGAGGCGACGCGCTTTGAGGCTTATCCGCGGTTGTCATCGGGCTGCCGGGCGCCCTGATCCAGGATCGTGTCCACGGCCGTGGCGGGGGCGCTCGTGACCGCGCCGCCGCCGGCTTCCGCGGTGGAGACGGGGATGATCGCGAGGAAGATGGCGGCGCGCTTCGTGTCGTCGAAGACGAACCGCACGGCCTTCAACGTCGTGATTGAGCCGAATGCGGAGAGCGGTACGCGGACGGTTTGCAGAACCGGGTGATAGAGGTTGCCGGCGAAGCGTGTGAGCCCTCCGGCCGGACCGGCGATGTTGATGATGTCCTTCAACTGCACCGCCGGCAGTGAGAGTTCCGTCGCCGCGAACGAGACGGACGGTGAAGATCGAGTCGAACGGGAAGCCGAGGCTGGATTGCCGGCAGGCGGCGTCCTTGCACTGGCGTGAGACGCGGCATTCCAGGGTGGGGCAGGCGGCGACGTTCAGACCGGGAGGCGCGCCTTTCCAGTTGACCTGGAAGTAAGTCCCGGGCCCGGGTCCGTTCCAGCAAACCTGCGCGGTGCGCTGAATGAAGGAGTGGTTCGCGATGCCGCCGTCAATGACTGTGACGTTGCCGGCGGCGTTCTGATCGAAGCCGCCGGTGAAGTCGTCAAAGGTTTCGGTGACTGCGGGACCTGGGGAGTCCGAGTAGCCGCGATCGATGGGCGTCACCGGGTCCAGGGGCAACGGCAGACCGTAACGCGGGTTGAAGAGCTGATTGAACCGACAGGACCGATTTCGAAGATGCCGCGGAAGACGACGGGCTCGGCGATACGGCCGGGCCAGGGGCTGGCGGGATCGCGATAGAGGTTGCAGGCGGCGCGGGCGCCTTCGCCGCCGTGCGAGTGACCGAGGAGACCGGCCTGGGAGAAGTCGAGCTTGCCATTCAGAGGGGAGTTGAGGGGGTGAGCGGGGCCGGCTCCGTGATTTTAGCCGCTCAGCAACTCGAGGTGGCGCAGGAGGAGGGGGCCGCGGCGCGGATTGAGACCGCGGTGGTCAGGTAGGAGCAGCCTTCGTGATCCGGGGCGGGGATGCAGCCGGGAGGGCATGCGCCGGTGAAGGTGTAATGCACGCTGACATCGAAGCGTCCCCGGCCGGCGCCGGAGTCGCGCCCGCAGGTGGCGTGATTGCCGTGAAGGAAAACGAGCAGGGGGCGGGGGCCGGCGCCGAGGCTCGCGGGGCGTAGAGACGCGCCCAGCGCCCGGCGGGCAGGGTGGATGGGACGTGCGGGTCGCTGGCGGCGGGAAACTTGTATTCGCAGTTCGTCACGGGGACTCCGCCCGTCGGGGTGGGATCGGAGGCAGCCTGTGCGGCAAGCATCACGCAGCGAACGGGGAAAGCCGCAAGAGAGTGGCGCCTCTCGGGGTCCTCCTTCGAGCGGGCCGGCCCGTGTCCGGGCCGATTCGCCTTGATTTGCAGTGCAGGCTTTGAAGGGCCGTGCGACAAGCCCGCGGGTTGATTTGTTTGAACTGACACGGAGACGGCGGCGCGCTGGGTGCGGTCTCAGATGCCGGCGTACCAGGCGTAAGTGGGGTCCGAGGCGAAGTCTTTCAGATTGCCGGCGACTCTCAGGCGGGTGATGTATTTGACGCTCTTGTAGCCGAGCTGGCGGGGGACGCGCAGGCGGAGGGGTCCGCCGTGGCCCACGGGGAGATCGCCGCCGTTCATGCCGTAGGTGAGGAATGTCTGCGGATGAAGCGCGTCGGCCATGTCGATGCTATCCCACCAGTCGCGCTGGTGGGAGTAGTAGATGACATACTTCGCCTCGGGAAGAACGCCCACGATGTTCAACACGTGAGAAAGGGGCACTCCGATCCATTCCGCGATGAAGGACCAGCCTTCTTCGCAGATGAGCTGGGTGATCTGGCTGCGGGAGGGGTAGCTTTTCAGCTCGGCGAGCGAGAATGAGGCCGGGCGGGCGACCAGGCCGTCGACGGCGAGGCGCCACCCGGCGAAGCCAACGGCCCGCAGGCTTTCGAATTCCTTGTCTTGAGGAGGCTTGCCGTTGGCGAACGGTTTTGCTGAAATCCGGCTGCGATGGAATTCGCGGGCGAGGGAGTTGCGCGTCAGGAGGCGGTGAGAGGCGTAGGTGAGCGTCTCGCCGGGACCGTAGATGCCTCCGTGATCGGGCGGGATCAGGCCGTAGCGATCGGCGATGCGCGCCGCCGACGCCAGGCCGGCTACGCCCGCTGTCGCCGATAGACCGGCGGTGATCAGTTTGCGGCGTGAGAGGTTGCTCATGGGCGCTCCTTGTGCGCTGCGGGCCGGCCGGTGATCATGGCGCGCGTGCGGCTCCAGAAGCCGGCGCGACAGACCATGACGATGTGAATCAACAGGAAGAGGACGAGAAAGACCGCCGCGAAGAAGTGAATGGTGCGGGCGGATTGATGGCCGCCGAAGACTGTCACGACCGGCGGGAACACGGATGCGATGGCGGGAGACATCGCCAGGCCGGTCCAGATCATCAGGGGGAACACGATGAAGAGTATGAACAGATAGGCGAGCCGTTGAAGCGTGTTGTAGGACCAGGCTTCCGAGGCGTCCGGCCGCTTGAAGCGCAGGTGGTTTAAGAGAACGCGGGAGAGCGCGCTCCAGGCGAGATCGGCTCGCGACGGGAGGAGGCTCTTTTCAAAATGCCGGCTCAACAGGCCGGAGAGGACATACAGCGCGCCGGCGAAGACCACAAGCCAGGCGGACTGAAAGTGGAGATAACGGCTCCAGCCGTTCTGGTCGGGCAGGACGAAGCCGTAGCCGGTCGGGACGGCCGACCGCGAGGCCGGAATCGGCAGGCTGAACAGCGGCGGTGTGTTGACGTTGCCCACCTCGCCCCAATAGAAGCGCGGGTGGGAGATGACGATTTCCGCGCCGCTGATCAGCAGGGCGAAGAAGCTCAGTGCGGTGAGCCAGTGCGTGAAGCGAACGATTGCGGCGTGGCGTGGCGGGCTTGCCGCGGCCGGGACGGCGGAGAAAGCACGGACACTTGCTGCATCCCCCATGCAGGGATGGTAGCACGTGTTCCGGCAGGCCCGATCGGAAATCGGGGATCAGATCGCGGATCTGGCCCACAAGAATGTTCACCTGGCGGCGAATGATGCGTATTCATCGGGCGGAAGGAAGGTTTTCATCGTGACTGTCTTATGCAGGTTCATCACAGCGTCGGCGTTGCTGGCCGGGTGCTTGCCGCTATCGGGCCAGCAGACTCGAGCCGCGCCGGTCCAGCCGCAGGGCCAGAGCCAGGTTGTTCCAGCCGAGCTTCAACCGGACGCGAATCGCACCAGGGAGGCGCTGAATTCGCTTTTCGAGAGGCATGCGCCCGAGTTGCGGCGCGTGCTGGCGCTCGACCCTTCGCTTCTGACCAACCAGGCGTATCTGGCGCCGTACCCCGCGCTCTCCGCATTCCTCGCCGCGCATCCTGAGATCGCGCGCAGCCCGGCGTTCTACCTCGGCGGCGGCTACGACAGGCCGCGCGGCAAGGAGGATCGCGTTTTCGACATGTGGACCAATGTGCTGGGAGGGCTGGCGGCGTTCACGGGAGTCGGCCTGGCCATCGGCCTGATCACGTGGCTGATCCGAACGCTGATCGATTACCGCCGCTGGAGCCGGCTGACGAAGATTCAGACCGAGGTCCACACGAAGCTGCTGGACCGCTTCAGCTCGAACGAGGAGCTGATGGCGTATGTGCAGTCGCCGGCGGGTACGAAGTTCCTGGAGTCCTCACCCATCACTCTCGATGCCGGACCGCGGTCGCTTGGCGCGCCGGTTGCGCGCATCCTCTGGTCGCTCCAGGGCGGCGTCGTCCTGATGGCGGCCGGCGGCGGACTCTGGATGGTGAGCACTCAGACGACGGGCGAGGCGGCGCAGGCGATTCATTCTTTCGGAGTCCTTGCCCTGGCTCTCGGCATCGGCTTCGTGGTTTCGGCGATCATATCGTATGCAGTGTCCCGGCGCCTCGGGCTGATCTCCAGTGCGCAGTCCGAGACGCCTGCCGGTTAGGAGCGGCACGAAGCGGCCGTCCATGTCCCGCGATTCGACATTCAACGATCTCACCCGGGCCGATGCGGTTGAGGCCGAAGCCGAGGAACTGGCCTTGGACGAAGAGGCGTTCCGGGGCTTTTACGATCGCAATGCGCGCGGGGTGTCGGCGTATCTCGCGCGTGTGACGGGCGACCGGCAACAAGCCGAGGATCTGATGCAGGAGACTTTCTACCGTTTCCTGCGCGCGGGGTCGGCGCATCAGAGCGAGGCGCACCGCAGGAATTCACTGTATCGCATCGCCACGAATGTGGCGCGGGACGCGCACCGCAGGGGTGCTTAACGGTTTTGGGGATCGCGGCCAGGAACCATGTTGTAGGCCTCGGT
>CAYYNC010000127.1:0-5167 GCA_964472745.1 uncultured Solibacteraceae bacterium
CTAGTTGGCCCGACGCAGTTCCTCCGTGGAAGTGCCAGTAACCCCAGACGCCGGTTGAGCTTAGCGGCGCAAACGCCCTGGCGTGAGGTGCGGCTTGAGATACGACTCCCCAGACGCGAGTTTCGGTTTGTGCGAGGGCCTCGCCGGGAGATGCCGTTTCTTGTTTAGCCGTCAGCACTCGTAGCCATTGTACGTTGTCGCAGTCCCGGGCGTAGGCCCGCGTCGCCAAGGGCGCAGGGGAGCGGAGGGTGAATGGGCAGGACCTGCACCCGGTAAGGAGGCGCGGCCTCAGAGCTGGATGACAGCCAGGTTCGGAATGCTTTGGAAGTGGCGCAGATTCCGGGTTCCCACGGCATAGCCGAAGTGGCGGGCGGTCGCGCCGATCAGCAGGTCCGCGAATGGGATCACCCGTCCGGCCTGTCTTGCCTCGGCGTCGATCTGCGCCGCGATCCGCGCCATCTCCCTGGTGAATGGCTCCACCGGGATCGCCGCGAAGACAGTGTCGAGATAGTCCCGCCGTTTCTGGGCCTGCTCCGCGGTCTGGGCGCGATAGAGGCCGTGCTCCAGCTCGATCACGGTAATGGAAGACAGCACGATCTCGCTTGCCCCGTGCTGGTGTTCGAGCGCGGCCAGCAACTCGCTGACCGGCCGGGCGTCACGCTCGGCGGAGATCAGCACCCCGGAGTCGAGGACTAATCCCATGAGGGCGGGCAAAGCGGCTCGCGGTGGGCGTCGATGGCGGCTTGCACGTCTTTGGCGAAGCCGGGATCGGGAACCGGCGCGTAGCCCAGCTTCTCTTCATACGCCTTCGCCAGCGCGATGCACTCGCTGATCCTTCGGCCCGGACCCTGCGGCGTCTTGATGACTGCCACGGGGCGGTGATCCTGCTCCACGATCACCTCGGCGCCTTCCTGCACCTTGGCCAGGACCGCGTGAAGATCGCGGGCGAGCTCGGCTTCTGTAATGCGGAACGCCTCCATATCTTCGATCATAGCGTTTCTTTGCCCCCGGCTTCCTCTTCCTGCTCCGCTTCCGCATCGAGTTCCGCGAGCAGTTGGGCCGCTTCCGGCCCTTTCGTGCGGGCGGCCGGATGCGTGGCCTGGTAGATCTGCTTCAGCAGATTGATCGACACGCGCGTGTATACTTCCGTGGTGGATAGACAGGCGTGCCCAAGCATCTCCTGGATCACGCGGATATCGGCCCCGTTCTCCAGCATCAGCGTGGCCAGGGTATGGCGGAACAGATGGCAGCCGCCTATCTTGCCAATCTTCGATTTCTCCACGTAATCGCGCACCAGGTTGGTCAGATGGGTCCGCTCGAACGGCAGGCCCATGTCGGAGAGAAACAGCGTGCCATCGTCGCCGCCGACGGACAGCTTGGGCCGGGCTTCCCGCAGATACTTGCCGATCCACGCCAGCGCCCGCCCGGCGATAGGAATCATCCGGTCCTTTTTCCCCTTGCCCTGCCGCACGATCACCGTTCCCCGGTCCGCGTCGACGTCGAACAGGTTGAGGTGGGCGACTTCCATGCGCCGCATGCCGGTCGAATAGAACGTCTCCAGGATGGCGCGGTCGCGCAGACCCGCCGTAGTGGCCGTGTCGGGCTGCCGCAGGACCTGTTCGGCTTCCGCGGCGCTCAGCACGTATTTCGGCAGCCGGTTCTCGAGGCGCGGCAGGATCAGCTCCGAAGCGGGATTGTGCAGGATGTGATTCTCCCGCGCCAGCCAGCGGAACCAGCCTTTGAGCGCCCGTATCCGCTCATTTTGCGTGCGGAACGTGAGGGGATTTCCGTCCTTCTTGCGGTACTGATAGAGCCAGCGCTGATAGCGTTCGAGCATGGGCCGCGTGATCTCGGCCGCCTGTTCCAGGCTGCGCTCGTCGCACCAGTCGATGAAGTAGGTGACGCAGGCGCGGCGCGTGACGATGGTGTCGCCGGAAAAATTGTGGGCCTCCAGCCAGGCGAGGTGCTGCTCCAGCAGCGCGCGCATGGGATTGCCGGGCGCCGGCGGGGGCGCGTTGGAACGTTTGCGGCGGCGCATGGCTAACGCGCCATACCTGCGGCTACGGTGGAAGCCGGCGGCGCCCCGGTATCAGTGCGTTCCGCCGGAATCCGCTGAAAACCGTTTCGCGGGTCCGTCGTTATTGAGTTTGGGGCGCCCGTGCCAGGCCCGTCCGTGGGCCGGTCCTGGGGCGTCCATGGCCCGTCCTTCCCGTCTGTCGCCCCGTCCTTGTTCCCGCCGTAGCGGTGGACGCGCAGCAGGCCGCCGCCAATCAGGCCGGGGAAGACGGGCTGGCGCGGATCGGCGGGCCGCTCGAAGTACAGCTCGTAGACGATGGTCTGCCCACGCCCGCCGTGATGAATGATCAGGTATTCGAGCTCCTCCAGTTTTCGCAGGTGCCGCTTCACCTGGGCGTCGCTCCAGCCGGTGTGCCGGCGCACGTCGCGGCGGCTAAAGCGGTAATCGCTCCGCTGCATCTGGAGGCGCTCGCAGGCGGCCCGCACCATGTCGTCGACCAGCAGCAGCAGGCGCCGCGTCTGCGGCGGCAACTCGTCGAGGGCGCGGCCGAGCACGTGCTTGATGAGTTCCTCGGCCATCTCCACATCTTCGGGCGTGGACTCGATGTACTCTAGCGGCTGGCCGTCGCAGACCGCCGTTTGCACGGAGCGCTGGTGCTGAAACAGCAGCGTAATGGCGCGGATCAGCGACAGGAACTTCAGGTGATCGCGGCGCGTGCGCGTCAGGCCGTCGGGGAAGGTCAGCCGCCCGGCATAAGGATTCACGACTGGAATCGGCTTCAGCAGGCGTTGCGCGTTGCGGTGGCGGGTGAGGATCTGCTGCCGGCGGCGTTTGGCGAGCAGCCCCTCCAGCGTCTGCGCCTCGCGCTGGATGCGGTGGATGGCGCGGGTCTGCTCGCGGTCCTCGTCCACGGCCAGCACCAGGCAGCGGTTCAGCAGCTCCTCATCGATCTCGATGGCCGTGGTCGTGAGGAAGATCATCACCGGGCCTTCGACGCGGTACTCATGGGTGACCAGCCGGCCGCTGGCCGGATCCTTGCCGGTGGAGGCGATGGTGAGCACGCCCTCGCTCTGCAACAGCTTCAGCGCATAGGCGGCGCGCTGCGCGCCTTCCTCTTCCGCGATGGCCAGGATCTTGTGCTTCAGATCCGTCTCGCCCATGTAGAACAGCGACTGGCCCGTCATCGCCGAGTACTCCACGCGCTGTTCTTCCGGCATGAAGGCGAGCGCCGCTTCCATCAGCGAGCTCTTGCCGGCGGCGGAACTGGATTGCACGATCACCGCCAGCGGCGTATCCAGCAGCCGGGATACCGCCGCCAGATAGGCCACCTTCTTGTTGATCTCCTCGCCCACGACGCCGCACCGCGCGAAGTCTTCCAGGATGCGCTCCATCAGCCGCGGATCGCGCAGCAGTTCGAGCGCCGCGGCCCGGTCCTCGGCGGCCATGCCCGCCGCCTCCGGCTTCGGCTCCAGATCTTTACGCATCTGCTCGTCCTGGATCGCTTCCAGCCTGCCGAGCACGAAGCCCAGATCGTGTTTCAGCGTCTCTTCGCTCAGGCCCATCTCGAGGGCCGCCTGTTTGATGAAAGCGGCGCGCTGGTGTGCTGTGTACAAGTTCAGGGTATCTACGTGGAAACCGCCGCCGCGGGACGCCAGCAGATTCACCTTGAGCGAGTCGTAACCCGGATTTTTGCCGAAGCCGCGCACGCGATACCGCCGGTCGCCGCGTGTGATGATGATTTCATGGTCGCGGACTTCCACGGGTTTCTCAGAGATGGCTGGCGGGGGCGGGGCGGTAGCCGCCAGCGCGATCTCCGGCGGCTGTCCGGCGGCTAAAGAACAAACAGGGTTGCTCATACTTATTTCTTTAGCTGCCGGTTCTGGAGGTTTTTCCTCGGGCGCCGGCGCGGCAACGATCTCCACCCTCTCCCTGCCTGGGGGCCTGCCCTTGCCGAGCCACTGCGCTTTGTTCAGCAGGATGGCCAGGCTCTTGGCTGCCGGCGTCACCTTGAGCGCGTATTCGTTGGCGTCCATGCCCTTGGGAAACAGCACGCGGAAACACTCGATGCCGAGGGCCATCAGCTCGCCGGCCAGCGTGGCGGCCGCTTTCTCTCCGGCTTCGTCGCGGTCGTAGGCGATCAGGACCCGCGTGGTGCCGTGCTTCCGGAACGCCGCCTGGTGATCCTCGGTGAAGCCGTTCACGCCGTAGCTCGCGGTCACGTTCCGGAACCCCGCGCACCAGAAAGTGAGCGCGTCGATCAGCGACTCGCACAGGATGATCTCCTTCGAGGCTTCGAGCGCCGCCTTGTTCCACACGCCGCGATGCGGCCCGGGCAGGTACAGGTGCAGCGGCGTGCCTGGCCGCAGGCTCTCGGTAATCTTGCGCCCGTACATCTCCACTACCTGCCCTGGGCCATCGAACACGGGGATCACCAGTGAGCCGTTGAAGTGCTCGTGGCCGGTGTCCCGCAGGATGCCGAGCTTCTGCAACCGGCCGCGCATGTCGGCCCCGGCCACACGGTTCGATGCCGGCAGCCGGTAGCCCAGTGTGCGGTTGGCGTAGCCGAGTTGAAACTGGCCGATCATCTCCGGATGGTTCAGACCGCGCTTCTGGAGATAGGCCAGCGCCTCGGGCGATGGTTTCAGCGTGTCGTGGTAGAAGCCGGCGACCTGCACCAGGAGCCTGGCGTCGTCGCCGTCGCGGTCGATGGGCGGCGGCAGTTTGCGCACGGTGGACTGCCGCACGGGCGCCGCCGCCTCGGCCAGCGCCGGATGATCGGCGCGCAGCAGTTCGACGGCGTGCCGGAAACTGACGCCCTGGGCCCGCATCACCCAGTCGATGACGGTGCCGCCGGTCTGGCAGGCGCCCAGGCAGTGCCACAGATTCTTTTGGGGAGTGATGACGAGGGAGGGTTCGTGGTCGTCGTGGAAAGGGCACAGGCCGATCAGATCCGCGCCGTGGCGGGTGAGCTTGACGCCGCGCGCCTCGGCCAGGCGCTCCAGCGAGACCTCCTGCTTGAGCCGTTCGATCACCTCGCCGGAGATGCGGGCCATCCCAAAAACCTCCCGAAACAGGATTGCATAAGAACGAGCCGTCAACTAGATTCTTGGGTCTGAAATCCTAAACAAGAATAGTTCAACAATGCCGCTG
>CAYYNC010000128.1:0-5071 GCA_964472745.1 uncultured Solibacteraceae bacterium
GACCCTGGTTCGCTATCGCCCCGAAGACGTCGATGCCTGGATTGAGAGCCATGAGTCGCAGAGCGCCGCGTGCGTGGAGGTGGCGCAATGAACCGCCCCACGTCGACCCGGGACCTCCGGCCATCCGAGCGCGCGTTTGCGGCGGCCATGTCGGCGCTGGGCTTCGGGCGGTTTGAGTATCTCCGGATTGAACGCGGCGAACTGGTTCTTGATCCCTGGCCGACCGTTGTGCGGGATGTGAAGTTCGGCTCGCAGGATCCGGGCGCGGCGAGAACCCTACCTGATGAATTCGAACTGAAGCCCCAAGTCGCGGAGTTGTTCGAGTACGTGCGCGCCGTCGACGCCGGCGAGATCCGTACGCTCGAAGTCAAGCACGGGCTGCCCTTCTCCATGGAAATCGAGATGGCAGGAGGGCGCCGCCATGCCTGATACAGGATTCGACCATGCTCTCCCCCTGGCCTTGCGGGCGGTTCAGGTGCGCGCTGCCGCGGCGGTGTCAACCGGTCGGGTGATAGCCGCGGATCGCGAAGACATCGAGCAGGACGCCCTCTTGGGACTCTGGATGGCGCTGCGGCACTATGACGCATCGCGCGCCAGCCTCCGGACTTTCCTCGAGCGCGTGGCGGACAAGCGCTTCGCCTCCCTGCTGCGGCGCCGGCGCAGTCCCGTCCTGATTGAACGTCTCGACGGTCATCGGTTCGCTACCGCTGACGGTATCCCGGCGGTCCAGTTTCATGTCGACTTCGAGCGCGTCCTCGCGCCCCTCGGTGATCCTGACCGGACACTGGCTCTTCTGCTGATCGACCACGGCCCTACCGAGATCAGCCGCATGCTCGGCATCGCCCGGTCCACCGTGTACGCCCGCATTGCGCGGCTCCGCTGTGCATTCCGCGAGGCTGGCTACGATCCCGCTGATTCAAAGGGAGGCTCGCGGTGAAGCATTCCCTGAAGATCATCGAGATTCCCTGCGACCAGATCCGCATCGGCGAGCGCCACCGGAAGGACATGGGTGATCTGGAAGTCCTAGCCACCAGCATCGCGACAGTGGGGCTGCTGCACCCGCCGGTGGTAACAGAGGACGGCCTCCTTGTCTGCGGGGAGCGGCGCTTCCTGGCCATGCGCGACATTCTGCGCTGGAAGACGATCCCCGTCGTTGTCCTACGAGTCTCCAGCATCGTCGCCGGCGAGTACGCCGAAAACGAGATCCGCAAGGACTTTACGCCCTCTGAACGGGTTGCGATCGCGAAGGCGATCGAGGAGAGCATTGGCAGCAGGCAGGGGCAGCGTACGGACAAGGAACTTCCGGTCAATTGCCCGGAAGTTGAGCCGGGGGTTGAGACCCGCGAAGTCGCTGCCGCCAAGGCGGGCTTCGACAGCGCCAGTACTTATGAGCGTGCCAAGAGGGTCGTCGAGAAGGCGGTAGACGAAGTCGTCGCCCAGATGGACGCGGGCGGGCTGTCTATCCATGCCGCTTCTGTCATCGCCGAACAGCCCCCTGACCGGCAACGTGAGATCGCCCAGTTACCGGAAGACGAGAAGAAGGCGGCGATACGGAAGCTGCGGCGCAAGGACCTGCCCACTCCGGCCGCAGCCCGGAAACAGGCGCTGGAAAGCGGCATGGCCATTCTGGACCGCAACCTGAACTATCAGTTGCCCACCCCGGAGTCGCAACGGCCCATCGTCGAGCGCAACTACGCAGCCATGGCCATTGCGGATGCGGCGCGGGCAATCTCCGGTTGCCAGCACTCCGCGCTGGAAATCGCCGCCGGCATTCGCAGTCTGGACACCCCCGACATGGACTTTGCAGGGCACTGCCGAAAGGCGGCCGCCTTCCTCGAAGCAATCAACCAGGAGCTCGAACGCAATGAGAACAAGTAGACGATCCGAACTGACCGAGGCAATTCGAGAAACCGTGGCGGCGTTTTGCGCCGCAGGCCGGCGTTTCTTGAACCGCGACGTCGTCGACACGGTGATCGAAAACAACGGCGACTTGTTCGCGGACCTCGGCCGGCAACTGGCGCGGGAGAAACTCTTCGACCTTACCCGCCGCGTCATGAAAACGGCGGCCGAAGTCACCGAGGCTGAGGCGCGCCTGCAACTCGGTCTGGACCTCCCGGAATTCGAGATGCCCAACCTGATCGCCGTGCCCGTGGACATCCTGAATCCCCTCAACGGGGACTGCGAGTGGGTGCCGGTGATGCAGGCGACCGTCGCGGACCTGGACTCCAATCTGCGCATGCTGGATGTCCAAATTGCAGCGGATCAGCGCCGCCGTCGCCACATCGCGATGCTGCGGCAGCGCGTGGTGGCGTTGGTCGGAGAGAAGACGGAGTTCACTGTTGCGGAAGCGGCGGCCCTGGCGCGGGAGATGCAGCCGGCATGAACCCTCCTCCCGCAGTCATTGGGTTTCGGACCCTCCCCTGGCGGCACCAGGCGGAAGCCGTGGCCTTCGTCCGGAGCTTGTACCGGTGCGGCAAGCGCGGCGCCATGATCGCCGCCGTCATGGGCACGGGAAAGTCGGCGATGACCGTTTACCTGTGCGTCGAGGAGGGATTCCAGATGATCCTGGTCCTCTGCCCGTTACGGGTGGTGCAGGTGTGGCGGCCGCAGTTTGAGATCCACTCGGACCTTCCGTTCCTGGTCGTGCCGCTCGATGACGCCTTCGGCAGCGTGCGCGCCAAGCGGGCCGAGGCAGAGCGGCAGATTGCCCTAGGCAAGGCTCGCGGCGTGCCGGTTGTCGTCGTCATCAATTACGACTCGGCCTGGCGCTCGCCGTTCGCGGAGTGGGCCCTCAAGCAGAAGTGGGATCTGGTCGTCGCAGATGAAATTCACAGATGCAAGGCGCCCGGCGGTAAGGCCAGCAGGTTCCTGGCGCGGCTCGGCCAGGCGGCGCGGTTCCGCCTCGGCTTGTCCGGCACGCCCATGCCGCACTCGCCTCTCGATGTCTATGCCTACTTCCGCTTCATTGATCCGTCCATCTTCGGCTGGAGCTTTCACAAGTTCCGGCAGCACTACGCCGTGATGGGCGGCTACCAGAATCACCAGGTCGTCGGCTACCGCAACCTCGATGAGCTCAACCGGAAGTTCTACTCGGTCACCTTCGCCTGCGGCAAGGACGTGCTCGATCTGCCGGCCGAGGTCCACATCACCTACACCTGCCAACTCGGGGCGGAGGCGCGCAAGGCTTACCGTTCGCTCGAGCGCGACCTGATCGCCGAGGTCCAGGCCGGCGAGGTCACCGCCGCGAATGCACTGGTGAAACTGCTCCGTCTCCAACAGATCACCGGCGGCTACATCCGAACCGACGAAGGCCGCGACGTCCAGATCGACTCGGCCAAGCTGAACCTCCTGCGCGACGTGCTCGAAGACATCGCGCCCGAGGAACCGGTCGTCGTCTTCTGCCGCTTCCACAAGGATCTGGAAGCCGTGAACCGCGTCGCCGACGAAACGGGCCGGCGGTCGCTCGAGCTCTCGGGCCGCATGGACGAGTTGAAGCGCTGGCAGGCGGGCGAGGCGCCCGTGCTCGCGGTCCAGATCGATTCGGGCGGCGTGGGCGTCGATTTGACCCGGGCCCGTTACGCCATCTACTACTCGCTCGGCTTTTCGCTCGGCTCCTACGAGCAGAGCCTGGCGCGCATCCACCGCCCCGGCCAGACGCGGCCCGTCGAGTACATCCACCTGCTCGCCGAAGGCACCGTCGACGAGAAGGTCATGGCGGCCTTGGCGCGCCGCTCCGACGTCGTCAACACCGTTCTCCAGCAGATGAAAGGACAAGCATGAACACCGATGAACTCAAACGCTTCGTCGCGCTTGAAGAGCGCCGCCGCCAGCTTGAGGCCGAGGTCGATTCGATCAAAGCCGAAGCCGCCGAACTCGAACAGCGCCTGCTGCCCCAGTTCGAGCAGAGCGGCATGGAACGGGTCGCCATCGACGGGCGGACCGTGTATGTCGAGCGCAAGCTCTGGGCCAAGGCCAAGGACGGCGACAAACCGGCTGTGTGCAAAGCCCTGAAGCGTTGCCGCCTCGGCGACTACGTCGAGGAGACCTTCAACACCAATTCCCTCAGCGCCTACGTGCGGGAACTCGATCGCGAGGGGCGGCCTTTACCGCCTTCTCTGGCCGCAGTCCTGGACGTGAGCGAGGTTTTCAAACTCAGAACAAGGAGAAGCTAAGCATGGCAAGCAAGGAAGTCGTCAAGAAGAACCAGGAAGCGGCGGTCAGTCCGTTCGTCGTCTTCCAAACGCCGGTCGCCGAGATCCGCGACGCGGTGGCGGCCAACCTCGGAGACGGCGGCATGAGCGCCACCGACTTCGAGCGCATCAAGATCCCGGCCGGCGGCGGCACGGCGTGGACGCTGCAAACCCTCGACGGCGAGGAGATGGTCAAGGAACTCGCCGGCATCATCGTCGCCTGGCGCGACACGCGCGCCTACTGGAGCGTGCCGCTCGAGCAATCGGACGGCAACATGCCTCCGGACTGCTACTCGCTCGATGCGCGCACGGGCACGGGCAAGCCCGGCGGTGACTGCCACAAGTGCCCGTTCGCGCAGTTCGGCAGCGACCCGAAGGGCGAAGGCCAGGCCTGCAAGCTGGTGCGCCAGTTGTTCTTCGTGCGGGAGGAGAACCTGCTGCCCGAGATCGTCAGCCTCCCCGCGAGTTCGGTCAAGCCGGCGCGGCAGTACTTCATGCGTCTGGCGTCGAAGGCTGTGCCCTGCTACAGCCTGATCACCAAGATCGGCCTCGAGAAGACGAAGAACGCCCAGGGCATCGTCTACTCGAGGGCGACGTTCACCTCCGGCGGCCGGCTCTCGCCGGAACAGGCGGCGCGGATCAAGGAGTACGCCGCGATGCTCAAGCCGTTCCTCGAATCGGCGCCGTCGGCTCCCACGGCGAAAGATGTTCAGCACGGTGAAGGCGAAATCATCTGACACGGCCGGCGCGGGGAGGACGCATGGAGGGCGACAAGCTTGCCATCCGGCAATTCATCGAGCGGGTCCACGGTCCCGAGCCAGAAGGATGGCTCGTAATCTGGACCCGCCAGGACAAGGCGTCGAGGGCGTTTCCGCTCGCTC
>CAYYNC010000129.1:0-4547 GCA_964472745.1 uncultured Solibacteraceae bacterium
ATCAACGAAGAGGAGGCCGCCCGCGTGCGCCAGGTCTTCGGATGGTACTTGGAAGGCCACTCCGTGCATGGCGTCGTGGCGAAATGCGCGGGCCTCGGCTGGCGCAACAAAGAGTGGGCAACCAAGGAGGGCAAGACGTTCGGCGGCCACCCGCTGCGGAAGTGCCACATCTACACGATGCTGGCGAACCCGCTGTACGCCGCGCGCATCCGGGCCGGCGACGAGCTGGTGGCGGCCACGCACCCGCCGATCATCGACGACCACACCTTCGACCTGGTCCAGCAGAAGCTGAAGGCGAACACGCGCAATCCCGGCGGCGAGCACCGGCCGAAGATGGAGGCCCTGCTGCGCGGCCTGCTCTACTGCGCGGCTTGCGGCTCGCCCATGTCGCCGAGCTACTCGTCGAGTAAGACCCGGCGCTACCGATACTATGTCTGCCTGCGCACCCTGCAGCGGAACGGCGATGGGTGCGCCACGCGGGCCGTGTCGGCGCCTCTGGTTGAAGAGGCGGTAATCGAGAGCGTGCGGCGGTTCGCCGCGAAACCTGAGGTCATCGAGGCCATCGCCCGAGCAGCGCGGCACCGGATGGCCGAGGAACTGGGCAAGTATCGCGAGGAGTTGAAGGCGGTGAACATTCGTGTCCGCAATGCCAAGTCCCAGCTCGCGCGCAGGAAGAGCCCGGACGTCGATCGAGAGGCCGCACTTCGCGAAACCATTACAGCGGGCGAGGCCCGGGCGGAAGAACTGCGCCGCGCCGTGGAACGCGGCGAGAGGCTGAGGTTCGATGAGCACACAGTGCGCCAGCGCATGGCGACGTTTGAAGAGGTCTGGAAGACCATGACCATCCAGCAGCAGGCGTCGCTGCTGCGCCAATTGATCGAACGGGTCGGCTACGACGCCCGCGGCGACAAGGTAAAGGTCACCTACCACTCGAACGGCATCCGCGAGTTCTGCAAGGAGGCGACAAAGTGAAAGACCGCTGCGAAGACGAGATCCCGCTCAAACGGACGGCGCGCCAAGCCGCAGGCCGGCCGAAGAAGGAGGCCGCGCCACCGCCGCCACGCATCTCACGCATCACCCGGCTGATGGCGCTGGCGATCAAGTTCCAGGACATGGTGGACCGCGGCGAGGTGAAGGACTACGCCGACTTGGCCCGGCTGGGCTATGTCACCCGGGCCAGGGTGACGCAGATCATGAACCTAACGTTGTTGGCGCCGGAGGTCCAAGAGGAACTCCTCTTTGGGCCGACCGATCAGAAGCCCCCTACGGAGGCAGCCCTCCGCTCGGCCGCCGCCGAAGCACACTGGCATGAACAGCAGAGATCGCTTCAGATCCCATTCAGATTTGGCCCGGTTCATTTGTCCAGAAATCGCTTAAGCCGCCGTTGAAGTGCGCCTTGATTCCCCAGCTGGCATTCCCAGATGGTGAGCACCTGCCAACCGAGGCCTCTCAGCGTCTTCAGATTAGCGGCATCCCGCCGTTTGGTGCGTTCTAACTTCGGCAACCAGTACGCAAGGTTTGATTTCGGAACGTGGGCGATGCCACACCGCCCGTGACTATGCCAAAAACAACCGTGGACGAAAATAACCTTCTGGCGTCCGGGAAAGATTAAGTCCGGGCGGCCGGGCAGATCCTGACTGTGCAGTCGAAAGCGGTAGCCCATGCCGTGCACCAGACGCCGAACGAGCATCTCCGGCGATGTGTCCCGGCTTCGAATCCGGCTCATGTTTGCCGAGCGCCGTTCTGGTGTCAACTTGTCCATCAAGCAGTACTATAACGGCCAGCCACGCGGCAGCAACCAAACCATGGTTAACCATGGTTGTGGGCAACCACGGGGTATGCAGTGCCAAGCGTTCGCCGCGTTCTACTGTTTTATCCGACGCAGTTGGCCGTAATGGTCAACTGCGGCTCGTGCGCTTGCCGCTCAGGGCATCGGAACTCTGTGCACTTAGCAGAAGTTGCTCTGCCTGCTTCGGAAATTTCCGGACTAGCCACCGGAGAACTTCAAGCTGGTCCGCACCGGTCGCGCGCCTTACTTGAATCAACAACTTCTGCAGTGAAGGCCGGTCCAGGGTGAGATTCCGCGCACCCTCATTGCAGACCGAGCAGATCGCCCGCAGATTCGACGGATCGTCGCTGCCGCCCATCGATTTGTCGACAATGTGCCCGATATGGAGCCGCGTCTTTCGAGTAGGGTCGCTGGGGTGCGGCTCACCGGCGACGGCGCCGCACATCTGGCACGTGAAACCGTTACGGTCCAGGACAAACGCCCGGGTTTCTTTCGAGATGCCCCGCTCAAATGCTGGAGCCGGCTTCGGGTCAAGAAGAAGGTATTGGCCAGGCTTCAGGTCGCTCCGGTCATTGTGCGTCAGGATCTGGTACCCTTCCTCCGTCCGGAGTTCACGAACACGCCGTGCCCATTCACTTGCATTTCCCGAGGCCTCGCGCAATTCGTCTGAATCCAGAACCTTTCCAACGTGTGAAAGGAAATAGGCCCGAAGCCTCGCCCTGGATCCTGATGGAGTCTTGGATCTCATTTCGATCCTTGAGGGTTCACCCGGCTACGCGAATCAGCCTTGGCGCCATTAGGCAAGCCTTCAGTCTCTCCGCAACTGCTTGCGCGAATGGAGGAGGGAAGGCGTTCCCCACTTGCCGGTAGGTCTGTGTTTTGGTGCCGACAAACTGCCACTCATCCGGGAACCCCTGGAGCCGCGCGACCATACGAACAGTCAGCCGCGGCATCCCGACGAAATCAGGCCCAGGAGCGTCGTTCGCTATGCCAAGACCGTCGACACCAAGCGACGCCCATGCTTTCCGCGCTCGTGTGGGTCCGAGATCGGGACCACCGTGCTTGTGGGAACCGCCCACAATCGTAGGAGCGATGTCGTCAGCCTGCCTCACCCAAGCTTTCGCACCCTTCCAGCCGTTCTCTGCCATGAGGTCGTACAGCGTTTCTCCCACCGTCTTCGGAGGGACATCCGACGGTTGGGGCCATGCGAAGTGCTCAGTCAGATCCTTTCGTACCGCGACGAAAACAACCCTCGGACGCAATTGTGGAACGCCAAAATCGGAAGCATTCATGAGCTTCCAGCCTGGCTCGTAGCCAAGTTTTTCCAGTTCCTTTCGCACGTAGCAGCGGTAGTCCTGGAAAACCGCATCGAGAAAGCCCCTTACGTTCTCGATCATCACCGCCCGCGGCCGAACCTGATCAACTAGCCGGATCATAGCTGGGAACAGGTTACGTTCATCCTTCTTGCCAAGCTGTTTCCCTGCAACAGAGAACGGAGGGCATGGCAATCCACCTGAGATCAGGTCTACGCCCTTCAACGATGAACCGTCGAACGTGTTCAAATCTTCCTCTATCACATCCCATCCGGGGCGGTTCAGGCGCAGAGTGGCGCATGCGTGCCTGTCAATCTCAACCAGCCCGGCATGGTGAAACCCGGCCTGCTCCAGGCCGATGGCTTGGCCTCCGGCACCAGCGCACAACTCCAAGGTGGTGAGCCCACTAGCGCTTCCGCGTTCCTGCGCAGGCTTGGCCGACGCAGTGATCCATGGGTTTTCCTCACCTTTGGAGAACTCTGGGAACAGCAACGGAGTACTCGGAGTGCGCCTCTTCATCTCTTCATCCTCATCGGCTGTTCACGAAATTATCTCACTCTGCCAACCCTTGGCGGCTGGTTGGCAAGGATTACTAGCCACAGCCCATTGTAAACGAACTAAAACACTGGCTCCAAGAAATGTTTCAGACCCCAAACTGTGCCATCTATGAGCCGAGCGGGGAGCACCCGGATGTTGATCGTCCACGCCTCTCGGATCCCACAGAGTTCCTGCACGAAAGAGAAGCCTTGCTGCGGAGGGCTGCGCCCTTTGGGAGAGGAGCGGCTGGGCCGCAGGAAGTGGCGGCCGTCCCACTGATCCGCGTGCGAGCGTGGCCCCGATCAGAGGCGTACCAGGCGGGCCTGGGGCAGTTGCTTCGCCTATTATTCGCCAGCTAGAATTGGGATTCGGTTGTGCTCCAGGCCGCCTGCCTGACGCTGCTTCGACGGGGTTCGACCTGCTGCCACGAACCACCTAACTCGTTGAGGTGATTGTACATGGCACTCAAGCTCAAGTATTTTTCTCATCCGGACATGCTGAGGCAGTTCGAGCCCGAGATCTTGGTCCGGATCGTGCAGACCGCTGGGGGGTTCTTCGCCGCGAAGGGCTTCCCCATCCCGGCTCCGGGGAATGGCGGCGAGATCGACTGCGAGGCCCTGGCCTCGATTCTTGCCGACCCGGATGAGGAGATGCCCGGCGATCTGGTCGACGGCCTGCACCTGATCAGCGAGCTGGGCAGCGAGGCCTATTTCGACGACCTGCTCCAGATGGCGGGCGAGGCGGGAATCGCGGTTGACGACGAGGCGACACCGCAGGACCTGGCCGCGCTGATCTGGCTGGCCCAGCCGCGGCTGCTCCAACAAAAGGACCGGGAGAGCAGCTTCGAGCGCCGGAAGACTTTCGAGAGCTTCGCCCCGGCCGACCCGGCCATGGTGATCAACGCCCAG
>CAYYNC010000130.1:0-4542 GCA_964472745.1 uncultured Solibacteraceae bacterium
GATCGTCCCGACGTTGACGTGCGGCTTGCTGCGATCAAATTTCTCTTTCGCCATGATCCGTTCTTCTCCTGATGGAACTAGCCAAGCGTGAATCGCTCCTGACGCTACCTCGAAACCCTTCCCTGCACCCTGCTGATCACCTCTTCGGCCACCGACGCCGGCGCCTCCGAGTACTGGCCGAAATGCATCGTGAAACTGCCGCGGCCCTGCGTGCGCGACCTCAGCTCGGTCGCGTAGCCGAACATCTCCGACAGCGGCACCATCGCGCGGATGATCTGCGTCGTGCCGCGCAGCTCGACGCCCTCCAACTGGCCGCGCCGGCTGTTCAGGTCGCCGTTCACGGCGCCCACGTATTCCTCGGGCACAACCACTTCCACGGCCATCACCGGCTCCAGCAGCACCGGCTTCGCGCGCCCCACGGCGTCCTTGAGAGCCATCGAGCCCGCGATCTTGAACGCCATCTCCGACGAGTCCACCTCGTGGTAGCTGCCGTCGTACAGCGTCACCTTGACGTCGTTCATCGGATAACCCGCCAGAACGCCGCCTTCCAGCGCCTCGACGATGCCCTTCTCCGCCGGCCCGATATACTCCTTCGGCACCACGCCCCCCACGACGGCGTTCACAAACTCGTAACCCTTGCCCGGGTTCGGCTCCACCTTGATCTTCACGTGGCCGTACTGGCCGCGGCCGCCCGTCTGCCGCACAAATCGGCCTTCGCCCTGCGCCGCCGTCCGGATCGTCTCGCGGTACGCCACCTGCGGCTTGCCCACGTTGGCGTCGACGTTGAACTCGCGCTTCATGCGGTCGACGATGATTTCCAGGTGCAGCTCGCCCATCCCGGCGAGAATCGTCTGCCCGGTCTCCTGGTCGGTGTTCACCTTCAGCGTCGGATCTTCCGTCACCAGCTTGGCGATCGCCATGCCCAGCTTTTCCTGGTCGCCCTTCGTCTTCGGCTCGATGGCGAGCTGGATCACCGGCGCCGGGAACTCGATCGACTCCAGCAGCACCGGCTTTTGAAAGTCGCAGATCGTGTCGCCGGTCACCACCGTCTTCAATCCCACGCACGCCGCGATGTCCCCCGCCAGGACCTCGGTGACTTCCTCGCGCTTGTTGGCGTGCATCTTGACGATGCGCCCGATGCGCTCGTTGCGGTTCTTGCCGACGTTCAGAATCGTGTCGCCCGTCGCCAGCCGGCCCGAATACACCCGCACGAACGCAAGCTGGCCCACGAACGGATCGGTCATGATCTTGAAAACCAGCGCCGAGAACGGCTCATTGTCGTCGGCCTTGCGCTCGATCTCAACGTTCTTGTCGTCGATCGCAGTGCCCTTCACCGGCGGAATATCCAGCGGCGACGGCAGCAGATCGACGATCGCGTCCAGCATGTTCTGAACGCCCTTGTTCTTGAACGCCGAGCCGCAGATCACCGGGAAGATCTTCTGCTCCACCGTGCCCTTGCGCAGGCCGCGCAGGATTTCGGCCTCGCTGATCGGCTGGCCCTCGATGTACTTCTCGAACAAGCGCTCGTCGCACTCGGCCGCGGCCTCGACCATCTTCTCGCGGTATTCTTTGGCCTTCTCGACGAGTTCCGCCGGGATCTCGACATCGTCGTACTTCGCGCCCAGCGTCTCTTCGCGCCACACGCGCGCCTTCATCGTCACCAGGTCGACCACGCCCACGAACTTGTCTTCCGCGCCAACCGGAATCTGGATCGGCGCCGGCCGGCACTTCAAGCGGTCGATCATCGTCTGCACCGCGTGCTCGAAATCCGCGCCCACGCGGTCCATCTTGTTGATGAAGCAGATGCGCGGAACGCCGTACTTGTCCGCCTGCCGCCACACCGTCTCGGTCTGAGGCTGCACGCCCGCCACTGCGTCGAACACCGCCACCGCGCCGTCCAGCACGCGCAGCGAGCGCTCCACCTCGGCCGTGAAGTCCACGTGGCCCGGCGTGTCGATGATGTTGATCTGGTGATCCCGCCACGAGCACGTCGTCGCCGCCGACGTGATCGTGATGCCGCGCTCCTGCTCCTGCACCATCCAGTCCATCGTCGCGGTCCCTTCATGGACCTCGCCGATCTTGTACGTGCGCCCCGTGTAATAGAGAATGCGTTCCGTGGTGGTCGTCTTGCCGGCATCGATGTGGGCCATGATGCCGATGTTCCTCATTCGCTCGAGTGGAATCGTGCGGGGCATACCGTTCGCGGTCGTCTTCTCTACCACCGGTAATGCGCGAAGGCCTTGTTGGCCTCCGCCATGCGGTGGACGTCATCCTTCTTCTTGATCGCGCCGCCGCGCATGTTGGCGGCGTCCATCAGCTCGTAGGCCAGCTTCTCGGCCATGCTCTTGTCCGACCGGCTGCGCGCGTTCGACAGCAGCCACCGGATCGCCAGCGAAGTCCGCCGGTTCTGCGACACTTCCACCGGAACCTGGTAGTTGGCCCCGCCCACGCGGCGCGTCTTCACTTCCAGCACGGGCTTGCAGTTCTCCACCGCCTTCTTGAACAGCTTCAGCGGTTCGTCGCCCGTCTTTTCCTGGATGATGTCCATCGCGCCGTAAAAAATGCCCTGCGAGACGGTCTTCTTGCCGTCCCACATCATCGAATTCACGAACTTCTCCGCCAGCGTCGACCCGAACTGCGGGTCCGGCTGGATCTCCCTGACTTCAGCGCGTCTTCTGCGAGGCATGGATCTCTCTACCCGCCTTTCCCTACTTCTTGCCCGGCTTCGCCGCCGCCTGGCCCGCCTTCGGCCTCTTCGCTCCGTACTTCGAGCGGCCCTGCATGCGCCCTGAAACGCCCGCCGTGTCCAACGTCCCGCGGATCACGTGGTAGCGCACGCCCGGCAGATCCTTCACGCGGCCCCCGCGGATCAGCACCGTCGAGTGCTCTTGCAGGTTGTGGCCGACGCCGGGAATGTAAGTCGTCACTTCGATCTGGTTCGTCAGGCGCACGCGCGCCACCTTCCTCAGCGCCGAGTTCGGTTTCTTCGGCGTGGTCGTGTACACGCGCGTACAAACTCCCCTGCGCTGGGGACAGGATTGCAATGCCGGGCTCGCCGTCTTGTAACGGGTCGGCCTCCGGCCTTTGCGAACAAGCTGATTGAATGTGGGCACGAACTAACCTCTCTGCGATTTCGTCAGAGCGCTTCAATCCCGGCCCCGCCCGGACACGGTCCCGCTTTCCGCGGAATCCTTCACCCGGCGGACCGGTTTCCTACTTACCGTTCTTAACTTGTAGTGAGCAGGGCAGCGAACCTGCCAAACCAAGAGGATCTCTTCGGACACGCCCATGCCCGCCTGAGAAGCAAAGCCTCAGTGAACCTCGGGGCGGGCCCCCGGCCGGCTTCCCGCTGCAACTGCCCGAAAACTCCGGACACACAGGAAGGGTAGCCAGGAGCTGAATCAACTCCTCAAACCCTCACAGGATACCACGACGCGCCCAAAGCCTGTCAACATGCCCCGCAAGCCGCTGAAGCCACATCGGATTTCATAGCCACCACCCGCCCGTGGAACACTCCGGCTCGCGAATACAGTCATCCCCGTTTTCCTCGCCCGCTCCACCGCTTTCGCCCAACTTTGATCCGCCGGCAACATTCTTGTCATGTTTTGTTGCGGCTCTGTCGCCATGAGAAGCATCATCGCTCTTCTGGTTGTCTCCTGCGCCCTCTTTGCCCAGGGTGACATGGCCCGCCTCACCGGCACTGTCTCCAACACGACCGGCGCAGTCAGCCCTGCTGCGGTCGTCCGAATCACGAATGACAGAACCCGCGCCGCCCGCGAAGTCCGGACCAGTGAAACCGGCACATTCTCCCTCCCCAACCTCGCGCCCTCCACCTACACCCTCACCGCGCAGGCCCCCGGCATGGCCCAGGCCCACCTCCGCAACCTCACCCTCACCGCCGGCCAGGAGCGCTCCCTCACCTTCACCCTCCAACCCGCCTCCCTGACGAAGGAAGTCACCGTCTCCGGCGGCGAGCTCGTCGTCCTCGATATCAGCTCCGCCCGCCTCGGCGCTAACGTCAACGAGCGCGAAGTCGCCAACCTCCCCCTAAACGGCCGCATGGTCTCCCAGCTCTACCTGCTCGCCCCCGGCGCCGTCACCAGCGGCGGCGGCAGCTTCGACAACATCCGCTTCTCCGGCCGCGCCAACCAGCAGAACGCCGTCCGCCTCGACGGCGTCGAATCCTCGGCCATCATTGACGCCTCCCCCGGCAACCTCAACGGCGAGTCCTCCAACTACCCCGCCGAGTTCGGCGCCGGCTCCGGAGGCCGGATCACCGTCGTCGCCAGGAGCGGCGGCAATCGGCTCCACGGCTCGCTCTTCCACACCCACGCATACCGGCCTCACCCTTCTTCGGCTTGGAGCACTCCTCGCCCCATCCGCCGCCGGAGTCAACATCGGAATCGCCAACGCCTTGAGACCCTGCCGCCCGCCAATGGCCCTTTCCTCGCCTCACCGAAGGTCTGATGTCTCCGATGCGAACATATAACGGATGTTCACCTCTAGCGTTTTAGGATAAGCCCTGAAGCATCATTGCGTTAG
>CAYYNC010000131.1:0-4374 GCA_964472745.1 uncultured Solibacteraceae bacterium
GAGGCCGTGACCTGACCGGCATTGATGATCATCTCGCCACTGAAGGTGTTGCTCGCGCTCAGGGTCAGCGCGCCCGTCCCTTCCTTCGCAAGCGGCCCCGGGCCGGCAATGGCGGAGGCAATCGTCACGGCGGCGGAATTGGAGATGCTCCCGGCCGCGGCGAAGGTCACGGTGTTGCTGAGCACGGTGTAGGCGGCGGTGAAGACCATTCCGCCCACGGTCACGCCTTGATTGGTGACGGTGCCGGCCGCGCCGCCGAAGACGGCGATGTTGCCGTTGGCGTTGTTCCACGCCACGTGGACCTGGCCGCTGCCTTGATCCCAATTCTGAATGGTCGTGTCCCACACGCCGCTGCCGCCGCCGCTGAGGCCGTTGCCGGGGTCCGGGATGTCCACGGAACCGCCGTCCCACCAGCGGTTGACGGAGGCGGCGCGGGTGACGGTCAGCGAGTAGGTGTTGGTCGTGGCTTGGTCTTCGGAGACGACTTGGGTGTCAATCAGGTTGGGGCCGACGTTCAGGTTGATCGGCGCGGAGGGGTTGCCGGAGGCGACCGGGTTGCCGTTGACTTGGATGGTCGCCAACGGATCCGCCGCCGTCGGCGTGACGGTGAGGGTGGCGGTGCCGAACGGCACGTCGGCGGTGTAGCTGAACGTGCTGGAGTCAAAGGTTGGGGTGAGCGTGCCGGCGCTGGGCACGAGGTTGGTCAGTTGCGCATTCGTCCCACCGGCGATGCGGGTCACGGTCAGGGTGTACTCGTTCGTCGTGGTCAAATTCTCCGAGACGACCCGCGTGGTGATGAGATTGGCGCCGACGTTGAGACTGATGGGATCGGACGGGTTGCCGGAGGCGACGGGACTGCCGTTGACGGTGATCGCGGCGTTATTGGTTGCCGCCGTGGGGGTCACGGTCAGGCTGGTGGTCGCGTAGGGAACGCTGGCGGTGTAGCTGAAGGTGTTGCTGGTGAACGTCGGGGTCAGAGTGCCGGCGCTGGGCACGAGGTTCGCCAGATGCGCGTTGAAGCTGCCGGGATCGCGCGTGACCGTCAATGTGTAGATGTTCGTGACGGTGAGGTTCGCCGAGACGACTTCGGTGGCGATGATGTTGATGCCGGTGCTCAAGGCGATGGGAGCGGAGGGATTGCCGGAGGCGACCGGGTTGCCGTTGACGCGGATGGTGGCGTTGGTATCCGCGGCGGTCGGCGTCACGGTGAGGCTGGTGGTCGGATAGGCGACGCTGGCGGTGTAGTTGGTGATGGCGAGGTTGAACGGTGGGGTGAGCGTACCGGCGCTGGGCACGAGGTCGGCGAGATTGGCGTTGCTGCCCGGCGGGCCGCTGGAGCAGCAGTTGGTGGTGAGGGAACTGAAGGTCAGGTGCCAGCCACCGGCGAGGGTGCCGTTTTGGGGATTTTGGTCGTCCATGATGTAGAGCAGCCACGGTCCATTCGGATCAATCCCGGTAAAGACGGTGAGGTTCGTTCCATAAGGTCCGGCCGGCGCGGGGGCATCGAACGTGTCGCCGCTGGTGTAATCGGTCGGGGCATAGGTGCCGTTGGTGATGGCGCTGCTGGGCAGGGCCGGAGCGCCGTCGGCAAACGTGAGCGTCACATCGCTAATGCTGCCATTGCCGGCATCGGACATGAGAAGGCACGTCTGTCCGCCGGGTCCCACCAAGAGGATGTCCAAGTCTTGGGAGCGGTTATGAGTCAAATTGTTCAATGTGACCGTCAGACCGGTAATGGTGTTGGTCACGCCGCTGACGACGTTGGTGGAGGGATACACGGCGGCCGCACCGCTGTTGGGGATGGTGATGGAGGTGGTGTTCGACTGGGTCATCGAACTACCGGTGATTTGGCCGAGGTTGAAGATGTTGGTGAGGTTGCCGTAGTTGGTGGCGCCGTCCTGCAACTGGAGCACGGCGGTGAGGGTCCCGCCGCAACTACCGGTGGCGGTAAAGGTGAACGGCCGCGAGACCGCTGCCGCCCCGCCGGTCACCACGCCGTAGGTTTGCGGGCCGCTGGGCGTGGTGACGCCGCCCGTGGCGAGGAGGGTGGCGACGAGGTTCGAGGTGTTGCCCGTGCCGGTATTCTGAATGGCGAACTGCACCGTGACGGTTTCCTCGGGATCAATCTGACTATTGCCCGGCGCGCAACTTTCCGCCGTCAACGTCGTTCCCGCGCCGGTCAGGTTCACAAAGCCGCCGGCACAGCACACCCGCTCGCTGAAACTGATCGTGTCCACCCACCAGCCGCTGCCGGCGACCGAACTATCGGTCGCGCACCGCCAGCGAAATTGGACGGTTTGCCCAGCCGCACTGGCCGGCAGATTCACGGCGGTGGTGATGAAGCCGCTGGAGTTGCCGGTCCACGCGTCGCGTCCCGCGAGCGGGTTGCCCGAGCCGAGCGTGCCGTTGTAGCCGCCGCTGACAAAACTTCCGCCGGCCGTGATGATGTCGGTAAAGGCACCGGCACCGATTTTGATTTCGAGCACACCGCCGTCCCAACCGGCCTCCGTGTTGTAATAATTGCGGAAACTGAGTTGGGCGTTGCTGCTGGTGACGGAAATCGCCGTGGAGACCAATTCATTCGAGCCGACGGTCGCGGCGTCCGTGGAAAAGGCGGAATTCGGCAGCGTGTCGCGCTGGGCCGTGGTCGTGACCCATGCGGATTGCCCCCCGCCGGCCGCCGTGGTCCAGCCCGCCGGCAAGGTCGGCGCAGTGACACCGTCGAAGTTTTCCGTCCAGACCACGACCAGTGCTCCCAACACGAGCGAATAACTGATGTTGCCGTAGTTTTTCGCGCCGTCTTGGAGTTGCAGGGTCGGCAGGATCGTCCCGCCACAGGTGCCGGCCACGACGAAACTGAAGGTTTGCGTCACGACGCCGCCGTTGCCGGGAATCGCGCCGTAGCTTTGAGGGGCGCTGGGGGAAGTGACCCCGTTGGTGGCGAGGAGCGTGGCCACCAGGTTGCTGGTCGCGCTGCCGCCGGTGTTGCGAATGGCGAGAGCCACGGTTACGAGTTCGCCGGGATCGGCGGCGTTGTTGGTGGGCAAACAGGATTCGCCGGTCAAGGTGAGGCTGTCGCTGGAAAGCAAAGCGCCGCTGATGGCGGCGATGGCGTTGCCGAGATTGACCCGCGCTTTGGTGATGGCGACTTTGGAATCGGTGAGTTGGTTGCCGGTGGCGGCGAGATTGGAGCGGACTTGCGACGGGGTGAGATACGAGCCGGTCAGGGCTTTGGCGGCGCTTTGCAGGGCGGCGACCGCGCCGGCCGCGTAGGGACAGGCGGCGGACGTGCCACCGAAGCCGCTTGTGTAGTCGCCCGTGGAGTACCCCGGCGAGCCGGTCATGTCGGTCGTGTAGCACTGATTGGCCGGGGCGAAGATGTCGAGGAAGTTGGCGCTGTTGGAGTAGGCGGTGACTTTGTCGGGGGCGGTGCTGTCGTTGACGTAGTAACCGGTCGAACAGCCCGAGGTGGCGATTTTGTTGGCACAAGAACCGGAATTCACACAGGGCGTATAATTGCCGAAGTTCGCGTCGTATGCGGCCCCGACGGAGATGACGCTGCTGATGCAGGCCGGCCAGCCCATTGAATCGCAGTAGCCGTCATTACCGGAGGAGGCGAGGACCGTGATGCCGGCGGCGTTGGCGGCGTTGGCGGCGGCGGTCATGCCGGCCGAGGCGCTGTCGCACGCGCTGTAATACCGGCCTCCACCGAAGCTGGTGCTGATGACGAGGATGGGATTGTTTGGATCATCGTTTTTGTGGGTCACACACCAATCCCATGCGGCAATCATGGCGTCACTGGACGCGGATCCGCTGTTGTCGGGAGAAATCTTGAGCGCGTAGAGTTTCGCCCCCGGCGCGACGCCGCCGATGTAATCGCCAACGGTGCCGAGGTCGCCGGCGGCGATGCCGGCGCAGGCGGTGCCGTGGGCCTGGCCGACCGGCATGGGGTTGGTGTCGTTGTTGCCGTAGTCGTAGCCGCCGATGACTTTGCTGTTGGGAAACCCGCCGCCGCCGAGGCGCGGATGGGTGTAATCAATGCCGGTATCGCAAATGGCAATGGCCAGATTGGTGCCGGTATACGTGCCGCGAGTGGCCAGCGCGTTCATCAACGGGATGCCTTGATTGAGATGCATCTCCAACTGGCGCACCGGCTCGATGGCGGCGACCAATGGATGCCGCGCCAGTTCGTCCAACGCCTCCGGGCTGACCGTCGCGGAAAACCCGGCAAAGTTGTCGAAGCGGTGCCGGAGTTTGTGTGGTTTGGCGGCGAGGGCGTTGAGGACGACGGTGGCGCGTTCGTGATTGGCGGCGCGCAACGTGGCGAGCGAGGCCGGGCGGTCCCAATCGGTCGGTTGTTGGGCGCGGGCCGGC
>CAYYNC010000132.1:0-3913 GCA_964472745.1 uncultured Solibacteraceae bacterium
GCGGGAGGTCTTGGAAGTAAGCGAGGTTTTCAAACTCAGAACAAGGAGAAGCTAATCATGGCAAGCAAGGAAGTCATCAAGAAGAACCAGGAAGCGGCGATCAGTCCCTTCGTCGTCTTCCAGACGCCGGTCGCCGAGATTCGCGACGCGGTGGCGGCCAACCTCGGAGACGGCGGCATGAGCGCCACCGACTTCGAGCGCATCAAGATTCCGGCGGGCGGCGGCACGGCGTGGACGCTGCAAACCCTCGACGGCGAGGAGATGGTCAAGGAACTCGCCGGCATCATCGTCGCCTGGCGCGACACGCGCGCCTACTGGAGCGTGCCGCTCGAGCAATCGGACGGCAACATGCCTCCGGACTGCTACTCGCTCGACGCGCGCACGGGCACGGGCAAGCCGGGCGGCGACTGCCACAAGTGCCCGTTCGCGCAGTTCGGCAGCGACCCGAAGGGCGAAGGCCAGGCCTGCAAGCTGGTGCGGCAACTGTTCTTCGTGCGGGAGGAGAACCTGCTGCCCGAGATCGTCAGCCTTCCCGCGAGTTCGGTCAAGCCGGCGCGGCAGTACTTCATGCGCCTGGCGTCGAAGGCCGTACCCTGCTACAGCCTCATCACCAAGATCGGCCTCGAGAAGACGAAGAACGCGCAAGGAATCGTGTACTCGCGGGCGACGTTCACTTCCGGAGGCCGGCTCTCGCCGGAACAGGCCGCGCGCATCAAAGAATACGCCGCGATGCTCAAGCCGTTTCTCGAATCGGCGCCGTCGGCCCCCACGGCGAAAGACGTTCAGCACGGTGAAGGCGAAATCATCTGATACGGCCGGCGCGGGGAGGACGCATGGAGGGCGACAAGCTTGCCATCCGGCAATTCATCGAGCGGGTTCACGGTCCCGAGCCAGAAGGCTGGCTCGTGGTGTGGACCCGCCAGGACAAGGCATCGAGGGCGTTTCCTCTCGCGCAAGAGGGCGCTCTCGATGCCGCTGTCGCCTACTGCGCGGAACGGGCCGCACGGATGGATGTTTACGCCGCCGTCGGATTGCAGCGGGAGGAACCGGAACACGGCAGCCGCGGCAAGGAAGCCGGCGTCGTGTCGGCGCCGGGCGTCTGGGCCGATATCGACATCGGCGGCGCGGCGCACAAGGCAAAAGACCTCCCCGCGAGCGAAGAAGAGGCTCTGTCTCTCGTTGAGGCCGTCGGACTCCCGCCGTCGGTGATCGTGCGCAGCGGCTTCGGGCTCCAAGTGTACTGGCTCTTCCGCGAGCCGTTCGTCATCGAGACGGAGGCCGAACGGCAGGAGCTGAAATCGCTCTCGCGGCGCTTCCAGCAGATGCTTCGTCTACAGGCGCTTGCGCGGGGCTGGACGATCGATCCGACCGCCGATCTGTGCCGCGTGCTTCGGGTGCCGGGTACCTTCAATCGCAAACTCCCAGACGACGTGCGCCCGGTGACGGCGGAGTATTTCGACCGGGCCTACTGCGTCGACGACATTGGCGAGATCCTCTGCGGGCTCGATGATCCGGGCGAGCCCGCCCTCAGCCAGCCGCCGCCGGACCTGCCGCCGGCCAAACTGCCGCCAGTCCTCGATGGTTGCGCCTGGATGCGACACTGCCGGGACGACGCGGCGACGCTGCCCGAGCCCGAGTGGTACCGCATGCTGACGGTGATCGCCCGGTGCGAGGACGCCGAGCGCTGGGCGCATGAGTTGAGCCGGGCGCACCCGAAATACTCTCGGCGCGAGACCCAGCGGAAGCTCAAGCAGGCCTCGGGCGAGAAGATGGCGCCAGTCACCTGCGCCTATGTCGAATCCGACCTCGGTGGCGCGCGGTTCTGCGATGCGTGCCTGTTCCGGGGCAACGTCAACTCCCCCATCGCCATCGGGCGAATGGAGGATGAAAGTGCGCCGCCAAAGCCGCAGGCCGAGCCTGACGCCGAGCAATCTTCCGAAGCGCCAGAGGAACAGTCTGCGCCTGCGCCGGCGCCTGTGGAGGCCGCCTCCCGGATCGAGAAGTACACCGACCTCGGTAACGCCAGGCGCTTTGTCGCTCGCTACCGCAACACGGTCCTGTACTGCGAACCGTGGGGGCGCTGGCTGCTCTGGGACAGCATGCGGTGGGCCGAGGACGAACGTCTGGAGGTCTTCGCCCGGGCGACCGACCTGATCCGAAGCCTCTATTCACTCGCCAAGAAGATCAAGGACGAAGACGAGCGGAAAGCCTTCCTGACCCATCTCATCAAGTCGGAATCTCATCGCGCACTGAACGCGATGGTCACGCTCGCGAAGTCCGACCGCACGGTGGCGCGGCACCCTGATGACTTCGACAGCGATCCTTGGCTCTTTACTGTCAAGAACGGGACTCTCGATCTTCGAACCGGGCGCCTCCGACCGCACAGTCAGACGGACCTGATCACCAAGCTCGCACCCGTGGTGCATGATCCGTCGGCCCGGTGCCCAAACTGGCTCGCCTTCCTGGACATGATCATGCTCGGCCGGCAGAGCCTCGTCGATTTCCTGAAGCGCGCCCTCGGTTCGAGCCTCACGGGCATCACGAGCGACAAGGCGATGTTCATCCTTTACGGGCCTGGGGGTGACAACGGCAAGTCCACCATGGTCGAGGTGATGGAAATGCTCCTGGGCAACTATGCCCGCCGGACGCCTGTCGAGACGTTTCTCAAGCGGCGCGAGGGCGCCATTCCGAACGACATTGCTCGGCTGCGGGGAGCGCGGTTCGTGTGGGCGGCTGAGAATGACCGCGGCGTTCGCCTGGCGGAATCTCTGATCAAGGAGATGACCGGCGGAGACCGCATGGTGGCTCGCTTCCTGCACGGCGAGTTCTTCGAGTTCATGCCGGCCTTCAAGATCTGGTTCGCCACCAACCACAAGCCGACCATCCGCGGCGATGCAGCGATCTGGCGCCGCCTCAAGCTGGTTCCGTTCGACTACACGATCCCGAAGGACAAGCAGAAGCGACGCCACGAGGTGATGGCCATGTTCCAGGCCGAACTTTCGGGCATCCTCAACTGGGCCCTCGACGGATGCATGGAGTGGCAACGCGATGGTCTCGGCGTGCCGGACGAGGTGATCACGGCTACACGGGAATACGAGGCGGAGCAGGACACATTCTCGATGTTCCTCGATGAGAAGTGCGTGAAGGTCCCGAATGCACGGGCCCTTTCGCTGGCGCTCTACCGCGAGTACAAGACGTGGGCCGAGCAGTACGGGGAATCGCCGGTTAGCCACAAAACGTTCGCTTCGCTCATGAGCGAGCGGGGATTTTCGAAAACGAAAACGATGAAGGGCGCATTGTACTCCGGGATCGGGCTAAGGACGGAGGACCACTATGACACGCCGCGAACGGCCCAGACGGTGCCGCGCCAGTCGTCTTTCAACCGCGACGAGGACGGTGAGGAGGTTTGATGACGGTCACCCACGAAGTGACGGAGCGCGCCGCATGCAGCCGGCGTCACCCGATGACGGATGGTCGTGTATCGATGACGGGTTATGACGGGTTGATGACGTATCGTCGACGCAGTAACTCCAGTGGCATCAATAGGATGAGTGCGTTTATGACGGATATGACAGATTTCTCCCCCTTTTCTTACTTACTTCTCTTCTCTATTCCTCTATCCACTTCTTGTGTCTCTTCTTCTACGCGCGCGTACGCGAGAAAACAGGGAAAAATCCGTCATATCCGTCATTGGTCAACAGATCTTGCTGCAAACACGACGGTTAGGCGCATGACGGATTCAGCGCAATCCGTCATAACCCGTCATCAACCCGTCATGGGAGGTGAGCTTTGGACGTCGAAGCTGTTCTGGACTGCCTGATGGAAGCCGGCGTCTCCGTCTGGCTCGACGACGAAGGCAAGCTCCGCATCGACAAGGGCGCGCCGGAGGAGATCAAGCAGCTCGTGCGCGAGC
>CAYYNC010000133.1:0-3845 GCA_964472745.1 uncultured Solibacteraceae bacterium
AACTCAGCCCGAGCCCTGAGCTACCCAGTTACCCACAGATTCTCCGGACGAGGCAGGATTTCAGACCCAAGAATCTAAGTATGTCGACGCCTGCATGAGCATTTCGAAGAATGGGCTAAGCCTCTACTACGCTGCGTACCGTCCGGCTCCCGTCGGGGTGGGGGGCTGGGATCTGTACGTGTCCAAACGCGCCAGTGTCAACGATCCATGGGGGATGCCGGAACTGGTCCCGAACGTCAATAGCATTTTCCAAGATACGTGCCCAGCGCTGAGCCCGGATGAACACCGGCTGTATTTTGCCAGCACCCGGCCTGGCGGCTGTGGCGGGGGGGATCTCTACGTCGCTCGCCGGCACGACCGTAAAGACGACTTTGGCTGGCAGGCCCCCGAGCACCTGGGCTGCGTGGTCAACAGCCCGGCTAATGACAACTGCGACAATGTGTTTGAGGATGAGAGCGGCACTGAGGTGTTGTACTTCGGCAGCGACCGCCCCGGCGGCGTTGGCAGGCGGGACATTTACGCCAGCCGCATGGGCGCCGACGGCACATTCGGACCGCCCGAGCCGGTCGCTGAACTGAACACCTCTTACGACGACCACTGCCCGGCAGTCCGTCGCGACGGGCTGGAACTCATTTTCATGTCGGACCGTCCTGGCGGGCTCGGTCTAGCGGACTATTGGATGGCGACACGGGCGAGCACGAAGGATCCGTGGTCTGTGCCCGTGAACCTCACCGTCCTCAATAGTCCGGCCTATGACAGCGGCAAGATGACCTTCTCGTTTGACGGCCGCCAGTTCTATTTCTATTCCAACCGTCCGGGAGGCTACGGAGGGTATGACGTGTACGTAGCGACGCGGGAAAAGCTGCGCCAGTGAGGCCGGGGGCTGACTTCTCCGGCCTGTTGCGGCGCACCAGAGCACAATAAGCGCGGTTTGGAGGGGCGCCGGTCGAGCGCCGGCGCCGCGTTGGATGTGAAGGGCGCGGGACGGTCGCTGTCGATGGCGGTCGGGATGATCCGGGAGACCGGGAACCACGCGATTGCGGGCATCTGGCACGAGGGTATCGATCTCAAGAGCGAGGCGGGGCCGGTGCGAGTGGAGCGCGGCAATGGACAGTACGCGCTCTTTGCAGGGCCGGCGGCCAATGATGGGGCGGCGGCAGTTCACGTTTCTGAGAAGGGCTCGCAGTCGTTCGGGGACCGGTATGCGCGCAATCTTGCGGTGACGCGGCACGTGATTCCGGCAATGTCCACTGATTCGCCGGCGGAGGTGCTGGACCGGTCGTGGAGCGTTGCGGGATTCACTCTCGACAACACGAAACACAAGGTGACTGCGTGCTTGGACGGAGTGGCTGAAGATTACTGGATCGAGAATCCGGAGCGTCATCCGTTCTTCCAGTGGCCGGCGCGCGGGATGGCGGCAAGCTCAGCTTGCCCGCAGGCAGGGGTGCGGGGGGCGAGGAGCCTTCGTTTCCGGGCGAGGAGTATTGCGCGGCTGCGGAGGGGAAGACTCGTTCGCGGACGGTTGTGCAGGGCGGACGGTGGGAGGTACAGGAGTTCGAGTTCACGAGGATGCGTGTGGATTTGCGGAGCGGGGCGCGAGAGCTGATCGCGCTGCGAGTGAATCCATTCTTGTTCGGGCGCGACCCGTATTCGCCGGCGAAGGCGGAGGACGGCCGGCCGTTCACCATCGGGCGCTTGATTCACACGGGGCGCAACTTCGGTGATTCGGGTTACACCGGCGGCGCTGCGGTTTTTCGCACGCTGAGCGCGCCGGAGATGAAGAAGCTGGCTGAGGTGGGGAGGCGCGGGATCTTGCGGGCGATGCAGTAAGAAGAGCACAGCCTGAGTGCTGCGCCATGGATCAGCGCGCCCGTTCAATCCGGCTCCACTCGACGTTTGAGCCGACGTTGGGATTGAAGCCGGCCTGGTCGGAGAGGATGTATTCGCCCATGCGGTTCACCCAGACGTTGGAGTAGCCGGAGGGGAGCTGGACGGGGCGATCGTCGTAGGGATTGCGGTAGGTTTCGACGCCGCGGATGTATTCGGTGAAGCTGCGGTGGATGCGGTCCTGGGACTCGGAGCGCTGGCGGTAGCTTTCGGCGAACATCCGGCTGATCTCGGCGTTGTTCTGCGCGATTCTGCGGCTGAGATCGCCGGCGGCGCGGATGCCCTGGCGCATGCGGTCGTCGAAGAGCTGGCCGACGTATTGGTAGGCCGCATACCAATCGAGGCTCACGCGCTGCGTGGTCAGCACGGTGGTCATGAGCGGCGTCAGGCGGTCGAGCATGCCCTTGGGCGCGCGGAAGGTGTAGCCGTGATCGATGTTCCAGAGGATCAGTTGCGGAGTCTGGAAGAACGAGAGGGTGCAGTAGACGTCCTCCTCCCACGCCTGGCCGCCGGCTTCGTACTCGTAGCGGACGCGGGCGGATTTGGCGAGGTTGACCTGATTGATCTGGGCCATGAGGTTGGCGATTTCCGGCATGTCCTGGGCGCCGACGACCTTGCCGTTACGCAGGCGGGACAGATTGTTTGAAACATAAAACGCCTGAATGAATTGGGGGATATCGGCGACGGGCGGCCAGATGACGCGGCCCATGTAGTTCGTTCCGGGCGACATCGGCACGACGGGCTGGGGCATCCAGGTGAACAACTGAAGCGGGAGAAACTCGATGGAGGCGCCGGTCTGCGGGTCGGTGATGCGCATGAGGAGGCAGGCGAGGATGCGGAAGTCGTTGAACCATTGCACGCCGCCTTCGGCCTTCCAGCCGGCGGGGATCAACATGCTGACGGCCTCGATGTTGTTGACGCCGGGGTCGTGGACGGCGAGGCGGGTGAGTTTGATGGCGCCTTGCAGTGCGGACTGCGATTGTTGCGCGCGCACGGGAGTGGCGGCTGCTGCGAGTGCGGTGAATTTCACATTAAGAAGTCTCGACTGGCCGTTGCTCATGAGGCCGAGTTCGGCAGTGTCGCCGGGCTTGTAGCCGGAGAGGAAGCCGTTGAGCATGGCGCCGTTCTCGATCAGCTTGCGATCGACCAGAAGGAGGATGTCGCCTTCGCGGATGCCGGCCAGTTGCGCGGGGCTGCCGGGGGCGACGGCTTTCACGAGCACGCCCGCGGGCCGCTTGAGGTTGAGAGCGGCGAAGTTCTGCGCGGTGATTTCTTCGAAGGAGATGCCGAGGGAGACCGGCCTCGCGGGGGTTTGAGCCGCTTGTGCGGCGGGCGCCGCGAGAAGAGCATTGCGCTTCGCTTCGCACTCGGCGGGCGAGAAGACGCCGGCTTTGCAGGCGGCCTCGAGGGCCTGGAGTTGGGCGGTATCTCCGGCGGTTGGCGGCGCTCCGAGGGTGATGGAATTTTCGATCTGGGCGATGGCGGCTTTCAGCGCGGCGTACTCGGACTGAGGCGCGGAGACGATGACGGCGAGGGCCTGAGCGCCGGTGCCGGCCGCTGTCATTTTGAAGACCGAGGGGATGCCCTTGGGGTTCGTCCCGACGGCGACGGCGTAGTTCGCCTTGAGCCGGGCGATCGCGGTTTCTCCCCGGTCAACGACGCCAAAGGCTTTCCATTGGGAGGAGACCTGGCCCAACACCTGCGAGAGAAGCTGTTCGCCCGTCACGGCGCCCTGCATGTGAGTGACGTTGACGTAGGCGGCGCCGCGCGTGAGGTTCACTCCGTCGTCGCCGAGGCTGCCGGCCTGCCAGTCGGCGGGGACGGCGAGGTGGAAGCGGCCCTGGGGGCCGGCGTAGGTGGTGGGCGCCGCGGGTTGGGCCTCGAGTGGCAGGTTGAGGGCGAAGAGGAAGACAAGGGTATACATGGGCGGAGTCCTCCGGGCTCCGGGACGAGTGTAG
>CAYYNC010000134.1:0-3706 GCA_964472745.1 uncultured Solibacteraceae bacterium
CGCCGCCATCGACGCGGAACTCCTTCTCAAACTGCCCGTCGATCGGCAGTTCGCTGGCGCCGCGACACCCGCAACGACTGGCGCGCCGAGCTCGAACGCAACGAGCCCCCTGAAACCCTCCGCGACGCTGTCCTCAACCTCCCCAAGCGCGGCGGCCCCGCCCGCATCTACGACCCCTGGGCGAACAACTCGACCACGGCCCGGATCGCTGCCTCCAGGGTCACCCTCCCGCCCTTCCGCCGCTCGCTCGTCGTCCGCATTTCGGAACGTTGAGTTGTAAGCCGATCGCCAGTTGCGTGGCGCGAGAATCCCAGGTCCGTGGGGCCGACAACGGATTGCCGCATCGAGAAACACTACGCCCTCAATAGCGAGGCATGCCGGAAAGCCGGACAGACTTTGACACCGATACGCCAAAGGCGTAGTGTGGAAGAGTGTTTGAGTTCATCGAGTCGGTCTCCTTCGATCGGTTTCGGGCGTACTACCTCGATGACGACGAATATGGCGACTTACAGCAATACATGATGCGCAATCCGGAAGCTGGAAAGGTCGTCCCTGGTTCTGTGGGCGTGAGAAAACTTCGCTGGGGGCGCGCTGGGTCGGGCAAGCGCGGCGGCTTGCGCGTGATTTACTACGTGCATTATCGGCCGAACCAATTCTGGATGCTGACGCTTTACGGGAAGTCGAAGCGGGAGAACATTCCTATCCACATCCTCCGGCGACTGAAGGAGATGTTCAGGCATGAATAGGAAACTGACAGCGCGGGCACTAGCCCGATTGGAGGCCAGCCGCGACATCTGGCAAGAGGTCGTGGAAGGGGCCGCGGAAATCAAGGCTGGCGGCGGCAAACGAACTTCTGCCCAGCCTCATTCACCCATCGTGCGTGCGCGCCTCAAGGCAGGGCTGACGCAGGCGCAATTCGCCGCTCTGCTCGGCGTGTCGCGTCGTACTCTGGAGCAGTGGGAACAAGGGCGCCGGATCCCCAGCGGTGCAGCCAGGACCTTGATTCGGGTTGCGGAAAACCATCCCGAGATACTAAGGGAGTTGGCCGCCTAGGCCCAAACCGTTTTCAAAACCGGCGACCCCGCCCTGGACCAATTGCTTGAGACGGCCCGAGAAAGGCATCTCAATTGGTCCGAAGAAGTGCAGAAAGAAGGCATCGGGAAGCTCTGGGATGACTGGGAGCGGATCGAGACGATCGAACCGGACAGCGACAAGCGGACTCAGGCCAAGGCGCTACTGGACAAGGCTTCGAGCGAACCGAACTTCCGTAAGAAGCTCGAAGAGGAAGCGCGCGCCCTTACCGGCATCGGCAACAGCTTCATGATCAGGCACACGGAGACGAACAAGACCCCGATCAATGAATCGGCCCACGTGGATTACCTTTTCCACCGGATGTTCGCCCTCATCAGGCTGTTCTTGAAGATGAGTGACATGGGCGGTTAGTCGCCGCCTTAAAGTGCAATCGGCAAGGCTGGCAATCGGAATCCGGACGTCCTCAACCTCCACCGTAAGGGCTTGCGTGTGCCGGCCGAACTCCACACTTCCAGTTGATCCCGATCAAGCTGCCGCAATTTGTGATCATGAAGCAAGAGAGGTGGCGCATGGCGAAGGAGTACGTCGAGCAGGTAAGCGGCGCGTACCGCGTCGCGGGGGCCCGCGTTTCGCTGGACTCCGTTGTCTACGCGTTCCTCCGCGGCGAGTCCCCAGAGGGTATCGCCGACTCATTCCCCGCCCTGAGCCTTGAGCAGGTCTTCGGCGCAATCGCGTTCTACCTCGCGCACCGCGAGACAATTGACGAGCACCTACGCGCCGGCGGAGAGGAATTCGCGCGTCTTCGAGACCAGGCCCGCCGGGAACATCCAGCGTTGTATGCGAAACTTGAGGCCGCTCGCCGGGGTACTGCTACCCCGCGCGGATGAGACCGCGATTCCAGGCCGACGCTGACTTCACTGGGAGAATCCTCGCAGGTTTGCGGCGCCGCGAACCCTCGATCGACTTCCAGAGCGCCAACGACGGAGGACTGATTGGCGAGCCAGATCCCACAGTCCTTGCCTTGGCGGCCAGCCAGGGTCGATCTAATCAACTGCGCACAACTCCGCACGGCCACTACCCAATTCATACCCGCTGCATCGACGCCGCGCCACTGTGCCCCGGCATGAGCCGGGCGGCGTCGCGCCCAAACGAAGTCCGCAACAGCCGGGGGCTACTGGTAGCGAATCGCCGCCATCGGATCCGTCCGCACCGCACGTCGCGCCGGCCCGTAGGCCGCGGCGACTCCGCAGACCACGATCACCAGCCCCGCACTCACCACCGCCCAGTGATTCACTCCGGCTATCCGCGCAACCGACGAGCCGATCAGTGTCACCCCCGTCCATGAGAGCGCTCCCCCGATGGCGATGCCGGCGGCCACCAGCGCGGCGACGTCGCGAACCACCAGCCGCGTCACGTCGCCCGAGCGCGCGCCCAACGCGATCCTGATCCCGATCTCTCTCGACCGCTGGGCGACGGCATACGCAACCACCGCGTAGAGCCCCACACTCGCCAGCAGAAGTCCCAGCCCGCCCAGCGCGCCGAGCGACACGACGGCAACGCGAAACGGCCCCAACTCCATCGCCTGCCGCTGTTTCATCGTAATCGCGTGCACCATGGGGAGCCCGGGGCGCCGCCGCCGCACCTCTTGCTGCATCAGGCCCACGAGCGCGGTTTCGTTCAGCCGTGCGCGCGCAACGATTGTGGTGGGCATCACCCCATAAGCGTTTACTTAAGATGACCGATCGGTCCGATCTGAGCCACCCGCTGGCCGGTGACCCTTCGCGGTTGATGGCGGGTCGTGACGCGGAACCAGGCGACTCGCAATACGCCCCGCGTGAAGGTCAGACCGGGATGATTGGAGCTGCCGGATCCAGACGCCGCAGGTCGCTCGGATCGCTTGTGACGATTCGATCTCGCCGCTGCCTGGCGAGGATTACCACCGATGCGTCGATAACATCCGACGTGTTGGTGGCGCCGCAGAGTTCTCCGCAGGAACGGGCAAGGTGTTCGTCAAGAGGAATCACCTCTACTCCTTCGCTCCGCAAGAAACGCGCCAAAGTCACCTGAACACGACCATCGCGCCAGGCTTGTCCCACGACGCCCGAAGGCACTCGAAAGGTGAAGCCTCGCGCCAACGCCTGACCGATCAGGGCGATCATGCGCTTATCACCGCGATCCAGGGCGATCAGCGCACCGGTATCCAGCGTTATCCCCGCTGCCGCGGCGCGAGCGCGCGTTTCGCCCATTTGATGTCTTCTGCCTCTGGCTCGCCATATTGTTTGATCAAGTCGTCAAGCAGCGTCCGGAGGGATTCGCGCTTTTCATGTTCCGCCAGGACTCGGGCGATGTAACCCGACACCGAATCCGCTCGTCCGGCACGGACTTCCCGGTGGACTCTGGCGAGTTGCTTCTTGGGCAAACTGATGGCGATCTTCGCCCTCGTCATACCAGCATCATACCGCTCGTCAGCCGGTGCGCCAAGCTGGCGTGGCCTTGTCCGGCCTTCACGGAGCGCGCATCCACCCGAGGCATGGCAAGCGCGGCCGAGAATCTGTACACGCCACCCCTTTGCCGCCCGGCAACTTCGAGTCCGCAAGAACTCAACTTCCGATTACTGGTAGCGAATCGCCGCCATCGGATCCGTCCGCACCGCACGTCGCGCCGGCCCGTAGGC
>CAYYNC010000135.1:0-3529 GCA_964472745.1 uncultured Solibacteraceae bacterium
ATCCTGCATTGGAAACAGCCTCGCTTTCAGGATCATTTCGCATTGGACAATTCTCGACGGAGGGTGACACCGGCGCCCGGCGTATCATCGAAGAATGGGGTTCACTCTCTGTGCGTTGCCGCTCGTCCTCGCTCTCCCCGCCATCTCCACTGCCCAGCCCGGCTGCCCCGCCCTGGAGCCCTTCACCCCGCCCGCCAAAATCTCCCCCCAGGACAAGGTATTCCGTTTTCAGGGTGGCTTCATCGCCATCGTCCACGAATTGCGCATCGACAGCGACGGTTCTCCCGTTGCCTATCACCCCGAGAACCTCGGCACAACCCACCTCTGCAACGGACTGGACCCCTACGTCGGCGGCAAGTGCATCTCGGATAAGGACCCCAAAACAAGCCCCTGCTACGCCGCCCTCAAGTCCGCCATCAGCATGGGTTGGGAGCGCGACCAAAGCCCGCCCTTCTGCATCTACGGCTTCGTCGCTCCCGCAACCAAGGATCCCGTCACCGGCAAACCGGCATGGGGCGGCCCTTTCGGCGCCGGACCCATCCCCCGTCAGCCCGCCTCAGCCGCGGCCCCCGGCTTCTTCGTCTCCACCACTGCCCTGACCAACCCCGGCTTCCAAAACGACGACCAGCGCCGCTACTTCGACGCCGACAAAGTCTCCTACGTAGTCGTGCCAGGCGTCCTGGTCCGCAAGCGCGACCTGCACGCCGGAGGCATCGCCTGGGCCTGGAACCCCAGGACCGGACGCCGCGCCGCCGCCGTCATCGGCGACACCCAATCCAAGTTCGGCGAAGTCTCCGTCGCGCTCGCCCAACTCATCGAGAAAGGCCGGCTCGACCCCATCCCTCTCGAAGCCGTCACCGGCAGCGCCGCCGCTCCCTGGCCCTACGCGCGCACGAAGTCCGGCCGCGTCCGCCTCGTCGGCAACCCCAAAGGCCCCGTCGTCTTCGTCTACTTCTCCAACCCGCCGGCAACCGCCTCCGCGGACTCCGCCGCCGCTATCCTCCTCAACTCAATCGGAGGCGAAGACCACCTCAAAGCCTGCCTGAAACCGCACCTGCCTTGACCGCGATAGTCGCGGACTCTTGCACATCGACAAAGCCTCGCGCTCGAACTCATACAATAGTGGGTTCTCCAGGGAGGCGGTGCTCCACAATGGCCTCGTCGGCCATCAGCAGGCGCGAGCTGGCGGCGTTGTTCGCCGCTCGCCTGGGTCTGGCGCGCGAATCGGTTCCGCAAGTCTCCCCCGCGGCGGCCGCCCCCACGATCCGCGTCGCGGCGATTCAGATGACGGCGGACCTCGCTAACGTGGATTCCAACATGGCGAAAGCCGAACGCCTCGTCCGCCTGGCGTTCAAGCGCGGCGCTCGCTGGGTAATTCTCCCTGAGTTCTTCACGTCGGGAATCGCCTTTCATCCGGACATGCCGAAGGCGGCCCGGCCCATCGATGGCCCGCCCTCGCGGCTGCTTCGCGGACTGGCGCGAGAAGGGCGGGCGACCGTCGCCGGCTCCTTCCTCGCGTGGCGCAAAGGTAATGTCTACAACACATTCGTCCTGGCCCTGCCCGACGGCCGCCTTCTCCGGCATGACAAAGACCACCCCACCTTCTGGGAAAACTGCTACTACATCGGCGGCCACGACGATGGGGTGCTGCCGACTCCTGACGGCGCCGTCGGCGTGGCTCTCTGCTGGGAGTTCATTCGGACGAAAACTGCGACGCGTCTGAAGGGCAGAGTCGGGATGGTGATAGGCGGGTCCGGTTGGTGGACAGTGCGCGACGACGTGCCGCCGGATGCCCCAATCCGCAGAATGAACCTCGCAATCATGAAGGCCACCCCGGGCCGGTTGGCGCGGATGCTCGGCGTGCCCGTTGTTCACGCGGCCCACGCCGGGACGTTCGAGGGACAATCCTGGCCGGGCAAGCCCGTCCCCTATCCCTCTCATTATCTCGGCGAGGCCCAGATCGTGGATGGCAGGGGCGAGATCCTCGCGCGCATGTCGCGGGACGACGGCGAAGGCGTCATCACTGCCGATATCTCGTTCGGCCCGATCCCGGAGGAGCCCGCGCCTATCCCGGACCGCTACTGGATCGCCGAGTTCCCCGACGCCATCTACCAGCAGTGGGAGAGCGCCCTGAAACTCGGCCACGAATACTATGGTGCCGTGACTTTGCCCTACGTCGAGCGGCAATTCGCTCGTAGGCAGCGAACCACGCGAAAGTGAAAGGACCCGCCGGTATTCCGCCGGAAGCTGCCAACGCAGCAAGCAAACTCGCCCCCTCGCTGACCTCTCGCCTGAAGCCGCACCGCTGACACCCGGCATCAGAAGAAACCTGTGACGCTTACCTCACTATCATGCGAGAGCCTGCAAGCCCTTCACGTGTGAGAAGCGCGCATCTCTGCTTGCTGGCGGCAGGCTGGGTTGCCGCGCTGCCGCCGCAATCCGGAGGTCATGATCCGGGATCGGCTCCCCAGCCCGAGCCAGTTCTGCCTTAATCTGACGAAGCATCGGGTCGCCGCGAAAGCAAGCCACCACGACCGTGGTGTCCAACAAGACACTACCAGCCGCCTTCATTGATTTGCTCGCGCCCTTCCTCGATCACTCGCTCTAATTCGTCGGCCTCCCAATGCCTGCATTGCCTACAATATGGGCAGGAGCCTTTCGATGCGCCAGTTGACCGTCCGCAACGTTCCTGATGAGATTGTGCGCGCGCTGAGAGTACGCGCCGCCCGGCACGGCCGGTCCGCTGAAGCCGAACACCGGCTCATCCTCGCCCAAACCCTGAGCGGTGAAATAGACGACTTCTGGTCGCGGGCCGACGCCAGCCGAACCGGATCCGGCAAACAGCGGTCCGACAGCGGCGTCCTGCAACGCGAAATGAGAAACCAGCGGTGATCGAAGCGGCCGTTGTTGACGCCAGCGTCGCCGTCAAGTGGGTGGTCGAAGAGGCCGGGAGCGATCGCGCCAGGTTGCTCGCTCAAGCCAGGCTTGAGGCGCCGGATCTGCTCCCGATCGAGTGCGCGAATATACTCTGGAAGAAAGTCCGGATCAGGGATCTGACCCGTCAGGGAGCCTCCGCCCGGCTGGACCTGCTCCTTCGGGCGCCCATATCGCTTGCCGAGACGCGCCCACTCCTCGATACAGCTCTTGGATTAGCCCTGGAACTGCATCACCCCGTTCACGACTGCGTCTACTTGGCGCTCACCCTCCTACGCGGCATCCCGCTCGTCACCGCGGATGAGAAATTGGTGGCAGCGCTGCGCAGGTCGCCCAAACTGACTGACCGCGTGATCCGGCTCGGCGACTTGGTCGAATAAGCCCGCGCCCCGGCTCCCCGCCCGCTCAATTGGTGCACTCCCGCCTGATCTCCCCTCACACCGGCGGGCCGGTCCCTGCCTTCTCCCTCCAACCGCCCAATCCGCCACCCTCGAGAAACCCGTTCACAAAAATCTTTTCCTTTGCTTTCATCAACTTCCAGGAAATCGTTTGGAGCCCGCCCGGTACAATAAGAAATAGAGGGCCGTTTCCCGCG
>CAYYNC010000136.1:0-3458 GCA_964472745.1 uncultured Solibacteraceae bacterium
GGCCCGCCTGGGGTTGATGCTGGTTGCCGATTAGGGCGGGCCGTTGCGGGCCCGCGGCTGGTTGTTGTGTGTGCTTGCGGTTAAGAGCAGCCGGAGGTACCTCCGCAGTTTTCGCATTTGTAGCAGGAGCCATTGGGGACCATGAGGCTGCCGCATTCGGAGCAGATGACGGCGTGCTCGGAGTCTTTGGCGCCGTTGAGGTCGAGCTTTTGCTGGAGCTCGGGCTCGGTGGGCTTGAGCCTGGGGGAGTCGCCGGCTTCGTTCTCGACGTAGTTGGGGCCGAGGAACTTGTAGGCGAGCCAGCGGAAGATGTAGTCCATGATGGACTTGGCGTAGGGGATGTTGGGGTTGCCGGTGAAGCCGGAGGGCTCGAAGCGGACGTGGCTGAACTTGTCGACGAAGAACTTCAGCGGGACGCCGTACTGGAGGCCGTAGCTGACGGCGGTGGCGAAGGAGTCCATCAGGCCCGAGATGGTGGAGCCTTCTTTGGCCATGGTGATGAAGAGCTCGCCGGGGGTGCCGTCGTCGAAGAGGCCGACGGTGATGTAGCCTTCGTGGCCGGCGATGGAGAACTTGTGCGTCACCGACTGGCGCTCGTCGGGGAGCTTGCGGCGGACGGGGCGGTAGACGATCTTCTCTTCGACCTTGGGCGCGGCGGCGAGCGAGGCGGCGGACTTCTTTTCGCCCTTGCCGGTGCCGGAAGAGAGCGGCTGCACCTTCTTCGAGCCGTCGCGGTAGATAGCGACGGCCTTGAGGCCGAGCTTCCAGGATTCGATGTAAGCGTTGACGATGTCGTCGACCGCGGACTCCTCGGGCATGTTGATGGTTTTGGAGATGGCTCCGGAGATGAAGGGCTGGACGGCGGCCATCATGCGGATGTGGCCCATGTGGTGGATGAAGCGCGATCCGTTCTGGGGCTTGAAGGAGCAGTCGAAGACGGGCAGGTGCTCGGGCTTGAGTCCGGGCGCGCCTTCGACGGTCCCCGTGGCGTCGATGTGTTGAACGATGGCTTCGATCTGGTCTGAAGAGTAGCCGAGGCGGATGAGGGCGGAGGGGACGGTGTTGTTGACGATCTTGATGACGCCGCCGCCGACGAGCTTTTTGTACTTGACGAGGGCGAGCTCGGGCTCAACGCCGGTGGTGTCGCAATCCATCATGAAGCCGATGGTGCCGGTGGGCGCGATGACGGTGACCTGGGCGTTGCGGAAGCCGGCGCGGCGGCCGAGGTCGTAAGCCTGCTTCCAACTCTCGTAAGCGGCCTGGAACATGGCGGGTGGAACCTGTTTTGAGTCGATTCCGTTGACGGCGTCCCAGTGCATCTTGATGACGCCGAGGAAGGGCTCCTCGTTGACGGCGTAGCCGGGGAAGGGCCCGACGGCTTCGGCGGCGCGCGCGCTGGTGAGATAGGCCTGGCCGCACATGATGGCGGAGATGGCTCCCGCCCAGGCGCGGCCCTGGTCGCTGTCGTAAGGCACGCCCATCGACATGAGGAGCGAGCCGAGGTTGGCGAAGCCAAGGCCGAGGGGGCGGTAGTCGTGCGAGTTGCGGGCGATCTTGTCGGTGGGATAGCTGGCGGCGTCGACGATGATCTCCTGGGCGAGGATCATGGTGTCGACGGCGTGGCGGAAAGCTTCGACGTCGAACTGGCCGGCGGCGTTGACGAACTTCATGAGGTTCAGAGACGACAGGTTGCAGGCGGAGTCGTCGAGGAACATGTATTCACTGCACGGGTTGGAGGCGTTGATGCGGCCGGTGTTCTTGCAGGTGTGCCAGCGGTTGATGGTGGAATCGAACTGCATACCGGGGTCGCCGCACTGCCAGGTGGCTTCGGCGATGGCGCGCATGAGGTCGCGGGCGCGGTAGCTGCGGACGGTTTCGCCGGTGACGACGGAGCGGGTCCACCAGTCCTTGTCTTCGACGACGGCCTGCATGAACTCGTCGCTGGCGCGGACGGAGTTGTTGGCGTTCTGGAAGAAGATGGAGGAGTAGGCCTCGCCGTCGAGGGAGGGGTCGTAGCCCTGCTCGACGAGCACGTGGGCTTTGCGTTCTTCCTTGGCCTTGCACCAGATGAACTGTTCGATGTCGGGGTGGTCGGCGTTGAGGATGACCATCTTGGCGGCGCGGCGCGTTTTGCCGCCGGACTTGATGACTCCGGCGAAGGCGTCGAAGCCCTTCATGAAGGAGAGCGGGCCGGAGGCGCGGCCGCCGCCCCAGAGGGTGGCGTTCTCTTCGCGGAGCGTGGAGAGGTTGGTGCCGGTGCCGGAGCCCCACTTGAAGAGCATGCCCTCGGTTTTGGCGAGGTCGAGGATGGACTCGAGGGAGTCCTGAACCGAGTTGATGAAGCAGGCGGAGCACTGCGGGCGGTGAATGGAGCGGTCGAGCTTTTTGACGCTGTCCGCCGCTTCGTCGTAGTACCAGCCGTAGCCGCGATTCTCTTCCTGGACGCCGACGTTGAACCAGACGGGCGAGTTGAAGCAGGCCTTCTGGGCAAGCATCAGATGGGCGAGCTCGTTGCGGAAGTTCTCGGCGTCTTCGAGTGTGGCGAAGTAGCGGCCATTGACGCCCCACTCGGTGATGGAGTCCACGACGCGGTGGACGAGCTGGGCGACGGAGCGCTCGCGTTCGGGCGATCCGAGGCGTCCATGGAAGTACTTGGAGGCCACGATATTGGTGGCGGTCTGGGACCAGTCGGCGGGGACTTCGACATCTTTCTGCTCGAAGATCACCGCGCCCTTGTCATTGCCAATCGAGGCGGTACGGGTTTCCCAGCGGACTTCGTCGTAAGGGGTTTTGCCAGGCTCCAAACGGGCCGTGAAGTAGCGGGGGAACGACAACCCTTTGCGCTCTTCGATTTTGAGGTTGCGGCGGTGCGTTGCTGCCATCGCACTCAGGTTGACACTTATCTGACCCATGTTCTGCTCCTCAGGATCTTCCCACTTTTAAAGGACCGGCCCCCGATCCTGCGGGCAGGTGCTTTTGTCCGCGAAAACCGGGGTGGCAGTGGTAACAATACCCCAAGATATTGTGGTCGGTCAATAGAGAAATCCATACATCGTGTGTATGTGGTTGATTTCGTGTTACATCGAGTTTTCAAATTCCATGGACGGGCCGGAGCAGGGCCGGTCTCTACTCTTATTTTACACCGCAAGCTGTTGAGTTGTTGGGAGTTAGGTTTTCCGTTGGGGTGTTGGGAAGGGGCATTCTTGCCGGGAAGCGGGCCTGGTTGGGGGACAACCACCTCGGGCAGGTGGCTATTTCCGGCGCCGACAGGGGCGGCCGGGTCGTCGCTGCCGGGGTCTGTGGGAGGCGGTGGGGTGGGGTCGGGGCCGGGTTCGGACTCTGCGGCAGAGGCCGAAGCCTGTGGTACCGGGTTTTCCGGCGGAGTTGTTTGGGAATCAACGACTTCGCCAGGTTCGTTTTCGCACTGGGGGAGTTGTTTTTTCGCCGTACCGTAGCGT
>CAYYNC010000137.1:0-3115 GCA_964472745.1 uncultured Solibacteraceae bacterium
CGATGTTCTTGTTCGAGACGTAGTTGACGCCGTTGATCGTCAGCGCCAGCGACGCCGATGGCAGCAGTTTCTCCAGCGTCGCCGCCGGCATCGTGATACCCGAGGGTTCGATGTACTTGCCCGATCCCACGAACTCGACGGTGATCTTTGAATTGGCGCGGCCGGGGCCCGAGCCGATCGAGATAGTCCAGCCTTCGACGACGCAGCCCACCGCCATCCGGTCGACCACGACGCCTGCGCCCGGGCGGATCTGTTCGACGAAGCTGAAGTAAGGCAGCTCAGCCGCGTCGCCGTTAGCGGGGAAGAGGGGCGTACAAGTGTAGGTGAAGTTCGGCGCGGTACCCGACTTGACCACCTTGCCCAAGCCGTAGGCCATGGCCCACGCGGCGATCTCCGCGCCGAGGTATTTCTCGAGCGTCCCGTTCACGTCCCAGGAAGTCTGGAAGGACTGCGTGGCGAACTCGTGGCCCTTGCCGAACTCCTCGGCGTCGTTTTCGGTCGAGAGCTTCGGATTGGCGAGCGCGGCGTTGAGCTTGCGCAACTGCCACATCTGGACCGCAGTGTTGGCGGTCGAGATGTCGGCCTGCTTCTGCTTACCGAAGCAGATCTGGATTTCCTGCATCCGCGCGACGGACATCAGGCGTTACCTCCTTTTCCGTGACCTGCCGCCAACCGCGCACCATAAGCGGCACGATCTTTGCCGGCGTGGCCTCTACTTCCTGCTCCTCGCCGTCTGGCGAGCGCATGAGTACGGTCTCAGTCATCTCCCATCTCCGTGAAACTCAGCGGCACCTCGAAATAGTCGAGACCCTCGGCGTCGGTCTGCCGCTGGATCAGCGGCAGGTCCATGGGGTAGCAAGACGGATGGACCGTGGCGTTGAGCAACGGCAGACCCGCAGATGCCGGTACACCCTTCGTGATCAGCCGGAACAAGCGATAGTAGGCGGTCGGCGGGTCACCATCGAAAGTCTCGCGCGCCCGCAGATAAAGGGTCACCTGGTGCCGCCAGACGTCCACGCCGCCGAAGCTCCCTGGGCTCGTTCCTTGCCAGGCGGCCATGATGCCCGGCGCCGGCATTTCGTGGATTGCCGTTGCGAGGCTCGCGCGCTTCGGATACTGATCGTGGTAGGTGAAGATCCGCTGCTCATCGCCCTCCATCTCGGCAACCAGTTCCGGAATGCCGCGCAGCAAGGCGACGAGGTTGTCAACGAGTTCTGCTGGGTTGATCATCGCTGCCTGCCTCCGAGCGACTTCTCGAGGAGGAGCCTGGGCTTCATCGCCTCGAGCATTTTCCGTGCAGCCTCGACCACAGCAGCCTTGTTCTTGGGCGAGAACACCATCCAGGCCTCGCGCTTCTGGTTGGCCCAGGCCTTGATCCGGTCCTTGCGGGTCGAAAGGTTGGCCTTGGCCCGGTTCTCGCTCACCATGCGGACCTGGAAGTTGCGCAGCAGGTCGCCGGTGAAGGTCAGGTTGCGCTGGTTGCCCTTACCCTTGCGCGTCTTGAAGATCGCGTAGCGTTTGGTAAGTGGTTTGGCGGGCGCGTCCGTAGGGCCATGCGCCGCCGCCAGCCGTGCTTTCACCGCCGCGACACCCGCGCTGCCCAGTTCGTAAATCTGCCGCTGGCGGAAGTTGAGCAGGTCGAGCCGCAATTGCTTCTTCTGGTAGACGCGGACGCTCGGCATGCACCGTCCCCATGGACTTCCGCGCAATTGACCGGAAGTCTCAGTCACCCGCGAATGAATTCCGGACAATTGTCCGGAAATTGGCTCGCTGGAAATGCAGGCCGACTTGTGGAAGATCTTCCACAAGTCAGCCGCTCTTGCGAAGCTTGAGCACGGCTGCGCCTTCCGAGTCGGCCTCGATGTCGAAGACCTTGTAGCGGACGCCGCCGATCTCGACTTCATCGCCTCGCACCGGCGCGCCGGGTAGATCGACCAGCCGCACGAACAGCACCGCATAAACGCCCGGCGAGGCGTCTTCTGCCTCGCGCGCCGGCTGAAACACCGCGCGGATCGCCGCCTGCCCGCCGGCCTCGGGCAAGTAAAGGACCTCGCGCCCAAACGTCTTGACGACCGCTGCGTCGAGGTCCTTCACTGCCTCGTGCCAGGAGCTCATGGTCAGGACTTCGTCCCCTTGACCAGCACCTCGGGCCGCAGGCAGATCGGCAGCGGATTCTGCTGCGTGTGCAGGTCGGTGCCGCGGCCAAACTTGCGCGGCTCCTGCTTGGCGTAGAGCGGCAGGCCCAGCGTGTTGGCCGTCTCGTTGAAGTCGGCCGGCGCGAAGAACGTACGGAAGGTGTTGGCCGTGCCGAGCGGGAAGAAGTGCGCCTCGTCGTCGGCAATAAACTTCCGCACGTTGCCCGAGGCGTCGGTCGCCTGGCCGCGATACTCTTCAAACGTCACGCCGCCGAAGGTGAAGCCCGTGCGGTAGTCGTTGCCGAGCTGCTGGTTGCGCTGGTAGTACTGGAAGGCTTCCTTCACCTTCGAGTGCGTGGTGAAAGCGTCGTAGAAGCCCGAAGAGCACAGGCACAGGATGCCCGTCATGAACTCGCCTTTGAGATTGTCCTCGATGTGGCGCTTCACTTCGAGCACTTTGAGCAGCACCTCGGTCGAAGCCGTGCCCAGCGCAAAGTTGACCGTCTTCGGCGTGATGTCGAACTCGGTGTAGAGGTTGTAGAGCGTGGAGCCATCGGCGTCGAGGATCACGCCCTTCAGCGCGCCCATGCGCAGATGCTCGAGCGTGATGGCGTGCTTGTTGCGCATGTTCTGGAGCTTCAGGGCCAGCAGATCGGCCAGCGCCTCGGTCTCCGATTCCGAGCCGAAGGCGCGAATCCCTTGCACCTCCTCGGGCAGCACGGCGTCGTCGTGCGGGATGTGCGGGATCACAAACGAGCGCACCTTGCGCTTCGCCTGCGTGCCGAGCGTGCCCGGCGCGCCGACCGGCTGCGTGGGAAGCAGGTTCAACACGCCGCTCATTTCTTCGATGATGATCGTGCGGGTGCGGACGCCGGTGGCGGGCATCAGGTTCAATTGCTCGAGCCGCCCGTAGGTGTTGGGGATTTTGTTGATGGCCGCCGTCAGGGCGACCATGTTGAAGGCATCGGTTGCGAATGGGT
>CAYYNC010000138.1:0-3086 GCA_964472745.1 uncultured Solibacteraceae bacterium
CGGATGATGTCGAATGGCGCTCAGAAAACTACGCTTTCTGATGATTGCTGACAATATAGTACTTCCTTGGCGCGATCGGCATTCGTCTCCATTCCGGGGCGCCAACGCCCCGTATACCTGTTCGATGTGGCCCTCCTTTGGCCCATCCGGCTGACACAGGACGGCTCCAGGACCCCCGTGACCGATGCCGCTGCGGCGGCGCTCGATGCAAATCACTGGAAGGAAGTCACCGATACCCTCCTGCGGTGCGCCGCGGAGGAAGACAAAGGCTACGCCGCCTCCGAGCTCGCCTTCCTCCACGATTTCGTTCGAAAACTGCTCTATGGCGAGCGAACCCCCCACATCGAACGGCCCTTCCGCCTTTACCGTTATTCCAGCCCCCCACCCGACGCCACCCTCTTCATCAAGGAAGGAGACTGGCAGGATTCCTTCAAAATCCTCGGCCTCTGGTTCTACCTGATGGACGATGGCTCCGCCATGTTCGTCGCCCGCTTGACTTCCCGCTGCGTCACTTGTTGGGACACTGTCCTCAACACGATTTCCTACCTCAGAACCGTCCATTATCAGCACTACAAGCAGCGTGACAACAAGGAGTGGATCGGAGGCGGCGCGCCAGAGCAGGTTCTCCTCACCTGTTTTCCGCCCGGCGAACCCACTCCCGACCTCGATGGCAAAAAGGAATTGGAGGATGTGCTTTCCGCCAGGGAGCCCGTCCTTCTCCCCCATTGGCAAACTCTTCTCGGCTGCCTCACCCGCGCCGGCATCAGGGTCCATCCTATCGGCGACTACAGAATGGCGGTCATGGCCCTCATCGGCACCCCCGAGCCGGAGACCCTCACCGACGATGAGTGGTTCGGTATCGCTGAAGCCGACGCCTCGGGTTTCATGACCTACGCGCCCCAATTCCGTGCAGCCCGTCTTCCGGAGGCCACCTACGACCGGTGGTGGGATGGCAAAGGGCGCAGGTTCAGGGATCGCTGGATCGTGGGACCGCTCACCCTCGCCCGTGTCATCGCTATCGGCGCCGATCCCCCTGGCTGGGTCGAACGAGTCCGCAAAACGTGGTGGCGCCAGTATTTTCAGATCTTCTTCCTCGCCCATTTTCAGCGCGCCGCCCTCATGATCCTGCAAAACAGAGTCGCCGAAGCCACCCGCCTCTTCGCCGGCAGCCGGATCAGAAGCTTCCTGAAACTGCGGAAAGAACTCGAAGACATCGAGCGTGACATGGCCATCTTCTCCAGCCGCTTCTGGTTCACCGAGGTCAGCCCCCAGGTGCAAGGGCAGGACCTCTTCCGCCAATTGCGCGAAAGGACCGGCGCCGAGGCCCTCTACCGCGGCGTCATCGAGGACAAGTCCCTCCTGGCCGAATGGGCCCGCACGCGGTTCTGGGACTTCATCAACCTGTGGATCATCCCCGCCGGACTCTCCCTTACCCTCGCGGACGTGATCGCCCCGCCGCTGGCCAGATGGCTCGGCGCCTCAACCTACTCCCGCTTCCCCTTCACCGGTGCGCTGTTGGCGCCGGATCTGCGTGAATTCATCAGTTTGTTTGCAGCCGTCGCAGTCATCGTCATCTTCTTGATCGCGTTGTTGCGCCTGCACCTGCTCTGGAGGCAACGATCGTGACCTTCCTCTGCCTCGTCGAGGCCATGAACCTCGACACCCTCTTCGGCGATTGCGAGGATCTGAGCACCACCCGCGGCGGCGGCTTGTCCGTCCTCAATATCGGCCGGGACGTCGCTCATGGACTCGGTGTTCCTCCCCATAACCTCATCAGTGGCGCATCGCAAGGGCTCTTCCGCCTCGACGGTCCGGACGCGCCGGATGTCCGCCGGCGCATCGTCGGCGCTCTGAATGGCATCCCGATTCTGCGCCACGCCACCGTCTTCTTCGCCGTCGCGGAAGAAGGCGCACCTGACCGTTTTCAGAAAACCCTGGCCGATCTCCAGTCCGATGTCCGCTGGCAACAGATGCAGGCGCCCTCGGTCGTCTACCCCGAGCTCAAACCCGGCGCGCAGGTCTGCATGATCGACCTCGTTCGCCCCGCTGAAGATCGCCACGACCTTCCCGAAAAGAAAACCCAGAGCGACTTCTCCTACGAACGCCGCCAGTTGGGGCGCCGCCAAAGACGCCTTCTCTTGCAGGAAATCCTCAATCGCGACGACTTTGAGGTCGCAGAACACCTCAGTGAATTGGCCGCCGGGGGCCCCGAATACGGCAATGCACGCGACAAGATCGCCCTGCTCCGTTTTGACGGGAACAGCTTCGGTGACAAATACGTCGCTCAGCAATCGTTCACCGACTTGCAGCGTTTCTCCAGGAACGTCAAAGACCAGCAGAAGCGCTTTTTCCAGGCTCTCCTCCAGGCGCCGGGCGGATCCATCCCCCCAGAATGGTGGGCCCCCGCGGGTCGCCTGCGCGTGGAGATCGTTGTCTACGGCGGCGACGAGGTCACCTTCATCGTTCCCGCCTGGCTCGGGTGGGAAGCCCTCCAGACCTTCTACCAACAGGCGCAGAGTTGGCCCGAGGTCTCCTATTCCGGCGCTGTCGTGTTCTGCCATCATAAGACCCCCATCCACTCCGTCAAGCGCCTCGCCAGCCAGTTGGTCGACGAAGCCAAGACCCGCGGCGGGCGCACCAACGCCGCCATGTACCAGGTCCTCGAGAGCTTCGACGCCATCGGCAGGGATCTCACCGAGTTCCTCAATCAGAGATTCAAATTCGCCGCGGGGCGCGGCGTCTGCCTCGGCTTGGCCGACATCTCCGCCCTCGCCACAGCCATGCCGGTGCTTCGCGCCACAATCTCTCGCCGGAAGCTTCACCAGCACGTCCGCGCATTGATCAAGGGCGGCAACTTCGACTTCAACAAAACCGTCAGCGACCTCATCGAGGGTCGCAACGTCGCCCCGGCCGCTACCAGGCAACTCCTCGGACAGCTTCACGGCCAGTTGGGCCCCGCCGCCTTCCTTCACATTCTCGAGTTGTGGGACTACATCGGAGGGTAAGCATGAATCGCGTCACTTGGGATGTCTCATCCTAAATCCGGCAGTTGGAACAGAGCAGCCGAAGCCCAAGTGGTTGCTATC
>CAYYNC010000139.1:0-2764 GCA_964472745.1 uncultured Solibacteraceae bacterium
CGCCAGCCTTCCTCGATGGCACGGCGGCTCATCTCCTCGCGCGAGGCGCCGGGAAAGCGCTCCGACGCCCACGCGACAAAGTCGACGTAGCCCTTCGAGGTCGGGTAGGGCCTGCCGCGACTGTCCCGCCACCGGCGGATGTTGCCCGGGTTCGCATTGCGCTGAGCGAGGGTCGGCTGCCCGGCCGTGCGATAGAAGCCCTCCATCTCTGCGATGGCCTGGGCAATCTTTTCGATGAGTTCATTTCGGGTCATGACACGATCAATCCGGGACTGAGTTGCAGGCCAGTCATCTCTCGGCGGCCGGCGTTCTGCTTGGTTGCCGCCATCGTTGCGGACTGCACGGCGCGCGGATTCTCGACCACCACGCGCACCGTTTCCTTCTCGAAGAACTCCTTCGCGCCGGGCACCGTGATGTTGATCACCGTGGGCGCAGCGGCAGATGGCGCACCGCCGCCGATGCGGTCAAGCGTCAGGCCGCCCGAACTCGGCTGGAAGAGGCTGCCGCCTTGTTGCAAGAGCGAAACCGGCTTGACCGTGGCGGGAAGCCCCGATGTGCTCTGGCCTGTCGACAACGCATACAGTTCAACCAAGTCCCTGATCTGCTGGCTCCGAATGGCCATGTCGAGGTTGCCGCCGAAGCCCTGCTTGGCGATGTTCACGATCTCGGCGAGGATGTTCTTCTCGCGGATGTCGATGCCGTAGGTCGCTTTGATCTTCTCGCGGGCCTTTTCCTGCGCGCCCTTGACAAACAGGCGCACGAGGCCGGCCACCGCACCCACCCCGGCGCCGATGGCCGCGCCGAGCGGGCCGCCATACTTGAAGCCGATCATCGCGCTGCCGGCCGTGGTCATCGCGAGACCCGACAGGCCGCCGCGCTGGAGGCCCAGCATCGCGAGCGCTGCGCCACCCAGCAGCGCGACATTGGAGCGGCCAAGCGCCGAAAGCTTCTGGCCCATGGTGGCGGCTTCCCAGGTCACGGCCTTGCCCGGCGCGTACTGGACGCCGCCGCCGAAACCGAGGAAGTCCTTCCAGCCGCCGAGCACTCCAGCCCATCCGCCGTCCTTGCCAGACGGAATGAAGGGAGGCGTACCCCACCCTCCGGCAGCGCCGCCGGGAATCGGACCGCCGCCTTGTCCGAAGACCGGCACTGCGCCAACGCCGACCAACCCGCCCAGCCTGCCGAGTGCGCCACCACTGGGAACTCCACCACCCGCGAGCGAAACGCGAGTCCCGGTGAACAACTGCATCAGCATCGCGGCCACGCGGCTCGTAACGACATCCTTGATGGCGGTCAATAGAGCGGTCTTGAGCGAATTCCCGATGGCCGACCAGATCGACTGCGACTTGGTGAGCAGCGCGTCGAATACACCTTCGGCCTGGCGTTTGAAGGAATCGAAGATTCGCTGGTTGTGGTCGCGCACCAACTGCGCCTGGCGGATCGCCGCATTCTCGCGCGCGCCCTGGATCGCGGCGTCGGTGGCCTCCTGCTGGAACCGCCGGATCTCGTCCCGCTGCGCGGTGAGTTCTGCAATGCGCGCCTGAATCTCGTCGGCCCGGTAACCGAGCCGCTTCAGTGTCGCTTCTTCCTCGATCACCATCCGCGAGGTTTCGAGATCGAATAGCCGCATTCGGATCTCGTGTACCCGGGTGAGGTACTCAATCTCGATCGCCGCCTTGCGCTGCTCGACCGCCACCTTCTGCTCCAGCGTCTGTGCATTCGTAGCCTCGAGGGCCCGCAGTTGGGCCTCGCGCGCGATCCCGGCGCGCGCCTCCTCGATGCCGAGCATTTGCTCGAGGTGATCGAGGTTCCGCTTCGAAATCTCCTCGTTGTAGGCCAGCCGCTGGCTGAACAGATGCGACTCGACTTCCAGCCGCCGCCGCGCGGCCTCTTCTTCCGCAGCCAGATACTCGGCGAGATTCTTGCGGTTGGTTTCCTGGACTTCCTTCTGCCAGTTCGCGAGCCGCTCACGAAGTTCGCCGATGACGTTCTCCCAGGCCTTGCGCGTGAGTGCGATCTGCCGCTCGTTGCCCCGCTCGTCCACGAACGTGGTCCACTTGCGGATCTGCTCCTGGACCTCGGCCACGTCTCTCGCGAATCCAGTCAGCCCGCGTCGGCGTGCTTCTTCGAGCGCGCGTGCGCTCTCGCGCTCGACATCCAACTGGCGCTTCCGGATCTCGGCCGCCCGTTTCAGTGCTTCGAGGTTCGGCTCCTGTGACGACTTGATGGTCAGCTTCGGCCCTTCATAGTCGAACGACTGCTCGCCAGGGAGCCACCGTTTGCCGCTGATGAGCTCGCGGATCTGGTCATCGGTCATGCCCTGTTTGCGAAGGGCATCGACGCTCGTCCTTCCGCTCAGTAGATCTTCGCGCAGCGCCTTCCGCTGCATCTCGTCGAAGCGAGCCTGAAGTTGATCCTGGGTGTCCTTCCACTGCGAGTAGATGGCGAAGCCCGCGCCCACCACGCCGACTGCGAGCAGAGCGTACGGGTTGATGCTGGCGAGTTGGAGCGCGGCGATGGACTTCGCGAGCGCCATGATCTTGTCGGCGAGAGCGTAGGTGGCCAGAACGCCTGAAACCCACAGCGCCACCTCGCCGAACTTCTTGAGCAAGTCAGTGTTTTCCCGGAGCCATCCGACCAGACCGCGCAGGTTGCCAATCACCGCCTTGAAGTCATCCTGGAACTTCGCGCCGATGTCCTCACGCAGGTTGTTGAACTCGCGGCGCAATGCGCCGAGTTGGCCTTCGACGGTCTGCGAGGCCGC
>CAYYNC010000140.1:0-2689 GCA_964472745.1 uncultured Solibacteraceae bacterium
TGTCAACCGCCAGTTCGAAAACTCGGCATAATGGTGCGCTCCGCATAAGGCCTGTTATGCCGAGCTCGGCATAACAGGCCGATCCAGAGAGGCGCCCCGGTTGGACACTTTCGAACTCGCGTGAGTATCTATTGACAGAGCCAGACAGCACCGAGGACGGGCTGCAAGCCAACGGCACTTGCGAGAATACGGAACTTGACCTCAGCGGCGCCAAGCTTGGCGAGTTCAGCGTCACGGTGACGGCCACGCGCATGACGCCCTGAGGGTTGAGGGGGTGGCCGTCTTCTCAACGCAGTTATGGTGCGGGGGGCAAGTTGCAGTCGCTGCTCATGGGGCGGCCGCATACGTTGCCGTGGATCCGCCAGTCGATGGCGTTGCGGGCGGGCATAGCGAGGAGGGATTCGAGGGCCTGGCGCATGGAAAGCGTTTGCGGGCCCTCGACGATCCCCGTGGAGAAGAAGGCATCGTTCGAAAAGGCTCCGGCGTGGCTGAAACAAATCGGCATCCAGAGGTAGACCGACGGGCTCTGTCCCGCGCCGAGGCTGGAGTCGACGCCGCGGGCGATTTCCGAACGCGTGCCGATTCCGCCGAGGAGCCAGCGGGCGAGATCGAGGAGGCGCGGGCGGTGCTCGATGAGGGGAGCGAAGCGGGCGTCGCATCCGGGGGCGGGCGGCCCGGGTTGGTAGGAGCAGCCGGCTAGGAGGGCCCAGGTGATGGGGTGGCCGGCGCCGCCATCGAGATGTTCGGTGTTGGGGTCGGCTTGATCCTCGCGGACGAACATTGGGGTGGAGAGGTGGTTGAACAGGACGTGTTGGCGGTCGCGGCACTGCCACTGGGTTGAGGGGGGATGGGCGGCGAGGCAGGATTCATCGAGAGCGGTCTGCCAGGAGTCGAGTTGTTCGGCGACAAATCCGGAGCGATGGAAGGCCTGGCCATCGTAGGTGAACGGCTGGCCGGAGGCGGAGGAGGCTCCCACCCACTGGCCGGTGTAGGGATTGCCGTTCAATCCGGGGGCGAAGGCGGCTTCGCCTTCAATGGACGGAAGGAAGTTGGCGTCGAATACCACGCGGACATCGGGGTGCGCGGCGCCGCGCTGGATGCGTGCGGCGAGGCGGTCAGCGTTGTGGCGAAGTCCGTGAGCGGCGCCGGAGTGGCCGACAAGGAGCACCTGGCGGGCGGAAGCAAGGCGCGGGAGGCGGGCTTTGCGCTCGTCGACGATGCCGTCCTGGTTCGAGTCGTCCCAGGTGGTGTAGGAGAGGCCGTTGAGGAGTTCGTCGATGGCGGATTCGGCTATGAGTTGTCCGTGGCTGTAAAGGGTGTAGGTGAACGGTTGGCCGTCGAGGCTCCCCGCGACGTTCGGGTGTTCGGCGCGTCCGTTGTAGCGATCGTACGAGCATTTCTCGACCCGGACGCTATGGTAGGAAGCGAAGACGGGATTGAGGACCGGGTCGCGGCTGAGGATGCCGGATGAGCCGGCGGGCGGGCCGAGATTTTTCATGGGCGGCTCGGTGGCGGTGCCCATCTCGCTGCGTTCGGAGGGATAGACGCTGGTGCAGTTGGTTCCGTCATCGTAAACGCCATCGCCGTTGGTGTCACGGGCATGGCAAGCGCCGCCGCCGGTGAAAGAGACAATCCAGTTGTCGGATTCGATCTCGGCGCCGAAGGGCGCCACGGCTCCGCCGGGTTGCAGGCAGCCGCCGGGTTGCGTGCAGCGAGCGGGTGCGACGTAAAGGACGGGGCGAGTGCCGTCGACGCAGCGCAGGTTGCGGTCTTTCAGAAACACCCGCGTGTGATCGCGAAGGCTGGCGACGTTGGTGGGGCGGTCGCCGGCATTCGGTTGAGGAGGAAGCGAGGATCCAGTGAGCCGAAGCGCCTGACAGCGGAGGGAGTTTTTCCAATAGGGGTGAGCGCAATCGTCCGGCACCCCAGGGAGGGGTGGCTGTGCTGGAATCAGCGAAGCGAATGCCACGGAGGCGGCAAGGGCTTTCAGCCCAGGGCGGGACGGCAACATGAACAGTTCTCCTCTTACTGACAATGGCGGAATCACCCAGTTTTAATCAGTATACCCGTCATCTCAAACGGCGGGAAGGGGAAGGCGGGAGAGTCGGAAGGCCGCGTACCTTGTGCACACTGAGCAGGGCGGGCACGGCAGGCGCAGAAGTTGAGGCTTCACATCAGGATCGTGTCGAAGGGGAAACGTTCCAAAGCCTGAATCACGTTGTTGCGCTCGAAGTGGCCGGTGACGCCGAGACAACACACGATTCCCTGGTCGCGCGCCTTGACGAACGCCTGGATGGCGCCGTCTTTGGCGAAGATGCGGTCGAATTCCTCCAGGCGTTGGAGGTTGTGGAGTTGCCGGGTGTCCATGTAGTCGCTCTGGAGGTTGGCGAGGCTGCGTTCGAGCAGGCGCATGGATCCGTCGTAGGTGCGGCCGGCGGTTTTGCTGGAGAGCCAGATTCCCGAGCGGCGGCGATTGAGGATGAGGCCGATATGCCTTTCGCTGACGCCATTGCCGTAGCCGGCGGCGGTATCGATGTAGTTGATACCGAGTTCGAGGGCCCGGTCGGCAATGGCCATCGACTCAGCTTCCTTGCCTGGAATTTCGAGCGTCGCCTGGCCGCCGAGGCGAACGGACTGTCAGGAAATAAGTGAGTCAACTCTCGGTAGTACACGATAGTTCCAGTCGCCG
>CAYYNC010000141.1:0-2650 GCA_964472745.1 uncultured Solibacteraceae bacterium
TGGTGCGCCGCGGCGAGGACTCCTCGACCCCGCAGTCCTGGGCTCCAGGCACGCGCATCCAGCGCATTTCGACCATTACCGGCACGCGCTCGGACATCGAGTGGCAGGCGCGCATCTCAAACCTCACGGTCACCGGCGACCGGACGTTGGCTGTTGGCGGCGACGCGCCGCGGATCGAAGAATCCGATGGCCGCTGCCGGTACGAGGGCTTCTGGGAGGATTACCGCTACGGCGCGAGCTGGCCCACACAGTGGTGGTCGCTCGGCCACGCCAAGCGCTGCGCGCCGAACGACGCCCAGGATCGGCGGGCGGTCACCATCCGCTACTCATACCCGCTCGAGCACGATCTCTACCTCGGCACCTGGCTCGGACGCGACGCAGGCCGGATCGAAGTTGCCATCGACGGCGGCGCGCCTGTCGTACACGATCTCTACCTGAACGACTACAACGGTCTCGCGGCGATGAAGAAACTCGCCGCCGCACTGCCTGGCGGGACGCACTCGGTCGAGATCCGCGCATTGTTCGACAAACACCCATCCAGCAACGGCTATTACTTCTACTTCGACTACCTGTGGCCTCTCGAACCGCAGGACCCGCCCGATCCGCCGCAGACCTACCCCGACGTTTCGGCCGCGATCGACTTCGACACTGACCACGGCTACAAGAAGCCGCCCGCCTGGCAAGTCTGGCACTTGAAGCAACTGGGCTTCCTGGGCCACGCCGACGTCTACATGGGCGTCTTCTGGAACAACAAACGCCGGCGCGTCGAGGCGACCTATCCAAACTGCACGGTCGCCATCAACGCCTGGGAGCCTGACCAGCCGCTCTGGATCAACCTCTCCGGGACGACGCTCTATTTCTCGCCTGGCGCGGGCCTCTCGACCGAAGACATCGCCGCGCACCTGCGCGCCATGATCAACGTCACATTCCCGGGCGTCTGGTGCACCAGTGAGGGCGGCTCGGTCCACATCCGCTCCCGCGCGCCAAGCTACACCTTCACGATTTCGGCCAGTCCGCAGTTGAGCGTCACGCAGGGCACGCCGCCGCTCGACCAACCGGGCACGGAAGGCGACTGGGAGATGATCGACACCATCTCGCCTGTGATGACCCACGGCGCGCGGAACTGGATCAGGGATCTCGCGCGCGAGTTCAAGCAAGCCGGCATCGACGCCAGCTTCGCCTTCTCCATGGAGTGCTACCGGCCGCCGATGGCGATGGCCGCGCGCTACTGGGACGGCGAGCCCGTCTTCCTGCCAATTCCGTCACACCAGATGCACTTCGGCCCGCGCGTGCGGAACTACCTCAAGCAGATGTACAAGGAGTGCGCCGACGAGATCGCCGCCGCCGGGCTGCCCATCGTGCTCCAGTTCGGCGAGACGCAGTGGTGGTACTTCCCGAACGCCTCCGGCATGCCGTTCTACGACGACGACACGAAAGCGGCGTTTCAGGCACGCTACGGGCGGCCCTTGCACCGGTTCCTGGCCAACACCGACTCGCCCCACGACGACATCGAAGCGGCCGACTTCCTGCGCGATCGCATCTGGGAGTACTGCGCCGAGGTGATCAGCTACGTCCGGCGGTTCCATCCCTCGGCGGTGTTCGAGTGCCTCTGGCCGCTCGACGCCAACCAGGGCAAGCCCGCGCCGGACCCGGCTTTCCGCGCGCTCAACTTCCACGTGAACCTGCCCAATGAGTGGAAGACGTCCGCGTATGGCGTGAAGTACTTCCGCGCGGAAGGCTTCGATTACGACGTCTGGCAGAAGAACGCGCGGCTCATGCGGCAGACGCTCGAGTTCCCGCTGAAGCTCGGCCGCCCGGCGTCGGAGTGCATGTACTTGGCCGGCATCTACGGTCCGCCCGATCCGCCGATGCGCGAGGCGTACGGCATGTGGCGGAATCGCGGATTGTACTCGTTCTGCTTCTGGGCCTTCGATCAGTTCTGTTTGAACTCGCGGCCTGTGCCGCTCGAGGTGACTACGCAATCCACGGCGACGCTCGTCTCCTACCGCCGCCCGCGCGCCGCGCGCTCGCCCGAAGCGCCCGTTGCCGTGGCCTATGCGCCCGCGGCCAGCAGCCGGATGAACACGTTCCGCTTGAACGCCAGGAGGATGAATGCCGAGTAAGTTTCCGAACTCCATCGACGACGCATCGAGTCTCTACTCGCCTGCGGATGCCTTCTCGGCGAAGCCGCTCGAAACGATCACCACGATGCCGGTCTACGCCGCCGACACGACCATCAGCGTCGAGTCGACAGGCGTGGGCTTCCCCGACGAGTACGGCATCCTCTCCATCGACGACGAACTGATCGTCTACACCGGCAAGACCGCCACGCAGTTCACCGGCTGCCAGCGCGGCGCGTTCGGCACCGTGGCGGCGCAGCACACTTCCGGCGCAACGGTGCGCGCCAACATGGTCTCGGCCTATATCAAGGCGCTTCAAGAAGCCGTCATCGCCATTGAGCAGGATCTCGGCACGGCGTCCAGCCGCAACTACGTTCGCAAGGACGGCGCGGTGACCATTACTGGCCAGAAGAGCTTCGTCGACGGTGCGGAATTCGGCTCCGGCAATAAGGCTGCTACCGGCCTTGTGCGCCTGCCCAACACTGGAGCGGTGAAGTGGCGCAAGGCCGACGGCTCGGGAGACCTGGGCC
>CAYYNC010000142.1:0-2431 GCA_964472745.1 uncultured Solibacteraceae bacterium
CCCAGCAATGTAGCGGGTCGCCTTCTTGGGCGGCGCAGCCCTGATCCGGCGCGTTGTCTCCAACTCGTGGACCTCCTCGCTGCTCACTACAGTTAGAGCCTCAGTGGGCTCCGCGGCCTACGGACACCCGATCGAGCATCAGGCCGAGAGCATCCTGGTCCGCCTGCTGCCCGGATCGTCCGCGATCGCGTTCCCCGCAGGCGCCGCCGCAAAGACAATCTCCCGGCGCGGCGCCGCGCGCCGACGCAGCGGCTTGCGGATTCCTCCCGCAACGCACGATCATAAACAGATCCATGGACTTCACGCGACGCGACTGGATCTTGGCGACCTCGGCTATCGCCGCGGCGCAGCAGCATGCGCACCAGGCTGCCACGTCCTCGACTCCCGCGCGCTTCGAAGCGCTCGATGCCGCGGCCGCCGCCGACATCGAGGCGCTCACGGCGCGGATCATTCCTTCGGATGACTCGCCCGGCGCGCGCGAGGCCGGCGTTGTCTACTTCATCGACCGCGCGCTCTCGACCTTCGACTCCGCTCAGCGCGCAGCGTATCGCAAGGGACTCGATGAGGCGCGCAGCGTGCGGCTCCGCCTTTTCCCGCAGTCGTCAAGCATCGCATCGCTCACAACTGCGCAGCAGATCGAGCTCATCCGCGCGATCGAGCGCACGGAGTTTTTCGAGCTGCTTCGCGCTCACACCATCCTCGGTTTCTTCGGCAGCCCTGCTTACGGCGGCAATCGCGGCCTCGCCGGCTGGAAACTCATCGGCTTCGAAGATCGCATGTCCTTCGAGCCGCCATTCGGCCACTACGACGCGGAAGCGATGAAAGCGGGCCCCAAGTGAGCGCGCCGCGCTACCGGCCTTCCGAACCGGTGGACTTCCTCGTCATCGGCTCCGGCGCGGCGGGCGGCGTCATCGCCAAGGAACTCTCGGTTGCGGGTTTCAGTGTCGTGGTGCTCGAACAAGGCCCATACTTGCGCGAGAAGGACTTCACCCACGACGAGATCAAGTACGCCTTCCAGCCCGCGCTCACCAACGACACGCGCATCCAGCCGACGACGTACCGCAAGACCGAAGCCGAGAAGGCCGAGCCGCTGAAGGCCGTCGAATACGGCCGGCAGGTGGGCGGCGGCACCGTTCACTTCACCGCAACTACTGGCGCTTCCACGAAAGCGACTTCCGCGAACGCTCGCTCTACGGCGAGATCCCCGGCACGGGCTTCGCCGACTGGCCCATCACCTACGCCGACCTCGAGCCCTGGTACACCAAGGCCGAAGAGGACCTCGGCATCTCCGGCCTCGCCGGAGCGAACCCGTTCGAGGCGCCGCGCTCGAAGCCGTATCCGCTGCCGCCGATGCCGGTGAAGTCGTCGGGCGTCTTGTTCGAGCGCGGCGCCAGGCGTCTCGGATTGCATCCGTTCCCCGCGCCGGTCGCCATCATCTCGAAACCCTACAAAGGCCGCGGCGCGTGCGTGCACTGCGGATTCTGCGAGCTGTTCGGCTGCGAGATGCGATCGAAGTCGTCCACGCTCGCAACCGTGATCCCCATCGCCGAACGAACCGGCCGCTGCGAGATCCGTCCGCTCTCCTACGTGCGGCGCATCCAAACCGACTCGAAGGGCCGCGCCACCGGCGCCGTCTACTTCGACGCCGCGCGCCGCGAGGTCTTGCAGCGCGCAAAGGTTGTGGTCCTCTGCGCCAACGGCGTCGAGAGCGCGCGTCTGCTGCTGATCTCGAAGTCCGCGCGCTTCCCTCAGGGCCTCGCCAACTCGAGCGGCCTCGCCGGCAAGCACCTCATGTGGGACAACGGCGCCTTCGCCAGCGGTCTCTTCGAGCATCCGCTCAACGAATTCAAGAGCATTCAAGTCACGCGCGTCCTCCACGACTACTACCGCGCCGATCCCAAGCGCGGCTTTTACGGCGGCGGCGGCATCGACGCGCGCTTCGACTTCTACCCGGCGTCGTTCGCGCTCTTCGGAATGCCCGGCGATGCGCCCAAGTGGGGCGCCGCTTACAAGCAGATGCTGAAGACCTGCTTCAACCGCACAATGTCGCTGCTCAGCCACACCACCTCGCTGCCGCGCGAATCGAACAACGTCACGCTCGACCCGGACGTGAAAGACGCCTGGGGCCTGCCCGCCGCGCGCATCACGTTCTCGCACCACCCCGACGACCTCGCCGCCATGAAGTGGATGCTGGCGCGGCAGCTCGAGATCCTCGACGCCGCCGGCGCGATCAAGACCTGGCACCCGCCCTACGACACCTTCTATCCTTCGCGGCATCTCATGGGCACATGCCGCATGGGCCACGATCCCGCGCGCTCGGTGGTCAACACCTACGGCCGCGCGCACGACGTGCCGAATCTCTTCATCGTCGACGGCGGCAACTTCGTCACGTCCGCGCGCCAGCAACCAACAGCGACCATTCAGGCTCTGG
>CAYYNC010000143.1:0-2344 GCA_964472745.1 uncultured Solibacteraceae bacterium
CGATCCGCCTGGGCTGCCCTCATTGGCACTCGCGAACTGCCGGATTTAGGATGAATGACATGCACTCCTACCCCAACCCCGCCGCAACCCGCGTCCGCCACGTCGGCGGCCTCACGTCCTTCCAGACCTTCCTCCCCACCCTCGCCGCCAGATCAGGACAGCTCCTCAATCTCGCCGCTGGAGCACGCGGCCTGGGCGTCGCAGTCAACACGGCCAAGGCCTGGCTCTTGGCGTTGGAAGCCACCTGCTAGGTCTTCATCCTCCGGCCCTGCCACGCCAACATCGCCAAATGTCTCGTAAAGACCCCGAAAATCTGCTTCTCTGATACCCGCACGCGCTGCCACCTCGCCGGCCTGAAGGATCCGGAGTTTGCTCGCGCCGGCCCCATGGACGAAGCCATCATGGAGACCGCCGTCTTGCCCGGAATTGTCAAAACCTTCATCAGCCGCGGCGCCCCCCAGCCTGTACTTTTGGCCCACCGCCGCCGCAGTCGGGGTCTACCTCCTCGTGGAAACCGGCGCCGCTCTCGTCCCCATCGAGGTCAGGCTCTCCGCCATCCTTCTGCCCGCCATGGCCGCCGACATCCAAGCCCTCCGCCCCGGCCTCGGCGAAAACTGCGCCGCCGGCTTCCTCGTCCACGGCGGCAGCGTCCATCTGCCCTTGGGCGCCGCTATCACCGCCATCCCCTTCGGAGCGCTCTGAGGAACGCCCGGCGCACGCCATGACAGACCGTGTGTCTTCGATTCATCGCCCTATTCGGGACCCAGTCAATCGGCCTGCGAACTCCGTCCGGAACATGAGCTGCCGCCTCGCCGCTGTCGCGCAATCGTGAACGGCTGCAAACTCCCGCGGGTGACTGCGGCGGTTGACCCCCGCAGAGCGGTGAAGGGCGCAAGGGATGGCATCGGCTGACTTAAGTCGGGCGCTTATGATGGTCGTTTGAAGTCCCGGATCGTCGAACCTCAATCGATCTGCCGCGCGATCTCCACCGGAGGCTTCGCGAAGCGGCAGCCCGCGGCGGATGTTTTGTGCGCCAGCTCATCCTGCCGTGTATCGAGCGGGCTGTGGAACTGACCGAACCGCCGCCCCCGCGGTGCCGGCGCCGGCCCGAACCCCCGCTGATCCCGCCCCGCGCTTGGCGCATCGGCCCCGCCGATGTGCGAATCGATGAGCTCATTCACCTTCCCTGACATCAATGTCTGGCCGGCCATCGCCTCCTCGGAACACTTCCCAGCGGCCGCCGCGCGGGGCGCATCCCCTTTCCCCGTATGACGCAGATCGGCTTCCTCAGGGTGATGACGACATCGGCCGCCATGGACGGCATACCGTTGACGTTGGCGGCGGCCTGGCGCGTTCACCACCGCCTGTACGGCGGCGCGAGGGTGGAGTTTCTGCCGGATTCGCCCGAGGTCGAGCCGCGCTCCCGCAAGCTCGACGCGGACAGAACGGCTTCACCCAAACTCTCGCCCCCCGGCGGTGCGGTCGCCGCTTTCGATCGAACCCTCGCCGCGCGCGGAGACCGCTGCTTGCTGCCGGAGTAGGCGGCAAGGTCGCGCCCCTGGCCCGCGGACCGGCGTTCCCCAAGCGCAGTTCGCTCGAACGAGCCGGAAAAGTTCCGGCGCAGCGCCCCGCTGCATATTCCCACCCCAACCCCGGCCAATCGCAGGGCTCATCCAATCATCGCTTGAGGGGCGCTCATGCACTTGAGAGGATGCCAAATCCCCGAACCATCTCATCCTTGCCAAGCCCGTTCAGCCTGTAAAGGCGCACCGTGCATGAGAATTTGAGACCCGCTTCACGCCACCGCTCAATTCGCCTGGTGGTATTCGCACACACGTGATCGCCATGGGATCGGTGCCGCCACGACATCATCGCCGCCCGCATGCGGTATGAACACGCACAACTGACTTTGGATCCGGCGTCCCGCTGCACGTGGCTCCGGAGTGCGGCAAAACCCGCCCGCCCGCCGAATCCTCGACCAAACGCTCGAGAACTTCGCCTTCCTGGCAATAGGCGCCTTCGACTCGCCCCCGTCCCGCAGCTCGCCGAACCAGATCGGCGCTCGACGGGCCCCTCAACACGACAACCCGGAGCTGCTCCCCAGCCGGGATCTCACTTGCCGCCTCCGGCGGGAGAGCGATGCGGCCTCCCGGCGAGGTTTTACTCAAACTCCATGCCTTCCATCGGAATTGCCTCTTCCCCCATGCCCCAGGCCCTGGACGCCAAGAATCGCGGTGACCTCAACGGTTCCTGAGTCTCGCTGCCATATTCCACAAGCAAAAAAGAAGAGCCGCGCTTGATTTATCCGCCTGAGTTGTGATCTAAGGCATGGTAATGCCGGAAA
>CAYYNC010000144.1:0-2243 GCA_964472745.1 uncultured Solibacteraceae bacterium
TCCGCCGATCCGCCTGGGCTGCCCTCATTGGCACTCGCGAACTGCCGGATTTAGGCTCATTGAAGGTCAAGGGACCGGTGCTGACCAGGTCCTCCGCCATCGGCGAGCCCGGATTCGATGCCGTCATGGCGCGCGGCAAGTTCCCGGGCCCCGCGGGCCCCGAAGAGCGCTTTTACCTCCCCGGCGCCCTCGTCAAAGGCTTGCTCCGTGAAGCATGGCAGGAACTCAGCGCCGCCGCCCCCAGCTATGGGACTTGGGCCAGACTCTGGCTCGGCGATCAGGCCAGCGGGCCAACGGACTCCCCCCAGCGCGGCGCCCTGCATTTCACTGACTTTGTCGACGCCTCCACGCCCGCCGCCTCGGGTCAGCCTGCTCGTTACCGCATCCAGGTGGAGGAAACCAGAGGCGCCGCCTCCGCTCAGATGATCCAGGTCATCGAATCCCCCTATGCCCCGGGCTCCGAACTCACCTTCCAGGGCACGATCCGCACGACCGTCCACGACCCCAGGATGGACGATGCGATTCTCCGCGGCCTGCTTTGGATCCGCGCCGCCGGCGGCAACCGCGGCATCGGCTTCGGCGAGGTCCTCGGCGCTTCCCTCACGCGGCGTTCCGCCACCCCTGCCCATTCCACCGCTCCATCCGGCGACGCCTGGAATCTCCGCCTCTCCTTCTCCCAGCCCGTTGTCTTCTCCAAACGCCGCATCTCCGGCAACCTCTTCGAATCCGGAGAGGTCATCCCCGGCGCCGCCCTCACCGGCGCCATCGCCACCATGATCGGCGGCAAACCCGGCTTCGATGAACTCGCCGCCGAACTCTCGTCTCTTCGCTTCACTCACGCCTTCCCCGCCAGCGCCGGGAAGCCGCGCCCGCTTCAGGTCCCCCTCTCCCTTGTGAAGCTCGATAAAGAAGATCCCAAGAACGCCATCCGCCTGCCCTCCCCTCCCCCCGGCAACCGCGCGTCGTTCCGGATCGATTGGAAAGAAAACCAGATCAAAGCCGTCTTTGAACAGGCGGGTTGGCCAGTCCCCCTCTCCAGGGATCTCCGCGTCCGCACCGCCATCGCCAGTGAGGTCCGCAAAGCCAGGGACGAAGGTCTCTTCGCCTGGCAGGCGCTCGTCCCCCACGGCTTGGAATGGGTCGCCGCCGCCGATGTCTCCGCCCTCTCCCCTACAGCGCGGGATCAGCTCGCATCTCTTCTCTCCTTCGGCATCGAGCCCCTCGGCAAAACCAAGGCTTGCGCAACCGTCAGCTTGGAGAAGGCGCCGCCTCTCGATGTGCCCGCGGCTGACGACTACATCGTCACGCTCCAGACCCCCGCCCTCTTGATCGACCCCGCCCAACTACATCCCGCACGCGGCGCCGAGGTTCAAGCGCTCCGCTCTGAATATGAGCGCGCGTGGCGGGAACTCTCCCCCGCCCTCACCCTTGTCAACTATTTCGGCGCCTGTTCTCTCGTCGGCGGGGAATACTACCACCGCCGCTTCAGGCTTCGGCAACAATATAAGCCCTACCTTCTCACCGATGCCGGCTCCACCTTCCTGCTCAAACCGTGTGAAGGGCAGCAAGAGCCGGCGCGGGCGGCGCTCCAACAGTTCGCGCGAACCGGCCTGCCGCTCCGCCAGTCGATTTGCACCTACTACAGCATCCCTGAACTGAGATCGCAGCAGTGGGAATTCTGCCCATACACCCCAAATAACGGCTATGGCGAAATTGTCGTCAATCCTCCTTACGTCTGGCCGGAGGCATGAACCATGTATTCTGACATCGCCCTCATCACCCGTGAAACAATCGGCCGCTGGCGCCTCACAGGAACCATTCGCGCCCTCTCTCCACTCCACCTCGGAGACGGCGGAGAAGCCAAACTATCCAGCCGTCCAAAGGTGGCCTCTAAGGGGAACTATGCCACCGTGTTCACGGCTCACGACGGCAAGCCCATCCTTCCCGGCAGCTCCATCAAAGGTGCGCTTCGCGCTTGGGCCGAAGCCCATCTGCCCGGCAACCCCCTTATCCCCTCCCTGTTCGGAACTCTCGCTGAAGGCAGCGGCCTCACTTTCCACGACGCCTCCCTCGTTCGTGCGGTCCAGCCCGCGCAGGAGGAAGTTGGTTGCTCTCATTGGGACGCCGGCCGCGGCACTGCCATCCTCGCCCACGTGGTCATCGATCCGCGCACCGCCAGCGCCGCTGAGAAACTCCTCTTCCATACCGAGTTCGTTGCCGCGGGTTCGGAGTTTACTTTTCAG
>CAYYNC010000145.1:0-2206 GCA_964472745.1 uncultured Solibacteraceae bacterium
GCGTGATCGTTGCCCGCCATGCCATCTGCTCGGACAAGGGCCTGACTTGGCCTGCCTCGATCACCGCGCCGCAGAAGGCCGCCGCCATCAGCCAACTCAAAACCCTGGGCATTCTCGTCCGGGAGGGAGCGTAACCCATGCCGATGCTCAACCCATTCGCCACCGATGCCTTCAACATGGTCGCCCTGACGGCGGCCATCAACAAAATCCCCAACACCTACGGGCGGCTCGAGCAATTGAACCTGATGCCCGCCACCGGCGTCCGCACCCGCACGATCATCATCGAAGAAATGAGCGGCGTGCTGAATCTGCTGCCCACGCAGCCGGTCGGCGCGCCAGGCACCCTCGGCACGCAGGGCAAGCGCAAGGTGCGCTCGTTTGTGATCCCGCACATCCCGCACGACGACGCCGTGCTGCCCGAGGAGGTGCAAGGGATTCGCGCCTTCGGCTCGGAATCGGAGACCGAGGCGCTGGCCGATCTGCTGGCCCTGAAGCTCCAGAACATGCGCAACAAGCACGCCATCACGCTCGAGCATCTGCGCATGGGCGCGCTCAAGGGCGTGATCCTCGACGCCGACGGCACGACGCTCTATAACCTTTACGACGAGTTCGGTATCACGCCGAAAACGGTGAACTTCGCGCTGGGCACGGCTTCGACCGAGGTGCTTCTGAAGGTGCTCGAAGTGAAGCGCCACATCGAGGACAACCTCAAAGGCGAGTTCATGACGGGCATCCTGTGCCTGTGCTCTTCGGGCTTCTACGACGCCTTCACCACGCACTCGAAGGTGAAAGAAGCCTTCCAGTACTACCAGCGCAACCAGCAGCTCGGCAACGACTACCGCACGGGCTTCACCTTCGGCGGCGTGACGTTTGAAGAGTATCGCGGCCAGGCGACCGACGCCTCGGGCAACGTGCGGAAGTTTATTGCCGACGACGAGGCGCACTTCTTCCCGCTCGGCACGGCCAACACCTTCCGGACGTTTTTCGCGCCGGCCGACTTCAACGAGACGGCAAACACCTTGGGCCTGCCGCTCTACGCCAAGCAGGAGCCGCGCAAGTTTGGCCGCGGCACCGACCTGCACACGCAGCAGAATCCGCTGCCGATCTGCCTGCGGCCCGAGGTGCTGGTCAAGGGGACGAAGTCCTGACCATGAGCGCTTGGCAAGCGGCAGTGAAGGACCTCGACGCGGCCGTCCTGAGGACGTTTGGGCGCGAGGTCCTTTACTTGCCCGAGGCCGGCAGCGTGGCCTCGATCCGTGCGGTGTTTCAGCCGGCACGGGAGGCAGAGGATGCTTCGCCGGGCGTTTATGCGGTGCTGTTCGTGCGGCTAGTCGATCTGCCCGGCGCGCCCGTGCGCGGGGATGAAGTCGAAATCGGCGGCGTACGCTACAAGGTCTTCGACATCGAGGCCGACGCCGAGGGCGCAGCCGTGCTCAAGCTTCGCAAGAGCGGCTGACTTGTGCAAGATTTTCCACAAGTCGGCCTATATTCCCAGAGAGCCATTTTCCGGACAATTGTCCGGAATTCATTCGCGGGTGATTGAGACTTCCGGTCAATTGCGCGGAAGTCCGTGGGACGATGCATGCCGAGCGTCCGTGTTTACCAGAAGAGACAGCTCCGACTCGACCTGCTCAATTTCCGCCAGCGGCAGATGTATGAGCTGGGCAGCGCGGGCGTCGCGGCGGTGAAGTCGCGGCTCGCGGCGGCGCAGGGCCCCACAGACGCGCCGGCCAAGCCGCTCACCAAGCGCTATGCGATCTGGAAGACGCGCAAGGGCAAGGGCAACCGGCGCAACCTGACATTCACCGGCGACCTGCTGCGCAACTTCCAGGTCCGCACGGTGAGCGAGCACCGGGCCAAGGCCAGCCTTTCAACCCGCAAGGACCGCATCAAGGCCTGGGCCAACCAGAAGCGCGAGGCCTGGATGGTGTTCTCGCCCAAGAACAAGGCTGCCGTGGTCGAGGCCGCGCGGAAGATGCTTGAGGCCATGAAACCTCGGCTGCTTGTCGAGCGCGCCTTGGGAGGTAAGCAAAGGTGATCAACCCGGCGGAACTGGTCGACAACCTGGTCGCCTTGCTGCGCGGCATCCCGGAATTGGTCGCCGAGATGGAGGGCGATGAGCGGCGCATCTTCGCCTATCACGATCAGTATCCGAAGCGCGCGAGCCTCGCGGCGGCAATCCATGAGATGCCAGCGCCGGGCATTA
>CAYYNC010000146.1:0-1646 GCA_964472745.1 uncultured Solibacteraceae bacterium
AAGCTGCCGCCAATTCTCGATGGTTGCGCCTGGATGCGTCATTGCCGGGACGATGCCGCCACGCTTCCTGAACCCGAGTGGTATCGCATGCTGACGGTCGTCGCCCGGTGCGAAGACGCCGAACGGTGGGCGCATGAGTTGAGCCAGGCGCACCCGAAGTACACGCGGCGCGAGACCCAACGCAAGCTGAAGCAGGCATCGGGCGAGAAGATGGCGCCGGTCACCTGCGCCTATGTCGAATCCGACCTCGGTGGCGCGCGGTTTTGCGACGCGTGCCTGTTCCAGGGCAACGTGAACTCGCCGATCACGATCGGGCGGTTGGAGGCCAGCGACGACTTGGAAGAGGAACCTGCGGAAACAGAAACACAACCCGGCGGCCCGTCAGACGATCCGCCCGACGAACCTCCGTCGGCGGTCAGCGCGGCCGCCGCCCAGATCGAGCACTTCACCGATCTCGGCAACGCGAAGCGCTTCGCCGCCCGCTACCGAGACAGGCTGCTGTACTGCGAGAAGTGGACGCGGTGGTTCGACTGGGACGGCATGCGCTGGCGCGACGACGAGACGCTCGAGGTCTACCGCCTAGCCAGCCTCTTGATCCGCGGCCTGTATCCGCTCGCCAAGCGAATCCGCGACGCCGATGAGCGGCAGGACTTCCTCAAGCACCTGGCGCGGTCCGAGTCCTTCCGGGCGCAGACGGCTATGATCAACCTCGCCAAGGCCGACCCGGCCTTCGCCGTCCGGCCCGGCGATCTGGACCGCGATCCGTGGCTGTTGACCGTCGAGAACGGCACGCTCGATCTGCGCACCGGCAAGCTGCGCCCGCACGATCAGCGGGACCGGATCACCAAACTGGCGCCGGTCCGCTACGACCCCACGGCCTCCTGCCCCAACTGGCTCGAGTTCCTCCAACTGGTCATGGGCGGCAATCAGCGGCTGGTCTCGTTTCTCCAGCGCGCCTTTGGCTGCTGCCTCACGGGCATCACCTCCGACAAGGCCATGTTCATTCTGTACGGGGCGAGCGGCGACAACGGCAAGTCCACCATGGTCGACGTCATCCAACTGCTGCTCGGCGACTACGCCGTGCGCACACCCACCGAGACGTTCCTACGCAAAAAGGACGGAGCGATCCCGAACGACGTCGCCAAGCTCAAGGGCGCCCGCTTCGTGTGGGCCTCGGAGAACGAGCGCGGCTCGCGGCTCTCGGAGTCCTTGATCAAGGAGATGACCGGCGGCGACAAGCTCTCGGCCCGGTTCATGCGGGGCGAGTTTTTCGAGTTCTACCCGGAGTTCAAGCCCTGGCTGGCCACCAATCACAAACCCCAGGTGCGCGGCGACCGCGCGCTGTGGAACCGGCTGAAACTGATTCCCTTCCACGTGACGATCCCCAAGGACCGCCAGAAGCCCCGCCATGAGGTGATGGCGATGTTCCGGCGGGAGTTTTCGGGGATCTTGAACTGGGCGCTGGAGGGGTGCCTGGAATGGCAGCGCGACGGGCTCGGCGTGCCCGAAGAGGTCGTCCAGGCCACGCGCGAGTACGAGGCCGAGCAGGACACCTTCGCGATGTTCCTCGAAGAGAAGTGCGTGCGGGCGCCCAACGCGCGCGTGCTGTCGCTGGCCCTGTACCGCGAGTACAAGTCCTGGGCCGA